>NZ_CP019936.1:2697725-3395300 GCF_002009425.1 Thiosocius teredinicola
GTGACGATACGCTGGATATCGATCCTGAAGAGAACCTGCTGGTCGGCGGCCTGATGGATTCGGTTGGCCTGGTCAGGCTGGTCGCTCACCTCAAAGACGAACTGGGTATCTCCATTCCGCCCCAGGATCTGCTCCCCGGAAACTTCCGCAGCGTGCGGGTGATGAGCGAATACCTGCAAAGCCTGTCGAAACGCCAGGCAACGGCGCCATCAAGCTAGCCCCTGCTCTCGAATTCCTTCCGCAGCGCCGTACGATCGACTTTGCCACTGCCTGTTCGCGGCAGCTCGGGACGACATTCCAGAATGTCCGGCACAGCATAAGCCGGTAGCCGTTGGGCGATACCCCGCTTCAGTGCATCCGGATCAATTTGCTGCCCATCGCGCCCAAGGGCCACTGCGCAGATTTTCTTTACACCATCTTCGGCGTTCACCACCACGGCCCCGGCCTCGGCCACGTCAGGCAACGCGGTAATGGCGGCCTCGATCTCGTCAAGCTCCACCCGATAACCGCGTATCTTGATCATCCTGTCCTTGCGTCCCAGGAACATCAGCTTGCCATCGGAGCGTTCCCGCACCAGGTCGCCTGTCCGATAGAAGACCTTTTCGAAGTCCGTGAACAGCGGCTGTCGAAAAAACGCCTTGCTGTTGAGATCCGGTCGGGCCCAGTAACCGCGCATCATGGTCGGCGCCCTGATGACCAGCTCCCCCGGTTGCCCCTTGGAGACTTCGTGGTCGTCTTCGTCGAGCAGCAGCCCCTCGGCACCGGGCCATACATCGCCCAGCGGAACGGCCTCATCCTCGATCAGCTCGCCCTTCGGCAAATGATAGGCGGTGCACTGGTTCACTTCGGCCGGGCCGTATGAGTTCGAAAAGCGTGCGTCTGGCCAAAGAGTGATCAGACGATTGAGGTGCTTGGGCGCAAACGGTTCGCCGCCGAACAGCACCCAGCGCAGGCTGGAACAGTCACGCTGCGCAATGTCGCCTTGTTCCAGCAGCTGGATCAGGGCCAACGGCACCGAATACCAGAACGTCAGTCTTTCCGCCTCGATCAACGCGGCCAGACTCTGCGGAAACAAGGTGACCTCTTCGGGAATGATCACGCTTGTTGCACCACACAGAGGCCCGGTGAGGTACTCGAAGGTCGACATATCGAAATGCAACGGCGAATGGTTGCCCAGGCGATCGTTGCCGCTTACTCCGTATTCGCGCGCCGACAGATGCGCATAGGCCAATCCACTGGCATGGGTGTGCATCAACCCCTTGGGCGCGCCGGTCGAACCGGACGTGTACATGATGTAGGCAAGATCCTGCTCGATGACCCGCACCGCGGGATCTTCTGCGGGAAAGGTCTCAACCTGCTGCCATGGAACAAAATCGCACGACGATTCCAGGTTCGGCGGACGGCCGAGGCCAAAGACCTTTTTGAGCGTGGACAGCCCCTGCAGCAGGTTGGCGAGCTTGCGCGCATGTGCGGCGTCGCTCACCAGATGCTCGATGCCGCAATCCTCGATGATGAATTGCACACGTGCGGGAGGCGCCGTGGGATCGATGGGCACGTAGGCCGCACCCGCCTTGAGAATGCCGTAAAGCGCTACCGGCAGATCCAGGCTTTTGTACATATAGATGCCGACCCGGTCGGAGCGCTTCACCCCTGCCTCGACCAGCATGCCGGCCAGGCGGTTGGCACGTTCCATCAGCATCGCGTAGGTGAGCGACTGATCCTCGAAGCGAAACGCCTCGTGATCCGGTGTGCTTCGCGCGGACTCGTCTACCGAGTGATGCAGCAGGTAACCCAAGCGCCCTCCTAGCCTTTGACGCCGGCCAGACTGGCTATCAGGTTCCGTTGAATATCCGATGTGCCTGCATAGATGACGCCACCGATCGAGTCACGCAGGTGTCGTTCGATCTCGAACTCTTCCAGATAGCCACGGGCGCCGTGAATGCGCACGGCGTCGGTCGCGCACTCAAGCAGGGATTCGCCGATATGCAGCTTCGCCATCGCGCACTCGATCGACGCATCGAGCGAGGCATCCTTCATTGCCGCCGCCTTGAACATCAGAAGTCGCGATGTCTCCAGACGAACTCGCATATCCGCAATACGATTGGAAACCGACTGAAAGCCACCTATGGCCTGGCCGAACTGCCGGCGCTCGTTAGCATAGTCCACACATCGCTCGAAGACATACTGCATTGCGCCGAGATGTCCGGCGTGGATGAAGGCACGCTCCCAGGCGATCGTTTGGGTGAACAGGCTGACACCGACGCCCTCTCCCCCCAGCAGGTTTTCTTCCGGCACAAAACAATCTTCGAATACCAAGTCGCCCAACAGGTTGCTCCTGGTACCTGTTTTCGCCCGCGGTTCGCCCTGCGAAAACCCATCAAACGCCGACTCGACGATGAACGCCGACACACCCCACTTTCCTGCGTCCGGATCGGTGCTGGCCAGCACCACGGCCAGGTCGGCAAGCGGAGCCATGCCTATGTATGCCTTGCGCCCGTTCAACAAGTAGCCGCCATCGACCTTCTGCGCTCGGGTCTGCAGGCTCAGTGCATCCGAACCCGACTCGACCTCGGTGACACCATGGCTGCCGATCCACTCACCCGAGCACAAGCGCGGCAGGTAACGCTGCTTCTGTTGTTCACTTCCGTAAACCAGGATCGGCTCTTGCACGCTCCATGTCTGTCCACCCAGCGCCAGGGTCAGGCCGTTGTCGCGGCACCCATAACCCAGGGCCTCCAGCGTCAGTACCGTATCGCTGGCGCTCAGGCCGAGTCCACCGTAGGCCTCGGGGATATGGCAACGAAGAATTCCGTGATCGCAACACGCCGCCCAGTCGTCCCGTGGAAACGTCCCTTCCCGATCGTGACGTGCCGCCTCGGAACCCAGTTCCCGCGAGGCGAACTCGCGAATACGCTCACGGCGCTCTCGTTGTTGTGCAGAGAGTTCGAATTGCATGGCAAGGGGTACGGAGTTGTTAAGTGTCGTGGTAGTTTAACAGCGGTTAATCGCTGGAAGGGTCGGAAGAAGTGGGCGAGCAGCAAACCCCATCATATGAACTGACGCACACGCAGACCCAGATTTGGATTGGGCAACGGCTCAACCCCGAATCGCCGCTCTACAACATGGCCTTTTCCTGGGTGTTCTCCACTGTCCTGGACGCCGACACCTTCCAGGCTGCCTGGCTACGCGTGGTCGCTGGTAACGAGGTGCTGCGTACTGCGGTTCAAGAGGTTTCCGGTGTGCCGCATCGGATTACCCTGGATACCGATCGACTGATCACGTCGTTTGTCGACCTGGGTACGAAGTCCGATCCGCTGCAGGCATTCAGCACTTGGAGTGAAGCGCGTAGCACCACCCCTTTACCCTTGGACGGTCCGCTCGTCGACAGTGTACTGGTCAATCTCGGTCGCCACGGTTCCGCCTGGTATCTGAATCTGCATCACCTGATCACAGATGCCCGATCCAGCGTGCTGCTGTACAGACAGGTTGCGCAGGAATACCAAGCCATTCGCGATGGTATCGGTCGACCCACCCCGTTGGCGCCCTACTACCCCACGGCCCGCGCGCTCGCAGACAAGGTGGACATCACTGCCGACGCCAAACAGCACTGGGCTTCGCGCAGGGACAACGCCCGGCCGGCCGTTCCGTTATACGTAAGCAACGGCTCCGCGCGAGAAACGGCAAGCACACGTTACACGCTCGAGCTGACAGCGTCGCAGATGCGTGCGATCGACAGGCTATGCGAGGAACAGGGGTTCGCCAGCCTGTCTGCCGAGCTGTCGCGATTCAACATCTTCGCGACCTTGCTTTTTGCCTGGTTGGGACGGGTGAGCGGCGAGTCTCAGCTGGCCTTCGATGCCCCGGTCATCGGCCGCCCCGGCACGGATGCCAGGAACGCTCTCGGACTTTTCATCGAGATGTTTCCGTTTTGCGTACAGGTCGCAGAAGACGATTCGTTCCGTTCGCTGGGCGGCAAATGCCTGGAGGAGAGCTTCCTTTTCCTGCAACACGCGCTGCCCGGGTCAAGCGAACCGTCAGAATCCTCGGCGGCCAGTATCGTCCTCAACTATTTTCCCGAACCCTTCGGTTACTTTGCCGACATGCACCCGCAAGCCCGTTGGGTACACCCGGGCCACGGCGATAACGTTCATGCCCTGCGCCTGCAGGTCCATGACTTTGATGGGGATGGCTGTTTCACCCTGCACTTCGATTTCAACGACCAAGTGCTGCCGGCATACCTGTGTCGGCGCAGCCTCGAACACTTCAACACGCTGCTCGAGGCACTGCTCTCGGACCCCGACCAGAAGGTTCACGAAGTCGCGCTGCTCACCGCGGATGAATCCGGGATTCTTGAGCGCTTGAACCATACGAATGAGCAGCCACTGCCTACCCGAAGTGTTCTCTCAAGGTTCGACGAACAGGTGCAGTCCAATCCGCAGTCGGTTGCGGTCAGGCAGGGACCAACCCAACTGACATTTCTAGAGCTGTCCGCGCAGGCTGATGCCCTGGCGGCTACTTTGCTCGCGAAGGGCGTCCAACCCGGCGATTTCGTGGCACTGGCTGGCAAGCGCTCGGTAGAATCGGTCATTGCCATTCTCGCGACCCTGCGCGTACAAGCGGCCTATGTGCCGATCGATAAGAACTACCCCGCCGCACGCGTCCACGCCATGTTGGAAGATTCCAAAGCGCGCCTGGTGCTGACCGGCGAGACCGGAGTCGCTACCGCACTGTTCAGTCGGGTCGAAACCCTCGACATACAAAGCGGCATCCGCCAGGGCCGAGCGCTGCAACGCCCTGGCGTAGACCCCTTGATGAGCGACTTGGCCTACATGCTGTATACGTCCGGCTCGACCGGTCGTCCCAAAGGCGTATTGATTGAACACCTCGGGCTAGCCGACTACCTGGATTGGGCCGCACGAACCTATGTCCGCGGCGACAGGCTGAGCTTTCCGCTGTTTACCTCCTTGTCTTTCGACCTGACGGTCACCTCCCTTTTTCTGCCGTTGATCACGGGGGGAGTCCTGGAGATCTATCCCGAACCCGATGGTCCGGTCGACTCGGCAATCATCGATGTTGTTGCCGACAACAAGGTTGATTTCATCAAACTGACCCCGTCCCACCTGTCGCTGTTGGAAGATGCAGAGCTCGGCGATTCGAAGATCCGCTGCATCGTCGTGGGCGGCGAGGACTTCAAGACCTCTCTGGCCGCGAGCATCGACCGAAAACTCCACGGCAAAGCGGAGATCTACAACGAATACGGGCCGACCGAGGCCGTTGTCGGCTGCGTGCTCCATTGCTTCGACGCGCAAGCCGACCAGGGTCACAGCGTGCCCATCGGCCGCCCTGCCGATCATGTGTCGGTAGACATACTCAACCACCGGATGACACCGGTACCAGAGGGTGTGCCCAGTGAACTCTGGGTGTCGCGCCCCGGTCTGGCCCGTGCCTACCATAATCAAGAAGCGCTCACTCACGAGCGTTTCTTACCGCACCCAACCCTAGAGGGACAGAAGCGCTACCGTACCGGCGATCTGGTTCGCTGGGTTTCACCCGGTCGCCTGGAATACCTGGGCAGGCAAGACCGGCAGCTGAAGATTTCCGGGTTCCGTATCGAGCCGGGCGAGATCGAGGCCGCGCTGCTTTCGATACCCGATATCGAACAGTGTGCCGTGCTGCAGAGAAAAAGCCTCCCCCATGCCACGCAGCACGGCACGCAACACAGCTGCATCCGATGCGGTCTGTCTTCCGACTACCCCCACGCCCGGTTCGACGACGAGGGCGTATGCTCGATCTGCCGTTCGTACGAGACGATCAAAGACCACGCCGCCAGCTATTTCAAAACTCCGGATGACCTGCTGGCGCTGTTCGAACGTTCACGAGCAGGAAACACCTCGGCATACGATTGCATGATGCTGTTGAGCGGCGGTAAGGACAGTACCTACGCCTTGTGCCAACTGGTCGACATGGGGCTCTCGGTCTATGCCCTGACACTGGACAACGGCTTTATCTCGGACGGCGCCAAAGAAAATATCCGCAAGGTGACCGGACAGCTTGGCGTGACGGTGGAATTCGCCGGCACGGAGGCAATGAACGCGATCTTCCGCGACAGCCTGGCGCGCTTCTCCAACGTGTGCCAGGGCTGCTTCAAAACGCTGTACACCCTGAGCACCAACCGCGCGATCGAGCTCGGTATTCCCGTGATCGTGACCGGTTTGTCACGCGGCCAGATGTTCGAGACCCGGCTGACCGAAGAGATGTTCAAAGACGGTGAACGGTCTTGCGAGGAGGTGGATGCCGCGGTCTTGGCAGCGCGCAAAATCTATCATCGCATCGATGATGAAGTCGCACGGTCCCTTGATGTCGGCGTTTTCCAGACGGATGAGGTATTCGAACAGATCCAGTTCGTCGATTTCTACCGCTACAGGGACGTAGGCTTGGAAGAGGTGCTCGATTACCTGGGGCGCAAAGTTTCATGGCAACGCCCCAAAGATACCGGACGATCCACGAACTGCCTGATCAACGACACGGGGATCTTCGTCCACCTCAAGGAGAAGGGTTATCACAACTACGCCCTCCCCTACAGCTGGGATGTCCGGCTTGGGCACAAGACACGAGAGGCGGCCAACCAAGAACTCAACGATCACATCGACGCCGGCCAGGTCGAGCAGACACTGCAGGAGATCGGCTACCCGAGCGAACACCTTTCGGGACAAAACACGGAAAAAAGTGTTCTATGGGGTTTCTACACTGCCGCGCGCGACATACCCGAGGACCTGCTGCGCGACCGGCTCAGCAACCTGCTGCCGATAAGTTTTATTCCAACGCACTTCAGAAGACTCGAAGCCATTCCGCTCACGGCTCATGGCAAGATCGACCAGGACGCACTCCCGTGGCATGCATACGAGCAGCACGAAACCGGGTATGTCCCACCCGAGGGACCGGTTGAAGAATATCTCGCGCAACGCTGGCAGGAAGAACTCGAATGTGGCCGGATAGGTGCAAACGACCATTTCTTTCGATTGGGAGGCACCTCACTCAGCGCCATGCGGGTCATGGTCAGCCTGTGCCGCGAGTTCGACATCGAATTGCCGCTGGAAACCGTGTTCAACCATCCGACGCTGGGCGAACTCGCACGAATCGCAGAAGAGCGCATCCTTACGGATGTCGAAGGACTTTAGCGCCGCATAGGCGCCGAGTCAGTACGGCAGGCTGTTCATACTCGCCACAGATGTGCCACGGTCAATGCCGTCGCAGACACCAGCGGTAGCGATTGATCAGGCGGTGGCTCGAGCATCATCGACGCCTGCTCGTGAACCACCAGGCGCGCGCCCTTGCGCATCCGTTTGAGCAACAGCGGCAACAAGCGATTGACCACGGCAGAAGGAAGAAACAGAAAGACCACGTCTACCCCCGAAAGGTCGGCTTCTTCAATCACCTGGTGACGTATCTCGACGCGATGCTGCAACCCGGCCCGGTCCACCGACTGCCGGGCCGCGGCCACCATCTCAGGGGCCGCCTCCACACCAACTGCGCGGCAACCGAAGGCCTCGGCCGCGTGGATAACTACCTGGCCATATCCGCAACCCAGATCGCAAACGGTGTCTTCGGCGGTAACCCCGGCCGCAACCAACAGAGGGCTGACCAGGGACTGCGGAGTACGAAGA
Organism: Thiosocius teredinicola; assembly: GCF_002009425.1. Classification (NCBI taxonomy): domain Bacteria; kingdom Pseudomonadati; phylum Pseudomonadota; class Gammaproteobacteria; order Chromatiales; family Sedimenticolaceae; genus Thiosocius; species Thiosocius teredinicola. The sequence goes on from NZ_CP019936.1 coordinate 2,705,390, forward strand.
TAGTCTTGGTCTTCGAATCCCTTCGTCCCGGTACCGTCTGACTTGCGGATTCTCCTGAGCAATCGCACGAAAGGATAAAGCGCAACGAGTCTTGGCGGCAGCTTGAGGTAAGCCGCATCGGTCAACGAAGGCCGCAGTGCCGCGTGGAGACAGTTCGGCAGCTGCTCGGACCAGCGCAGCGTGACTCGCGTGGTGTCCTCGTCGAAACGGATCAAGGTGATCTGCTTTTGATAGCGTGCAAGCAGAGCCACGGCAACACGGTCGAGCGCAACCCGCGTGCTGAACCCGATGCTGTTCAGCGCCTCGACGGCGGCGGCGATATGCTCCACCGGTATGCGGATGCGACAGTGATGAAACTGCTGGGCTCCCCTGGCAAGCAGATCGCTGTCACTGCCCGATGCCTGGATGCCTGCCTCGTCGAGCAGGTGCAAGACTTGGCTCTGCAGGTCCAACATTTTTTTCGAGATCGAGCGACAGGCCTGCACAACCTGCTCGAGGCACGCCCGGTCTTCGGGATCCAGGGGCTCGCTAGCATCCAATGCCCGCAGGGCAAAGTCGAAAGTGTCGCGGGACTGAATTGCCCTCGCCAACTGTCCGCCAAGCGCAAGATCCTTCAAGCGACACTCCCGCCACCCGGTAGTGAATAATCGACCCGGCGGCAGGCCTCCCGGTAAAGCGCGTCATCCAGGCCTTCGGTCACCCTTTGCAGCTGCGCCTTATCCAACTGACCGGTACTTTTGACGGGGGCCTCGATCGCTCCGGCATTGTTGCTCTTCCAGGTCTCTTCGTTGGTAATCAGCGATTGACTCTCCGCGGCATAGCGCTGCAGAACATCATCCTGCCAATCCAGCCCTAAGGATTCGAACAATCGCCGCGTCACCCGGTCGGGCTCATTCACCAACGCTTCGTAAACCACGAAATGATGCTGCGGTTCGTGTAGATGTTTGAGGGATACCGCAACATCCTGATTCCAGCGTTCGACGCAGGTATCGATTGCATAAGGCGTCTTCCAGGCCATCGAGGCCGCGTGCAGCGAGGTAACGACATCCAGGCCGCGGCGAACGACATGCACGAAGTGCGGCTTTCGGCCCTCAGGGAAGAACGATTCCAGAAACTTCACGTAGTAGAGATGCATGGGTGTCTTTTCAACCCAGCCCGACACCTGCCTGGAGCGCGCGATGTCATCAAGCACAGCCAGCAACTCGCGCGCCACCTCGCGGGTTCTCAGAGGCCGGAGCAACGCCGGCCGCAGCAGCCGGCCAAGCCTCTCTTGATAGGCCTCTGCCGATTCGGCATCGATCCCCGCCTCACCGAGAAAAGCTCGTAGCCGCAGCAATGGGCTGTGCCGCAGAAAAGGGAACGGCAGCCGCGGGATGGTTTTGAAATGCCGGCTGAACAGGTGACTCTCGGGAAACGATGTCAGATCCGGATGGCTTGCCAGCAACGATTGAACCAGGGTCGTTCCTGATCGGGGAGCCCCAACCACGAAGATCCGGTGCTGCATGGCCGACGGACTCACCCGTCTCCCCGCTTGCGGGCGATCAGCGAAAAGAACGGGCGCATCGATGGCACAACGCGCTCGACCAGACCGGTCAGCCCCGCTCCATCTCCACCGCGGTAGATCACCTTCTCCACCTCGAACCCGATGTGTTGCAGAAAATCGACCACCTCTTTGGTGGTGTATTCGCGGACGTGTCCCATATGACCCAGGGTTTCCAGCTTCTCATACTGCCTGTAAACCCCTGCCGATACCGCATGCCCCTGGTTCTTGAACAACAGGTTGCGAATCCCCTTGGCCGAACGCAGGTTCGGGGTAGAAATAAACAAACGCCCTTGCGGCTTGAGTATCCGATGCACCTCGCGCAGCGTGAAAATCGGGTTGATGCGCAGGTGTTCAAAAAGCTCGTTGAACAGTATGGCGTCGAATGAGGCCGCTTCGAAAGGCGTCGTCTCTCGCTCGACATCACATTGCCTGACATCGAGCGCCATGCCACGAATCGCGTCCGCAAATCGCTGTGGGCCAATATCCAGCCCTGTGACCTGGTAACCGCGAGTCTGTAATGCGGCCGTGAGCAGCAGGGGTATCGCACCGTATTCGAGCACCTTGGCCGGCGCGGGCACGTGCGCCTCCAGCATCTCCAAGTCTCTCGCCAGGCGATCCAGGTGATGATGGCGATATTCTGCGAACCAGGCCTGCAAGGCATCTTCATCTGGCGTTATCTGCGTACCGAGCTGCTCCAGCAATCGCCGCAACTCGGCGTTTCCGCGTTTACGCTCGACGTCTGTCAGCATGCGACACCATCCGACGTGTTGTTTGCCTGCTCGACCATGTCGCCATTGGCTTGTTGCAGGTACTCAAGCAATCTTTCTGTGGCCATAGCGACATTCGCGTCGATGTGGGGGTCGGGGATGTCGACCACCTCCAGCGGCCCCAGCAGGTAGGGGCGCAGGGTCGCGGCAGCATTCGTGGAGGTTTCTTGTGCATTGAGGATCACGGTTGCAGCATGAATGTTCCGCGGTCGATAGTTGCTCTGCAAGCGGAACCGCTCCACCCGCACATCGGCGTGCAGCAATTCAGCACCCAAGGATAAACCCAGGGCTTTGCGCACCCGTGCATAGGCGACCTGCACACGCCGCCATAGCCGCATCCTGATCAATCGCGAAAAATGCCTATAGGGTCGCAGGGTCAACGGATTGTTGTCGCGCGCGATGTGGATCAACTTCTCGCCCGCCGACATCTCGCCCAGCGATCGACGCAGGTTGTGCAGCTGGAACTTGAACGGACCGATGCGAACATGATCGATCGCCATCGGCGCTATCAAACAGAGCTTATCTACCGAAACACCCCGTTGCTGCAACTCGGCGGTCAGTTCCATTGCCATCGAGGCGCCAAAGGAATAGCCGGCGATTGTGCATGGCTGCCCGGGGAAGCGTCTTTCAACCTCGTCCGCCAGCTCCCGGCCCAGTGCGCGCATCGTGGCCCAGCGTCCCCAGTTGCCTTCGGCGCGCAGACCGACGCCGCGCAAGCCATACACCGGTCGCTTGTCCTTGAACTGTCTTGCCACGGCATCCGAGAAGAAATGTGGGATACAGAAAATCAGCGGATCGCCGGACCAGGCCGGCTGAATGGGAAAAAGGTGGCGATAAGGCACTGCCGAAGCAGTACTTCCCTGCGCGACGCGTTTGGCCAGTTCACTGACCGTGGGATTCTCAAACACATCGGCCGCGGTCAGCCGCACGCCCATGTCGCGTTCGATTGCGGCAATCATGCGGATTACCAGCAAGGAATGCCCGCCCAGCCGAAAGAAGTTGTCGGTCACCGAAACCGTCGGAATCTGCAACAACCCCTGCCATAGCGAAACCAGCGTCTGCTCCGTGATATCGAAGGGTACGGTTTCCGCAACCTGGGATTGGTCGTGTGTCAAAGGCCAGTTCTGCAGCTGCCGGGTATCCACCTTGCCGTTCGGCAATCGCGGCAGGGATTCCATGAACACGATCCGGGCCGGCCACATATGAGCCGGCAACTTTTCCGCGACGACCCGGTTCAACACCGCTTCTTTTTGCGAGCTTGCGGATTCCACAAAGGCCACCAGCTGCTGCTCATCCTCGCCAGCGACTGAACGCGCCACGACGGCAGCCGGCCTTCCCCCGGAGGCCTGATAGAGACAGTTCTCGACCTCGCCGATCTCAATGCGGAAACCGCGCAATTTGATCTGACCATCGTCCCTTCCCAGAAAGTCCAGGCGACCTTCTGCATTCCACGCCATCCGGTCACCGGTGCGGTAACGGCGCTCATGACTCTCGAAAACCTCGAACCTGTCGAGCTCCGAGGCATAGCGTGCGCTGGTAAGGTCAGCCCGGCGCCAGTAGCCCGACGATACGGTTGGCCCGCTGACCCAGGCCTCGCCGGGAAATCCTTTCGGCACCCGTCTGCCAAACCGGTCGAGAAGCTCGATACATGCCCCGGGTATCGGGCAGCCGATGTCGATGTGCTGCTCAGCCGGTGTGCGCATGAACTCACGCACGCTGGACCAGACCGTCGCTTCGGTCGGCCCATACTCGTTGAACAGGCGCGTCGACGGCAACAGCTGAAGATGCTTGTTCAGCAGACCTGCCGGGCAGCTTTCACCCGCCACGACAACCGCCTCCAGTGCGAGTGAGCGGTGCTCAAGAAAGTCGAGCAGATAGGTATACAGAGAGGGCACACAGAGCAAGTGGGTGACCTGTTGTTCTTCAATCAACTCTGCGAGCAAGCGCGGATTATGCAACTGTTGTTCGGTGGCGATGACCAGTGTGCCGCCCGCGGCCAGGGTCCAGAAGATGCCGGCAACCGAGCTGTCGAAGGCGACGCTGGGAATCAACAGAAAGCGCGCGGCGCGCGCCCCGTAAACCTGGCTGCGTGCATCCGTGCTTGCCGCAAGGTTCCGCTGCGAGATGACGACCCCCTTGGGATGCCCGGTGGACCCGGATGTATATAACAGATAGGCGGTGTCGTCCCCGTTGGACGCAAAGATCTCCGCATTGATCCGAGTATCGACAGGCAGGCTTTCGACAGACAAGCCATCGACAAGCACCAGCGGCGCAGCCGTGGCAGGCAACCGCGCCTGCAAGTTGGAGGTCGTCAGCACCGCTGCGACATCCGCATCCTCGAGCTGGAATGCATTCCTGGCAGATGGATAGGACGGATCGAGCGGCACGTAGGCGGCCCCGGCGAAATGCGTGCCGAGGATACCGGCAAGCAGCCAGGGCGAGCGCTCAACAAACAACCCCACGTGGTCACGATGACCGACATCCAGCGCACGCAGCGCACGAGCAACGGATACGCTCGCTGCGATCAACCTTTGGTACGTCCACGCCTGCCCTTCGCATACCAGCGCAATCGCATCGGGAGTATCGAGCCCAACGTGCAAAATTCGCTGTGGCAACAGCCGTGTCTGCGATTCGAGTTCCGGCCCTGTCGACAGGATGCGCAGCGCCTGTTGCTCTTCAACACCCAGCATGCGGACATCGAGAACCTTGCGCCCTGCATCTTCGACGACGGAGCAGAGCAGTTCCTCGTAGTGGCCTAGCAGACGGCGGATCGAGCTCGTCTCATACAGCCCAGTTTTGAACTCCACGCCGAACTCCAGGGTGTGATCTCCTTCCGAGACGAACAATGTCAGATCGAACTTGGAGCAGCCCAGGTCAAGCTCGACCGGTTCGAGTTGCAGCCCAGCCAGGAGCGGAGGCTGAGACACGTTCTGGTAAACGAACATTGCCTGAAACAGCGGGTTGCGTGTCGTATCCCTTAACCCGGGCAGTACCGCTGCCAGTTCATTCAATGGCACAGCGGCATGTGCAATGCATTCGTTGAGCAGCTCGTTGAACGCGGCGAGTGACTGCTCAACCGACAACGTTTCGTCGACTGCCGTGTACACAAGCAGCGGATTGAGAAAGTAGCCGAGCATCTCCATGCTGGCCGCATGCGTTCGCGTGGCTACCGGCGTGGCAAATGCCACTCTCTGACCATCGGCATATCTTTGCAGCAGCAACTGGAAAGCGAAGGCGTAGACGGCGAAGGGCGTTACACCCGCCGCCGCCGCGAATCGCCGGACATCGCGCTTCAGCGGGTCGTCTGGCACGTGCCTGAGCAAGCGCCCGTCATCGTTGAGCCTTCCCACCTGCCGCTCTATCGGCAGCTTCAAGTTATCCGGGGGCGGCGTCAGTTTTTGCAACCAGAACGCCCGGTCATGCGCTCGCTTGGCGTGGTCGCTTTTCTGCTGCCAGTACACGTAATCGTCGTACTGCAGGTCACATGCCGCTGCCTCGGGCGTGCCTCCGTTGTATGCCGCAGCCAGCTCAAGCCAGAACTGCCCAAGGGACATCTCATCCATGATGATGTGATGCACCGCGAGAAGCAGAACGCCCACCTGCGCTTGTTCATCTGCCAGGACGTCCATCCGTACCAGAGGGCCGGTCTCGAGATCAAAAGGCTCCCGGGCCAGGCGTGTGGCGGTCGCCACCTGGTTCTGTTCGTCGATCGCATGAAATCCCACTTGCAGGTCTTGGTGCGGGCGGATGACCTGCTCGGCGGTGTCCGCATGCGCGCTGAATGTCGATCGCAGGATGCGATGGCGCGCCACCAGGCGATTGAACGAGGTTTGTAATCTCGGGATATCCAGCGCTCCCCGGAAACAGTAGGCGCTGGCGAGGTTATATGCGGGGGATTCCGGCCTCACCTGATGAGCAAGCCACAGGCCATGCTGCAGACCGCTGAGGTAAGCCTTGCTGTCCCCGGGACGCACCGTCATCCCAGCCTGGGCTGACGTCTTGCCCGCTTTTGCGCGCTTCAACGCGATCGCTTCGCGCAGTCTCGATGCCCTGTCTGCGTTCCCCTTGTCTGTCATCGTCGGCTCTCAGAAGCCACCGACGGCTTGCCGCTGATCAGCAACCGGATCAGCCTGTCTTCCACACCGGGTGGGCGCCCCTGCAGCCGCCACAAACCATACTGTGTGATCACGTAAACCCCTGCTCCAACAATCGTCTTGATCCACAAGGCAGACCATGCCCCCGCGGATGAAAACAGGGGCAAAGCAATCATTGCATCCAACAGGAAGACCGCGCCAACCATGACCAGCGCTGAAACAAAGGGGCGCAAGGCATGCGAGAGGATCTCGGCAAATCCGATACCGAGTAACCGCTGCAACAGCGCATAGTTGAGAAACACGAACACCACACCTGCCGCAACGATGCCCCACACGGCCCCGGGCAGGCCGAAATAGATCGTCCCTAGGGTAAAGGCTGCGATATGTACCACGCCGTAAATCACGCCTGCAAAAAACAGCAGCCGCGTTTCACCCAGGGCCAGCATACAGGGCTGAACCACCGAGAAGGTCGCACGCATACCCAGCAAAGGAACCAGGACGACGAGCAGCGGCACCGTGCCGACCCAGCGATCGCCCAGCAGAAGTGGCACAAAGTCGTTCGCGATCAAGGCAAATCCAAAGGCGGCCGGCATCGCCAGGCTGCCTGCCACGCTGAAGGCCTCACCCACGGCCAGTCGCAAGCGTTGTCTATCCGCGGCCATCTCGCTGAAAGACGGGAACAGCACTTGTCTCAGCGGCGATATCAACTCCCTGGTGGGCAAGGTGCCTACCCGCTGGGTCATGAAGTAGAGACCCGCATCCGCCATGCCCAGAAACCGGCCAACAATCAATTTATCGGTATGCATGTAGAGGGTCGACACGATGCTGCTGAGCGTCATCCACCCGGTGAACGAAAAGATATCCTTGAAGCACTTCAGCGAAAACCTAGGCAGGCTGGGCTTGAGCAGGTAAGACAAGCCGGTCATCACCGAGGTATTGACCAACATGCCGACAATGACGGCCCAGTAACTCTGGTAGATCGCCGCGACGGCTATGGTAACCACCACGGACACCACCTTGGCGAGCAAGGTCTGAATGGCCAGCCGCGAATAATCCAGGTCGCGCTCAAACATCACGAAACGAGGGTTGGCCAACCCTTTGAGGATAGGAACGACTGCCAGCACCTGGAGCAGCTCGACCACCCTCGGGTCGGTCAACACAGCCGCCACACCCAGCATGACCGTGGCGGACAACAAGCCGCGGATACACGAAAGCGTCCAGGCCGTGTCGAACAGTTCGCGACTGGTCTCGCGAGTTCTTATCAGTGCGAGTTCGACGTTGAAATCGCTCAGGCCGTCGATAATCAGAACCAACGACGACGCCACCGCAATCAAGCCGAAGTCTTCCTGCAACAGGAAGCGTGCGAGTATCACGATCGCGGCGAAATCCAACAATCGCTCAAGCCATCTGAACGAGTAAAGCCAGCTGATGCTTTTCGCAATCCTGCGCGTAGTATCCGGCATCAGTGAACCTGCCTGTTCATCGACGCCTGCCTGTAGAACGGAGGAACAGTGGCATGGGCGAGTCCGACGACTGCATTAGCTTACGGATCAACCCGGCGTACCGGTGATCGAAGATGCGCCTGACCCTGGGTGTGAAATGCTCTCTCCACTGCCCAGGCATTGGGTTCCTCACATGTGCATCGACACCCACGCGGTCTACTGCGTGTCTTTTTGCCAGCCGGTTGCCGATGACTTTCTCCATCCCATCGAACCCATAGAATTTGAATAAATGTTCCATTGCGCCGGGTTCATCGCGAACCCTGTCCTCGTAGCTGAACGCAACGATATCAGGATGCCGCTCGGGCCACTCCAACATCTGTGTCCGCATAACCCGCTGGTAACAGACCGTCAGGCATTTTTGATAGGAGCGATGTACGAGTTGCACCGGGTAGTTCATGACATTGTCGGTTTAGAACATACATTCCTTGCGGCGGCGAACGCGCTGCCTCACCCAACCAAGAAGCGTGTCGAAGACATCCCTTCCCCATGCGGCCTGGATGTCTATGACAAACCGGCAATGGACGTGAAAGTCCGGGAGTGGGGATGAAAAATCCATGCCGGCGAGTAAACCCGCGCGACGCGCAAGTTGCAAATTCACTAAACCCTGCAAGGGACGATCGTAGCCAGCCGACTTGTATCCATCATCGCGCTGAAGGAACATGGGCCATGCAGACGTGCCGGGCACGCGTCGTTGTTACGGGGACTACCTGAGATCCAGGTTGCTGACGGAACAAAAAACGCCATTGCAGATTTCGGCTGAATACCAATAATCCGGAGGGGGTACCTGGATATGTACCCGCATCACACCCGATGACCACACACTCGCCAGACCGTAGGAACCCAGAACTCAAGCTGCCCATCATCCGGTGTTTGAGCTTTTTATTCGCCCTGATGCTGGGTTCGAACGCCTGGGCCCATGCGACCGCCGAAAACTACGTCTGGATCAACGCGCAGGAAAACCACCTCGAGGGGCGATTCGAAGTACGCCTGGAAGACCTGCGGAACAAACAGGGGCTCGAAATACCGAACGATTTCGATGCAGCACAACAAGCCGTTGAAGCGTCCGAGCGTGTCGCCCAGCAATACCTGGAACAACATTTCGCCGTGTCGGCAGAAGGCCGTCCCCTCCCTATCGAATTCGGCAAGACCACCTTGTTTCGGGCGAAGGGGCTTGGCCATTTTGCCCAGTACGCGTTTCGAACGGCTGAAGGTGATACCGGTGAAAAACTGACCATCCAGAATACGCTGTTCTTCGAGGACGATCCCTTCCACCGCAGCCTGCTCCTGGTCGAGTACGACAAGCGCAACGGCAAGGAATACGGGGCCGAGCACACCGCCCTGGTTTTCTCTCCGGCAAACAGCGAACAGGTACTCGACTTCAACGATGTCGGTGGATTGCTGTCGAAGAAGGCCTTCGTTTGGCAGGGAATGCTGCATATCTGGATTGGCATCGATCACATACTCTTCCTGGTCGCGCTATTGATACCGGCTGTGCTCGTGCGCAGTGAGAATCGCTGGGTGCCCGTTGACAATTTCAAGGCAACCTTGTGGAAGACCTTCAAGATCGTCACCGTATTCACCGTGGCACATTCCATAACTTTGGCCCTGGCAGCACTGGAGATCATCCAGCTGCCTTCCCGCCTGGTTGAATCGATCATTGCCGTATCCATCATCGTCGTGGCCCTGAACAACATCTACCCGATCTTCCGCGATGGCGTTCTGGGTATCATTTTCCTGTTCGGCCTGTTCCATGGTCTCGGTTTCGCCTCGGTAATGGGCGAGTTGCCGTTCCGCATGCAGGATCTCGTCTGGGTCATCGTGGCATTCAACATCGGCGTTGAGATTGGCCAGTTGGCGATCGTTGCAGTCATCGTCCCGGCGATGTACTGGATGCGCACAACGTCCTTTTATCGCAACCTGGTACCGCTCTACGGGTCGTTGTTTCTTGCCGCTATCGCCGGTTATTGGTTCGCGGAAAGGGCCTTCGGACTAAGCTGATGAAGACCCTGCTGATCTCGCATGCAGACCTGAATGCGATCGTCGCCCATGTCGGTATCGATGCCTTCATGGACGAATTGATTCAACGCCTGCAATCGGCACTGGCCAAGTTTGATCCGGGCATCACCGAGATCCCGGTACGCGATGGTTTTCATTACGAAGCGCCGGTCACGGGACTCATAGAATGGATGCCATTGCTGGAGCACCAACGCAGCGTGCTGATGAAGGTTGTCGGATACCATCCCAACAGCCCCGGCACCCTGCAGCTTCCTACCATTCTCTCGACACTCAGCAAGTACGACCCGTCTTCCGGCCACCTCGTGGCGCTGGTCGACGGCACCTTCCCGACCGCCATGCGCACGGGCGCTGCCTCTGCCGTCGCCAGCCTGGCGATGGCCAAGCCTGAGAGTTCGGTAGTCGGCCTGATCGGGTGCGGGGCCCAGGCCGTCACCCAACTGCATGCGCTCTGCCGGGTGTTCAACATCAGGAAGGTGCTGATCAGCGATATCGATAGGCATGCGCTGGAGACGTTCGCCAGAAGGATCGACGCGTTCGCCCCCGGCCACCTGAGCGTACAAAAGGCGACAACCGACGACATCGTCTCGCAGTCGGACATTCTGTGCGTTGCCACATCGGTTGAGATCGGCAAAGGCCCGGTGTTTCAAGACCAGGAGACAAAGCCCTGGCTACATGTCAACGCCGTTGGGTCCGATTTCCCCGGCAAGATCGAGTGCCCCGTTACTTTACTCGAGCGAAGCTATGTCTGCCCCGACGTGCAGGAACAGGCCATTCGCGAAGGGGAATGCCAACAGCTCGCCGCTTCGCGGATCGGCGACGACCTGGTTTCCGTGGTCAAAAACACCCCACGCCATGCAGAACTGCAGGCTCGACTTAGCGTGTTCGACTCAACAGGCTGGGCGCTGGAAGACCACGTGGTCATGAACCAGATTCTCGAGTACGCCGAAGACTTCAATATCGGCAGCGAGATCGAGATAGAAAGCGTTACCTCCGACCCAAGGCACCCTTACGAATTCCTGGCACCATCGAACAAGCACCGCAAGTCCGGATCATGAAGCGGCCGGCCCTGCTACCGTGGCATTGAGCGCCGGCAGATTGGTCTGAAACGCGATCTCGTCGACCACCCGAATGATCTCTGCAATCTTGCCGCTCGAGGCATCTTTGGTTTTTTAATCTGTGTTGTTGCGCCTACCAAGTCAGCATCAAGTTGGCGCTCAGCGCGTGACGACTATCCGAGCCACTCAGCTCACCGTCATAGGCCACGCGCAGATTGGCGCCCTTGCCCAGTGTGCTGCTCAGACCGGCGCTCACTTCCAGGCGGTTGCGATCGAGTTCAGGTCCGTCGATGCGAAAGAGCGTGCCGGGTGCTCCGGTTAGGCTCGAATTCAGCGTGCTGGCGCTGTCGCTGAACTCGTGCGCCCAGGCCAGCGTCGCGTCCCAGCTCAAGCCTTGATCAACTGCAGCGTCGCGCTGCGCATGGACGCCCAGACGGCTGCTCAACGAGTTCTGCGTTTCTTCCTCGACCACCAAGTTGGCCGCATCCGCGCCCGACTCGGTAAAGCCGTCACGGCGTACATGGGCGTAGCGCAGACCGGCAAACGGTGTGAGCTGCCAGCCGTTCCGTTCGAACAGGCGTCGACCGCTTTCCACGGCCAGGGTAAGGCTGCGGGCGTCGTAGTCTGCTGTGGCGGTGCGCTGCAGGGCGCCGACAACGATTTGTCGGCGGGTGTCGACCCGATGGATACCGCCATCGATGCTGGCATCCAGGTAGTTGTTTTGGTCCTGCCAGCGGCCGTAGAGCGCCACGCCCAACCAGTCGATGTCCGCATCGCCGGCGGCCAGGTCGGCATCGCTGCGTCTTGCTCCGACGGCGATACCCAGCAGGCGCTGAGGATCGAGCCAGGTATCGGCACCGCCGTACAGGCCATACCAGGAATAGTCGAGGCCGGCGGCGTTGCGGGTGTCGTCGATACTGCCCTTGCCCGCCTCCGGGCTGATCCAAAAGCCGCTGCCCTGTGGTCTCTCCGATTCGGTGTTCAGGCCGTCGATTGCCAGTTGCAGGCCGCCATGTCCACCGTTGTAGGCCAGCTGCGCCGGACGCCAAGCCGCCAACTCGGCTGTCTTGCCGGACGCCGCCGCCAAGTGCCGGGTGCGCGCCGAGAGCACCCCGGCAAAGTGACGGCCGGTGCTCATGAGCAGCGATTGGGTTGTCGCGTGCTGTGCACCGGACAGGCTGTCGTAGGCCTGCTGCGCGCCACTGGCGGTCAGGACGGTCACCTCACTGAGGATCGTCGCCATATCGCCGCTCGGGTTCGAGCCGGCAATGACACCCAGGGCATCGCCCACCGCCTGCTGGTTCGGTGTGTTTGCCACGCCGGCAAAGGTGACGTCGTTGCGGACCAGGTTGAGATAGACGTTGTTGCTGTCGTAGCTCAGGCTCGGATCGAGAAAAGCCAGACTGGAGCTGACTGCATCGAAGCTGCCGCTGATGCTGCCGGCGGTGAGGATCGTGTAGTCGGTGCTGAAGTTGTAGCTGCCCGCCTCGGGCAGGACCTGTACTGAACCGCCGGTGAGTGTTGCCGTGCCGCCGGCGATGATCCGGTCCGAGTTACCCGCGGCATCCACTTCCACCTCATAGACACCGCCGCCGGAGAAGTCGATGTCGCCGGCAACGTTCAGGGTGCCAATGGAATTACCGGGGCCGACCGCGCCGCCGCTGAGCGTAACACTACCGACCGCGCCGTTACCGCCCAGGGTGCCGCCGCTGTTGACCGTGACATCGGAGGCGAGCGAGCCGTTGACGCTGAGGATGCCGCCGTCGATGGTGGTCGGGCCGCTGTAGGTATTGGCGCCGGACAGGATCACCGTGCCGCTGCCCGCTTTAGTGAACGCGCCACTCCCGCTCATCACGCCGGCATAGGTGCCGTCGGTGCTCTGATCGAAACTCACCGTGGCGTTGTTGAGGATATCGCCTTGCAGGCTGGTGGTGGTGCCTACCAGGGTGCCACCACTAACCGTGGTGCCGCCGCTGTAAGTATTGGCGCCGGACAGGGTCAAGATGTCTGAGCCCTGTTGGATCACCGCGCCATTGCCACTGATGGCGCCCGAAAAGGTATAGGCGTTACTACGAATAAAATGTAATGTCCCGTTATTGGTGACATCACCCGTAATCGACCCCGCCGTACCCTCAAGCGCCAGGGTGCCGTTTGATATGGTCGTGCCGCCGGAGTAATTATTGGTATTTCGAAGAATAACAATGCCACCTCCGGTTTTAACCAGGTTACCACCGCCACTCATTACGTCATAGTAGTAGGTTCCCCCTGCTGATGCCTGATTGAACTCTACCGTGGCATCATTCGAAATATTCCCCGCATCATTTATAGCAAACCTAATGAGTCGCAAGGTTCCCTGCGAAACGACTGTGCCCCCGGCATAGTTGTTATTCGTTGCATTGAGCACCAGTGTTCCAGTACCGGTTTTGGTTAGCGTGCCACCGCCGCTGATCTGCCCACTTTGTGTCAGTGTGGTTCCTGCATCCGTGTTAAAGGTACCACCGCCTGCACTCAGGGTTGTGGCCCGATTGGTAGAAAAGCTGCCAGTGGTTTGCAATGTGCCGCCATCGAGGATGAGCGTGCCGGCCCCGAGATTGTTGTCGGCCGAGATGGAGAAGGTGCCGGCGGAAACGGTGGTGGTGCCGGAATAGGTGTTGGCGCCGCTGAGGGTCACCGTACCGGTGCTGTTCTTGGTCAGGGAGCCGGTGCCGCTCATCACGCCGGCATAGGTGCCGTCGATGGCTTGATCGAACACCACCGAGGCATTATTGAGGATGTCGCCCTGCAGGCTGGTCGTCGTACCCGCCAGGGTGCCCGCGCTCACCGTGGTACCTCCGGTGTAGGTATTGGTGCCGGACAGGGTCAAGCTGCCTACGCCGGTCTTGGTCAATGAATCGTAGCCGTCGATATCGCCGGCGATCGTGACATCCAGGTCCGTATCGATGGTGCCGCCGCCAATGTCGAGGTGTATCCCGTTGTTGATGGTCGTCGTGCCGGTGACCTGCAAGGTCCCGCTCGACAGACCGAGCGTCCCACTCCCCAGGGCATTGGCTGCGCCGATCGCGAGCGTGTCGTTATTTTCCACCCGGATCGAGACCGGCGCGGGGGTATTGCCGATACCGCCCGTCGTCTTGACCATGCTGTTGTTTCCGCCGAGCGTAACCGTCAGGTCGGAGTCGGGGTCGCCGATCACCAGCGCACCGCTGCCGGTGATGTTGGAATTGATGGTCAAATCCAGCGGGCTGCCTGATCCGTCTATATACAGTCTGTTGTCGCCAATGTTGAGGGCGATGTCGTCACCGCCGATGGTCAGGTTGGTGCCGCCGCCTATGAGTCGCAGGAATGCTAAGGCGGAAGGCCCGCTGCCGATGGTGACAGTCCCGGTGGTGAGCCCCAGTGTCCCGGACAGTCCGTCGAACTCAAAGGATGTAGCGCCGCTCTCCGCTGCCTCCCGGAAAGAGCCGGCGCCGTCATCGTTCGTGTTGCTGACCGTGACCAGCAAGCCAGGCCAGGTGTCGTGGGCGGCAGAGAACGCACTGACCGTATGGGCTGGCGGCACGGTTTCGGAATTGGCATCGGAGCTGATATCGAAGCGCCAATCGCCGCCGAGCGCCGCCGCACCCGTGGGGGTGGAGGAGGCAAGAACGCGGGCACCGGTGGCCAGCGACAGGTCCTCCACCAGTTTCCGGCCGGCGATGCCTTTACCCGCTTCGCAGCCGTAAAGGACGATGGTCGCGCCGGGCGCCAGGTACGGGCGCCAGCGGCGTCCCATGGCGGACAGGCTCTGGCTGTCCAGGACCTTGCCGGAGATCGACAAGCGCCCGGGCGCGCCGTGGCTGACCAAGTGCAGCGCCTGTACCGGTTGGTCCGCGCCGGCCAGTGCCTCGAACACAGGATCGGCCACGCCGGGCTTTGACAGATGCACCGTTACGTCCCGCTCGGCTGCCGCCATCAGCAGGGCCGGCCAGGGCGTTTCCGCATCCAGGACCGCGAGCTTGGCGGCAGCCAGCGCCGGCTGTCCCGTCGACAGGAGAATCAGTAACACGGACAGAAAAACTGTGCCGGTTTTGGTGCCGAGGGCATTGTTGAAGACGGAACGGTAGATGTGGTTCATGGCTGCAGGCTCCCCATAATTAAGGGAAGGCCGCAGCAGCAGGATCGCGCATGCACGCGACCCGGCCTTCCCCCGGTGCTCACTCAATATCGTCAATCCTGGCTGCGGCCTGTTGCACTTTGCATTGGCCTTCAGCGCGGTTTGAAAGTTGACGAATCGCGAGGGGAATACTGCCGATAGCTACGGAAACCCGATATCACATTTTCGCAAACATGGTGTTTGCCGAACGGGATCAGCGATTGGCGAGCGCAAGGGTCTCGGATGGCGTTTCGCCGAACATCTGCCGATAGTCTTGGGCGAATTTGCTCAGGTGGAAGAAGCTCCAGCGGGTGGCGGCTTCGGTGACGGTCAGGTTGGAGTCCGGTTGGCGAAGATCGGCGCGCACGCGGTTGAGGCGCAGTGTGCGCAGGTAGGCCACCGGTGTCATCCCCATCAGATCGCGGAAGCCATATTGCAGGCTGCGCTGGCTGATGCCTAAGTGCTTGCAGATTTCGACCATCGAGGGGCAGTGCCCTCGCTTCAGGCTGTCTTCTAGAAACTCGCGACTGTGCCGAACCATGTGCCTGGCCCGATGGCGAGCCCGGAAGTCGATGCTATGTTCGATGGGAAGCGGGTCGGCCTGGTCGAGGGCGAGCAGAACACTATCGGTGACAATCTGTGAGATTTGGTCCGCGTCGGGTGCGTACTTGCGCGCCAGCGCTGCCGGAATCACGTCAAACAGTGCGTTGAGAAAGGCGTCGAGGCGTTTTTGTCCCGGGCTTTTGAACACCCCGATTCGATCCGGGTTCGCCGTAAGATTCGGTGTGCCGAAGGCCTGCTGGGCTTCGAGCAGTTGTTGCTGATCGAAACGCACGTACATGATTTCGAATCCGGCCGGCACCTGTACATCGAATTCGCTGCCAGCGGGTAGATAAAACATCAAGCCGTTCGCCGGTATCTGATATTCACAAAAGCGCGCCAGCGGAGCTGTCTGCCGGTGAAAGGAAATGGTGCAGTGGCCGTGCGACATCAGGCCCTGCTTGTGTACCAGCTGGCTCTGGCTTTCACGCACCACGCGTTGTCTGCCGGTATCCAGCTCCTGGAATGAGCCGACATAGTCGCCGCGGCTCAGCTGGCAGAACTCGGTGGGCAGCCAGGATTGGTGCAGCGAATGCTCCGAGGCATCCTGTAGCTTCAGGTCGAGATGACGTGGCGGGACGGCGGCTCGACCAGGTTTGTTTGGCTTGCTTGCGTTTGGCACGGTTTATTGTCTGCTTGGTTGTTTCAGCCAGTCAGATCGTTGGTGAGCACCCCGGATGGTTTCGACCGGGCAAACTCCGCCGCGTAGTTGCTGGATTGGTGGCACTCAACGGGGCTTTCATATAGATCCGACCTTCTTACGGCCATGTCGAGAAAGGTTGTCGCCGCAGTTCGCGCGCACGAGCGCCGCCAGCAGCCGAAAGCTTTCTCGAATGGCACACTTGTGAGGATATGCCGCATTCTGCCGTTTGAGAAATCCAAAAAATAGTCAGACATCCGCAGTCAGGCTTGCCCAAGCTACATGGACAACAGGGGGGCGCGGCGTATCCAAGGTCTTCAGGACGTGCGTGCACTTCATGCACTTACCTACTCCTCGTGCAGGCAGCCTTCCAGGCAAGCCAGATCGTCGCCGAGGTGCCCGGTGATGCTGTCAGTGGCGATGTCTATGGTGCCGCTTAGGGGTAGCTTCAAAACTCTTCCCAGTCGTCTTCGTCAAACTTCTGCGCGCTCGGCGTCGGCTTTACGGCCACCGGTTTCTTCGCCACTGTCGGCGCAGGCGGCGTTGCCTTCGGTTTCTCCCCGGCCTGATCCTTTGCTCGAGGTACCGGGGGTGGCGTAGCGACGGTTGCCTTCGGCTGACCGACCGGTTTCGCCGGCGTGCTGACGGTCGATGATGCGGGCGGCAGTTGCTTATCCTGGGCCGGCATCCCCGGCAGGCGGAAGAACCCGACCAGGTCTTTCATCTCTTGCGCCTTGTCGCTCATCGACGCCGACGCCGCCGACGTCTGTTCGGCCAGTGCCGCGTTCTGCTGCGTCACTTCATCCATCGACGTGACTGCGATATTGACCTGATCGATACCGGAAGACTGCTCGGACGATGCAGCGGCAATCTCGGCAATGATGTCGTTGACCTTCTTAACACCGACAACGATCTCTTCGAGCGTCGTGCCCGATTCGCTGACCAGCTCGGTGCCGACCTTCACCTTGGTGACCGAGTCATTGATCAGGTCCTTGATTTCGCGTGCCGCCGTTGCCGAGCGACCGGCGAGGTTGCGTACCTCGGTCGCAACCACCGCAAAGCCCCGCCCCTGCTCGCCCGCGCGCGCTGCCTCGACCGAGGCATTGAGCGCCAGCAGGTTGGTCTGGAACGCGATCTCGTCGATCACCCGGATGATCTCTGCAATCTTGCTGCTCGAGGCATCGATGTCTGCCATCGCCGACACGGCACGGCCGACGACCTCACCGCCACGCGCTGCCAGTTGACTCGCACTCGCGGAAACCTGGCTGGCCTGTTGCGCATTGTCGGCATTGTTGCGCACCGTCGAGGTCAGTTCCTCCATCGATGCGGCCGTCTGCTCCAGTGACGACGCCTGCTGCTCGGTACGCGACGACAGGTTGTTGTTGCCGGACGAGATCTCGGTAGCACCGTCGTTGATGGCATCAGCGGCCTCGCGCATCTCGTTCACTGTCTTGGCAATATTCGTGATGGTGCTGTTCACGTCGTTGCGCACCTTGCCGAATGCCCCTTTGTAATCGCGTTCGATCGCCTTCGTCAGATCGCCCTTGGCCATATATCCCATCGAATCGGCGATATCGCTGAATACGTTATCGGTGACCTCGACCAACTCATTGATATTGGCAGCCAGGCGACGGAAAAAGCCCTGTTTGTCGTCCAATCGAACACGTTCACCCAGCTCGCCATCGCGTGCGGAGGCGACGATCTCATCGATCTCGCGTTCAACCGCGACCTCGGCAGTGCGATTGGTCCACTCGACAACAGTACCCAGACGGCTACCCTCGCCGTCGAGCACGGGGTTGGCGACGACCTTGAGCGTGAGGCCGGCAACCTCGATCTCGTTGCTGACGGTCGACGTCATTCCTTCGAGCAGGCTGCGCTGGTGACTCGGGTCCTTGTGGAAGACATCCATGTTCGCGTGCAGCAGCTCCGCAGCATTGAAGCCCGGCAGCACACGCCGAAGATCGGGCTCGGCATCTGTGAACATCCGCTCGAGCGTCTTGTTCATATAGATGATGTTGTAGTCCTTGTCCGCGACCATCACCGAACTGCTGACGTTGTCCAGCGCGGTACGGATGCGCAGGTTTTCCATCGCATAGCGGCGTTCGTCTTCGAGCCGGCGTTTTTCTTCCTCGGCCGCCTTCAGTTCCGTCGTGAGGTCCGCCCATTCCACTGCGGTGCCGAGGCGCTCACCCTGCGCATCCACCACCGGGTTGGCGATGATCCGGAAGGTGCGCGCACCAACCGTCACCTGCGACTCATAGGTGTCTTTGAGGGTTTCGAGGAGGCGTCGCTGATGCGCCGGACTGCGGTGGAACACATCGATGTTGCGGCCGATCAGGTTTTTCGCATCGAAGCCCGGAAGCATCTCGCGCAGGTCCTGCTCGGCATCACTGAACATCTGCTCCACTGCCTGATTGGTGTAGATGATGTTGTAGTCTTTGTCGGCAACAATCACGTTGGTGCTGACACAATCGAGCGCCGTCTTGATACGGGTCGCCGCGTCGCTCTGACGCTTGGTGTCGTCGATGATGCCGCCGAAGCGCTCGATAGCGGTATTGAAATGCCCCGCCAGATCGCCGATCTCGTCACGTGACCGGACCTCGATTCGCTGCGACCAGTCGGCGTCGCCCTCGGCGACCTGGCGCATCATGCCGGTAAGCTCTTTGAGCGGTCTGGAAACGATACGGGCAAACAATGCACCGATCACCAACAATCCGAGCACCATCAACGCCGAGTTGATACCGATGTTGGCGAGCAGGTCGCGGCGCACCGCACCGTCGAGGGCTTTCAACGAGTAATCCACGCGCACCGCGCCGAGTATCTCGCCCGGCTGCGCAGCGTGACAGCTGATGCAGTTTGTGCCACGAAAATTATCGCTTGCCGGCAATGGGACAACGACGGTCAACACGCGCCCATTGTCGCCGTCCGCAATCTGCATGATCTCTTCGCCACTCAGCCCGCGTCGGTCCAGATCGTCGCGCGCTTTCGCGTAGTCGCTTCCCGCGCCGAACAGCTTGATAACGCTTTCACCGCGAACGATGCGCGCGTCCACGACTTCCTTTCGCGTCAGCAGTTTGTTGCGCGCAATGTCCCGGTTGGCCATGCCACCCGTCAACATCAGGGTATTGATGTTGTCGAAGTACGAATCGGCGAGATCGCGTGTCTGATGCTCGACAAGGTGCTCAACCATCGTACTCTGGCTGTAGGCCAGATATGACGCGGTCGCGACAAGCATCACGGCGAACAGCGAAACCAGCATCCGATAGATTTTGCCGCGCACCGAATTGCCGCGAGTCAGTGCTGCGAGATTGATAGCCATGGTTTCTCCCTGGGCGAATGCGCATTCGAATCGACACGCGATACCCTTTACATCGGCAGGGAAATAGGCAGGTTTAGACACGATTCAAGCGACGTGCGTCGGCCGCCAGCCACAATTCCGAGTTGGCCTGCCAAACCCGCTTTATGGCCGCGGAAAGCCCCGTAACTGACACCCGCGCGCCGGGCATCACCTGAATACCAAACAGCCATCACGTTCGTAATCACCGTCAAAATACAGTTACATTGCGACTCATGAACGGCAAACATCACTGTGACGACATCAAGGCTTATCACGTCGGCGGCTACGTGCGCGACACTTTGCTTGGCCTTCACCCGAAAGACCGCGACTGGCTCGTAGTCGGACATACGCCGCAGCAAATGATCGAGTGCGGCTTCATCCAGGTCGGCAGAGATTTTCCGGTTTTCTTGCACCCAGAAACCAAAGACGAGTATGCGCTCGCGCGCGTCGAGAGAAAAATCGGCCCCGGATATCGCGGCTTCGAGGTCAACAGCTCGACCGAGGTCACGCTGGAAGACGACCTTGCGCGTCGGGACTTCACCATCAACGCCATGGCAATGGACGCCGACGGACATTTGATCGATCCTTTCCATGGCGAACGCGATCTGCACGCCGGTATTCTCCGGCACGTCGGCCCGGCGTTCTGCGAAGACCCAGTGCGCATATTGCGGGGTGCGCGCTTCGCGGCGCGCTACGGTTTCAGTATCGCACCCGAAACCCAAGGTTTGATGCGTACCATGGTAGGAGAAGGCGAAGTCGATGCACTGACGCCGGAACGGGTGTGGTCGGAACTGTGGAAGGCGTTGAGCGAAGCGCAGCCTTCGCGCTTCATTCGCGTGCTGCACGCCTGCGGCGCGCTCGAACGCCTGTTCCCCGAACTGGCCGCGCTCGACGGAGTGCCACAACCTGCGCAACACCATCCGGAAGTCGATTCGCTCGTGCATGTCCTGATGGCGCTCGATCAGGCAACCACCTTGACCGCTGACCCGCTGATCCGTTTCGCCGTGCTGGTTCACGATCTGGGCAAAGGCGTTACGCCGGCAGAAAAACTCCCAGCCCATCACGGGCACGAATCCGCCGGAGTGCCGTTGGTCGAGGATTTGTGCAAGAGATACCGCGCACCGAATGAATGCCGCGTGCTCGGCACGTTGACGTCGAGATACCACCTCGAGGCACACCGGGCATTCGAGCTCAAACAGAAGACACTGAAGAACCTGTTCGACCAGCTCGGCGCATTCCGCAAACCCGAGCGCTTGGATCAGTTCCTGTTGGCCTGTGAGGCCGATGCACGCGGCAGGCTCGGGCGCGAGGACCGACCCTATCCGCAAAGCGAGTATCTAAGACGGTGCTTCAACGCAGCATTGGCGGTCGATAGCGACCACATTATCGAACAAGGCTACACCGGCGCCGACATCGGCGAACAATTGCACAAGGCGCGAATTCACGCGATTCGATGCGAGAAATCTCGTTGGGAAGAGGAACACCCGAAGGCGCCCGCGGGGTGAGCGCTACTCGGCAACCGCCGGCTCTGCATCTTGCTCGGAATCATTCTCAGACCGGCCGCGCATCTTTTGCACCAGCGCATCCACTTCCTGCGCCGAGCCGAGCCCTGAAATCATCAATCGGCTGACGCTCATGCGACTCTTGAGCACAGGTGCGGTCAACACCTTGTTGCCCAGCATAATGGCCAGCTTTTTGCCCTTGTAGTGCTCTGAGACTTCAGCCAGTCGATCGACCGCGGCCTCCGATAGTTCGAGTATCACAACGGGCTCTCCAAGCTGATCGACGGCAGCATCGACACGCTTGAAGTCCTTTGAGTTCATCACCGGCTCCGGCGTCACATACAGCGCCCTGCCGTTTGCGTCGACCACGGCGAAATGACCGGGTTGCGGATCGGACGACGCAATGCGCACGCTCAAATCACTCGACACACCATCAGTTGTGGAAGGTTTCTCCGGATTGGTTTGACATGCCGCCAACAACGCCAGCATGACGACAAACAAAATCCGCTTAATCAACATCAGGCCCCACCCATCCCTTGTTCTTGGCATTATCAACGGCCCGGGCCAATTCAACTTGAGCGGACCGTGGCGACAACGCCGTAAGTTGTTCTTGTACGCTCAGAATACCCGAGATACATCGCGTGGGGAAAATATAGACAAGAACCCGCCACGTCACACAGCTGAAACACAGGATGTTTTCACCGAGCATACTGCGTATCGCGGCGGGGCCCTCCCTCCCCCGACAAACACGGGAGGAAGGGCGGACAAATGGTTAGATATCGTCAAGATTCACCGGGTCGACACGCTCGATGTCGATGGACGCGCCGAGGCCGATGCCCTTGCCGCCGCCGACCGATATCACGTTGGTTTCCGGATTGCGGATGACGTTGCCCTTTTCCGTTACGCCCCAAAGGACTTCTTCCTCATCTTGCGAGGCATAGGTATAGACGGTATCGACGCGCAGGTCCGGGCGTTGTCTCTGCAGGTAGAGGAACCCCTCGTAGGCATCCCGGCCCGGCTGCTTCGCGTTGAACGCGTCGAGTATCTCGTCGCAGGTCAGCGTGTGCGTGTCGAAAGCCGAAGCGCTCGACAACTGTGACGCCACGGTGACCGGGGCGAATCCATCCATCGACGCGCGTACCGTGATGCCCGGTGCGTCACGTTTCAACGTGAGGATATTGAGCGCCGTCGAATAGACGCCGGGCTCGAGCGCAGCGTACGTCACATCCTGTCCAATCTGCACACCTGCATTCAATTGCTGCCCACACACAAATTTCGTGGCGTAGAGATACGGTTGCAGATTCAGTATCGGAAAACTCGTCTTGACGGATTCTTTGGTCAGCGAACCGACGTCCACTGTGGTAGCGGCATTTGCAGAAGCGGCGAAGGTACCCGCCATCAATACCAAGCCCAGGATCCGACGAACGCTGGATCGGACCGACGTATTCGCGGCCATGGGCGCAACCGAAGTGCTGTCATTTACGTTTTGCATCTTTCTCTCCTTGTTGGTTGAAACGACCACCCTGTCCTTGCCATGCCGCCGAAAGGCCCCGGCCGCCATGATCAATAAGCAACAGCGGTAAGCGATATGCAATCGAACTGCATACGTTCTGTTATACGTGGGAGGACCGACATCGGATCAGTGTCGAAGGCGCGCACTACGCTATCTCCGCAGCACGTTGGATGGGGTATCTGAGTTCGTCGAGCAACCGTTGGCCAAGCGATCGCCTTGCGTAGGTCGACGGGCGATGGTTTTTGCCGCGCGGACAACAAACATCGTCCGCGGGCAACAGCGACCTAACGACAGTGATGACGATCGGCGTGTATAGCCTGAGTACTGCTGGACCGACACCACCGACCATCCACACAGGCGAGACCGTGCCACGGCATTACCAAGCAGCCGTGTCGCAGCGGTCAACATGCAAAGGATTGTTAACGCTGAACCAAGTGACGCAGCGTGCCGCTCACGCCAGGCGCACCCAATTCCTTATGAATGTTAGGGATAACTCCCGTCTTTACCGGGACTTATTGGCGCCGAAAATCCAGCGATGAATTAAAAGCCTAGCTACATTACGATTAAAGCGAATATCGCGCTAGCCGCTAACCACCGCAGGCCCATCGTGCACACGGCTTTGAAGATTGGCGGGAACGTCGCTTGACTCGACGACCCGATCGACTCGAATCCCGTTTTGCGGCAGTCATGCAGTTTTGACGGGGCTTCGAGGGGGAACTCGAGAGGGAAATGGATACGAAACTCGCGTGACTATCCGACGTAACGTCGCGTGCCAAACGATCCTTGTTCCACTGACCGTTGCAACAACGCGCTGCTCGGCACGTGTTGCGTATCCCCAGCGTATGCGAATGGCATCAACGCCCCGGCTGGCGCTTTGAGCATTTCGGCATTTTCAGTTGTGGAGTGAGAGAAAGCGATGATCACGGAGGACAAAATCAGGAAGGCCCAGGCCGCCATCGATGCAAAGTCCGCGCGCAAGTCCGGCACCAAAGACACCGCTGAAGCGCTCAGCGAACGCAGCACGAGCAAAAACAGCAGCCGCAAAAAGATGACCCGTGAGTACAACACGGAATCTGCGGAAATCTTCTACTACCAGCCCGAACAATTCCTGCTTGGTGCGCTCAGCAAGGCCTACAAGCATGTGCGGCAGAAAGGTCAGGTGGCGATACTCACCTACCTGAACGGCAAACGTATCGTCATCGACGGAGTTCAGCACTTGGTCGGGACCGATATGAGCGACCAGCAGATCCGATCGCTGGCACTCGTACCGATCAGCGACGACAACACCTTTACCAACCATATCGAGTACCTGCCGCCCGACAAACTCTACGCCGACGTAAAAATCGTCGGCCGGCTGATGTCCACGGAGGTGTTTTTCTGGAACCTCGGCCTGCTGACCTGCCGCGGCCGGGTAAAGCCCGAAACCCCTCTACATGATGTGGTTTACCTAAAGCGCTGGCCGAACCTGGCGAAAATGTGTTTACCGCCGAACGCATTGAGGATCGTCACCCATTGGCAGCGCAAACCCGAAAGTCTGTTGAAGATCTTTGAGCACCTGTCGGTGCCTCTGAAAGACATCTTCAGCGTGTACAGCGCAGCCTATGAAGCGGGATTAATCAGCATGGTCGACCCAAGCAACGGAACCTCCAATGCAGCGCCTGAACGCAAGAACGGTCAGATGGGTCGCCTGTTCTCGGCGATCTTCGGGCGCTTGAAGCGCAAGAACAGCGCTGCAACGACGGATTGAGGCAGCCATGCACAAGATCATCTTCACCGGCCCGGTCGGTGCCGGAAAGACCACCGCAATAGGCGCCATTAGCGACGTCGAGCCGTTCACCACCGAAGAGGCAGCAACCGACGACGTGCAGGAAATGAAAACGCACACCACGGTCGCGTTGGACTATGGCCTGCTGGAACTGGGCAACGGCGAAGTCGTTCACCTGTGCGGTACGCCCGGGCAGACCCGTTTCGATTTCATGTGGGAAATCCTGACCGAAGGCGGTGTTGGCTTGATCCTTCTGATCAACAATCAGGAAAAAGACCCGATTGCGGACCTCAACTTCTATCTCGATCAGTTCGACGAATTCATCCAGCGCACCGGCGTCGCGATTGGCGTCAACCGGATGCAACCGGGCGAAACACCCACGCTGGACCAATACGCAGCCGAACTGCGCCGACGGGGGCTGAACGCGCCCATGTTCGAAGTCGATCCACGCAAGCCCGAAGACGTCATCCTGCTTACGCAGGCCCTGCTTTTCGACCTTGACCCTGAACTACGGGATACGGCAACCGCATGAGCGCAGACAACATGGACGACAACAGAGATACCGTACTGAGCCTTCGCGAGTACGGTGTCGCCTTCGGCGACCGTATCATCCTCAGTTCCGTCACCATGGATATCAAATCGCCGGGCGTGACGGTGTTGATGGGTCCGGCGGGAACCGGCAAATCGACCCTGCTGCGCTCGATCGTGGGCATCAACAATGCGTCGCCGGCCTTTCGCTCCTGGGGCGACGCCACTTACGCCGGCGAACCGCTCGGCGAGAGCGGCTACCCTGCCCTGGTCGCACAGAACGCACGCCTGCTGATGTCGACGGTGATGGAGAACATCCTTAGCGAGTTGCCAGAACAGGGCAACCTCAACAAGCGGCAGAAGCGTGACCTGGCGATACGCCTGCTGAACGATGCGGGCCTTGAGGACTTGGTCGAGGTGATCGATCAACCCGTCGTCGATCTGCCACCCGGTATTGCCCGACATCTCTCGGTAGCGCGCACGGCCGTCTCGCGCCCTCCGCTGCTGTGCGTCGATGAACCGACCACCGGCCTCGATGATGCTAGCACTGACCGCCTGATCAAATACCTGCGCAGCCTGGGCCACAAGCAAGCGGTGCTGGTCGTACTGCACAACCAGAAGCAGGCCAAGTCACTCGGTGGCGATACCGCGCTGCTGGCAGGCGGTTGGATCCAGGAAGTCGCACCGACGGACGTGTTCTTCGGCGCACCTGTATCGCAATTGGCGCAGGATTTCGTGCGCACCGGTTCATGCAGCGCACCGTCGCCGGATGCCAAACCCGAGGAACTCGACGAAGAAGCCAATGCTACCTTCCGTGAGCCTCCGCCGGCAGCCGATCAGGCCATCAAGAATGCCAGCAGCGCCTTTCTCGGGCCGCGCGGCTTTATGTGGCTGAAGAAAGGCCAACTCGCCGGCACCCCGATGCCGGGTGTCGTGCAGCCTATCGAACACGACCTCGAGGCACTCGAGCGCGTCGGTGTCGATACCCTGATCTCGTTGACCTCCAAGCCACTACGCGAAAAAGACCTCGAAGGGCACGCCATCGAGTGTGTGTGGATGCCCATTTCCGATATGGATGCACCGCGCCTTGGCAATGCCTTCTCGATGTGCGAGCGCGTCGCCGGACTGCTGGAAGAAGGTCGCGTTGTGGCCTACCACTGCCGCGCCGGACTCGGCCGCACCGGCACCATGCTGGCCTGCCAGCTGATCTGGGAAGGCTATGGCGCACTCGAAGCACTCGAGGCGGTGCGCGCGGTCGAGCCACGCTGGGTGCAGTCAGAAATCCAGGTCGATTTTCTCGAAAAGTTTCACAAGGTGATGCAGTTGCATCGCCGCAGACAGGCCAAACCGGCCGAACCAACCAATGCAACTAATACTGCAGGAGTACAGTAAATGTCCCTAGACTCAGCTTTGTCAGCGGCCGTCAGCAACGTGCCGGAATGCGTCGCCGGTGGTTTCGTCGATCTTTCCACGGGTATGCTGCTCGGCATCAAGACCGTCGATTCACACCCGCAGGAAGTCCTCGAGATCCTGGCTGCCGCAACTGCGGACCTGTTCCAGGGTTCGAACGTCGTATCGATCGAAAACCTGTTCAAACGCGCTCGTGGTGTCGAAGAAGCGCGCCATTATTTCCAGGAGATCATCGTCAACAGCGACAACCTGGTGCACCTTTTCCTGCGTGGCAAGAAGAACCAGGACTATGTTGTTACCTTCGTCTGCCGACGCAATGTGAACCTGGGCATGGCGATCACCAAGGCCCGCCAGGCAATGCCTGAACTCGAGGCGTCGGTCTGATCGAGTCACGTGAATCCCCGGCGGCAATCGCGAGATTGCGCGCCGGGGGTGCTGCGGTCCCGGGTAATGCTTGTCGATTGCACGTCACTTTGATTACATTGCACTGCTATTACCAAAATCGACGGATACACTCAAATGGACGAAGCTGACCAGGCAACCGCAGACAACAGCGCAATCCGGCGCATTCTCAAGCGCCTGAACCACTCTTCGTCGGATATCCAAGCCAGCGCCGTGATGACGCGCGATGGTCACACCGTCTCAGCGGTGCTCGCCAACGATGCCAACACGGTACGCGTCGGCGCCATGTGTGCCTCGATGTTGTCACTGGCCGAAAAAACGACAATGGAACTGGCGTGCGGTCGCCTGCAGCGGGTACTGATCGAAGGCGAAGAAGGCAATGTGTTGATCGTGCAGATCGGCGCACGTGCTGTATTGACCGTCGTGTCGCGCACGACGCGCAACCTGGGGATGGTTTTCGTCGAAGCCAAGAAGACAGCCCAGGAAATCGCAGACGCCAACCTGATCCCCTGACGATCGCAAGCGACAGATAGCTCGCCGCTACCCCGAGTTGCTGAGCATCTCGACGAGATCCACCAGGCCCGAAGATCCCTCATCGGTCTGCCGATCGAACCACACGCCCACCAGATAGCGATCCTGCGACAGCCGGCGGACATGGCGCGCACGACCTTCGAGAAGAATGCCGTTGCCGTTATTTGCGGTTTCCGGATATAGCCGCAGCTTGACGCGATCACCCGCCGTGAGGATCGCTCCGCCCTGGGCAAGACCGACCACCGCGTGGCGCGTCGTCTGTAAAACGATCCCGTTTACCGAGATATCGCTTGATTCGGCATCGAATAGCTCGCCGTCCAGCCCAACCAGTTGCATGGGCTGCTCATACGAGTACCGCGGAAATAGTCGCCTTTCCTGCATTTAACGCCCAGTTTAGCCGCAAATTGCCGCATTCTCTATTCATGTGTCGATTTTTCGTCATTTGGGCCCGATTTGAGGCCGGTGAGGCAGGTCGACGATCTCGCGTCGTTTCAATCCGAGCGGCTGCCCGCGAGCTGACCGGCCGCCGTCACGCCCGGCAACCGGACGGACAGCACCAGCGCGGCCACGACGAAAGCGGCGGACGTCCACAGGCAGCCGACCAGGCCGACCTGCTGGTAGACCCAACCCGACAGCACGGTGCCGGCAAGGCGCCCGCCGGCATTCGCCATGTAGTAGAAACCGACGTTCATCGAGACCTTTTCGGCATCGGAATACGCCAGAATCAGGTAGGAATGCACCGCCGAGTTCAGGGCGAAGATCACGCCGAAGACGATCAGGCCGGCAACCAGCCAGATGCTGGCGGCATCCGAGTCTTGCAGCCCCAAGGCGATGCCCGCGGGCACCACGGCGAGCACGGCCGCCAGCGCCCGGGCCGTGTCGCCGCCGGGACCGCGCCCATGATGCAGCCGCTTGATCAGCATCGGCGCCGCCGCCTGCACAAACCCATAGCCGATCACCCACAGTGCCAGGTAGGCGCCGACCTCGGTGAAAGACCAGCCCAGTACCGAGTACATGAACACCGGCAGACCGACCACGAACCAAACATCGCGCGAGCCGAACAGAAAGAAGCGTGCGGCCGCCAGCCAGTTGATGGCAGGCTCTTTGGAGAACACATGCTTGAACTTCGGCTTGGACGACATCTTGCCGACACCCGACGGCAGCAGGCCGGCCGTCACCACCAGCACAACGGCGAGGATGCCGGCAAGCACGTACAAAGTATCGCGGAAGCCAATCGCATCCAGCAGGCCGGCGCCGATGAAGAACCCGGCACCTTTCAAGGCGTTCTTCGAACCGGTCAGTACAGCCACGTAGCGGAACAGTCGCGATTCACTGCCCTGACCGCTCAACGCCTTGACACTGGCCTTGGCCGACATCTTGTTGAGATCCTTGGCGATGCCGGACAAGGCCTGGGCCAACATCACGTAGACCACCGACAACCATTCGTCGGGCACGGTCAACATCAAAAGCGCGACCACCTGCAAAGCCATGCCGGCATGCATAGTCAGGTTCAGCCCGATACGGGCACCCAACCAGCCGCCGACCAGGTTGGTCACGATCCCGAAGAACTCGTAGAACAGGAACAGCATCGCCACTTCGAACGGCGAATAGCCCAGCTGGTGAAAATACAGCACCACCAGCATCCGGATCGCACCGTCGGTGATGGTGAAGGCCCAATAGCCCCCGGTAACGACGAGATAGTTGCGCAGTGCCGTTTCCATCTTGCTACCGCATCAGGGTCCAGGCGCCGATCGCAATGAAGCCGATGCCGGCGACGATGTTCAGCGTGCGTTCCGATACATACTGAGAGATCAGGCCGCCGCCGAGCACGCCCAATGCCGATGTGGCGATCAATGCCAGCGACGCACCGGCGAACACCAGCCATTTGTTGACTTCTTTATCGGCGGCGAACAGCAGCGTCGCCAATTGGGTCTTGTCGCCCAACTCCGCGAGAAAGACCGTACCGAACACCACGGCCAGCATCTTGAGATCCATTATTCGAACCCTTTCTCGACCATGTCGACGATGTCCATCAAGCGATTGACGTATCCCCATTCATTGTCGTACCAGGCGTAGATCTTGACCTGGGTGTCATTGATCACCATGGTCGACAGCGCGTCCACGATCGACGAACGCGGATCGTTCACATAGTCGACCGAAACCAGCGGGCGTTCCTCGTAACCCAGGATACCGGCCAACTCGGATTGCGCGGCCTCGCGAAAATAGCCGTTCACCTCCTCGGCGCTCACCGCTCGCGAGGCTTCGAAAACGAAGTCGGTCAGCGACGCGTTCAACAGCGGTACGCGCACTGCATGGCCATTCAGGCGACCTTGCAGCTCGGGAAAGATCTTGGTGATCGCCTTGGCCGACCCGGTTGTCGTCGGAATCAACGACTGGCCGCAGGCACGTGCCCGCCGCAGATCTTTGTGCCCCTTATCGACAATCGTCTGGGTGTTGGTAATGTCGTGGATGGTGGTCATCGAACCGTGCCGGATACCGATCCGCTCATGCATCACCTTGACCACCGGGGCGAGACAGTTCGTGGTGCACGATGCCGCCGTCAACAGATGATGCTCTTCGGCATCGTAGCGATCGTGGTTGATGCCGTACACGATATTCAACGCACCTTCGGTCGGTGCCGCGACGATGACTTTCTTCACACCCCGATCGAAGTAAGCCTGCAATGTCGCCGGCTGCTTGTGATGTCGTCCGGTCGCCTCGATGACGATGTCGCAGGCCGACCAATCCACCCCATCGATGCCGGATTCACGCGAATAGCGGATATCGCAATCGCCGATCCGCAGGGTATCGCCTTCACCGTCGCACTCATTCGCCCAGGTGCCATGCACCGAATCGAATTTGAGCAGGTGCGCAGAGCCTGCGGCATCCGTCGCCGTCTCATTGATGCGTGCAACCGAAAGCGCCTTTCTGTCCCACCCCGCGCGCAAAGCCAGTCGCCCCATGCGCCCGAAGCCGTTGATACCGATTACTGCTGTCATAGGTGTTGTCCTTGTTGCGTTGTTCTGGTCGACAAAGGCGAAGCCGCGCGCGTGTTCGAGGGCGTCACGTGGCGCAACTGCCGAGCGTTGCAAAACGATGTTCGATAGCTGCCAGGTCGTCCTCGAACGGCGCCTGTCGCTGATTGCCACGGCGTGCGGAACTGAGTACCTCATCGACCCATGCGGGCAGGTTCGGCGTCAAGCGATAGTGGATCCACAGGCCGTCGCGCCGATCGACCACCAATCCGCACGACCGCAGCTGCGCCAGGTGACGCGACATATGGGGTTGCGTCACCCCAATAACCTCGGTGAGGTCACAGACACAGAGTTCGTCGTAGACCATCAGCAGCATCAGACAACGCAAGCGAGTCTGGTGGGCAAGTGCGGAGAAAAGCTCGGTCGGCGATATATTCACAAAACCGAATATATGGCAGATCGAATGTGTTTGCTAATGACAGTTATGTTGCCGGCACAAGAAACCCCGCCAGTGCGGGGTTTCTTCTAGATGTCATCAGCGAGAAGTCCGTTAGTCGGTTTGCTGACCTCGGTGTATTTTTCCTGGCGCAATCATGATGCCCTCCGTCGATCGCCAATGATCGTTCAGTCCGGAAACACCAATGACTCGAGCAGCCGCACACGTCGTTGCAGGCGCTCCATTTCTTCCATCAAGTCGATCGCCAACGCCGCGCCGGCGGCGTTGACACCCAGGTCGTGCTCCAGCCGCAAGGCACTGCGAGCGCGCACCAAGTCGATCCCCGCGAATCGCCATTCAGGCTCCCGTCGCCCTTGCGGAACGAGCACACCTTCGGCGACGAGAACCAGTATTCTTTCCGCCGCGACACCACAGCATTGCGAGATCTCGGCCAGCGTCAGGCTGTAGTCGACTTCCGGTTGCAGAGTTTGTCCCTTGCCGCTCACGTCAACCTCCCAATTGCGCTCGCGGATCGAACGCCATCTCTTGAGCCATCTTTTCGTACAGGGCTTTCTTGTCGTCGGTATCGGCCGGCGGCACCACCACCTGCAACACGGCGTACTGGTCGCCGGGTGCACCACCGGGCACCGGCAGACCACGGCCTTTCAGGCGCAGCTTCTGCCCGCTGCGCGCACCCGCCGGAACCGACAATCCAACGGTTCCGCCCAGCGTCGGCACATTCACCTTGGCGCCCAGCGCAGCCTCCCACGGCGCGATCGGCACCGTCGTGAAGATATCTTTGCCTTCGACCTGGAACCGCGGGTGCGGCGCAAACTCCACCTCTAGAAACAGGTCACCGGCCGGCCCGCCGTTGAATCCGGGGCCACCCTGACCCGCCAAGCGAATGCGTTTGCCCGCCGTGACACCTTTGGGGATCTTGACCTGCAAGGTGCGCTGCTTGTAGCTCAACCTGCCTTGGGCGTCATACTCGGGTACGCGCAACTGAATTCCACGGACGGCACCGTTATAGGCATCTTCCAACGTGACCTCGATCCGTGAGTGATGATCCTCGCCACGACCGGATGGCCGGCGTGCACGAGAGAAACCGCCCTCGTGGAACTGACCGCCGCGGCCAAACAGGCTTTCGAAGAAATCGGAAAATGCCGCTTGATCGGCTTCGGTGTAGCCGCCACCCGAGAATTCGAAGCCCGCATCCCATCCCGGTGGTGGCTTGAAGTCCTGCCCGGCGCGCCAATCGCTGCCGAGTTGATCGTAGGCCGCTCGCTTTTCGGGGTCTTTGAGCACTTCGTAGGCTTCGCCGAGTTCTTTGAAGCGCTGCTCGGCGTCGGACTCTTTGCTGACATCAGGATGGTATTTGCGCGCCAGTTTGCGGTAGGCCCGCTTGATCTCGTCCTGGGTGGCATCGCGCGCCACCCCCATCACGGCGTAGTAATCTTTGTAATTCATGGATCAATGCCTTAAACATGCACAACATCCGGTCCAC
This sequence comes from Thiosocius teredinicola, assembly GCF_002009425.1. Taxonomy (NCBI): domain Bacteria; kingdom Pseudomonadati; phylum Pseudomonadota; class Gammaproteobacteria; order Chromatiales; family Sedimenticolaceae; genus Thiosocius; species Thiosocius teredinicola. The sequence goes on from NZ_CP019936.1 coordinate 2,737,639, forward strand.
GAACCTGTATACGGCACGGCACCGCCGAAGCGGTGCCGGCAGATAGCCCGTCAGTGGCTAACCGAGATCTTGCGTGGTTGTACCTTCTCTTGCTTCGCAATGCGTACCTCGAGTACGCCGTTTGCGCTCTTGGCGTCGATACTCTCCGGATCAGCGGTGTCCGGCAGGCTGAAACGACGGTAGAAGCTTCCGTAGCTGCGCTCAACGCGCTTGTAACCTTCCTTCTCGTCTTTCTTCTCCGTTTCCTTTTCGCCTTTAATCGTCAGAACACCGTTGTCCATGTGGACCTCGATATCTTTCGGGTCGACACCCGGGATATCGGCCACGATCACGAAGGCGTCTTTCTCTTCGCGAATATCGACCGCCGGCACCCAATCGCTGGTTGCGACATTGCTGCTTTCGCCGGTACGGTTGTCAAACGCACGCTCCATCTCACGTCGCATCTGCTCGAGCATGCTCCAGGGTTCGTATCGTGTCAGGGTCATGACAGTCACCTCCTTTAGCTATACGCGCCATCACGGGGCCAAGCGGGAAACTCCGTAACACACTGAGGCTCCCGAAGGCCGACGAAGGCGCTTACCAAGGGCTTGCTGCCCTACCTTTCCTAATGGATAAATGGACCCGACGGACAAGTTTTTCAAGGCCCGGGATTGCCGCAGATCAACGTCGCCGCGGGCCCCAAAGCGGCGTGGTTTTTGGCCGCAAGCCCGCTGGAAACGCCGCTCGTGGGATCGATGCCCGGTGAGCCGGCCAGCGGCTTAGTGATGGTCGGAACAGTTCAACCCAAGCATTTCGCCGCGTCTGTGAGACCTACTTAACGAGGGTGTAGCAAGGTGTGTATTCGCCTTCGAGCTTCATGCGCCGCTGTTCGACGAAACGCTGTAGCAGGCTGTCCATCGCGTCGACGATTTCGCGGTCGCCGTGAATCTCGAACGGCCCGAACTCTTCGACTGCGCGTATCCCACTTTCTTTGACGTTGCCCGCAACAATTCCCGAGAACGCACGCCGCAGGTGCGCGGCCAGGCGGTGCGGTTCTTGTTCACGGCTCAGCGAGAGCGCCGCCATGGTTTCATGGGTCGGCTGAAACGGATGCTGGAACTCTTCCTCGATGAACAACTGCCAGTTGAAATAGAAGGCGTCGCGGCCATCGATGCGAAACTGTTTGACGGCGTTCATCCCGTTCTTCATCGCCTGTGCGACTGCCACCGGATCATCGACGACGATCTCGTAGTGGCGTTGGGCCGCCTCGCCGAGCGTCGCCCCGATAAAACTGTCGACCGCAGCAAAGTAGTCCGCACTCTCGGCCGGACCGGTCAGCACCAACGGCACCGGATGCCCGTCGTTCTGCGGATGCATCAGGATACCGAGCAGGTACAGCAGTTCTTCCGTGGTACCGACGCCGCCGGGGAAGATAATGATGCCGTGCCCTAATCGTACAAATGCCTCCAGGCGCTTTTCGATATCCGGCAGGATCACCAACTCGTTGACGATCGGGTTCGGCGGTTCGGAAGCAATGATGCCGGGTTCGGTCACGCCGAGGTATCGCCCGCCGCCGATGCGCTGTTTGGCATGGCCGATCGTCGCCCCCTTCATCGGACCCTTCATCGCACCCGGTCCGCAGCCGGTGCAGACATCCATGCCACGCAGTCCGATCTGATAGCCGACTTCCTTGGTGTACTCATACTCGATGCGCCCGATCGAGTGGCCGCCCCAACAGACGACGACGTTCGGATCGATACCAGGCTGCAACAGCCGCGCGTTGCGCAAGATATGGAAGACGGCAGACGTAATGTGATCGCTGCGCGTCAGGTCGATCGACGGATCGCCTTGGATCTCGTTGTGCGTATAGATGATGTCGCGCAGCACAGCGAACAGGTGCTCGCGGATGCCCTGGATCATCTTGCCGTCGACGAAAGCCGCGGCCGGCGCATTCTCAAGGCGCAGCTTGATGCCCTGGTTGCGCTGCATCAGGTTGATGCCGAAATCGCGATAGGTATCGAAGATGGCGCGCGCGTCGTCCGTCTGACTGCCGCTGTTCAACACCGCCAGCGCGCAACTGCGGAACAGGCGATAGAGCCCCGCCGCGCTGGAATCGAGCAACGTCTGAACCTCACGTTGCGACAATACCTCGAGGCTTCCTTCCGGACTGACCGAGGCGCTTAACTTCTTCAATATCGTTTCCTTTACATCTACGCTACAGTTAGAAATACGTATCCGCATGCGAACGGCTCAAGGGATTCTGCCACGAAACACGTAGCCTCGCTTCCAGGCGACAGCGGCAAGTCGGCATCTTTCGACGATGCCAATTGAGGAACCCAACTGCGTACCGGCCGAAAACACCAAGTGTTAGACGAAACAGGAACAGTGTCTACATTTAGAATACGCGGAGTTGGGTCAAGTGGTTGTGCAGCGCAGTCTGGAACATTGCTAACTTAAGGGGCAGGTGTGGGATACATTCGTTGGTTGCTCGACGAGTTTCGAGACACCGAACCGGGCGATGAGAACGACGTTCGAGCCGCCGCAATCCATGAATTCGGCGTACGCGCCCGCTGGACCCCCCTGGCCTATCCGATCGTAGCCGCCTTCTATGTCGTGCCGAGTTGGGAAACGGTTTCGGCACACCCGATTCTGTGGGGCTCTTACCTGCTGCTTATCATCAGCGCGATCCTCAGGGCGATCTCCGGTCACCATTTGGCGAAAGATCCCGATCCGGTTCACAGCCCCTGGTTCGGGCGCCAGGTGATGCACACCTTGATCAATGCTGGCCTCTGGGGTGCGCTGTTCGCCCCGCTGACCTTCCTGCGCAATTACGACTACATCACGATTCTGGCACTCCTGGGCACTGTGGGTATCACCGGTGCGGCGATGGGGACGGTTGCTATATCGGTCCGCCTGTGGACCAGTTTCATGGTCGTACTCTGGACGCCGATTCTGATCGCAACTGCCTTCGGCGTGTTTGCCGACGCACCTGGCGCCTGGCCGTTGTTGCTGTCTGCAGTTGCCTTCATCGCCTTCGCCGGCAGTATCGGCAAGAAGCTGTCGCAACGTTATCTCGCAGGACTGCACACCCAGCAGTCGCTCGTAACCCGCACACGGCAATTGGCCGACACCCTGCACCTGCTCGAAGAGAAAGAAGAAGAAGTGCGCGCCCACCGCGACAATCTGCAAGACAAGGTCGATGAACAGACCGCCAGCCTGGTCAAGGCAACCCGTTTGGCCGAGTCGGCGAACCAGGCCAAGAGCGAATTTCTGGCCAATATGTCACACGAACTGCGCACGCCGCTGCATGCGATCATCAGCTTCGCCGACCTCGGCACCAAGCGTGCCTTAACGTCGCCGGCCGAAAAACTGCACAGCTATTTTGAGAAGATTGCCACGTCGAGCAACACCTTGCTGGCACTGGTCAACGATTTGCTCGACCTGGCGAAACTCGAAGCCGGCCGGGTCGAAATCCATCGGCAGCCGGTCAAGATGGGCCTGCTCATCACCCAGGTGCTTGCCGAGTTCGAAGCCATGATCGCGCAACGCAGGCTCTCCTTCGATGTGCACGAACGGGCCAATAACGATTGTATCGACGGCGACTCGGAAAGGATCAAGCAGGTCGTGCGCAACCTGGTCAGCAACGCGGTCAAGTTCACGCCGGATGGCGGTCACGTCGAGATCGCCATCACATCAGCCGGCAATGACGTCGTGACGAGTGTGCTGGATAACGGAGTCGGTGTCCCCGACGAAGAGAAAGAGGCGATTTTCGACAAGTTCATCCAGTCGAAGAAAACCAAGACCGGCGCCGGGGGTACCGGCCTGGGCCTGGCCATCAGCCGCGATATCGTGGCCCTGCATCAGGGACGGATCTGGGTGGAAGACGGCGACAACGGCGGTGCCAAGTTCTGTGTATCCATTCCCGCTTCGCAGCGCAGCGAACAGGCCGTCGCCTGATCGGCATCTCATTGGATGCATACCAGGCGCCCGGCACATGCGAAAGCCGCGGCATAACCGCGGCTTACAGCCCGCCTCTCAATAGGCCAGTGCATCCTCTTCGTAGTGCAGTCCCTTGTCGGCTGCCTGGCTGCGGATGGCATCGTAGAGTTTGCGATCGAGCGACGCGCTGGCACCGCCCTTCTCTTCGACCTTTTCCTCGAGATACGCCGAACGTTTGGCCGACAATGCCTCGATCTCTTTCTTCAGCTGCTGTCTGCGTTCCGCCTGTTTTTCGACAACCGCATGGCGCTCGTCCGCCGTCATGGACTGCAAGGGTGCCGGCAAGGCCTCGACCGGCAGCGCCCCCATATCCACTCGACCCGCCGCGACATCATCCACCAACTCGCTCTCGCCCAGCAGGTTGGCTTCACCGCTCTTGGTCGCGTTGAACGTGGCGCGCCGTGCACGCGAGCTCACCGACGCCGACTCATGCAGCTTGCGCGCAGCATCCTGCTTGGCCTGCCACTTTGCCTTTTCCTCGCGAGACCCGTAGTACATGCGCGTCTCGTCCAGTTCCGATGACAAAGCAGCAAGCCGCTCGTCAAATGGCGTTGCAATCGCCACCGCGTTGCCGGTCGCGTCTACCTGAGCGTACTTGCCTGCACCGGCCTGGGCGATCTGCAACCACGCAATACGGGTATCGGCCTGGCTTCCCGCCTGGATCGTGTTGATGACGATGCCCTTGCCTTTGGCCTGTGCCAAGGTCTGCGGATATTTCACATCGTCCTGGTAATCCATGTGCGGCGGCGCATCGCCGACCAGAAACACAACCTTATAGGCATTCTGATCGGTGCTCCACGAGATGCCGTTGACTGCATCGTACAGCGCCTGGTTGACGCTTTCCGGACCATCGCCGCCACCGGCCGCAGCGAAATCCATCAAGGTCGCGTACAGGCTGTCCAGATCGGTCGACAGGTCGTGCACCTGGGTAACGTAGGTGTCGCCGCGGTCACGGTAAGCCACCAGGCCGATACGGATCTCCGGCGCGGGTTCAGCCTGCGACATCGTCGTCGCGATCGACCAGATCTTTTCTTTGGCCGCCTCGATCAGCCCACCCATGCTGCCGGTGGTATCGAGCGCAAAAACAACGTCGATCTTCGGTCGTTGCGCCATCGGTGTCTGCTGACCGACAAGCTCGACAATCGGGGAAGTGTTTCCATGGTTATTGACGACACCGTTCGTATCGCGCGGATAGGTCGCCACGACGGCCGCGGTAACCCCGAACAAAGCAATAGCTATCGCAAAAGTCTTCATGATTTTCTCCTTGCAATCAGCGGCCGCCGGAAAGCTTGGCAACGGCGGCTTCAGCGGCGCGATGCGCCTGTTGGAATCTGTCTGTGGTGGTGTTCTGCAGTCCGGCATCGCTCGTGCGCCGCCCGAACCGTTTAGGTATCAGGACAAACAACGCCTGTACCAGGAAGAAACACCAGAAGGTCGCGAATGCACTGCCGGTCTCGAGCCATGCCCAGATGGCGGCCATCAAGCCGAAACCAACCAGGCCCAGGTCGGCTAGCGACGGTATGGCGGACGAATGGAAGTACAACGAGCGCACCAGCCAGATCATCAGCAGATGCCCGGCCAGGAACAGCGGTATGCCGCCTGCGGCCATCCAGATCAAGACCGTTCCGATCGACCAACTGACGAATGTGGTAACCCGCCCGACCCGCTCACGGCTGCGCGACAGCAGGTAGACGCTGTATGCCAGGCTCAACCCACTGATGACGAGCTTGAGCACGAAGCCTGCCGAGTAGACGGCGCCCAGCGATCCCGCTACGACGGCGCCGACCAGCGCTGCCCCAAACGCCACGCCGACCCCTTCGAGAAACGTTGGTTTTTTCATTGCGGCGCCCTCTTCTGACGTTCGCGCAACAGCTCGAGCTCGACGTCTTCATCGGTGACGATGAACTGCGCAGCGGTCGCGCTATCCGCGTTGAACTCCGCCACCTCGTCGTGCGCTTCGTGCTCAGCAAACAAGGCGGCTTTCTGCTGCATGCTTTCGAGACGTGACGCGTTCTCGCTGATGCGCGCCGTCAGCACCTGCGACCTGCTGCGCAGCTCGTCCCGCTTGCCCAACACAAACTTCAACAGCCGCTTGGACTCGAGCTTGCGCTTCAGCAGCCCCCTCACCAGGCTCTCGTTGCCCGAGACAAAGCACAGGTCGAGCTGTTCGTCGATGTCCGCCAAACGCTGCTGTGCTTCGGTCTCGCGCGTCGAAAGCTGTTTGATCTCTAGATCCAATCGCTGCGCCTGCTGCCGGTCAGCATCGAGCGCCTCGGCCATCTCGCGTACGGACTGCTTGAGCAAAACCTCCGGTTCTTCGATTCGGTCCAAAACCGCGTTGACGTCGGCCCTGAACAATCGGGAAACACGTGTAATCAATGCCATGTCGGTCTCCTTGGTCCATGTGTCACTGGGTACGCTGCCAGTCTAGAAACAGCCACGCACCGACCGTAGGCCCGGTTTGGTAAAAGGCGTCCGGCAGGGTTTACAAAGCGTTTACAATGCACCGGCGCCCCCACCGGTAGGCTTAGCGGGTAACATCTATACAGATCACGACTGCGGAAACGCCATCGCGGCAGAACGAACAGGCCAATGACGACGAAACGACGGATATTGATTGTCGAAGACGAAGGCGCCATACGTACGGGCCTGATCGATGTCTTCGTGTTTCACGGCTTCGAGGTGGATAGCGCCGAAGAGGGGCCCGAAGGACTACGCAAGGCGCTGACCGGCCGATTCGACTTGATCCTGCTGGATGTGATGTTGCCGGGCATGAACGGTTTCGATATCTGCAACCGTATCCGCGAGCAGGACAAAGAACAGCCGATCATCATGCTGACGGCGAAGACCAGCGACGAAGACATCATCCAGGGCCTGTCGCTGGGTGCAGACGACTATGTCGCCAAGCCGTTCTCGGTCGCGCAGTTGGTGCTGCGCGTACAGGCGGTGCTGCGTCGCGCCGGGGGCAGTGCCAACGATGATCACCAGATCCAGTTGGGCGACGAGCTGGCGATCGATATCCGCAATCTGAGTGCGACCGGCAACAAAGGCGATTGCAGCTTCACGCGGCGCGAGATGGAGATCCTGCAGTACCTGCACAGCAATCACGAACGCCCCGTCTCGCGCGAAGAATTGCTGAACAAGGTGTGGGGATACGCCAAGAATGCCGAGCTGGAAACGCGCACAGTCGACATTCATATCGCGAAGCTGAGACGCAAGATCGAACCGGAACCGCGAGACCCGCGCTATCTGATCACTGTCCGCGGTGCGGGATACCGTCTGTTGAGCAGCTAACCCCATGCGCAGCAAACTCAACGGCCTCACCACGCGCCAGTTGCGCGGCTGGCTGCTGGCGTTTTTCATCGCCCTCGCGGCACCGACCGGGGTGCTGATCTACCAATCGTTCAGCCAGCTGAAATGGGAAGCCTTCCATCAACATCGCTTGATGGCCGAAGAATTGGCCGACCGAATCCGCAACAGGATATCGCTGGCGGTTGCGCAGGAGGAAGCACGCGGGTTTGCCGACTACAGTTTTCTGGTCGTCGCCGGCGATCCCGCGGCCAACTATGTCGAACGCTCGCCGCTGTCGGCATTTCCCGTCAGCAATACCCTTCCCGGAGTCATCGGCTACTTCCAGGTCGATTCGCAAGGTGTGCTGAGCACACCCTTGCTGCCACAGTCCGGCACCGATGCCGCAACGTTCGGCATCGGCAGTCGTGAACTACAGCAACGCCAGGCGTTGGCCGGCAGTATCCGTCAGATTCTAAGCAGCAACCGGCTCGTTCGCAGCCCGGCGGCTGCAGACGATGCCGCAGGGGCCATTGCTGCGCTCGAAGACTTACCGGCAGAGTCAGTCGCACCCACTCGGCAAGCAGCGCCGCTCGACAACGCGATCAGCTCGTTCGCCAAACGCGAGGCCGAGATACCTGCACAGGCCGGCTTCGACCGCCTGAACAAGGCAGCGCCGGCGAGCAAGATCGTCAAGAAGCAAAAGAGCGCTACCACGCTGGGCAAGGTCGATGATCTGAGGCTGGAAAAGCGCTACGCGCAGGAGGCCGAGGAACAGAAGGCGGTCGAGGAAGACGCCGACCGGCGACGTAAGGACGATGCAGCCCGCGCGGCCCGGCGCGAACTCAGTTCGATCGCCGAGATCCGCCAGGCCGAACCGATGCCACAGATGGCGGCCGACGAGATAGCGCCGCCGACCACCGGGATTCGCGTACGAACCTTTGAAAGCGAGATCGATCCGCTGGAGTTCAGTCGGCTCGAAAGCGGACACTTTGTGTTGTTTCGCAAAGTCTGGCGCGATGAACAACGCTATATCCAAGGCGTTTTGATCGACCAGCAACCATTCCTGCGCGGCATGATCGAAAGCGTTTTCAACGAAACCGCGCTGGCCCAGGTCAGCGACCTGATCATCGCCTTTCAAGGCGAGGTCGTAGCCGACTTCGGCGCACAACCGACACCGGCTGCCATGCGAAGCGACGAGCTGCGCGGCGCCTTGCTGCTACAGACGCAACTGAACGCACCGATGGGCGACCTGCATCTTATCTTCAGTCTCAACCGGCTGCCCGCGGGAGCCGAGGCGCCACTGATCACCTGGGTCGCCGTGATCCTGACGCTGGTATTGATCGGCGGGTTCGTTTTCATGTACCGGCTGGGGGTCGGCCAGATTCGCCTCGCCCGCCAGCAACAGGATTTCGTCTCGGCGGTCAGCCACGAGTTGAAAACGCCGCTGACCTCCATTCGAATGTATGGCGAGATGCTGCGCGAAGGCTGGGCCAGCGAAGAGAAGAAGCGCGAGTACTACGACTATATCCACAACGAAAGCGAGCGCCTGTCGCGACTCATCAACAATGTTCTGCAACTGGCGCGCATGACCCGCAATGATCTCCAGATCCAATCCTCTCCGGTCTCCGTCGCCGAACTCATCGACATGCTGCGTTCCAAAGTCGCGTCGCAGGTCGAACAGGCGGGCTATACGCTCACTGTAGATTGCCCCGAAGACGTCGCATCGCGAGCGATCGATATCGACAAGGACTATTTCACTCAGATCGTGATCAACCTGGTCGACAACGCCGTCAAGTTCTCAGCCAAGTCTGAAAAACGCGCCATCGATATCGGTTGCCGCCGCCTGCAGGATGGAGCGATAGGTTTCACCATCAGAGACTATGGCCCGGGTATCGCCAAAGACCAGATGAAAAAGATCTTCCGCCTTTTCTATCGCAGCGAGAACGAACTGACGCGCGAAACCGTGGGAACGGGCATTGGACTGGCGTTGGTCAATCAACTCACTACGGCAATGAACGGCAAGGTCGATGTAGTCAATGTCGACCCGGGCGCCGAGTTTCGCATCACGTTTCCATCGGCAGGCTGAGGCGCTGCAGCAGTGCCCGACCATCCGATACCGGCGTTGACCAGTTCGCGCTATTCGTTCACTCAACGTTTGACGCCGAAGAACCCTACCTGGTAACCGGCATCGCGCAGCATGGTCGTAATCTTGCTGCTCAGGCTCGCCAGAGCCAGCAGGTTGAGCAGCGGGATGAACATCATGATCACGTACAACACCTTGACGAAGATGTTCCAGTCCACGCCCATCAGGGCGCGTACGGTTCCGATCAATGCCAGCACCAAAGACAGCAGTCCCGTCCAGGTGCCGATGTTGCCGAGATAGTTCACGATCACAAAAGACGACAGGTACAGTGCGATCGCAAAAATGATCAAGCGTTGGCCGATGGCCAGGTGACGATAGACGTCGTCCGGCAAGCGGTCGTCATCGATCACGTCGGATTGCGGTGCTTTGTAAGGGTTCTCTTCCATGATGTCTCCGAAATCGCGGTGCCGATGCGGGACTGAATCGATCTGCCTCGCGCTCGGCTGCAACCAGACATCGGCCGACCGGCCCCACCCTTGAGAAACCCCGGCATTCGCCCACGCATCGGCGCCTGAACGATTCGGGTTACCCCGGAACACGGCTGCCATCGTTGCGCCGGCACTCACCACCTGTCATCAAAAAGTGTTAGCTTAGCGCCTTCGTTCAGCGACCACGGAGTGCGGCATGCCCACCTTGTACGATAGCTTCGATTTGAGCGGTATCCACCTGGACAACCGCCTGGTCATGGCACCGTTGACGCGCAACCGTGCAACGCCCGGCAACAAGCCCAATGCGCTGACCGTCGAATACTACCGTCAACGCGCCACGGCCGGCCTGATCATCACCGAGGCGACGCAGATCAGCCCGATGGGCCAAGGCTACATCGACACGCCCGGTATCTATAGCGCCGATCAGATCGAGGCCTGGGGCAGCGTCAGTGACGCCGTTCACGCGGCCGGGGGTAAGCTGTTCATGCAGCTCTGGCACGTGGGTCGCATTTCACACACTTCCCTGCTGCCCGACGGCGCCTCGCCCGTCTCGTCGACCGATCGCAAGCCAAACGCAATGACCTTCGCTGCCGAGGGGTTTGTCGAGGTCTCCGCGCCACGCGCCCTGCGCGACGACGAGATGCCGGGATTGATCGATGACTACCGCAAGGCGGCGCGCAACGCGATCGATGCCGGCTGTGACGGCGTCGAGATACATTCCGCTAACAACTATCTGCTCGAACAGTTCTTGCGCGACAGCGTCAACGATCGATCCGGACCCTACGGCGGCAGCATCGAGAACCGCACGCGACTGGTCGTCGAGATCATGCAGACGGTCTGTCGTGAGGTCGGCGCCAACCGTGTCGGCATTCGTCTGAGTCCGATGACCACGTTCAACGACACACCACGCGATAGCGACCCACAGGCGCTCTATACGTACCTTGTCGAACAGCTCAAACCGCTGGGCATCGCCTATGTTCACGTCGTCGAAGGCGAAACCGGCGGCGCACGCGAACCTGAAGACGCTGCGCGACCCTTCGACTACAACGCCCTCAAGGCCGCTTTCGGCGGCTGCTGGATGGTCAACAACGGGTATTCGAAAGAGATGGCCGGGTCGGCGATTGCCCAGGGTTCTGCCGATTTGATCGCTATCGGTCGACCGTTCATCAGCAACCCGGATCTGGTACGTCGCTTTGAGGAGGGTGCTGAACTGAACCAGCTGCAAGAAGACAAACTGTATGGCGGTGGCGCGGCCGGCTACACGGACTACCCCACCCTGTAGTACTGCTATACGGCTGAGCCATAGCGAGCCACCGGGCCAAGCGGTGAGCGGTTGGTTCGTATTTGCCCGGCGTCAGCTATCGCAGCGGCAGTTGGCGCTGACGAACTGTTTGAATGCAGCCATATCGGATTCATCTTCGAAAGCACGCTTGGGGACCAACAGGGCGATCGAATTATCCACATAAAGGCAAAGCAGGCTTGCGGTCTCGTCGTAATCGAGGACACCTTCCCAAGCGACGCTCTGCGTGCCCATCGCCGACGTAACCGTGACGCCGTCCGAAGTCAAAACAACCTGTTGTTCTATTAGGGTGCATCCGCTGTCGGAAAGCATATTCCGCATCAGGTGTTTTTGTTGTTCGACGCCCCAAAACAGGTAGAGCACGAAGGCGCACAGCCAGGCACCGACGGCCAAGTACAGCGGCAACATGTCAACCGACTCATGGTTCCGCTGGTAAAACTGCACCACGGCAGCGAAACCGAGCCCAATGAGCAGCCACAGCGCTAGATTTGCCAGTGTTGCCTTGAGCGAGGCGTGCTTATCGCGCGACTGCACCCGGTGCGTCGCCGCGTTGATGAACTCAGCAAATTCCGGTCGGTTCAATGCGAACTTCACTTCCATGCGGCACCTCTTGTCGTTATGAGCCACTCCGTCGGCGGCGATCGTTTCTCACTGCAGGGTCGCCTTGAAACGCGCAGTCTCCTGATCGCTCAGCCGACAGAACACCTCGGAGAAACCCAAGCCGTCAATGTCCCTGGAGAAGCAGTTGCCGTCCATCACGTAGGTCAACACCGAACTGTGCGGACTCTGCCGGTCGTGTGCCTGGATGATCACATCGGACTCGCCGGGGCTGACGAATACCAGTTCGTAGTCGGCTTCACGCACCTGCCCTTGATAATAACTGCGCACCTGTGAGCAATCGAACTCTACGACCATGCTTCCGAAAAAGTCGTGCTCGAACATCTTGCGCACCTCCTCGGGCAGCGCCACGGACGCCATGTTCGCCAATGTCTTGGCCTCGTCCGACCGCCAGGCACCCAGCAATGGCGAACAGGACGTGGTCGATGCCGCGACCGCGCCGGAGCAACAAACCATATGGAAAAGGGCCAACGGAAAAACGCAACGCCTGATCAACTGCGAAATGCCTCTAAAGCAACGCCGAAATGGTTGAAGTTGTTGGAGCCCGACAGCGAGCAACCGGGGTTATGCAATGTTTGGGAAACGGGTCTCGCACGCCACGTCCAGGTACCCGAAGACTCCCCTTCCTCTGTCCAGCAGCAGTGAGCGAGCCAACGCACGCATGCTGGTCGCCGGCTCGGTGGGATATCCAGACTCCTGAAACGAGCCTTCAGTCGTTCGCGACCAGAAACTCCAGCCCGACGCCGTCGATACAGGTGCGGATGATACGCGCTTTCAGCGGCTCTGCTTCTTCGGGCAGATCCATCGCCTGAACTTCGATGACAGTACCCAGCGCGGGATACGGGTGCCCCCCGTTTTCAACAAACAGCCCGCAATCGGAGATATCGCGCGTGTTGACCACCATCGAGCCAAACGAGGGGTCGCGTACGGTTACGCGTGCCGACAACGGCAGACGCGGATGCTTTCTCCGCTCTTCCTTACCCATGATTGATTCCCGTCGCTGATCTGCTGCCAACATCTTGCTCTCTCACTTGCTCGCCCCTCATTGAGAACTGAGCCCTTTCGTGGTTGCTTGTTAGCTGTTTTTCGGCGTGACTATAAAAAAGCTTTAGTATTTGGACGAATTCTATTCGCTTAATACGAATTGGCATCCTAAAGGCGCGCTTCGACACGCGGTAGGACGATCAAAACTGCCGTCACCCTTCCCCACAGGGGCCGCCGTCACACAAGAGCCGGGCAATTGCGGCCCTGCCGGAAGGCAGTAGGTAGACCTCCGCAGCGGCGCCTTGCGCTACCTCGCGCTCTGTCTGCAGCGCCGCGTCTTTCGGCATGAAGTACGCCTCGATACCGTATTCCATCCGATGGCTACCGTACACGGAACGGACCCGGCCACGAATGAACAGGCCTTCTGCCGGTTCGGTGCGCTGCAACCCGGTGGGTACGAAGTATGGCCCGTCCTGTTGCAGCGTCACATAGCCGACTTCGCCATATCGAAAGTCATCTTTGACGAGCTTTTCGTCGATCTCCGAGATCGCGTAATCAAGGCGCACATAGTTGCCGCGGAACAGGCTGCGCGGGTCTATCGGCACCGTTTCCAACTTGACTGGCGAACCAAACCATAGCGGCCAGACCGATCCCAGGTACTCGACCGCCAGAACGGCCAACTGAAACAGCAGCGTCAGAACGAGGCCGACCGCCAAAAAGCGTCGCGGTATGGTTGGGGCCGCCAATTGTTGCTCAGCCATGCCCTTTCCCCTGCGTCTTCATGCGTAGATGCCAATAACGCGCCGCGCCGAATAGGATCAAGGCGGCAACGGCAAACAAAGCCGCCCCGCCTAGATAGTCGCCGATTAGATCGAAATAGCGGAACAACGCGGTTAACAGCAGCACGACCACACCGGTATAGAAAAAGTGTGTCATCGACGCATCGATGCCGCGCCGAATCAGCCAGATGCCGCTGATCAGCAGCATCAGATTGGTCGCTATCGCCAGCCCGTCCTGATCCGGCGACCGGCCGGCATACAGCCAGTAAAACACCGCGACGAAAAACAGCGTGTTGGCCAACACCGGCCCGCTGGCGTGCCTGCCGGATGCCCACGCCAACCAGGCCCCAGCAGCCCCGCACACACCGATCACCAAAGGCACCAGGAATGCCGAATCGATGCGCAATGTATCCAATCCATCCCACGCGTCGGCAAAACTCAGCACCAGCAACAGCACCAGAAGCGCGCGCAACAGCCAGAGGTGCAGCGCGAACCCATAGTCACGCAGGGCGTGGCGTGTTCTACGCGTCAGCCACCAGGCGACTCCTGCGAGCAACAGGCCAACTGCGACGTTAAGCGGTACCTGGTCATCGATGAAATGGAAATACTGCGTTCCACTGAAATGCCAGGAGAACAGCATGTTCATCCAGACGATCAGCCCGACCACGGCAAACAGAAACAATAAGACCGATTCCTTTCGGGTCACCAGCAACCAGAGCACCGGCAACGCGAATAGCGGGTAGCTATAAGGCATGAACCCGCTTTCACGCTCAACCACCAGCCAGATCGTGGCCAGCGTCAGGCACAGCAACGCGAGCAGGCGACTTTGGGTGAAGAACACCAACGGCAGCACGCCCAAGGCCCAAAAATAGATACCGTCGGGAAAGTGCTCGCCCAGATGATAGATCTGCGCGATCAGCATGATCGATGCGCCGTAGCAGATACCGCCGAAGAACAACCACAAGGTGCCCGCGCGGTAGCGCTCGTTCAGCATATAGCGGATGCCGATGATGTTGACGACCAGCGTCAAGCCGACCAGTCCCAGCATGCGCACCATTCGAGGAATATCGTCCCAGTTGTGCGACACGATCAGGATCAGGGCCAGGCCGAAAAAGGCCGTGGCAAGCGAGGTCAGTACGTAGTAACCGAACGATGTGCCATGTGCATCGTCCAGCGACAGGCCGTAGCGCGCCAGGATCGCCTGGCCCTGCGATCGCTCGATCAAGCCATCGTCGACCCAGCGACTGACTTCGCGTGCGGTATCGTTTTTAAAAAGTCGGAACAGTCTCATGGAGTCGACGAATATAGAAAGACTTTCAGTTTAGCTGCACGTATCGCAGCCAGCGATTTTCGGGCTACTCGAAAGGCTCAAGAGAAAAGACATCATGTAACTCCAGCAAGCCCATAGTATGGAACCGTTCATCTCCGTATGGCGGCGTGTCGAACTCAATATATGCCAACGCGACGCCCAAACCAGTAACCTCGATGCCGCGTACGGTACCTCTGCCGAACGCCTTGTGATAGATATATCTGCCTACCTTGACCAACCCAACGCCGGGAAAGTGATACTCCTCGACTAGAGAGCCTTGGCGCATATTAACAAGTTGCGCAATCTGCTCACTATGCACCAACCAGAAACTGCCGTACTTGGTCCAAAGCCTGGGTAGGTTCTCCTCCAGCCACGATTGCGACTCGTAGTCCCCACTCCCCCAATGGTCGTCGGCGTCATCACTGCTTGCTGCGTCCGGCAACTGTTCGTAGATATCTCCGCCGTCCGTCACGTGCGCGTAAGCATCGACCGCCACGTAGAGAAACTCTTCGAACTCCGCCGAGGGTCCATGCTCGGTCATCTCAACCTCGACATCGGCCAGCGAATCAGGGGCCTGGAGTGCCCGGTAATAGACCGCTTTGCCGCAAGACACCAGCCAGCAGCGAAAGTAGAGAAACACATCGTCTGACCCGTAGCCTGCATTGAGCAGAGTGCAGGCAGCCCACAACGGGCCCGAGTAGGCTGATGCGAGCAAACGGTCCACATGTTGACGAAACTCTACGATCTCGCGCGGGTTCTGAGCCTGTAGCAGCTCGGCAAGGCAATCGATCTGATAGTGCCCCGCCTCCATGCAGGCCAGGCTCTGATCGATCAGTTTCCAAAACGCTTCTTCGGTCATATCACCGTCCACTGGAATTGCGCAGACAGCACGATCATCGGCGGTCTTCTCTGCTCACGTCCGCGCTGCGAAGTTATGAACGAACCACTTGGTAGACGGCTCGATGAACTTGCGTCGCAGCGTTCGATTCGGGGCATCACGGATAAACCGCGGTCCGTTATGCGTGGTGCGAAAACAGAATCTGCGCGGCAGATCGGTATACAAGGACCGTGGCGGCAGCCGATGACCGATGCCCTTGAGCTCAGCCCCCGTTTCATGCGTATGGTAAAACACCGTTTCGATACCGAGTTCTTCGAACAGAAACCACAAGGTTGCCGTCAGCATCGTTTCCGGCCACTTCTTCGCCTGCGGTTTGAGCACCGAGTTGTAGTAGGTTCCCCAATCGCCGGACCAATAGCGGCTCGGTTGCGCATAGTAACGCGCATCGCGAATCCAGTCCGACTGGATCTCCTCGATCAACGCTTCGCTGGTATCGAAATCGATGTCAATCCGCGACCAGGCGAGCGTCAACTCGCCATCGCCCGCGATCGGATGCCCCGACCAGGCGACCACGTCAGGCCAGTCCGGCACCGATTTGCTCAACGCGCGCTTATGCGATTGCGGCAGGTTGAGCTGCAGCACCAGGTTCCAACCGAGGCGCGTAACCTGGCTCCAACGGCGACTCGGTTTCTCTCGCAGATCGGGCCATGTACCCAAGGTCAGGCGATAGCCCTGGCGCTCCGCCGGCCAGCCGAGGATCAGATCATCGACCTCAATCCAGTTGCGCCCGACACTCGCCAATATCCGCTTGACGCATGGCTTGTCGAGCAAAGGGGCCCATTGGCTCTGCTTCAGCTCGGCGACAGAACACCTGCCCTGCAGCAATCTCCGCTCGAGCAGCAGCAACGCGTAGCGATCGGCAAAGTCGTAGAAAACGGTGCGCCCTTTCGGCAACACCGAGCGAATAAATTGCAATGATTCTTTTTGCATGTTGAGTTTTCTCGTCTGAAACCAGAAAACGCGATCACGACATCGGCCGGCTCGGCCTTGCGACCAGCTTCAGAAAGCCACGTGTGATCGGTCGACAGTGCCTAGAGGCAGATCGACAGCGAAGGTTTGCTGAAAAAATTCAGCGAGAGCTCAAAAAGCTAGGCGAAGGGGTGCGACTGATCGCGTATTGCGACGTCGAGATGGGGTTCCCTATTATTGATCATTGCTTGCCTTCCTGACAGATAGTTTCATGCTGCAAATGCCCGCGAATCCCAGATGACGGAAGCTGCGGTGAATGCACGTTGGAAATTCTAGCGTGTTTGCGGCGATTTGTTCACAGATTTTTAACGCATGCTATCGCAAACGCAGTTTCGTCAGCAGGTATCGACCGCCGCCAACACCGCCAGTTCATTTCGCACCGGGTTCAGGCATGCGACGCCCAAGGAATACACCGCATCTTCAGCCCAACCGCCTGACGGCCGGAACAGACACCAACTGGCTTCCACTGCACACTGCGCCACGCGTTCAACGGGAGCGCTATCGGAAAGACCGAGCAAGCCGGCCAGCGTCCGCCAGGCCATGAGCCGCCCGATAGCCCCGTATGAGCAATCACCGTTGGCGCCGCCGTATGCAGCGGCCGAGAACAACACACTGAATACGTCAGCTGCAGATTGCGATTCGCGCACCTGCAGGGCTCCCGTAGACACCAAGCACGCCAGACCCACGCTTCTCAACACCTGCGGTAATGAAGGCAAGCTTGCATCCGGCAGTTTGAAGGTTCGTGCCTCGATCCGGCCCACATAGTCCGTCACCCAGTTGCGTACCGCTGTACACATCAGCCGCTGCCGATCCGCGCCGGTCGTATCGATGCAGGCCGTGTGTTCAACCGAATCATCGGTCAGCGTAGCTGCATGATAGTAGGTCGAGTTGTACGGCAACGGGGTCATCATCGAGTACAGATCGTAGGTGGGCAACATCAGCTGCGATTCGATCGCGAGCAGCTCGCGGGGAAGTGCCGACAATGCATGGTCGACGATCGCATCGAGCGACTTCCATGCGTCGATGATCGCAATCGAGCCGGCATCGGCCTTGTTCCACACCACAGCCTCGTGCAACAGATGAAGCCGGGTTTCAGGCGTCTGTGTCTCGGCCGCGATTCTGCAAATCGCCTCTGTCGATTGCGCAGACACCAACAACGACAGCACTTCTGCCATCGGCAATTCTTCGGCCACGCCTTGTGCGTGGGCCCTGTCGACGACGGCTAGCGCGGCCAACGCAGGCTCAACACCGGCTTGCAGCGCGAGCATTTCTATCGCGCGTCGTACCAGCAACGGCGGTGCCCATGCTTCATCCTCATCGACGCACAGCGCCAAGGTGCGGTCGACCAAGTCGCGCACAACATCCATATCGCCGGCAAGGATCAGTGCGTGCAGCAAGTCCAGGTGCTGCTGCACACCCTCGACCGACAGCAAGGTTGCGACAAAGTTTTCTCGGTTAACGATCGGCATCACGCCTGAAGCACCACGCATTGCGTCCGGCAGCTTCCGACTGCCCCGATCCGACAGGGCATGGTCGCCGGCATCGTCATCGATAGCCGCTGAGCTTGCAGACCTCCCGACCGCCCTGCTCTGCCCTGACACCGTTGATCTGATCACTCGCCCTCAACCGATCAACGATCTGCGTGTAAGTCACCTGCGGTACGGATGCGGCAAACTTGATCACCACCGAGCCGTCACGATGAACGTTGTAAGAGGCTGCGTCATCCACGTCGTACTCGAAAAGCACGCCGGCAACGACCGCATCCGCGCGATTCTGCGTTTCCATCTGCTCGCGCGTGAGACTCTCTTGGCCCGCGCAGCCCGCAAGCAAAAAAACAACCGCTAGTACACATGCCTTTCTGAAATTCATAACTCAAATATCCTCATGCTATGAGTGTGCTCCATGCGTTCAATTCTGTAGTGGACGGGGATTTACGATTGCTGGATGCAGCGATATCCATTGTGCAAAATGCCGTTCGAGCCAAGCGGCAAAACGTGCCGACACGAACAACCGACCCCACCGGTTTACGCGGCAGATATCCTGACCGTCATAGGCACTCAAATTGATACTGCCGCTGTCTCCTTGCAGCCCGGTAATGTCGGGCAAAGCGATCTCCCAAAGCTCTCCCATTGCATCCGCCATGCCTGGCGAATGTTCGCCGGACAGAACGTAGTCTTCCGGCCCACCGTCGTGTGGATACACCTCGGGTTCCAAGGCTGCCCTATCCCAATGCTCCCAGGCAAATTGCACGATGTGCTTCTTGATCACCGGTCGCCACTCGAACCCCGTGAACCCCTGTGGCTCGAGTGCTTGCCGAAAGGCATCCGTAACCACGATATCGGAGACTGACGGAAAGGTGATCGGCGGCACGTAGGGGCCTGTGCGTTCGAGGCAGAGTAAACCGTTTGACCTTGGGCTGTTCGCTGTCATGCCGTGGATCAGGATCTTGCCGAAATCGCCCCAGGGAGGCGGGTTGCGGGTCAATACGAAGACATCGGACATATCGTTCAGTCAACCATCCATGCGATGACCACGACAATCACCAGAATCAAGAACGACACCCCAATCAGCACGCGGTCCGATGAGGCCTTTGGCAACAGCAGCGCCGCAAAATCCGGCTGTTCGGGCGCCCCTCTCAAGAACGAGAACAGCAACGGCGCTAGAAGTAGCACCCACGAATAGCTTCGCCGGAGTGTCGTAGCCTGCGTCATCGTTCCCTCGTTTGCTTCCATCGTTATGTACCCGACGCGAGCCGTGTTCTCAGTTAAAACCTGCGCCCTAGACAATATCTCAATCGCTCAAGAACCAACGGCAGGCTACGCAAGGCGGCATCTTTCCGCGCCTCACGGAATCAGCACGCCCATCGCTACACCATGGCCTGCCCACTGGCACCGCATCATTATCGCAGTCCGGGCAAACCCCTGCCTTTCTTGATTTCCCACAGAACCCCAACCATAGTTAGCTGAAAAATACAGCGTTCATCCACACCGATCAAAACCGGGAACGCTCAACAACAACGCCGGGGACGAAAACATGTCGACGGACCTCACACTCGACGTTTTCTCAATCGGGGCCAACGGCGAGTACGAAGGCGAATGGGGAGGCCTCTCCGTCCTGAGGGCCGACTTTGGTGTCGATGTCGGCGGCACCGTCGAAGGATCTCTGAATTTCTGCCACGGTGTCGATATCAGCGTCGGTGGCAATCTCAGCGCTTCGGCGCAGGCCGCCGTCTCGGTCTTCGTCGCCGCCGCTGCCGAGGTACAGGCCTTTGCCGCTGCCGGCGCGCAGGTCAAGGTACGATTCAGCCCCAACCTGTTCGACGAGTTCGGCGTAGTCGTCGACGCGGGCGCTTTCGCCGAGGCCTCGGTCGCCGGACGGCTATCAATCGGACTGGATATCGGCCAGATACTGCAACTTGCCGAGAGCAGACTGCCAAACGGCTTGGCCATCGACCTGTTTCGCGCCTTCATGGATGAACTCAATGTGCGCGCCGGTATCTGGGGCCGTGCCTCGTTCTCAGCCATGGCGCGCGGCCACCTCGAGATCCATGGCTCGCTGAAATCTGACGAAACGTCGGGCTTCGTGTTCGAGGCGGGCGGCTCGGTCGGCTTGAAGGGCGGCACGGGATGGGATCTGTTCGCGGTTGCCGAATTGCGTGACCCCCGCCGCTTCTATGGCAGAGCGACGCAGCTGATTGTCGACGAGGTGGTACGAGTCGCACGCAGCGAGTTGCCACGAGAGTATCAGCAGGCTATCCCCATACTTGAGCTGTGCCTACCTATCGGGATACTCGCGACATTCGAACTCGGCCAAGTCAGCGCCGAATACATCACGACAACGCCCGATCGCGACAGGTCCGTCGAAGGCTTTGTGCACGTGGTCGCATCACAGATGCAGCGATTCATGCTCCGCCAGATCATCAAACTCAGCGACCGCCTGCTGAGCGATCTGCTGGAAGAGGCAATCGTAGCTACGCTGGGAGATTTGCTCACTGCACAAGAGCGCCATTCGATCAGCGCCGAAGTCGATTCGCTGCTGCAGTATCTGGATGACGGAGAGCTCGATACCGAGGACCTTCTGCCGATCATCAGCGGCGTCGTGAATATCGCCACGATCGTAGCGCCGAATGAGCTCGAACGCTGGAAGTCACACCTTACGGTGATGTGGACGGCATTGAGCATGGCGGAGAAGCTCGGCTCGGCGGCGGCCAGGGCCGGCGTCGGTGGTTCGATACTCGGCCTCGGAGCCTCGGCCTCGTTCAGCTCATCGGAAGAAAACTTCGACCTTGGTACACCGCCCGATCTCGTCCTGGAGCAATACGAAGCGCTCCTTGGCGGACGGCCCAACCGCATCCGCTTTGCCGATGGCGTGGACTACTTCGTCGAGCACGGCATCGGTGACCGGATCCACGAGACCCTGCCCGAGTTGGGTCGCCTGATGCTGCATATCGAGGCCGAGTTCGATATCAGCACGGGCGACATCATGGCCGCCCTGTTGCTGACCCAGTTCGGCGCCAACCCGTCGTCTACCGATCTGTACCGCAAGATGAAGGCGGTGGTACAGCGAGGTATCGAAGAGGACGTCGTCGGTCGCCTGCTACCGGAACTGCGAACCCGCCTTGACGGACAAGCCGATGCGCTACTGTATATCGACGAGGTGGTCGAGCCCGTGTTGCTCGGGGTCAATAATTTTGTCTTCGTCCAGCTCGACCACCTGGTTGACGGCAACCTGGGGCTATTTAAATCCAATGCATTCAAGCAGGCACTGAGCACGCTGGTTTACAAGATCGCTGCGCGCAACGTGATCGTCCTCGGTGACATCATCGTGTTCCGCGGAATAGAACAGGCCCGCGCAGGTTTTCAAGCCTTGCAACAAGAGGTGGATTCTGACAGCGGCGCGCGCATGGTGGCCGATGCGCATCGCTTCGCCGTGTCGCTGGTGCCGAACCTTGCGACCATTGGCGCCGTTTCACCGGACAATGTCCAGATGCTGATCAGCGACATCCTGGCCATCGCGCAGGAAGTCTTCAGCGAAGCCATTTGGACCGACGCGCGCCGCACGCGCATGCGCGAGCTGATGCTCGAGGCAGCCTTGAACGAAGATCGCGGTCTCGACTATCGTCAGGCCACGCAGGTCGAGCAATTCTTCATCAATGTGGTGGACTGTGAAACCCGGCCCAATCTTGAGGCACTACAGGCGCTCGCCGACCTCTCCTGGCAGATCACACTCGATGAACTGCAGATACTGATTCGGCGCCTATTGCCGGTGCTGTCGCGCTTCTTCCTCGCCGTCTCTGCCGATGTTGTGGAAGAACTGGATCGCAGCGCACGCGCAGCGATCGATGGACTGGCTGCGATCGCCGACGATATCCTGCGCACGCTGGGCCGTTGGCGGCGCGAACTCGAAAGACGGCTTGCGGCAATCGGCCGCCAGATCGCAGGCGTGCCGGACATGGTAGACGCCTTGCTTGCCGCGTTCTCGACCAATGCGCAGAAGACCGCGTTGCTGAATGCAATAAAAGCCGAAGGGATCGCCGTCGTGATGCATACCGTGAGCACCACGACCGAAGGCTGGGACTTACTGACCGCGCAGCAGAAGGCCGATGCCTTGGCGGTTGCAATCGCTACCTTCGAAACCGCCTTCGAGCTCGTTCGCCCGGTGCTCATGCAGGCGCTGGACGGCATAGAAAGCGTCGGTGACGGCATTGTCGATCTGCTGCGCAGTACGATCAGCGTATCCGAGCAGGTCGTCGCCATGTCTACCGATGCGAGCAACGCCGTCGCAGCGCGACTTGCCGATCAGCTGCTGGTATCCGTCAATAGCCTGATCGGGGCCGCCGGACTTTCCCTGCCCGATGAAATCACACCGACGACCATCGCCGCTGCAGTCAAGCAACTGCTGGTGACCGATGAACTCGCCGCCCTGCTGAATTCTGCGCACGCGGCGATTCACGTCGAGCACTTCGCGCAACAACACCAGGAGGCCTCTGCCACCTACCGCGCTTCGCTCGGCGGTCCGATAGATATTGAGATCGTGAGCCCGGCGCATACCGACATCGACAAGCCGCCGGTACTGCAATACGGCCGAACCTTACCGTTGCACCTCAAGGTATCGGGGGCATCGCCCAGCTTCGTCGAACCGGGTTTCAAACGTATCTTCGTCGCCATCAACGGTGTCGAACTCTCATTGCCGCCCGAGGCGTGGCATTACGATCAGGCAGCGGGGGCGATGTCATTGCGCGTCTTGCTACGACACGGGCAGTCACCGCTCAACGCGGGTCTGAACATGCTCGAGTGCAGCGTCTCGGATACCCATGCACCCGAAAACGCTGAGCCGCTACGGCGCCAGACCGTCAGCTTCGTTGTCGACATCCGCTCACCGGGATTGGAGGCGGGGCTGCTGATTGTCGACGAATTGTCGCAGTTCGACGCACCCGGTGACGATCACCAGCGCACGAGCGAAGAATACGTCGTTATCGCCAACAACACGGGAGACACGATCGCGCTCCAAGGTTGGCAGATTGCGGATCGTGCCCGGCACGTTTATTCATTTGGCAATATATCGCTCGCACCGGCGACAACGCTGACGCTGCACACCGGCATCGGTGTCGATTCAGCGACCGACATCTTTTGGGGGCGCAAGGCTGCGGTGTGGAACAACCGCGGTGACACCGTGTACCTGATTGATGCGGACAGTGTGGTCCGCGCTGAATACGCGTATTGATCCTGGAGCATTCCACCAATGGCCATCTTCACACTGCAGGACATTCCCCAGGCACTGCGCGATCTTGCACGAGCACTGGCTGCGATCCGCGATTCCCATGAAGCGTTTCAACCCGGCAGTCGTGCGGATGACCTTCAAGGCGTCAGCATGTTCGATACCGCGGCGTGGACGGCGTTGTCCAACAGCTCGTTTCTCGGCGATCTGACTGGCATCACAACCCTGGTCGGCGGCAACTCACCGGCTGGCACAACGCAGTTCGAGTGGTCAATACAATCGATCTCGCCAGTGGCCACCTCCACACCCTCAATCGATATGCCCGCCCTCGAACCCGGCCCGGTCACCGTGTTTCTGCGTCGGCTCGATGCAAGCGGCACAGTGCTCGACGAATCGGCGCGGCGAATCAGCACGCCATACTTCGCAATCATTGGCGAAGACGCGACGGGGGTAAACAACACTCTCAGCAACGAAGCGCTTGCAGCCGAGCACGATGACTACATCCGCCTCCTCAAATGCTATACAGAGCGGCGCTTGCGCGCGGCAAATATTCGAATCATTTGGCGCGTGACGCCGTTCAACGAACCGATTCCGTTTCAGTTCGACCCTGCAAGCAGTTCAACCACCACCGGTGCCGGATTGCTGTTGTTCGCGGCACCGTCGGATGTCAACGCCAGTCAGCCGTTGAAAGATCAAGGCAAGCGATATGTCTGCCAAGCAGCGCTGAAAGAAAAGAACTCAATAAAAGATGACCAGCAGAACTTCACGGTCGGATTGACGTACAGCGTCAAGCTTTCCGATGCACCTTTTGATACAACACAGGCATTGACGAAGACGCAGGGCTATCTCGCCGATGTACAAGCCTCTGTCTACAGTGGCGATTGCGAAGTGCTTGAAGGTACGGACTATCGCAACAATAGACCAATGAATTTCAATAGCCCCAATCAGAGTCCCTCCATGGTCATCGACAAACTTCGCTCGCTGCGATCGATGCCAAGTCAACTCAGCGCCGCAGAACAGACGCGCCTAACGACGATTCACCTACATATGTTGGCGCGCTACGACAGCTTCACATTGGCACATGAGCTGTGTCACATGATGGGTCACGATCACAATGACGACTGGCTGCCGCTGAACGTACCGGCTCAAGAACAAAAGATCTACGAAGACGACATGATGAACCGCGCACTACCAATATCGGTAGTACATGGCATGAGCATCGAGATCACCGATGCCGCGAACTTCCCGGCAGCAGGCAGTTTCATCGACCTGATCGAAGACCAGGGTATGTCACGCCTGATCGGGTTGACCGCCCCTTCGCAGCTGGCTTGGGCACAAAAGTTTGCTGCCGTAGTGGCGCCCTTCTGAACAGGGCCTGAGCAAGGCGGTTCGTCGGATGAGGTTCGGGAGCGTCGGTATGGCCAGGCGTTGGTTTGCTGTCGAAGCTTTTTACATCCACCAGGCCCCGTCGTTGCCGGCACCTAATAACCCCTTGTTTTCTCGAACTAATAGCCGTCAAGCACGATAATTGCAGCCCGCCATTAATGCCTTACCGATCGGGCTCGCAGCGAATTTGAGCCATCCGTACCATTCGCACGGCCCCATCCGCAAGGCAACACATCAGATTATCGATTGGGGAAACACGTAATGGCATGCGACGCCAGCATCATATTCGTTTCAGATTACAAAGCCGGTGAAGACAAATCATGGAACGATATGCGCGCTGCGCTCAGTGCATTGGCCGAGCAGGACTTTGATGGCAGTGTTGAAGTTTTGCTCGTCGAAGAAGAACGCTATATCTCGCAGATACCGGAAGACCTGGCGACATTGCACCCGAATCTGAAGATCGTATCGTCGACAAAAACCAACTCGTATGCGCTGGCCAACGTCGGCGTCGATGCTGCTGATAGCGAGTTCGTCGTCCTTCTCGATGCCGACTGCATTCCCGCCAAAGCCTGGCTTCAGCATTGCATCAAGCGCCTCCGTTCTAACCAGATGATCGGCGTGGTCAGCGGAAAAACCCGCTATCCAGGCGAATCGCTGCGCGAACGCTGCCTGGCATTGCTTTCACGTTCATATGTTGTGCCGAGCGACCGGCAGGCGACACGCCACATATCCAACAATAATGCAGGGTTCAGACGAGCCATCTTTCTGCAATACCCGTTGCCGGAAAGCTCGGGAATCTATGCGTCGCGGCTGCAGGCCATCGCGATCGAACGAGGTGGGTGGACGATGGCGTTCGAGCCGGGTATGGAGGTCATCCACGATTTCGAAGGCTGGAATATGGAACGCGACATCCGCCACCAGATGGCTCACAACCTGATCAGCATGCGCCAGGCCGATCCCAGCCTGCCCTACGCGTGGGTTGCCAACATGGGTGTTATCGGTCTGCCCGTCTATTTTGTCGGACGCTTGCTGCAGCAATGGAACAAATGCATCCGGGTACCGTCGCACTTTGGCGTACGCGCGTTCGAGGTGCCTGTTGCCATGGCACTTGCGGTGTGGACCAGCGCACTCGAGCTACCGGGAGCACTGCGTGCACTGCGTAGCCAACCGGTGCGCGATACCGTTTATCGCTGACGATACATCATCCTCGATGATCGCCCCGCGCCAATCGCGTCTGATACTCCCGCCGGATGGCGGGAGCGTCGGTTCGGCAAACAGACCGTCAACGAATCGGCAGCAGTGCGTGCAGGCACACAACCGCCGTGTTCGCCGTCGCCGGCTTCAGAGGGTAGTCGAAGCCGGCAACTGACTGCGGGCGCACCGGCCTAGCCGGTTATTCCTGTTGCGGAGGTGGCGCTTGTTCGAGACAGTGCCTGCAAACCCGAATCTCGCGGACTGTTTCGTATCCACTACCGCCGGGGTCGTCTCTCGGTTTTCTAAGGCCCGATACAGGGTCGATATAGGTATTGGCAGCCGCCCGAAAGGGATAGATTTTTCGACGGACGACGATGGGAAGCAGGTAGGAAGGTACCTTGGAGGCGATTACCGCGTGACAATGCTCACATACATACACATTCTCCGGCTATTGATGTCCTCCAGGTAGCCGATCCCCTGAAGGTGTGATGATTGAGGCAACAGACTGCCTCGGCGGCGCGATCTTAGCGCCACCCCGGCATACTCGCAACCCGGTGGAAATGAATCGCTGCCCGATGAGACTACATCGGGCGACACGCGACGGTGAAGTCGACATGATAGTGTTCGTCGTGTCGGACCCATGAACGTCGTGTCGAAAACGTCAGGTGCTTTTTCAGGTAGGCACCTTGTTCGGTCTGCCACAGCTTCGGCTGCAGGTCGGGATCGAAAATCACCCGCCAGATATCGATGCCTTCAGCCTGCGCGGCGCGATGCAATGCGGCCAGATGCGCCGCCATCGCCTCGAAGTCGATGCGAAGACCGTCGTATTCAGCTTGGCGATTGAACTCGACGGCGTAGCCCAGCTTGTTGAAGTAGTGGGTCGGCAGATGCACCGAACGACCCTGCCGGTCGATCACCGGCACCATGAAGTCGACCGACAAGCCGTTCTGATGGGTTTTATGCGGGCTGAACGGGCCGCCACCCTGCAAACCGGTCTCGGCATACTTGAACACCTTGTCGGGCATCGACGACTCAAGCGATCCGTAGGCACCGACGACAGCACGTCGCACCACGCTGTGCACATACGTGCGCCCCATCAGTGCAGCGGTGTCGCTGTAGCTGACGAAGTTGCTGCCCTCCCCCGGCAGTTGGACGCCTCCTTCAAGGCGACCGTTGCTCGTCGACCCATAGCAGATACTCTCCGCTGCACAGACAGAGGCCGACATCAGGCAGAACAGGAGCATGCAGCAGACGCGTCGCATTGCGATGACAGGTGCAGGTATCAATCGTTGCGCGCAGAAGGCGCGTGTTTCATGTTCATGTAGACACCTCCCGCATTGAGCTCGTTCAGCATCTGCGCCAATCGTTTCTGTTTCGTTGCGTCTTTCTTGGCCTTGTTGATCCATAACAGGTAATCGTTCTGTTGGTACGCAGGGCGTTCGAGATACTTTTCCATGAGGTTTGCATCTCGCAAGGCGTCGCGTACAAACGACGGCATCGGCTGCCTGGCCCGTTTCAGTTTCGCGGCTTTCTCAACCATGTTTCGTCTCGATTCTGTAAAGCATTCTCTACTCCGGCGCTGAGTGACTATCGCACGACGTTCAGCACTCGAATTGTCACGACACCAGCCCCAGCGTCTGCGCAAACGCCTCGAACGAGCGATGCGTTCGTATCCAGGCATGGCGAAGCCGGTTGCCCTCTCCTTCCCACTTAAGATACCGGATATCGGGCTCGGAACCTTCTCCGTAGTACAGCACCACCACCGAATCGGAGCCGGGACCGAAATCTGCAATGATGACGGCCTTCGCATAGTCGATCTCACCGACATTGCTCAGCGCGCCCACCCAGAACTCATTGCCTTCGGCCACCTCGTCAGCGATCGTATGGAATGGTGCCGGCATCAGCACCAGGCTGTCGTCAGTGCTCGAAAGCAATCGCGCCTTTTCTCGCCCGAGGTCTGTGGCGTTCGACCGGCGCGACCCGAACGACGGCCATACTCCGGCATCGGCCAGCTCAATCAGCAAAGGGGGTAGCGGCAAGCTGTCAGCAACCATCGGCATACCAAGTACTCGCAAAGTCCATTAGCTACCGCCTTTCAGCGCACCGAGCAGCCCTTCCAACTGGGTACTCGTAAAACACTCGCAAGGAATGAAGTATTTCGATCCGTCGTCGGTGACAATCACAATTCTCTGCAGGCTATCCGAGCCACTCATTGTGACGCTCTCAATGGCATCGGCCGCGATATTTGCCTGCACCATCCCGCTGTACTCAACAATAATGGTTCCGTCGCCGATTTCGACCCGCACCCTCGAGTTGCCAATCACGAACGAAAAGCCAAGTGCCAATACAATACCAATCGACGTAGCCCACCAATACTCCGAGGCCCAAAGCCCGAAGAGATTCAGCAGGTACATGCCCAAGATCACCAGCAGCGCCGCGTAGAGGTGCTGCCGCGTAACTTTGTTGAGGCGACATTCGTAGATCATCTGCCGGACCCAACAGCGAGGGCCATAGCAATCGAATCCAATCGATCAAGCATAGAGCCGGTTGTACTAGCGGTAGCCCCTGGGACGGAGTGAGTTGCCATCCATTGCAATGATGACTTGCTAGGAGCCGTTTTCACGTTCGGCCATTTCCTTGTACCTGCGTATCGTATCGAGAATCTCGGCGTCGGATGGATCGCTGTATTCCTTTCCCAGGTAAATCTTTTCGGCTTTGGCGCAATGCAATAATGCATTCTTTGGCGCGTACGCTGCCGACGCGGGATCGCCTAAGGCGTAGCACAAGTGAAAATCGGCTTCTTCGCTACCCCACGAAACCGCCTTCCTCCAGTACGCCAAGGCCGCCTCTGTGTTCTGCTCCACCCCAAGGCCATGATAGTGAAAATAGCCGAGGTTGTTGTTCGCACCGGCCACGAGCCGAGGAAACTCTTGTTCCACGTCTTTCAGCGACAACAGCTTCTTCCATTGACGCGCCGCCAACCCGTATTCTTGGTTTCTGAAGTGTTCCGTGCCCGTGTAATAGAAACAAAGCGGGTGCGAAACTGCAAAGTCGTGAAACTCTCCCTCGAAGTAACATCGCTCTTGCGCTCCCGCGGCTACGCCGGCAGCCGCCATGAAGCACAATATTCTAGTTATATGGCTCATAGATTCGCCAGATAATCTGCACTTGACGGAAAACCGACCGTATCACGGCTGCACGTTCTTCCTTGAATAGCAGATTCATTGCGATGGCACCTCCATCGATGCCGATGTCTCGATGCACGACGATCTGCTCAGATCGTCAACCCGATTAACAGATACCCAGCTAGTCGCGACCAAGTGTAGCGAGCTTAGCGGCACAGTGCACGGCAGCAGGATTGCCTTGCTAAGCCATTTTCTCGCGCACTCGCCATAGCCGGTAAGCCCACAACCAGAGCGCTATCTCAAACAGAAATGTCCAATGCAAAACGAAGTTCCACCACCAAGGCTCATACCTCACCGTGACTTCGAAGGCAGCAAACGGTCGGTCGACAAATGGAGCCAACCACCAGATATCGCCGACGATAGTATCGAGTAATAGGTGTAGCAGACCTCCGCTGGCAAAGACTGCCAGCAACGACCTTGTTGCCCCACTTCGGTTGAACCATCGCCAGGCGACGCCAACCAAGAGCAAAGATACCCAGAACAGCGGAATATGGCTCAAATACGTGTGGTGATGGGTCTGCCGCTGGTCTACAAAATAGAAATAGAACATGTCGATATCAGGAGCAATGGCTCCCAACATGCTTACGACAACAACCAAACGGGAACTCGGCGTGACAACAAAGCCTCTGTCTGCAATCCATCGCCCAAGAATATAGCCTGCGGGAAGGTGCCCTATGATCATCTGCAACTCCTTTCGATAGGAAGCCGATGATCACCGACAAAAATGCGCAAAAAGGGGCAGAAATGTGGAGATTCAGGGGTCGCTTAAGGTTGCGGGAATAGCCAACTCCCGAGTTCTGCACCCCGACATCGCACCCAGCTTGGCCTGCGTTGACTCTATAAGGCGATTCGCACCGAATCGCCTTTTCTACATCAACAGCAACCGGTACTTGCAGGTGGACTATCTGACGCCGTTTCGTCGAAAGGCAGCGTGCTGCCACAATCGGCGAAGATGCCGAAATGGGTGCTTGTATCGCCGATGAACTCAAAATGCGGGTTGAAGCGCGTTTCGTTCAACATTCGCCAGGTGTTTCCGCAAACGGGTACAACCCTACCCTTGTCGAATCGATGGTGCTTGTCCAACTCCACATGGTTGGGATGCTCCGGGATCGACCCTTGGTAGACGACGGCCTGGCCGTAGTCTTCGCACGCGGGTTCCAGGCCTTCGAGCTTGAATAGCCGGTAGGTTGCCGAATAGAAATTCACATTGCCGATAAGATCGGTCAACTCGGTGTTGTTGACGGTAATCGGGCTGTCCGTCACCAGTCGCGGATCGAGAAAACCGGCCTGTTTGGCCAGTGAAACCAAGTCGTTCCAATACAAAGCGCCACCGAGGCACTCGGTGTACAGCAACGGATGCTGGGCAACCTTCTCGGGTACGCGACGGTCGGCGTACACGTCAGAAAAGTACATTTCTCCACCCGGCTTGAGCAGGTGGTAGGCGTTCTGCAACACACGGCCCTTGTCCTGGCACAGGTTGATCACACAATTGGAAACGATCAGTTCGAAACTGGCCGGCTCCAGATCCAATTCATCGAGGTGCTCCAACTCGCCCTGCACAAAAGACACATTGGGCTTGGCATAACCGAACCGTTTGGCATGCTCGTCGATGTAAGATTCGGCAACATCCAGCTGTTCACGCGTCATGTCGACTCCAACCACGGCGCCTTGCTCGCCGACCAGCCGGGACAACAGGTAGACATCACGTCCGGCCCCGCACCCCAGGTCGAGCACGCGCAGGCCTTCGAGCTGCGCCGGCACAATCAGGCCGCAACCGTAATAGCGCTCAACCACTTCGGGCACCATCTCGTTCAACACATCCCGAATCGTCGGCGGCATCTGCTCACCGGTGCAGCAGGCGTTGGTCTGCAGGTCAGCCGAGGTTTTCAGCACCTTGCCGTAGTAGTGTTTGACTTCTTCGAGCATATCGACAGACTCCTGAGCCATCTGATGAATTTCGCTTTGCGGGGCCGCCTCCAGCGCCACCGAGGGCCCGAGCATACCGCGTTACTTCGAGGGTTTGGATGACAACCGCGCGGTCGCCTGCTTCCTGGCCTACCCCAACGCAAGCTGCAGCAGGATATCGAGATGCACCAAGGCATCGCCGCGCTCGGTGCTGTCCGCAACCATTTCGCCACCCAATCTCAGAGCCGGCACGAAATAGTACATTTCGTTCGGCGCCAGCTCGCCTTTCAATGGGACAACCTTGTTGAACAGCGCCTGGTCGAGCACCGAGTTGATCGACGAATGGTCACACAACACGCCGTTGAAAAAATCCGTCGCCGACCATGACAGCACCGAGCTGTCGGAGGTGTGAGGGTCGACAAAGGCGACGTCTTCAACCCCTTCGTTGTTGAGCCTGCGGTAGTAGAAGATGCTGCCGAATGCCGACAAGGCAATCGGCAGGCGGGTGTAGTCGTCCTTGTCGCGCATCAGCCATTTCCATAGCGATGCTTTATAGACATCCGGGTTGATGATCTGGATGAGACCGTTCGAATAGGTGCCGAAGCCGCTATGACGCCACAGTTCCAACAGCGCGTTCGGCAGATGACCGCGATAGTGCTCCACCACGGCGGGATCGGCTTTCTCGGTAATCGACGGCGAATGCCGATCGACAAAGGTCTGCAGTGCGATCATGTCGGTTTCCAGGCTATTACCGGACCGGAACCAGCTACCGGTCTTGCACGACAGAATAACCGTTTTGATCGAAGGCGGGAGGCGTTACCTATGCCAAAACCGACGGCGCGTCACCTTCAGCGACCTTTCTCGCCTGCGCTTTCATCAGCTCGACGATGGCATAGATGCCGAAGTGACGATTCGGACTGAGGTTTTCGGCAAGTTTGAGTTCGTCGAACAGGCCGTCGATATCCAGTGCGTCGATTTCTTGGGGTGTTCGAGCGGACATCAGTCCGATCAGCAATGCCAATACGCCTTTGATGATCGCGGTGTCGCAGTCGCCCACGTAAACCAGCTTGGCGGGATCGCCCGGGTCCTGCAGCGGACACACCCAAACCTGGCTGATACAGCCCTGCACCTTGTTGTCTTTGGTGCGCAGTGCCTCCGCCAGCGGTGGCAACGCCTCGCCCAGCTCGACCAGGTAGGCATAACGCGCCTCCCAGTCGTCGAGGAACTCAAAGTTTTCGATAACTTCCTGCGTCGTCAGCATGGTTAGACACTGAACGACTCACCGCAGCCGCACATATCCTTGATGTTCGGGTTGCGGAACTCGAAACCTTCGTTGAGAAGATTGGTTTTCACGAAATCGACCACCATGCCATCCAGCTGAGCGAGCGATGCGTCGTCAACGACCACGCGCACGCCATGACTGTCAAACACGTGATCGGTATCGCCGATCTCGTCGGCATAGTCGACGACATAGGCAAAGCCGGTACAACCACTCTTCTTGGTACCGATGCGCAAGCCTCCGGTCTTACCCTGTTTCGCCATCTCTCGTGCGACGTGTTGCGCCGCTGCCTGAGTCAATTGCACTGCCATCTGATTTCTCCGTCGGGCCAGTTGTTTACAACAGCCCCAATTCAAGTTTCGCTTCGTCGCTGATCATGTCTTTGCTCCACGGCGGATCCCAGACGAGATCGACTTTGCAATGGTCGACACCATCGACCGTTTCCACCGCCCGCTCGACCATCCCCGGCAGCGTACCGGCAACCGGACAGCCCGGCGCAGTCAATGTCATCTTGATCGCGATACCACGTTCGCCGGCCGCATCGATGGCATAGATCAAGCCCAGATCGAAGATATTCGTCGGTATCTCAGGGTCGTATACCGTCTTCAATGCCTCGATGATGTGCTCCGCACGCGGGTCATCACTCGTCTCCTCTGCCATGGCGTTACCTGCTTGAGTCATGGGTTGCAACATCGGGGCGGCCATCTGCTTACTTACCCCTGCGTTCATGCTCCACCGCCCAGCCGGCTTGCCAGCAGACTGGCGCTGCGCGCCCTCAGTGCCTCCGCCGGCATGGCTGCCAGAATCTCCTCGGCAAAACCGAGACACAACATCTGCGTAGCCTGACGTTCAGGGATACCGCGCGAGCGCAGGTAGAACAGCATGTTGCCGTCGAGTTCACCGACAGTCGTACCGTGGCTGCATTTGACGTCGTCGGCGTAGATTTCGAGCTGCGGCTTGGTATCGACCTCGGCCGAACGCGACAACATCAGGTTGTCATTCGATAGTTGCGCATCGGTCTTTTGCGCATCTTTGGCGACCAGAATCCGGCCATCGAACACCACCCGGCCCTTGCCGTCGAGGATGCCTTTGAAGGTCTCGCGGCTGCTGCAGTGCGGTACCGCGTGCTGGATATCCAGGTGCGTATCGGCAAGCTGACCATCGCCTGCCATCAGCAGGCCGTCGAGTTGCGCATCCGCGCCCTCGCCATCGAATACCAGGCGGACATCGCAACGCGACCAGGCCGCGCCCAACGAAGCGTTGGCCAATCGATAGCGGCTGCCGGCCGCCTGACGAATCTGCAGGTCGCTCAAATGCTGTGCATTCAGGCTCTCTTCCTGCACGCGTTCATGAATCAGCTCGCTGTTCTCGCCAAGCGCAACCTCGATCAGCGCATTGTTGAAATAACTGGCGTTACCCAGACTCGCATAGCGTTCGATCACCTCGGCACGCGCGCCTTGCTGCAGCACAATCAAGTGCCGCGGATGACAGATCGACGGATCGTCGGTGCCGACACTGATATGCAACAGCTCGATCGGCGCGTCGGCCGTCGTATCCTGGTCGATGACCACGCAGGCGCCGTCGGTCATCAACGCACCATTGAGTGCCGTGAACATGTTGCGCGTTTGTGCAATCCGGTCGAACTCGCTTTGAATCGCCGGTTTATCGAGCTCGAAAGCACTGGCAAGATTGGTCACCAGCACGCCCGGCCGATCCGCCTCAAGCCGGCTCAGCTGTGGCGCTAGAAAGCCGTTGACGAACACCAGCCGCGTACCGTCGTTCCCCGTCAGCAGCAACTCGTCGATATCCTCAAGCTGCAACGCGCTGAACGGTTCTTTGTCGACCGGCACGAAAGCCAGTTCCTCGAGAAACTTCAGCGAGGTGTAGCGCCAGGCTTCGTCCTTGCGTGTCGGCAAGGCCATGCTCGACACCTGCTCGGCCGATTGCGTCCGAAGCGCCTGTACCCAATCGCCGGGCATGTCCGCGTTCAACTTACGTAAGCCGACGTCGAGCACCTGATGCAGGTCGGTACCTGTGGATGTGTTCATGCCGCTTCATCCTTGCCCGTCAACCAGGCATAGCCCTTCTGCTCCAGCTCTTTGGCCAGCGACTTGTCGCCGGAACGCACGATCTTGCCGTCGGCCAGCACATGCACATAGTCCGGTTCGATGTAGTCGAGCAACCGCTGGTAGTGCGTCACCAGGATGATCGAGCGGTCGGGACTGCGCACCGCATTGACGCCTTCCGACACCGTGCGCAAGGCATCGATGTCGAGACCTGAATCGGTCTCATCGAGGATCGCCAGCTTCGGCTCGAACAGGGCCATCTGCAGGATCTCGTTGCGCTTCTTTTCGCCGCCGGAAAAACCCGCGTTCACCGGGCGTTTCAGCAACTCGGGCTTCATCGACACCAGTGCCATCTTTTCGCGGATCAGCTTCAGAAAGGCGACCGAATCCAGCTCGGGTTCGCCGCGTGCCTTGCGCTGCGCGTTCAAGGCTTCTTTCAGAAAATGCGTGTTGTTTACGCCCGGCAGTTCAACCGGGTACTGAAACGCCAGGAACACGCCCAGTGCGGCACGTTCCTCGGGTTCGAGGGCGAGCAGATCTTGGCCGTCGAGCATCGCCGAGCCGCCGGTGACCTCGTAACCGTCGCGCCCGGCGAGCACGTGCGAAAGCGTGCTCTTGCCCGAGCCGTTGGGCCCCATGATGGCATGCACTTCACCGGCACCGACATTCAGGCTGAGACCCTTGAGGATCTCCTTGCCGTCAACACTCGCCTTCAGGTTATCGATCGTTAAAAGCATCTTGTCCTCCCTTGTTAACCGACTGCGCCTTCGAGACTGATCGCAAGCAGCTTTTGCGCCTCGACCGCGAACTCCATCGGCAACTCGTTGAATATCTCTTTACAGAATCCGTTGACGATCAACGACACCGCGTCTTCTTCCGACAGACCGCGACTGCGGCAGTAAAAAAGCTGGTCTTCGCCGATCTTCGACGTGGTCGCTTCGTGCTCGACCTTGGCCGACGGGTTCTTCACTTCGATGTACGGAAAGGTATGTGCGCCACAGCGATCGCCGATCAGCAGCGAATCACATTGGGTGTGGTTGCGCCCGTTCTCGGCGCGCTGGCTCATGCGTACCAGACCGCGGTAGGCCTGCTGCCCTTCACCGGCAGAGATACCTTTCGAGACAATCGTGCTGCGCGTATTCGGCCCGATGTGGATCATCTTGGTGCCGGTATCGGCCTGCTGTTTGCCGCGGGTGACAGCGACCGAGTAGAACTCGCCGATCGAATCTTCGCCACGCAGCAGGCAGCTCGGGTATTTCCAGGTGATCGCCGAGCCGGTTTCGACCTGGGTCCAGGAGATCTTCGAGCGCGCGCCCCGGCAATCGCCACGCTTGGTCACGAAGTTGTAGATGCCGCCTTTCCCGTCTTCGTCGCCCGGATACCAGTTTTGCACCGTGGAGTACTTGATCTGCGCATCCTGCATCGCGACCAGTTCGACGACGGCCGCATGCAACTGGTTTTCGTCGCGCTGCGGCGCAGTGCAGCCTTCGAGGTAGCTCACGTAGCTGCCCTCGTCGGCGACGATCAGCGTGCGCTCGAATTGGCCGGTGTTCTGCGCATTGATGCGGAAGTAGGTCGACAACTCCATCGGGCAACGCACGCCCTTGGGGATGTAGACGAACGTGCCATCGGTGTAGACCGCCGCATTCAGCGCGGCATAGTAGTTGTCGGTGTGCGGCACCACCGAACCCAGGTATTCACGCAATAACTCTGGGTGATCGTGCGCCGCTTCGGAGATCGAACAAAAAATCACGCCGGCCTCGGCAAGGTTCTCGCGGAAGGTGGTAGCGACCGACACGCTGTCGAACACCGCGTCGACCGCCACACCCGACAGCGCCTTCTGCTCCTCGATCGGGATACCGAGCTTCTCGTAGGTGCGCAGCAGCTCAGGATCGACCTCGTCGAGGCTGTCCAGGGTCGGCTTTTTCTTTGGCGCGGCAAAGTATGAGATCGCCTGGTGATCGATCGGCGGATAGTGCACCGACGCCCACTGCGGCGGATCCATGGTCAGCCAGTGGCGATACGCCTTCAAACGGTACTCGAGCACCCATTCGGGCTCGTTCTTGCGCGCCGATATCAGACGGATCACATCCTCGTTGAGCCCGGGCGGGATCACGTCGGTATCGATTTCGGTCACGAATCCGTGTTCGTAGCCGCGCGCGACCAGATCATCCATTTGTTTCGCCGAAGAACTCATGCCACACCTGCTTATCCAAGTAATTTGGTAGGTTATTTCTAGGGCCCCGAGCGATGGATTTCAATACAGCAAACGTAGGGTTTAACGCTTTTCTGTTGCACCGCAGCGAAGAATTCGGGAAACGGCGCCAATCTGACCTGAACAACCCGCAACGTCGGCCAACGCTGGCGGGCTGATCTGCCCTTACTTCTGCCCGCCGATCCCCGATAATGGGGTGGCGCCCCGCTGTGCCTCCAGATCGGGGGATCTCCGGATACCGGCGCGCCTCGTTGTCGTTGAACAGGAAACCGCCCGACCGGCCCGCCGCACAACACATGCTCGACGTTAAGCTACTCAGCAAGTCGTATCGCTCCGGCGACCGCCGACAAACCGTTCTGCAAGGCCTGAGCCTGCAGGTACCGCGCGCCACCATCGCCGCCTTGATCGGCGCCAGCGGCAGCGGCAAGACCACGCTGTTGAATCTGCTCAGCGGGATCGACCGGCCCGACGAAGGCCGGGTACTGATCGATGAGGTCGACGTGCACGCCTTGCGCGAGCCGGAACTCACGCTGTTCCGGCGCCGCCATATCGGGTTCGTGTTCCAGTTCTTCAACCTGATCCCGACGCTGACCGTCGGCGAGAACATCGCGCTGCCGATGGAATTGATCGGCAAACCGGCCGACCAGATCGCAGAGCGTGTCGACGACCTGCTCGGACAGGTTGGCCTGAACGGCATGGCAGAGCGTTACCCGGAGACACTCTCGGGCGGCGAACAGCAACGCACGGCGATCGCGCGCGCTTTGGCGCACCGCCCTAAACTGCTGCTGGCCGACGAGCCCACCGGCAACCTCGACGAAGACACCGGCGAGCAGATCATCCGCCTACTGACCGCCCTCGCCCGCGAACAGGGCGTGACCTTGCTGATCGTGACCCACAGCGCACGTGTTGCCGATGCCGCCGACCAAGTCATGCGCATGGACCACGGCCGCGTGGCCGGGGCATGAAGTCAGCCACCGGCAACCTGCTGACGCGAGCCGGGCTGCGCTATCAGAGCCGCCACCGCTGGCAGGCGGCACTGGCACTGATCGGCATCGTCATGGGCGTCGCCGTCGTCATGGCGGTCGACCTGGCCAACCGCGCCGCCAAGGCATCGTTCCTGTTGTCGGCCGAACAACTGCAAGGCAAGGCCACGCATCGCCTGCTCTCCGCCAGCAATCGGCTACCGCAATCGTTGTACTCCCGATTGTTCACCACGCCGGGACACCCACCCATGGCACCGGTCATTCAAACTCGGGTGCGCGTCGCCGGGCGCCCTGCCCCCCTGACCCTGCTCGGCGTCGACCTGTTCGCCGAGGGTGCATTCCGTGATGACCTTTCTTCGCTCACCCAAGGCCAGGCCGCTGCTTCCGATTGGCTGACCAGCGACAGGGCCGTCGCACTCAGCCGCTCGGCTGCGCGTGCGCTCAATGTGTCGACCGGTGACGCACTCGAGATCAGCGCGCAAGGCGTCGTTCACCGTCTGCAAGTCTGGGCCGTCGGCAGCGACGATCATGCGGCCAGCAGAGACCTGCTGATCACCGACATCGCAACGGCGCAGGCCATCGGCAAGCTGGGCAACGACCTCAGTCATGTCGACCTGATCCTGTCGGACGAATCCCGAACATGGCTCGAGCAGCGACTGCCGCCCGACGTAGAACTGGTCGACATTCAACAGCAGACCGCCGGCACCGCGGGTCTGTCCGCTGCGTTTGAGCTCAACCTGACGGCAATGAGCCTGCTCGCGCTGTTGGTCGGGATATTCCTGATCTTCAACGCGATGAGTTTCTCGGTAGTGCAGCGCCGCCGACTGCTCGGTCGGCTGCGGGCGATCGGCGTGCGTAGCGACGAGATCGCGCGGTTGGTCATGACCGAGGCACTGGTGCTCGGCGCGATCGGTACCCTGATCGGCCTGCTCGTCGGCACTTGGTTGGGCCAGGGGCTGACGCGCATCGTCGCCGCAACGGTGAGCGAGCTGTACTACAGCGTCAGTGTCGATGCACTGCACATCGAGTTGCTGTCGGTTGCCAAGGCCGTCGCGCTCGGTCTCGGCGGCACCCTGCTCGCAACCTGGCTGCCGGCGCGCCAGGCCGCGGCCACACCACCATTGACCACGCTGTCGCGTGCCGCGCTCGAGCAATCCACACAACGCCAGGTCCCGGTACTCGCCACCCTCGGCGCGGCGCTGATCATCGTCGGCCTGGCGATCGCATTCAGCGGATTGGGCCTCATCGCGGGTTTCGCCGGCCTGTTCGTGTTGTTGATCGGCGCGGCCATGCTCAGTCCCTTGGCCGTGCGACTGACCCATCGCGTATTGGTTCGCCTGCCGCTGCGCGGTATCTGGCGCATGGCGATCCGCGATATCGATCGCCACCTGTCGCGCCTCGGCACCGCGGTCGCAGCGCTGATGGTCGCACTTGCCGCCAGCGTCGGTGTTGCCATTATGGTCGACAGCATGCGCGGTGCAGTCAGCGACTGGCTGGGCAACCTGCTGACGGCCGACCTGTACGTGGCCAGCGACGATTTCCGCGATGGCGCCACACTGTCGAGCGGGGTCATCGAGCGCGTCGCCACGGTCGCAGCGGTCAACGCGACCAGTCGCTATCGCCACCGCCGCATCCAGCTCGACGGGCACCGGGTCGAGCTCAGCGGTGCCGAGCTTGCACCGGCATCGCGCCGCGGGTTCACGCTGCTGTCGAGCGTCGCGGGCAGTGCCTGGGAGGCGTTCGACAACGGCGGCATCCTGGTCTCTGAACCGCTCGCGCATCGTCTCGGGCTCGCACCGGGGCAACAGATCGAGCTGCCGACAGCGGCAGGCAACGCAGCGTTCTCGATTGCCGCGGTGTTCCGCGACTTCGGCAGCGAGCACGGGCGAATCTTCATGCCCCTGCCGAACTATCGCAGCGCATGGCAGGACGACGCCATCAACACCCTGGCGCTGTTTACCGAAGCATCGGACAAAGCGGTGCTGCGCGACCAGGTCGCCGCGGCGTTGACAGACATTGACGGGATCGCACTGACCGCCGCCGGTGACATCTTCGACGAATCGATGGCGGTGTTCGACCGCACCTTTCGTATTACCGACGTGTTGCGTTACCTGTCGCTTGGTGTTGCCTTTATCGGAGTACTGACGGCCCTGATGGCACTGCAGCTCGAGCGCAGAAAAGAATATGCGGTGGTGCGCGCGCTGGGACTGACCCGTCTCCAGCTCAGCGGTCTGATCACCATCCAATCTGCGACGCTCGGCCTGATTGCCGCCCTGATGTCACTGCCGATCGGCATGTTGATGGCATGGGTGCTGACCGATTCGATACAGGTCAACGCGTTTGGCTGGAGCATGCCGTTTCTGCTCGATCCCGCCCCGCTGGCCATTACTGTTGTACTGGGAATAGGCGCCGCGCTGATCGCCAGTATCTACCCGGCTTGGGAGGCCGGTAGCCAGCCACCTGCCGCGCAGCTGAGGGAAGACTGATGATGCGTTGGCACTACCTTGTACTGGTCGGCTTGCTGGCCGCCGGCTGCGACCAATCCCCGCCAACGACGGCCGACACGACGGTATCGCTGGGGGAGCGCATGGCGACCGAGCCGGCTGCAGGATTCGAGCGCGCTATCGATGTTCGCGCATTCCGTTTTCCGCAAGACCACGGTGCTCACCCGACATTCGCCACGGAGTGGTGGTACTTCACCGGCAATCTCAACAACCGCTTCGGCTATCAACTCACACTGTTTCGCATCGCGCTCGACGCAGGTCAGCCGACGGCCGATTCCGATTGGCGTACGCGCCAGATGTACATGGGACATCTCGCAGTCAGCGATATCGAGGATGGCCGACACTACAGCGCCGAACGGTTCGCGCGCGCTGCGGTGGGATTGGCCGGCGCAGAGGCCGAACCTTTTCGCGTCTGGCTGGGCCCCTGGTCGATCCGCAGCAAGGGTGACGAGTTTTTTCCGTTGCACCTGGTAGCCGACAGCGACGGCTTCGCCATCGATCTGACTTTGGAAGCAGGTTCTAAACCGCTGGTACTACAGGGCGACCGGGGCTTGTCGCAAAAGAGTGCGACACCGGGCAATGCCTCTTACTACTACTCTTTCACACGCTTGCCTACGCAGGGCGAGATCAGGATTGCCGATAAACGCCATCGGGTCAGCGGCAATTCCTGGTTCGACCGAGAATGGTCGAGTTCAGCGCTCGCTGCCGACCAACAAGGCTGGGATTGGTTCGCGTTGCAGCTCGATAACGGGCAAGACCTGATGTTCTATCAACTGCGCGACCTGCAAGGTGCGGCGCACCGTTTCAGTTCCGGGATTCTGGTCGACCGGGACGGCAGCACGCAGCCGCTGACGTTGGACAATACCCGTCTGACGCCTGTGCGTTACTGGCAAACGGCCGATGGCACGCGTTACCCGGTTGAATGGCAACTGGTGAGCGACGCCCTCAATCTCGATCTGGTCGTGAAAGCGGCGTTCGACAATCAGGAGATGCCACTGACCGTGCGCTATTGGGAGGGTGCCGTAACCGTCAGCGGTAGCCACCGGGGCGTTGGCTATCTCGAACTCAGCGGCTACGCCGATTGATCAGGCACCGCACCTCGGCGTTGCAATTCGGCTTCGGTAGCGTGAGCAGGTTTCGCGGGCTACGCTTGTCGAAGGTCGGAATGATCCTACGTCGTTTGCCGATCTTCCCACCTTTTTGACCGGGCTCGCGGCGTACAACATCCGCAGTCATCGGCGGCTCACCACGGGGAACACCGGCGAGCCGGCCGTAGGGGGCGCCGTTCATCCGCCCAGGACTATTGCAGGATCGACAACCAGCCGATGCGGCCGTGGTTCGCTGCCTATCGTTGCAACGCCCCACGGCCCGATCAAAAACATGGAGGGACCCACATGCCACTGCAACACACACTGCCAACGACATTCGCCGCAGTCTTCATCCTGACTGCCGCAACAACAGCCTCGTTCGCCACATCGCCGGGCACACCCGACCGCGACCAGATCCCCTGGCCCGGCGGCAAACCGGCAACCGCCGAGATGATCGAGTTGGGTAAGGTTCTGTTTTTCGATCCCCGGCTGGTACCCAACGAGGGCCAGTCGTGCGCAAGCTGCCATGACCCCAACCAGGGCTGGAGCGACGGCGCGGCCTTCGGCGTGGATCACAAAGGCAAGCAGCAGAAACGCAACTCGCCCTCGATCGTGAATCTCGCCTATTCGCCGATCATCCACTGGGACGGCCGCACGGAAAGCCTCGAAAGCCAGGCATTCAAATCGATGGGCAAACGCGGCGTCGACACAACCTTTATCCCGAAGATCAGCAAGGTACAGTGGTATCAGGAACAGTTCGCCAAGGTGTTTCCCGAATCAGGCATCACGCAGCAGAACATGGCTGCGGCCATCGCCGCCTTCGAACGCTCGCTGATCAGTGACAATGCCGCCTATGACCGCTATCTGCGCGGCGACAAGGCGGCGCTGAGCCCGTCCGCCGAACGAGGTTTGGCACTGTTCAGCGGCAAAGGCAACTGTACCTTGTGCCACAACGGCCCAACCTTCTCAGACCACGCTTTCCACAACATCGGTGTCGCATCCAACGACCCCGGGCGTGGCGCAAAGGTGGATGACAAGGCGATGCAGGGGGCGTTCAAGACACCCGGCCTGCGCAATGTGCTGCTGACGGCGCCCTACATGCACGACGGATCGATCGGCACGCTCGAAGGTGTTATCGAGTTCTACAACCGTGGCGGCGACAGCACCGACAATCGCAGCGCGTTGATCAAACCGTTAGGACTGTCGCGCCAGGAAGTACTCGACCTGGTCGCCTTTATGGCTGCCCTGACCGACCCGGTTGTCGTCGAACCACCGACGATACCCTACTGACATCGCCGCCGCTTCGACGCCAATCGCCGCGCACGGTACTCTGCGCAGAGCACCGTGCCGCCATTGATTGGCGGCCGCAGGTGTTGCACAAGGATTCGCGCGGCCCGCTAATGGTCGTTGACGATGCAGTTGCGCCCACGTTGCTTGGCTTCGTACAGCCGACGGTCGACCGTCTCGATGAAGGCGACCGGATCGTCCTGGTGGGTCGGCACCAGACAGCCAACACCGAGACTGATCGTCAACAACTGGCCTGCCAGTGACCCCTCGTGGGGTATCTGCTCTTTGAAGATCAGATTGCGACAGCGTTCAGCCACCTTGGTCGCCGAACGTCCGTCGGTCTCGGGCAGGATGAACACGAACTCTTCTCCGCCGTAACGCGCAAACACATCGCGCGAGCGCGTCGCGGCCGTATTAAGCACCGACGCGACCGTTTTCAGGCAGGTGTCTCCCTGTATGTGGCCATAGTGATCGTTGTACTGCTTGAAGAAATCGATATCCAGCAGGATCAGCGACAGCGGCCGCGCATTGCGCTTGGCATCGATCCACTCCGCCTCGAAGATCGAATCGAACATGCGACGGTTCGACACGCCGGTCAGGCCGTCCTTGAACGACAGCGATTCGAGTTCTCGCTGTAACTCGAGCAGCGTCTGTTCGGTTTTCTTGCGCTCGCTGATGTCGAACATAAAGCCGACCAGGGCCTCGACCTCTCCGGCCTCGTTGCGCACCACGTGCACCACGTCGCGAATCCAGACGTGCCCGCCGTCCTTGGTCAGTGCGCGATAATCGGCTTCGTGGTCGATACCGGCCTGCGACTGCGCGACGCAAAAGTTGACGACGCTTTCGCGGTCGTCGGTATGGATGCGCGCCGCCCAGTCTTCGACCGATGTCCAGCTGGCCGGCGTCCAGCCGAGCAATTCCTCGATCTGTGGACCGATGTAGGTGAAGCGCATGCTTGCCCAATCGATCCGCCACGGGATCGCCTTGGTCGACTCGAGCAGGGTTTTATAGACGGCGTTATCGGAGTCGATGCAATTTTCATCGAGAGACATGGTTGAACCTTGTTGTTGTTTATTGATACCCGGGTTCATGGTTCGGACGGCCGCGACACGGTGAGCTCAGCCTTGCGACGCCCGCTGATACAACGCCAGCAATTGTTCCGGTTCGTCGTAGACGATTCGTTTGCCGGCGCGCAGCTCGCGGCGCATCAAGCGGATCATCTGCTGCAGGACGGGTTCGGGGAAACTGTCGGCAGGCTTGCCCGTCACCTCGGCCAGGCGGCCGGCAATCACCTTTTCATCGCTGACCACCGGACAGATGCGGTAGCGGTAGGTGCCGCCGATCGCCTCGGGTACCAGGTCCATCGCCCGATCCGGCACCTGACGAAAGAAACTCAGCGGCAGACGGTAGGCATTGTGACCGAGGATCGGCAAATCGTCGGGCACGACCTCTTCCTCGTCGAGGATCTGCAGCCTGGTTGCCAGGGGCAGCAATTGGTCGAGCTGGTATTGCTGCATGTGCGGGTTACCGACACGCACCAGGTTGGCTATCAGCTCGCCGAGCGAGGCATGACCGATGATCGCAGCGCGTTTCGGCAACCCGCCCCAGGCGCCGTCGGCACCGTTGAGCAATGCCTCGATAACCGATGCGTTTTCGAAACCACCGCCGGCATGGATGTGCACCAGGATCTTGTGCGGTGCGGGCATCATCTGCCGGGCAATGGCCACGTAGGCGCCAACCTGTAGCGGCAGATAGGTACCTCTGTCGTCCTCGATACTCACACCCTCGATCGCGAGACCATCGAGCATCCGCAACACCTGGCAAACGCGTTGCGGATTCTCGGCAAACGCATCGCAGCC
The DNA here is from genome assembly GCF_002009425.1 of Thiosocius teredinicola. Taxonomy (NCBI): domain Bacteria; kingdom Pseudomonadati; phylum Pseudomonadota; class Gammaproteobacteria; order Chromatiales; family Sedimenticolaceae; genus Thiosocius; species Thiosocius teredinicola. Next base: position 2,782,004 of record NZ_CP019936.1, read on the forward strand.
GTCGACGATGTTGATCAGGATGCGTGGTTTGCCGCCATCGTCGCCCTTGATGTGCTGGTTCAGCCAATCGACGCTTGCAGGAATGCTGCGCAGCAAGGTCGGCAGATCATACTGCCCTGCCATACCCGAATCGCTCAGATAGATCTCGTGCAGGGTGTTCGGCACGCCGTAGTCACGCATCTTGATCATCGAGCTCGACGGGGTAAAGCTGCCGTCTGCCGCGCTGATCCCGATATCGGTGAACACGAAGCAACCCGACATATCGATGTCGTGGTCGCGCAGGTACATCATGAAATCGTCGTCGACTTCCAGCTCGTCGGGCATCGAATAGTCGAGCGTACCCAACAGAATGTTGCGAAAACCGAAGTCGCGAAGCTTGGGCAGTATCGTGAGTTTCTCGTCGAGCGTCTGGCCGACACGCGCTCCGACCGGATTCTCACGTAACGAAAGATCGATGAAAAACGGCTCGATCGACCGCAGTTGGTTGAGCTTGGCGTCCACGTTGGCGAGTAAATCGCGGACACCATCCAACCCCTCTTGGCGCTGCTGCATTGTTATCCCTTGTTGGTTGTTATTTGGATGCGGCGGCGAGACGAAAAGCGGACCTGTTCCATGGCACTCGACCCGCCTACGGAATTTAAATCGGCCACACGAAAACAACCTTTAGGGCTGAACTGCTTGATGTCGGTTAAGTTACAGGCGTGTTACACGAGGGTGATACGCAGCGGGTGATTCTTGCAAAGCAAACGCCGCGTGCGTTTGCTAGCAACGCAATCGCTGACGCAGTTCTTCGATAGGCAGCGGTCGATCCGGTCTTACACGGATACTGAATGATCGTTCCAGTGGTGATAGCGCAATCCTCCTTCATACTGATCGCGCCCACCGGAACTAGCGATCATCAATTGTCTTCCAGTGAGAAAGGTCTCGCCCTAACAGTCCGGCAAGGCTATCGATTTCGCGGCTGAATTCTTCCAACAATTGGATACGAACTTGTTTCTGAACATCAGGCCGACCTGCCGAGTTCGTTATCAAGTTTCTTCTGATCCATTTTCTAGCCGCTGGCGGCGTCAATTTCATCGCGACTTTGTTCAGTACGTTGTCACTAGACGCCAGCCGCGCCAACAGCCGCGACCTCGGCATTCCGGCGGCATTCAACCTGTACTGGGCTATCTCCCTCGCTTCAACGCCGAGAAAACCATGAATATCGTCCATTACCTGTTGGTTGTTCACTTTGAAATCATCGTACAAGACAAACATCAGATTTTGAGCGTCAAACGTATCTAGATACGTTTGCAGGAACTCCGAAACATGACCAAGCGACTTGTAATGCCAATGCCTGGCCCAATTGCTTCTCTTGCGAGATTCCTCCGCACGCAGCGCTTCGGCCAGAGGCAGATTCTCGTAGCCATCCCTAACATTATGCGTATATGACGAAATGACTCGTTCGATTGGATTGCGAATGACGATGACGATTTTCACGTCCGGCAGCGTTTTCTTGATCAACGCTGCAGGCTCATGAGCAGCACAATAAATAGGTGAGCCTTCCCCGATCGCTTTGTAGTTGCCCGAGGCTGCCTCCGCGAACAAATTCTTGTACTCACCCCAGTCCCAAACAGTCGTTTTGTTGAACCTCCCTTCGTCTCCCGGCCCTTCGAATTCCGGCTTCACGCCGGGAAACGCAAAGTAACGAGGCTCTTTAATGCGGCTGAAATACACTTCGGGATGAGACGCAAGATAGTCCGCAATCGTTGTGGTACCCGATTTCGAACACCCGGCAATAATGAAGTTCGGCAAACAATCACTGATCATAAAAGACTCTGATAAATAACTCGGAATTACTGCGCCCGATACTCGGCGCGCATGCACAAGAAGTCGGGCTCATGAAACTACCACTTGAGCTTGTCCGCTGAGTACAGCGATGCCCGCAGTACTCCGAGACCTCTGGCCCAGTGGTTCGGCCCTTGCCAACAATGCGAGCGGAGTTCTGGCCCGCCGATCTTCTGATCAAAAAAGCTTACCTGCATCCAATCTCCACCCAATCCATCCGGCCGCTGCTGCTTTGCGCATAGTGCGCTGTCGTGCGAGGTACCCGTAAGGGCTTGGCTTTTATCTCGACGTTAACGAGCGGATAACTATTCCAACAAAGGAGCTTAACAGCGGGACAAAGAACAAGTGCTTGTCGCGCCATGAGAACTCCTTCATGTTCTTCTTGAGTACGTTGAATTTTATGAGCGACTTCGATAGCTTGCTTTGTCTGTCGAAGCAAGTGTTGGCATCATGAACTCGATAAGCAGAGACGGGGGTGTCGATGAACCCGAGCAAGTTTCTCGCAACCAATCTCAAGTAGAAATCTCTGTCCTCAACCTTAAGGTTCTCGTCGAACAAAAACTCTTCATGTAGCTCTTTCCTGGTCATGATTACGCTGCCTGTTACCGACCAGTTCTGAATGATCTGTCGCTTCAATCCGCTATCTGTCCGGTATTCGGACTTCCTCGCTGAATGCAAATCAACCAAACCACTAGAAAATATCACGTTGCCATCCATATCAATGACTTGACTGTCACCGAATACAGCCATCTTCTCTGGGTGAGCTTGAAGGTAGTCGTAGCGCGCTTGCAGGCTACCAGGTACGAGCTTGTCGTCACTCGCAAGCCCGACCAAATAGTCACCCTTCGTCAGGCCAATCAATTCATTGATTGTTGCCGATACGCCTTTGTTCGGCCGGCTAACGTAAGTAACCGGTATCTGATCGCCATGTAGTTCAATCCATTCTTCAATTCGCGAAGCAGTTTGGTCGGTCGAACCGTCATCAATGATCACGATTTCTTTGTTCGGGTAGGACTGCAGTCGAACGCTCTCAAGTGTCTCGGTGACGAACTGCTCGTGGTTATATGCGGGGATGCGAACACTTATCAGTGGTAGCGTAGAGGGAGTACCCATGACTATTCCTGAAGACAACTTAATGCTTGCGATTGAAGCTTCCGCAGAGTTGGAAGTCTGTGATCATTCGAAAAGGTGGGATCATTGTGCCATTCACGCCGAGATCAATGGTCTGAACTACCGCTCGCTTAAGCATGATCATTATTTCGGCGAGCTGCCGAAAATAATGGCGCGAACAAATCCGCCAAAAAAGACATATCGCGATCACTGAAATATAGCGTCTTAACTCGTCCGCGTTCGTAAGGTACTACGCCCGGTATGGTATTTAGATCCACGTCCAGCACCTTGTCGAAATCATGATCGTTCGCTATTCCATAGCGATTCAACAAAGGGAACAAAGCACGACCGGGGGTTTCACAGAACAGATCGTAATCCAACAGATTCTCAGCACCAACGGCATTGAAGAGCACGTAGTTTCTCACTGCCAGGATAAATGCCGTTTTTCGCGTAACGGAATCAAGTGTCGACAATGCCCAAGCAAACCGCTCCTTCAGGAAAGGATGGCTTGTCACCAGTTCCGCCAATTCAAGCACTGCCCCCTCATACCAGTCCTCTAGAAATTTGTTCTCCACGCATGACTGCAATATATGGTAAGGATCACGCCAAATCCCCCAGTGCCCAATCTTCGGGTACTTGGCCATGGACCATGGCACGGCGAGATGATTGATATTTGTTATCAAGACATGGAGCCGACCTTCTACCAAGCCTTCTGTTGTAGTCGAGGTTTTCCAATGGTAAACCGTCTCTATGTAGTCGGTGTACAAGCGTCCATGCTCTAGTTCGGAGAAAAAATGCCGGTCTTCATCCGAGGCTGATTCGTCCGTCAGCAGCACGTTCATTTTGCGACGGATGCTGCCACTATTGAACACGCGCCAAAGAAGTTCCACCTGAGGATGCGTTGCGATCGCCTTGGAAATGGCACTTGTGCCGGAACGGTCGAAACCGGTAAGCAAGGCAACGTTAGTTTGCATCGATGAAGGCCTTGAGCAACGCATGGATCATGTTCATGTATGCTCGTGAACTTGCTTGATGGCACGGTAGGAAAAAGGCCTCCTTTCCGTAAAAGACACTACACTGAACACCCATGGCCCATAGGTAGTCCTTCAGTGCGGGATAATCGAGTGGCCCTTCGTACTGGAACAAAAACACCCCGGGAGCCGCGCCTTGCTTCAGTTTCATCAATGGCCTGATTCCCAAGCCCTGCAAACGTTCAGCTAACGCCAAGTGATTCTCACATCGGCTTTTGGCAATGCTTTCGAGCTGAGGGTAATAGGTTGCGAGCGCAACCTCTACGTATCGCCTGTCGTTGTTCGACGTGGCTTCAGATAGCAAGGGCTGCGCAGATAAGGCAAATCCCCCTACTTGAACAGGCAGGTACTTGGGTAGACTGAATATTGCGTAATCGCCGAAGCTTCCGACTGGTTCGCCATCTTCGTAATGACAGCCCATCGAATACGCGCAATCCTCGATGATCGGCAATCCGTAATGCCTGAGGACTCGCAGCCGTTCTATGTCGAATGGATAGCCGAACTCATGGTTGACCAGGATCGCACGGGTGTTGCTGTCAATTCCCTCTCTGATCCAGTCTGCTCGAGATTCGATCGTTTGAGTAACACAACCAGAAACGTAGTGATTTCCGGTTGTGGTGTAGATTGCAACATTGTCGCCTCGCTGCACACCAATGTCCCCGAGTACCAGCTCGAGTGCATGACGGCCACTTGTGGTGGGTGTACATACTTTGCCGGGATAGCGTTGTTCGACCAACGAACAACCATTATCGGTGACGTTACTGGTGAGCCGTGCGGCATTGCTCGCCATATCTCCGGCGGTTACCGGAATCAGAAGAAACGCTGGATGATTGTGCGCGATTGGTCGAACAACAAACCCTTCATCACTGACATGGCCTTTCATTGCGTTTTCTTGAGCCTGCAGTCGTTTCTGGCCTCAAGCCAACTGTAGTTCATAGAAGTCATGTACTACGCCGCGGCCGCCGAAACCCTCTTTCTGAGCCTGCAGACCACGATTAATCGACATGCCGGCATCGGTGGTCGAGATACCGAAATCGAAGTACCGCGCATCTGGTACCAAGCCGATTGCGAATTCTATCGCCGCGTCCAGCGCACCGACCTCGCGGCCCGCTGTGGAATTGGCCAAATACTGGGCATGTACCACACCACGGTTTATGTAAAGAAGCGCGCCAGCCAGCAGCGTGCCATCCGCATCTCGAGCCTCGCACAGGCGAATATTCTTGGGGAAACGCTTGTGGAGAAGTTCCATTTCCTCTCGACTGTGAATCGCTTTGACTCCGTGACGCTCGACAAGAACTTCATTGAGCAACAACCAAAATTCACTCAGATCTGCGGCCTCAGTACAACCGATGCCGGCCCGCTGTGCTTTTTTAATGTTCTCCTTACGACCTTTCGAATATGCAATTCGCGAGGACAGACGTATCGCCGTAGAGATATCTCGCCGGAACAATCGGCCGCCTTGGCTGAACAACGCGTAGAGATCTTCTTCTGACGGCAAGGCAGCGTAGATATAAGGAATTGCCTTATAAACGATCCGCGAGAAACCCTTCGAGGAAGTGTAGGCGCGAAGCTCAGCAACCACTTCCGACATAAGGGTTACGCCCGTGCGCTGGCTCGATAGGATTCCACCGAAAGTAAGGCCCTCATGACTGATCAGCTCGCTTTCCTTCTCATTAGCGGGCAACAAAGCGATCAGTTTGCCTTTTTGTTCGAACATCAGCGAATGATCGGCAAAGCGATCGCCGTGGTAGTCCATGTAATCGCGCATGAACATGAAATGACCATTCTTCGCGTTGTCGACGAACTCGTTCCATCGATGCTTGGAATCGGGTTCGTAACGTCTGACAGTGATCCCACCTGCTTTCCGCACAAGCGTCTTCCTATCGGTGAACCGTCGTTTCTGTCTGAATATGCGCGCTCTACGTCACGATAGAAACCATCACCTTCTTCCAATCCCTTTCCGCAGGGCTAGAGGCAATCAACTGGCGCACGCAATCTGCCGCCCACTCTCGGCAGTAAACTGTGGTTTCAATAGTGTCCTGCAACTCTTTGCACAACTTGCCGGGTAGCGTGGCGTGTGTTCAAAGCCACATAATTAGGATTTCTTCAATCGAGTTCAGTCAGAAAACCAAGGATCGCAGCAATTGAGTTAAGGTTTTCTGCCTGCTCATTCGGAATACTGATGCCGTATTTTTCCTCGACTCCAAGCAGGATATTGAAGATTTCGAGGGAATCTATCCCGACGTCGGCAAAGTCGTCACCTTCTGACATTGCATCAACGTCAGCGGCAGTTTCCACATCTTTGATGATGGCTTTGATTTCTTCTACGTTGGCTTTCATGAAGCTTAGCCTCTTGTGTCTCTTAAAGCAGTTGTAAGTACGCAGCTTCCCCAGGACAACCCAACCCCGAATCCCGAAATCAGAATTCTGGGCACATCGTGATCCACGTCCGCAAGAATCATCGGTATCGAAGAGGACACCGTATTTCCGTAAGCATTGGCGGCAAAGGGTACTTTCTCCGGCGCAACTTTTAAACGCTTGACGAGCGTGTCACGGATATACCGGCTACCCTGGTGAAGGACAAACAGATCGATTTCGTCCACATCAACTTCGTTTGACATCAAGGTGTCGCGGATATTCTTCGGAACGACCGTTGCCGTAAAATTGAAAACTCCCCGTCCGTCCATATGCAGTTCACCGGTGTCGTCAACTTCGATAGCCCCGGCGTGTTTCCCATCCGAACCAAACAGAAACTTGCCAATGTTCCATTTTGGTTTGTCGCTCAATAGGGTTGCGGTGGCACCGTCGCCGAACAACAGAGCAGTATTCTTGTCATTCTCGTCAACCACTTTGGAGTAAGGGTCTGCCGTTATGAGTACGCCTTTGTTATATCCGTTTACCTCCATGAACCCCTTCATGATAGAAAGCCCGTAGACATAACCGGAACATCCCAGCGATACATCGAAGACGGCGCAATCTCGCGATAGGCCCGCTTTGCCGTGAACGATTGCCGAGGTATGCGGCAAACCATGCCCGTCCGGGTTCTGGGTGCAAACCACCAGGCACTGAATTTCGTCCAACTCCAGGCCCGTCCGAGCAACCAGATCGGCGAGTGCGGCAATGCCCAGGTCCGAGGTCTCCTGATCGTCTGACTTGTGCGCGACCTGAAGCATACCCGTCTTCTCGCGGATGAAAGCCTCGTCGGTTTCAAACTCGCTCAACCGGGTCAAATTATCTACTTTCTTCTCGGGAATGTAGATCCCGATGTCCTGTATCCCGATCATCTGTCGATCAAAGAAAAGTAAATGGTACCTGCGGCATGGCCGTCATCCAAAATGCGGGTTTTCACCAGCTTGTTTTGAAAGTTGTGTGTAACTCGCAAGCTGGTCGGCCCGCCAGATTTACGAAAGCTGTCTAGCTCTATACCGGTGAAAATCCAGCGTCCTTGGATATCGGGGTGTGTTTGCGACAAAAGATGTTTATTCATGGCAACGGCAATCTCCATGAATGTGTATTGTGAACTACCGTCATAGTAGATTTGCTCATCATTGATTCGGCATGCATCGACGATCGACTGTTCGTCATACGGTATTCTCCGGCAATCGCAGCCATCTGTCAGTTCCAGCAAATCAAACCAAACGGCTTTTCCATTGAGGTGGAAACGTCCGCGGAACTTACCTTCATATTGTTTGGGGTCGGCATCGAAGAACTTGACGCGACAATTACAGTTCTGGATCAAGCCATGTGCCGTCATTCGAATATCAGAAATCTCACCGGAACTTGTAGATTCCAATACTGAATTAAATAAGTCAGCACCCTGGATGTAATTACGCTGGCCACGGTAAGCAAAATTCAGATCTAAATCGTGCAAAAACACTCAATCCACCTCAACCCTTCTTGCGCCGGACGTGGCTGAACATATTCCGCGCATGAGGAACCGCAAAATTGCCTGACACTCGCTCGCCTTTATCGATGTCTTCAATCACTACGCTGCCGATCTCCAGCTTGGCATCATCGCCAATTTCGCGGAGATTTCCGACAGTAACCGATGGAGCGATCCAAACATTGTTGCCTACAGAAGTGTAGCCAGCGATCTGCGAGTTGCCTGCAATGATCGTCCGGCTACCGATACTACAACCGTGAGCGATATGGGCATGCACACTGACGACCGATTGTTCACCTATTTCTGTAAAATTACTATGCAACGCCTTTGAAACCACCGCCCCCGCCAACACGTGCACGCCCCTACGAAGGCGAACTCCGCCCGCATGTTTAACGCAAAAGAGTTCGGACGGAAAGCGTTTGAAAAAATGTCCTTCCGCGCCAATCACTGCGTTGGGACCGATTCTTACGCCGTCTTCCAGAACCGTTCCCGACAAAACGACAGCGCCAACGTCGATCTCGACGTCTTCACCGATTTCGACGTATTCGTCGACATAAGCTCGAGGATGAATCTTTGCGGTTTCAGCAATACCCGGATTAAGTGCCGGACGCATTTGCTGTTGTTCACACAGAAGGTTGTGCAAGCGATAAAACGTTTCCTCCGCCGAATCAACGACAACGAGCCCCTTGCTCTGTTCAATCTCTTTTGCCAACTCGGGGGTCGTTACCACACAAGTGATCGCTGGATTCTCGTTGGCGATCTGCACGTAACGTGACGCGCCGACAAAACAGATGCTATCCGGTTGGTCAGAGTTGACGAATTGTGTCTGTCTGAATTTGCCGTTTTTTTGCGCAGTATCGAAGAAATCGCTTAGCTGGTGCATCAGACTTTATCCTCTAACGGATTGAACAACAGCTGCCGTTCTTCGGAGAGATAGAACGCGGCTTGATGAAGGAAGTTGACAGACGGTGAATGATCAGGATTGCCGTCTCATCAAGCAGGCATTTGGAAGGCGACAACATCCTGAAGAGCCAGGATGAAATTGGTGCCGTTCCCACTCGAACTTCCCCCTGTTCCATGCCGATCTGAATCTGTCGCTCAGCTGCAGGTGTTGTCTGCATGCGCGCGCACGACATCTCGAACAGCGACAATGACTTCTTCCACTTCCTGATCCGTTAGATAGGGATCGATAGGAAGACTGAAACAATCGGCTGCCCAGCGACGACTGAATATCGCGCGATCGGCACCTTCAATGCCATCTGCATAAGCGGGAGTATCGGGTACACACTGCGGATAGTGGATCTGGCATTGGATGCCCCTATCCGACAAGGATTCCACCAGTGCATCCCTCGCGGGGTGGCGCACGACATAGAGATGCCAAACAGCCGACGAGTCTTCCGCAATTCGCGGCAACTGTAGACCCGGCAAGTCCCGCAGGCTGGAAGACAACTTTTCTGCGATGATATTTCGACGCTCGTTCCATTCGTCGAGATGCTGCAGCTTGACCCGCAAAAAGGCGGCCTGCAGTTCATCCAGACGAGAATTTACTCCTTGCGCCTCATGCAAATACTTCGTGCGGCTGCCGTAATTGCGCAACATTCTCAAACGTTCCGCCAATTGCGGATCATTGGTGGTGACTGCACCACCATCTCCGAGCGCCCCCAGGTTTTTCCCTGGATAAAAGCTGAAACACGCGGCGTGGCCGATCGAACCCGTTCTGCGGTTTTTGTATCGGGCGCCGTGCGCTTGCGCAGCATCTTCGATTACTTTCAATCCGTGCTTTTCCGCCACAGCCATAATCGGATCCATATCTGCTGGTTCCCCATACAGGTGAACCGCGATGATCGCTTTCGTGACTGAGGAAATGGCGTTTTCCAGTTGTCGAGGATCGATCAGCGGACTGTCTGCAGAGACGTCTATCAGTACCGGCGTCGCCCCCGACATGCTGACGGCCAATGCCGTGGCGATAAAGGTGTGAGCCGGCAGCAACACTTCATCGCCTGGTCCAATATCCATAGCCCTGAGCGTCAGGGCCAGCGCATCCAAACCATTGCCGACCGCCACACAATGGTCCGCGTTGCAATAGTCTGAAAACTCTTTCTCGAACGCATTGACCTCATCGCCAAGGATGAACCATCCGTTCTTCATTACCCTTAGATAAGCTTCGTCGAGCTGCGGCTGCAATTGCTCGTGCATCCGGTTGAGGTCCAAAAAAGGAAATGTCATTGGTGACCCCAATAGCGCTTTGCAGCCTCTTTAAAAGTGTCGTAGTTACGGTAGTAGTCAGTTTCGTCGTAATGATCGGAGGCCAGAACCAAGCAGACAGACCCAGACGAAAAGTTATCGATCTCCCGCCAAATCATCGGAGTCACATACAACCCATAGTACGAGCGGTTCATATGGAAACTCCGTTTCTCGGCACCGTCATCCAGATGTACATCGAAGCTACCTGAAATAGCAACGATCAACTGGGAGAGGGCTTTGTGTCCATGCCCGCCTCGCTCAGCGCCCCCGGGGACGTCATAAAGGTAGTATGTTCGCGCGATATCGAAAGGGATGTGGGTCCCGCCCTCGATGAAGGTCAAGTTTCCCCTGCGATCATTGATGCGCGGTAAATCCAAGATGCGACAATCGTTAAGTGCCATCGTAATCCTTTGTTTTCGCCTTTAGCGAAACGTGCATCGAATGTCCATTTACAGGCAGTCATGCCGTCCGACCGCTAAGCTCAGCTTTTATTGTTCAATTTTCTACGCTTGTCTTCTGCAACCTGGGTGGGCTTTATTCCACATGGAGGAAGTGAAGCCGGAACGTTATATTCTCGGCGCGTAATCTGCAACCAAGGCCGCTTGAACCGGAGTGATTCCAGCCCTCCGAAACGCGCCTACGATCACCGTGCTTGCCTGGCTCAACCACCAACGAACGTGGTGCAGCAAGCAGACACGACGCTGACATGCCTTCGCACCACCCCTGCCGGACCACATATTGCCTCCGGCTGGCGTCCGGAGTTCATGTCGGCTTCAGAACGCCTACCCGCTTGTCTCGGTTCCGTTGCTCGACCACCTCAAAATCGTTCTTACCCTGGCACACCAATCCAAGGCCAGCGCACGCCAGCGTAATGGGCGCAATATCGCGATACCGCGGCGCTGACACCACCCGCTTCGTCGCAGCGCTGTACGAATGGGTCGTCGAGCCACGATCCCTGGTCCACCGGCCGACGCAGAGATTTCGGTGCGGCTATGCTCGAGAATAATCTGCGCCGAAAGGCTCACCGGTTGGGTGCAATGACCGGCTATGGCCAATCGCCAATTCTACTCGATCCGGGCGGTGCGATATGCGATCGCAGCATGAACGATGTCACGGATTCAGAATGCTATTTGGCGGGCACCGGGTGTGATCGCAAAATGACAACTTGATTACGACTATCGATTAACCGATCAACATTTGGCGCAATGCTTCCCGCGGCAGCGGCCGATCCGGCCTGACCGCGATACTGAACGGATGTTCCTGCTCGGTTAGCAGCTCGCGGGCCGCAAGTTGTTTTTCGAGTACCTGAAGGTCGGCATCTGAGACATTGGCGGCGTCGTCCTGACGGGCGACGATACGTTGCTGCAAGACTTCGACGGGCGCATCGCAGTCAACGATCACATAGGGCACGCCCAGCTCTTTGGCCAATGCCTGAAACGGCGCCCGTTTTTCCCGCTGCAAGAAGGTCGCGTCGGCGATAGCCACGTAACCGGCATCGATGATCTCTCGCGCCCGCGATCTCAGACAGTCGTAGGTACGCTCCGTCAGGTCGGCCGAATAGGCGCCCAAGGCGGTCGCATCCTGCCGTGCGTCAACACCGAGCAGGCGCTTGCGCTCGACATCCGAGCGCACTCGCACCGCAGGCAAGCCGTCTGCCAAGCGATGGGCGGCGTAGCTCTTGCCGCTGCCCGATACGCCCATCATGATCACGAGGGCGCCACTAGCCTCCTGGGTCAGCGTCTCTGCCAGGGCGACATAGCGATTGAATGTCGCCATCACCTCGCTATGTTCCGCATCGTTCAGCGGCTGCTGCAGGCGGATCGCGGCTATCTTTGCGCGTACCATGGCGCGATACACCTCGTAGAACCGCAACAGCTTCAGCGCTGCATAGTCTCCGGTATGTTGCAGGTAGCGATCGAGAAGGCGGTATTTGAACGCGGTCTCGCCGCGCTCCTGCAGGTCCATGGTCATGAACGCCAGATCGTTGATGGTGTCGATCCAACGCAGGCCGGCATTGAACTCAATGGCGTCGAAGACCACCGGCTGACCGTCGATTAGAGCGACATTGCCCAGATGCAGATCGCCGTGGCATTCGCGCGTGTGGCCGTCGCGTTTACGCTGTTGCAACAAAGGCGTCAGTGTGTCGCGCTGAATCGTCGTCCACTCGTTCAACCCCGCAAGACGCTGTTCATCGGCCGCACCGAAAGCAATGATCTGCTTGAAGTTCTGCAGCATCGGTCCAAACGCAGCGTCCGGCGAGCCGAATGCTTCGTCCGGATCACAGACCGCGGCCGTGCGATGAAACTCCGCAACCCGATCGGCCAGCGCATCGATGATCTGCATCGTCAACGGCGTTGCGGGATTGGAGAGGATGGCATCAGGGTCGAAGCGGCGCATCTGCACGGCCCAGTCGATAACCTCGCCGTCGCCGTCGATACACGGCGACTCGATCGGACCGGTGATGGCACACACCGTCTGATAAACACGCGGCGCCAAGCGCCCGTTCAATCGCAGCTCTTCGAGGCAGGCCTTGCGGCGCGATTCGAGCGACAGGAAGTCGAGAAAGCCCAGGTCGAGCGGTTTCTTGATCTTGTAGGCGGTATCCCCGGCCAGTATCACCGTGGAAATATGGGTATCGATACGACGGCGGTCTGCGCCACCTTGCGGCCAGTGCTCGGCCGACATCAGCGCTTGCATCAAGGCTTCATGTTGTTCGGGCGTTTCGACAGTCACCGTTGCTCGCTCCGATTCCGCACGACCTCGTGCGCTACCCTGATACCGACGTTACCACCGTGCCGGTCGCGCCATTTACCAGGCCGCACACACCAGGCGTATCTCGTGATCGGCGATCAGCGGCGGCAACGCAGCGCGCAGGTCGGCCAGATCCGGTTCACCGTCGCTGTCGTCCAGCAACGCCTCGATCATCGCGTATTTGCGCGGCGCGATCAGGCGTTGTGGATCGACGGCCTCCCCCGCCTCGATCAGCTCGACGAGGATGCGGCTGGTATCACCCAGGGTCTGGGCACACTGACCGCTGATCTGATCGAGATCCAATCCGTCGCGCGCAGCCTGCAGGACGCGACGGTGCAGCGGGGTGAGATTGAGCGCCGAATCGTTGCTGTCGACGCAGTAAGCAGTGATGGCATCGAGAAACTCGGCGCCATACTTGGCGAGTTTATGCTGGCCAATGCCGCTGATCGCCAGCATCGCATCATCGTCGAGTGGACGTTCACGCGCCATCTGCGCCAGCGTCGCATCGCCAAAGACAACATACGGCGGCACGCCGGCATCCTGCGCGATCTGTTTGCGCAACTGGCGCAGTTCCTCGAACAAGGCCTCGTCGGCGGGTGCAACCACCGAAGACGACTTGCGTTTGCCCGCCGGCTTCTCCTGCATGCGCGGCTTCGCAAGCCACAGCTCCTCATCGCCGCGCAGCAGCGGTCGGGCATCTTCGGTCAGCTTCAGCGCCGAGTAGTGGGCAATGTCCTGCTCGAGGTAGCCGTGATGAATCAACTGGCGCAGGATCGACTGCCACTCGATCTCACTCCGGTCACTACCGATGCCGTAGGTCGACAGCTGCGTGTGGCCGAACAGGCGAATCCGTTCGGTATCGGCGCCGCGCAACACATCGATGACATGCTTGATGCCGAAGCGCTGTCCGACACGGTAGACACACGATAACGCTTTGCGTGCGTCGTTGGTCGCGTCGAAACGCTGCGGCGGATCGTCGCAAACGTCACAGTTGCCGCAGTCTTCCTGATGGCGGTCACCGAAATAATTCAACAATACGCGGCGCCGGCAGGTCACGCTTTCGGCGAGACCGATCATCGCATTGAGCTTGTGCGTCTCCACACGTTGCTGATCGTTGTTGTTGCCTGACTCGATCAACCGCCGGGCAGTGACGACATCTTGTGCGCCGAACAACAGCAACGCATCGGCAGGCAGACCGTCGCGCCCCGCTCTTCCCGTTTCCTGGTAATAGCCTTCGATGTTCTTCGGCAGATCGTAGTGCACGACGAAACGCACATTGGGTTTGTCGATACCCATGCCGAAGGCCACGGTTGCGACAACCACCAGGATGTCGTCGCGCAGGAATGCCTCCTGCACCTCGGCGCGCCGCTTGGCGGACATGCCGGCATGGTAGGCCGCAGCCGATACGCCGGCGTTGCTCAATCGCTCGGCGATCTCGTCGACCCGTTTGCGGCTCAAGGCGTAGACGATGCCCGACTGGCTGTCTCGTCCGCGCAGAAACGCGATCAGCTGATCGAACGGTTTGTGTTTCTCGAGCACGGTGTAGCGGATGTTGGGACGGTCGAAGCCATTGACGTGGATGCGCGCATCGTTCAGGTGCAGCACGCGCAGGATATCGCTCCGCGTCTGCTTGTCGGCGGTTGCGGTCAGCGCGACCAGGGGTACGGCAGGAAACCGCTCCCGCAGCGTGCCGAGCGCGGCATACTCCGGGCGGAAATCATGTCCCCACTGCGAGACACAGTGCGCCTCGTCGATCGCGAACAAGCCGATTTCGATATCCGCCAGGCGTTCCAGCAGGCTGCTGTTAAGCAGGCGTTCGGGGCTGACGTACAGCAACTGCAGCTCGCCGTTGTGCAACTGTGCCAGCACGCGGCGCGCCTCCTCGCTGTCTTGCGTCGAGTTGTAACAGGCGGCCGCCACACCGTTGGCGTGCAACGCGTCGACCTGGTCTTTCATGAGGGCGATCAACGGAGACACGACAATGCCCACCCCCGAGCGCACCAGGGCCGGGACCTGGTAGCACAGGGACTTACCACCGCCGGTCGGCATCAGCACGAACGCGTCGTGTCCGGCGGTCAGGTCGGCGATGACCTCCCCCTGTCCTGGACGGAAGCTGTCGTAGCCAAAGGTTTGTCGGAGAACCGACAAGACGGCAGGGTCGGTATCTTGCATGCTTTTTCGCAACGGCTGAAATCAGGCATGCAGTGTACCCGTCTGATGACATCCGGTGGACCCTTGTCACCCGATTGTCATCGGTGCCTCACACTGCATAAACTAAACAACAAAACAACAAGCTGTATTGGAGCAGGTTGATGATGCAGATAGCTGTTGATGGCGCTTTGCCACGCTCGTCCGATTTCGAACAGATCAGTGAATTGTTGCCGCTCGAAGGTGCACGACTGCTGGAACTGGGCTGTGGCGCGGCCTTTACCACCCGTCGGCTCGCCGAGAGCTTTGCGATTCGCGAGATCGTGGCGATGGAAGTAGATAAGGTCCAACACGAAAAAAATCTTCTTATTCCCGACCTGCCGAATGTCAGCTTCGTGTATGGCGGCGCGCAGTCGATCGGGCTGGAAGACGACTCCGTCGACGCCGTGATCATGCTGAAATCGCTGCATCATGTGCCGATCGAGGACATGGACAAGGCCCTGTCGGAGGTCGCCCGCGTGCTGCGACCCGGTGGCCTGGCGTACATCTCCGAACCCGTCTACGCCGGCGATTTCAACGAGATCCTCCGGTTGTTCAACGACGAGAAAAGCGTTCGCGAAGCCGCCTTCGAGGCGATCCAGCGCGCCGTGCAGAAAGGCATCCTGGAACTCGAGCGCGAAGTTCACTTTGCCGGCACCTCGCGGTTCGAAGGTTTCGAGGAGTTCGAGCGCCGCATCATGGGTGCGACTCACTCGGAATACGAGATCAACGACGACGTGTACGAAGCGGTCAAAACGCGTTTTGCGCCGCACGTCGACGATGACGGCATCGCCGAGTTCCTGAACCCGCTGCGCGTTGACCTGCTGCGCAAACCTGCCTAACGCCGTCGCACATTTCGGGTCGCAAGCCGCGGTGTGAACGCTGGCGGCTTCGTGGTAGCTTGTCGGCTCTGCTCACACCGCCTGTACGAAGAAGATGCTCAGCCTGATTTTGTTTCGCCACGGAAAATCCGACTGGGACGCCAACTACGCCTCCGACCACGAACGACCGCTTGCACCACGCGGCAAGGACGCGGCTCGTGTTATGGGTCGTGCGCTCGCTGCAATGGGGCAGATCCCCGATCTCGCCATCAGTTCGTCGGCACTGCGCGCCCGAGACACGCTGCAACTGGCGGCACGCGCCGGCCGCTGGCGCTGCCCGATGCGTATCGAAAGCACCTTGTACGAAAACACGCCGCACGACATTATCGAGTGGATCGCTGCTTTGGACGAGACGCCTGAAACGCTGTTGCTGACCGGCCACGAGCCGACCTGGTCGGCACTGGCGGCAAAGCTGATCGGCGGTGGCCTGATCAGGGTGCCGACGGGTTCGATGCTGCGCATCGACTTCGACATCGAGGCATGGAAGCAGATCGGTAAAGAGAAAGGCGAACTGCGCTGGCTGCTACCGCCAAAGACGATCGGCAGGATCGCCTCCGGCAAGTAGCGAATCGGTCAACGCATCACTTCTGCTTCCAGCCGCCACCCTGCTGGTAAAAGTAGCCGCCGGGCGCTTCCTGTACCCACACTTTGGCGAAGGTTCCGCGCACCTTGCCCTCCCACTCGGGATGACCGTTCTCCTTGGCGATTTCACGGTATAGCTTGGTGCGGTCGGCATTCTCGTCGGCGACCAGCTTCTTCACCTGGTTGCGTTGCGGCAAGGGCACCGCGTTCATATCACGCACGGCCACCGAACCGTTGTCGGCAAAACCGATCGCACCGCTCTTGTAGAGCGGCGCGAGACTGCCTTGGCGACGTTGCATGCTGGCGCGGATCGCGCCGATCGCCGGCGTGTTGATATTGATATCCGCCTCGGCCGCTTCGGCGGTCGGTACGATGACCTCCAGCAGCCGTCCCACGACGATCAGTAACGGATTGGCGTCGATCACCTCAGACGACTTGTCGCCATCGGGCGGGGTCGTTGCGTCGCCTTCCGGTTTCACGGCACCCTCTTCCGCCTTGAGCACATCCCGCACAATGGTGCGCGCGGCCTCTTCCGCAGCCGCAGCCGGGAAGTAGATATTGATCGTTACGCAGGCGGTCAACACCAACGCCATCAGAGGGTATCCGAGAATCTTTTTCATCTTGCTCCTAACCAGGTCAGTTATTCGATCGTTGCACCTTCGACCTGGATCTGCTGCAGGCGTTCCACCAGATCCTTCCAGGCCACGCTGCGGTTACGTCCGATGACATCGATCCGCGGCAAGCCGGCGCCCTTCACAAGGTAGTAGCCGCCATCCGGCCGCGCAAGTCCGTCCAGGGTGGCCACATTGCCCTTCAGCGCGATCCGCACATCGATCGCGTCGTAGCGGAAATCATCGAAAATCCGCAGCACCGTGGCCGACAGGCCGGCCGGGATGCCGCTACCCAGTTCGGTCAGGTTTTCGACCGCACGCTGGCTGATGCGGTGGCGCGAATCGTCGTCTTGCGGGGTGAACAGATGCAGCTTGAAGCCCACCGGCTGCCAGGCGGCCAGTTCGATGTTGCTGACGGTGCCGTCGAGCCGGCCATCGATGCGGCCGAACGAGTACGTCTGTGTCAGCGCCGTCAGATCGAGACCGTCGAGCTGGGCATCGGCGGTCAGCACCGGCAGGCTACCCAGTGGATCGCGGATCTTCAGTCCCGCGACGCGGATCATGCCATCGAACGCCTGTAGCTCGAGACCGCCACCGATACTGAACACCTTGTCGGCGTAATGCATCTCGCGCAGCTGACCGTTGATCTCGCCGCCGAACGGTGGCCATTCGAGCATCGTCGTCAATTGTTCGAGCGACACGTCGCGCAGCGAGGCCGTTGCCGTCCAGCTCGGCGGCGCGCCGGCCATCAAGACCCCGTTGAGCGCAAAGGCGTCCAGCGCCAGCGCGCCGCCTGCGACGGGCACGACCACCGGCTCGAGCAGCTCGAAACGATCGCCGGCGAATTGCGCGTTGATCGCGAACTCGCCGGTCGGGATGCCGTAGATACTGGCACCGCCGACGGCCATCTTCGATGCCGGCACCTGCTGGTCGCGATCCCAGGCGACACTGCCGGTGGTGCTGCCGAGACCGAAGCGACCGCGCTTGTCGTCCATCGCCAGCTGGTTGAGCTCGAGGCCGGCCTGCTCGATGCCTTGCTCATCGAAATGCAGCACCAGTCCGACCCGCCCGGCCATCTCCAACTCGTCGGCCGCCGTGCCGATCATGAATGGCTGCAGCACGCCGCGGTACAAAGCGCCGGCATCGTCGATCACGGCCGCGACCACCAGGTTGGTGAAACGCTGCCCGCGGTCGTCCCACAGACCGGTGCCCGACACCTTGAGGGCACTGCCGGCGTCAACCGACCAGTTGTCGAGCTGCCATTGCCCGGCATCCGGCTTCCAGACCGCGGCGATGGAGGCCTTGATCGGCGTGTTCTGCGCATCCAGATAGAGCGGGTCGGAATACAGCGCCCCCTGCGGCCAGTCCGCCGAGGCATCGATCTTCCAGCTACCGCCCGGCACGGCCCTGGCGGTCAGACGGCCGCTGAGTTGTAGTTTCTCGGCCGCCTGCAGACCGTCCGGCGAACCGTAGCTGATACCGGCCACGCGCCAATTGCCGCTCAATGACTGCGGTTCGCCCGCCTCGCCCGCCGCCTCGACATCGGCACTGAGCGTGCCTTTTACCCCCCAATCGCGCGGCAGCAGCGCTGCCGTCTTGGGTAGCTGTTGCAACTGCGCGATCGGCAAGCGGCTGGCGTCGAGCTTCGCGCGCCATTGGCCGGCGACGCCGGAGAGTTCCAACGCCACGCTGCCTGAACCGAGTGCGAGTTTGGCAACATGCAGTGCGAAGTCGTCGGTTCCGCTGAAGCTGCCGGTCCAGGTCGTCTCCTGGGCGCCGAGCGGTGAATCGCCGATGCTCAGCTTTCCCTGTTCGCAACGCCATGTGGTATCGACCAGGGTCATCGCCGCACACGAGAACTCGGCGGACGTCAGCACGCCCTGTTCGTCCGGCAAGACCAGCTGCGCGAACGTTATCGTGAGCGACAGTTCGCGCTGGTCGTTCTCATTGATGCGAAATGCAATGCCCTGGGCCTGCCAGGTTTCGTGCTGGATATTTTCAACGCCGAGCGTGATATCGATCGATGCCCAGGGCGTACACGGCAGCACCGATAGCCAGGCGACCAGCACGCATCGCAGCCCATGTCGCCGATACGCGCCGTCAAACACCGGAAATGGAGGGGCTGGTGATCACATTGACCAATGTGCGTTGCCGCTCGCAGCGAGTCAAGGTGGTGCGCGACCGAAGTCTGCCGGTAGCTACACCATGCTTTGATTACCCACGCGCGCAGGCAGAGGCAAGCTGACACGTACGCAAAGTCCGCCACCTTCACGCAATGCGAGATCAATGTGGCCCTGTTCGAGGTGAACGATGCGTGAGGCAATCGCCAGACCCAGGCCACTGCCGGGCGGGCCGCCGCGCGCCTCATTGCCGCGGAAGAAAGGTCGCATGATGTTGGCCAACTGCGACTGCTCGATGCCAGGCCCGCGATCCTTCACCTGCAGAACCAGCTCGCCGGCAGCACAGGCCGTACTGATTTCGAAAGGCGGACTGGCGTAGCGTTCGGCATTTTCGATCAGGTTCAGCAACAGACGTTTGAACGCGCGGCGACGCAAGGCCAGCGGCGGGCAGTCGTCGAGGTCGAGTGCAAACGGCGCCTCGGCATCGTCGACGACCTCGCGGATCAGCTCATTGACATCGACCGGCTGCGTATCTTCGCTGCTGCCCACACCGGCGAAATCGGTGAACTGCCCAATGATGGCGTCAATCTGGTTGCAACTGCGCACCATACTATCGATGTAAGTCGCGTCCGCCTGCGCGGCCACCATCTCGGTCGCCAGGCGCATCTTGGTCAACGGCGTGCGCAGATCGTGTGTGACACCGGCGAGCATCAGTTCGCGCTGTTTCTCCTGCTCGACCAACTGCTGCTGCATCTGGTTGAAGCTACGGCAGACATCGGCAATCTCTTTCGGCCCCTGTTCGGCCAACGGCGATACCGAGCGCCCCTGGCCGATCGCCTGAGACGCCTTGACCAGCTGCGCCAATGGCCGGTTGATGCGTCGTTGAATCAGGTAGGCACCGAGGAATGCCAGCAACATGCCGGCCAGCCACGAGAACAGCGCAGCACGCGGCAACTGCATCGTCGCCTCGAAACCCGGTGTGTAAAGCCAATAGGTATCTTGGTCGACATTCAGCCGGACGAAAAACACACCGCCGGGGTCGCGGCGCCAGGTGACTTCTATGCCTTTCTCGTTCAGCACCTCGGACGCCCTGCGCATCAGCATGCGTTCGGCCGGCAACACCAGGCGGCCGACCTCCTGGCGCGATGCCTGCTGATTGCTGACGGCGTTGAACGTCGCGACGAACTGCTCACGTGCCGCTGGCGACAAACCCTTGAGCCCCGATTCGATCGCGACCAGGTTGGTCGCCAAGCGGTCGGCAAGCCGCTCGACAAACGGACGCTGCACGAACTGGCGAAAGACAATGCCGGCAATCAGCTGGCCGATGACGATCAACGCCACCAGCAACAACACGTTGCGGCCCAACAGACTGCGCGGCCACAGTCTCACGGTCCACCTTCGCCTGCGCTGAGCATGTAACCCTTACCGCGCACCGTGATAATCAGTGTCGGTTTCGAGGCATCGGCCTCGAGCAGGCGGCGCAGCCTGAGAATCTGCACATCGATACTGCGCTCGGTAACATCCGAGTCGCGACCGTGGGTTAGTTCGATCAGGCGCTCACGGCTCAGCGCCCGCCCCTGGTTGGCGACCAACACGCTCAACAGATCGAACTCGGTACTGCTCAAAGGGATCGCCGAGCTGCCTTTGTGCAAGGTGCGCTGTCCGCTGCTGAGCCGGTAACCGGCGAACTCGACAACCGTATCGACGTGCTGCTTATGGTGCGCGCCGAGCAAGGATTGTCGGCGCATCGCCGCTTCGATCCGCGCAAGCAATTCGCGGGGCTCGAACGGCTTGGCGATATAATCGTCCGCGCCCATCTCCAGGCCGACGATCCGGTCGACGGTTTCGCCGCGCGCCGTGAGCATCAGAATCGGGATGGTTTCGCCGCCCATGCGCAGGCGTTTGCAGATCGACAGACCGTCTTCGCCCGGCATCATCACGTCGAGGATCAGCACATCGAAGCTCTCGCGTGCGAGCAGTCGGTCGAGATGCGCGGCATCCTCCGCCAGGCGCACCGTGTAACCGCGCGAACCAAGATAAGCGCCCAGCAGCGAGCGCAGCTCGGGCTCGTCATCCAGTACCAGTATCTTTCCCGCTGATTCCGCCATCGATGTTGTCCGCCGCATTCCCGTTGCATCTGCCAAGCAGCCGGCAGTGTAGCAAGTCGACGCCGGGCGGCACTGTCTGCCGTGCCCCCGGCAATTGCCGATGGCTCAGAAAACGGCGCCGCGTGCCATGGCCTTGTGCGCGACATAGTCCTTTATCTGATCGAGGCTGACCGCGCCCTGCTGGCCGCTGTCGATCTCGTTGAAGTGGCGGTGCACAAAGCGCATCTTGCCTTCGGCCTCAGCCGCGGTGAGCAGGCCGTCGGCATTCACGTCTGCCGTCGTAAACCTTTCGGTGAGTTTCTGGATCAAGCGCTCCTGGCGCGAGGTGTTGTCCGCGTTGGCCAGCCCGGTCGCACCAAGCAGGGCCAGGCACAGGGTTGCCGTTACGATATGTTGGCTTTTCATGTCGACTGCTCCCAACGCTGGCTCAGCGGGTCGGACACGGAATCTCGGAGCCGCCCGCGTCGTAGCAGGTACCGCTGCGGGTCAGACCGGTGTCACTGTTGTAACTGGTGCTGCCCTGATAGCTGTTGCCGGTCGCCGAGTTGGTGACGTTCGTATTGCGATTTTGCGTGATCGTGCCGTCCGCCGATTTGGTCGCGCTACCCGAGGTCGTCATGCTGCCGCGCGAACCGCTGGTGGCCATGCCGCTCTTGTGCTGTACCGACCCATCGGCGCCATATACCGTGCTCGATCCGCGCACGCCCTTGGCGCCGTTGGGGGCGACGAACCCACCGCCGCGGTTGACCATGGCATTGCCGTTGCCGTCGGTGCGCACCACCCGGCGCTGTGCCGCCGCCCCGCCGTTTGCGCCGCTGCGAAAACGATTGACGCCCGACGTCTGCCCACCGGCAGCGTTGTCGCGGCTGAAGCGCGTAGTGCGATCGGCAAAGGCCGACGAGGTACTGAGCATGCTGCCGATGGCTACGACCGCACACATCGTCAGGACATTGATTCGGGATTTCATGTTCTTCTCCTATTACGGTGATTTGACGCCGACCCCGTGTGGTCGACGGTTGTCACTGTAGGCGGGAGAAACACCCGCTTGGTTACGCTCAAGCGGCGAATTGTTAGCGGCGATGACGCACGCGCAGGCGTGTAACACGATGTAACAATCGGGGAACGAATCCGGTAGGCCAAGCCCCGAAGCGACGTTGATGCCGCCGGCTGGATGGCGTGGTTCGCTCAGACGCGCGCGCGCGATTGCTTAGGGGTCAGACCGAAGGCCCTGCGATAGGCAGTCGCGAAGTTGGCTGCGCTTGTGTAGCCGGCTATGTCGGCCGCCAAGGCCACTGAGATACCGTCGCGCTCCAGCGCTTGGCGCGCACGTTGCAGTCGTTGCGAACGCATGTACGCGAAAACGGTCATGCCGAAGGCCTGACGGAACTTCTGTTGCAGACTGCTCGGGTTGGTGCCGAAATGCCGCGCCACATCAACGAGCGACAGCGTATCGGGATCGGCAGTGTCGAGAAACACGCCCACCTCGCGCATCAGCTGTTCGTCCTGCGGGCGGTTGCGTGACATAGCGGCTGTTGCGCAACCCCGCCCATCGATCGCCGCGAACGCCTCACTCAAAACCTCCAGGGCACGCGCTTCGACATACAGCCGACGCATCAATGGCGTCAGCACCGGCGGATTGATCAGCTGTTCCGCCATCGCGGCGGCCTTGGCGGACGGGCGCCATTGCATCATCGACAGATGGCGATTGGCGAATTCGAGCACGGGCTCGGCATCGCCCTGTTCGCACAACCCCGATGACGTCAGCCAGTCGGCACTGACCGACACACAGACCTTGCGTTCACGAAAACCGGCCTGCGCGGAGCGTACGAAGTCCTCGGGGCGGGCAAGCGAGACAATGGCGCCATCCGCGGTCGCCCCCTTTGTGCCACCGCTGTCCATGTTCAGCGGCAAAGGACGGTCACCGAACGACACATTGGTCTGCCCGGCCAGCGCCAGCACGACAGTCAGGCGCGGCGACAACGTCATCTCGGTGGTCACGCGCTGCAGGTTCTCGATATCGGTCGAATGCACGACGAGACCGGGGCGCACCTCGGTGAGATCGACCGTTCCATGAAAAGCCGGTCCGGCATCTGCCGCCGTGGGGCGCACGCAGCGGTAGCCGTGGCCGACGGATGACGCCATGGTCGCGAGATCCGAACAGCGGACCATGCCCGCGTTCACGCTTGCCCCATTGATAAGTCGCCGCGCACCGATGCCGACCCTACGTCGACCACGGTGGCTGTTGCAGCCCATACAAACATTTTTCTTCTTTCCGCAAACCTTTTCCCGGAGACGTCGTGGGATACTATCGGCCCAGTAATACGAATGCAAATGATTCGTATCTGCGTCAATATGCTATCGTAATCCACGTGGTCCGGCGCGCCTCACAGGCACCCTGCCCGACCCAACGCCGAGAATGCAATGAATAAGAGATACCCCGTCAGCCCCTGCCGAATTGCCGTATCGCCCGCCGTTTTAGTACCTGCGACACTTGCCTTGGCCTGTGGTGGCTCGTTGTTTTCCGGCGTGGCCAATGCCGACGATGCGCAGCTGCTGCCGGGCATCGTCGTCGAGGCAACGCCCGGGGTCGCTACCGAAGACTCGAACTCGTACACCACCTACCACGCCACGGTCGGCTCCAAACAACCTGTCGATCTGCGCGATGTCCCGCAGACCGTCAACGTGATCACCCAGCAGCGGCTCGACGACGGCGGTGCCCACAGTCTCGAAGAAGCGGCCTACCTGCTGCCCAACATCACGACAACCACCGGCGATGGTTTCTCGGGCTCGCTGTATTCTCGTGGACACGAGGTGTTTACCTACAATGTCGATGGCGCGCCTCGTCCTTACCTGAGCATCTACGGTACGGCGCCCGATATGGTGTTCTTCGATCGCGTCGAGGTGTTGTCCGGTCCATCCGGCCTGTTCCAGGGTTCGGGCGAACCGGTCGGTACGATCAACCTGGTGCGCAAGCGCGCGCAGGCCGAATTCGGACTGCAAGGCGCAGTATCGTATGGCTCGTTTGACGCCAAGCGTGGCGAACTCGATATCACCGGGTCGTTCACCGACGACGGCAGTGTGCGCGGCCGCGCCATCGTCTATGCGCTGGATGAAGATTCGTTTGTCGACGTGACCGGGCGCGAGCGCAGCGGCGGTTCGGGCACGGTCGAGTTCGACATCGGCGAAAGCACAACGCTGTCGATCGGCGGCATCATCGAAGAACAGGACGTGCTGCGACACAGCGGCCTGCCCACCTATGCCGATGGCACACTGATCAATTTCGACCGCGACACCTTCCTCGGCGCGCCCTGGTCACAGGCCGACTACGAAACCGGCGAAGGCTTCATCGAACTCGAACACACCTTCAGCAATGGCGGCGTCGCCAAGGTCATGGCACGTCAGTACGACCGCGATGCGCATCTCAAGAGCGCCCTGCCGTCGAGCGCCGTCGACCGGGTGACCGGCAATTTCTCGATGCTCGGATTTGCCCGCGAATTCGATGAATCGACGCAGTACCTCGACGCCAACTATACGGCCCCGTTCAGCTTCTTCGGCAACCGCAGCGAGTTTTCGGTCGGCGCCGACATGCGCAAGACCGATCAGGACATGCAGCAGAAGTTTGCAATCCTCGGCGCCTACAACATCAACAACTTCGACCCCGACAGCATTGCCGAACCGGTCATCGATTTCGACACGCCGGGGCCGGGTTGGCTCGATACCACGACCGAGACCGAAGAGTTCGGCGTGTATGCGGTCACCCGACTGGGCCTGACCAATCGCCTGAAAGCCACAATCGGCGCACGTTATGCCGACTATGACAGCGACACCGTCAACAACAACACGCTGGTCGAGACCTCGATCGACGAAACCGAAGTGATCCCGTTCGCCGGCCTGAGCTATGACATGAGCGAGAGCGCCACTGCCTATGTCAGCTTTTCCGAGATCTTCCAACCGCAGAGCGAACAGGAAGCCGACGGTTCACAACTCGAACCGGTCATTGGTCAGCAGGTCGAGCTCGGCGTAAAGGCTGAATTCAACGGTCTCAACGCGCAGGCCGCGGTCTATTGGCTGGAAGACGAAAACCGCGCCGAGGATGATCCGAACAACCCGGGTGCGTTTCTCGCAAGTGGCGAAGCCGATACCACCGGCTTCGAGGCCTCGATCGGCGGCGAGGTGATGCCCGGCCTCGACATCGTCGCCGGCTATGCCTACGTCGATACCGAGTTGGAGAGCGATCCCACCTCCGATCACAACGTCAGCCTGTGGGCCAAGTACCGCTTCTCCGGCGGCGATCTGAATGGCCTGTACATCGGTGGCGGCGTGCGTTACGCCAGTAGCTTCGATATCGAAAGCGGCGGCACGCGTATCGAGGCCCCGTCATACACGGTTGTCGATGCCCTGGTCGGCTACAAGGTCAGCCGCAACGTCGACGTGCAGTTACTGGTCAACAACCTGTTCGACGAAGACTACGTTGAACGCATCAATCAGACGTCGCGCGGCACCTTCTACGGCGAACCGCTGAATGCCACGTTGCGCCTGAACGCCACCTTCTGATCGCGGATCGATGAGCATGTTCAACCGCACCCTACTCCGACGACTGCAAACGATCGCCTATCTCGCGCTGGCGCTGCTGAGCACCAGCACGGCGGCCGACGCCGCCGACAGCCGCACACTCACCGACCTCGCCGGGCGCCACGTCGAAGTCCCGGCCAAGGTCGACCGCGTGCTGCTGGGCGAAGGTCGCTTCATGGCCGCCATCGCCATCCTCGATCGCGATAATCCGATCGAGCGTATCGTCGGCATGCAGGGCGACTTCGAACGCGTCGACCAGCATGGCTACGCCCTGTACCAGGCGCGCTTCCCCGGCATCGACGACATCGCACGTGTCGGCCAGGTCGCTCCGTCGAGTTTCAGCGCCGAAAAGGCCATTGCGCTGATGCCGGATGTTGCCTTCTTCGGTCTCGAAGGCCACGGCCCGTCACCGAAAGACACCGCAGTCATCGAGCAACTCGAACGCGCCGGCGTTGCCATCGTGTTTGTCGATTTTCGTCGCAAGCCACTGGTCAACGCACCACGCAGCATCGAACTGATGGGGCGGGTGCTGGGTCGTGAAACGCGCGCGGCCGAGTACATCGAAACCTACCGACGCGAATTGGCCCGCGTGACGCAGGTGTCGGATCGATTGCTGAGCCGGCCGTCGGTGTTCATCGAGAACCGCGTCGGTCTGCAGAAAGACTGCTGCGCGACGATGGGCGACGGCATGATGGGCAGTCTGGTCGAGGCCGCCGGCGGCTACAACGTGGCCAAGCCGCTGGTCAGCGGTACCCATGGCATGATCAATCTCGAATATCTGTTGCGCGTGCAACCCGATTTCTACATCGGCACCGCGATCGGCAACGCGAAATCTGCCGACGCCGCCGACGGTCGGCTGCTCCTCGGGCCGGGCATCGACGGCGACCATGCGAGAACATCGCTCGGTCTGGCGCTCGAGCGTCGGGGCATCGCTCAACTGAAGGCAATCCGCAGCAAGCACACCTACGGCATCTGGCACCACTTCTACGATTCACCATTCAATGTGATCGCTGTGCAGGCCTTCGCCAAGTGGCTGCACCCGGACGCGTTCACCGATCTGGATCCCGAAGCGACCCTGCATTCGATGTACGAGCGCTTCCAGCCAATACCGTCTGACGGTACCTACTGGGTAGGCCCCTCATGACGATCGGGGTGGCGAGCACGCACACGCCGCTATCGAGCCAGTACCGGCGCTTCGTCTTTCGCCGGCAGCTCGCGCTCGGAGCCTTCGCGATCGTCGCCGTGGGCTGCTGGATGCTCGATGTATCGCTTGGCCCGGCCGAGCTTGATCTCGCCACCATTCTCCGAGGGCTGCAAGACCGGGCAAATCTATCGGCCGGCGAAGCCGTCATCCTGTGGGATATACGCTTGCCGCAGTCGCTGATGGCACTGCTGGTCGGCGCGGCGCTCGGCCTCGCCGGCGCCGAGATCCAGACCGCGTTGCACAACCCGCTGGCCAGCCCGTTCACCCTGGGCGTATCAGCGGCCGCAACCTTCGGCGCCGGTCTGGCGATCGTCCTGGGTTGGGACTTCTTCGGTCTCGGCGCAACCTATGCGGTCACCGCCTTCGCGTTCGTCACCGCGGCGATTGCGACCGTGCTGATCCTGGTGATGACCAAGCGCTTCGGCGGCGGAGCGCACACCGTGGTGCTGTTCGGCATTGCACTGCTGTTTGCCTTCGAGGCACTGGTCTGGCTGCTGCAATTCATTGCCGACAGCGACGCCCTGCAACAGATCGTTTTTTGGACCATGGGCAGCCTCGGGCGCGTGGAGTGGCAGCATGTCGCGATCATCACGGTTGTGCTGCTGGTGTGCATCACGCTGTCGGCGCGCCAGGTGTGGCAACTGACGGCACTGTGCAACGGCGAAGAACAGGCACGCAGCATCGGCGTCGCGGTCGAGCGGGTTCGGGTCGCCGTGCTGCTGCGCATCAGCCTGTTGACCGCCACTGCGATTGCGTTCGTCGGCACGATCGGTTTCGTCGGTCTGGTCGGCCCACACATCGCCCGGCTTACCTTGGGCGAAGACCACCGCTACTTCCTGCCCGGTAGCGCGTTGGCCGGCGCGATCATGCTGTCCGGCGCATCGACGCTTAGCAAATCGTTGGTTCCGGGCATCACGGTGCCGATCGGCATCGTGACCGCCTTGGTGGGCGTGCCGATCTTCATGGCGCTGGTCCTCGGCAAGCGGCGCGCGGCATGATCGATCAACTGCAGATCTGCGAATTCAACTGCGGCTATGCGCGCCAGTTTGTGCTGCGCGATATCACGTTGTCCGGTCTGCCGCCGGGTCAGCTGGTCGCGTTGATTGGCCCCAACGCCGCGGGCAAATCGACGTTGCTGAAGGCCATCGCCGGCCTGCTGCCCAGCCAGGGCACGATCCGCCTGGGCAGCACCGACCTGGCAGCCCTGCACAGTGAGCAACGTCTGCAACACATCGGCTACCTGCCGCAAACCCTGCCCAGCGCCAGCTCGCTGGTCGTGTACGAGGCGCTGCTGGCGGCAACGCGCACCACCCGCATGCATGTGGCGAACGCCGCCGCGGCAGTCGATACTGTGCTCGCGGAACTCGGCCTGGGCGACCTCGCCTTCCGCCGCTTCGATCAACTTTCCGGCGGCCAACGCCAGATGGTCGGCCTCGCCCAGGTGTTGGTACGCGAGCCTCGCATAATGCTGCTCGATGAGCCGACCAGCGCACTCGATCTGCGCTGGCAGCTCAAGGTGCTGACGACCGTTCGCGAACGCGCCGACCGTCTGAAAACCACCACGCTGTTCGCGATCCATGACCTCAACCTGGCGCTGCGCTTCTGCGATCAGGTCATCGTGCTCAACAACGGTAACCTGCTGGCGAGCGGCCCGCCGGCCAAGGTGCTGGACCCTGAGCTGCTGTACCAGACCTACGGCGTCGACACCCGCATCGAACGCTGTTCGCAAGGCCATCTGCTGGTACTGGCCGATCCACCTCGCGCCACGGCGTCCACACCACTTTCACATCCGGAGGAAACCCAACATGCCGTCGCGTGTCGGTGAAGTACATACGGTCGCCGCGTCTGCGTCGACCTACCTGCAACGCCTGTGCAAACACTTCGGCAAGAAGATCGATGTCACCTACACCGAAGACGTCGGTCACGCCCATTTTCCTTTCGGTTACTGTCGCATGGTCGCCGAAGACCAACGCCTGACCTTTGAATGTCGTGCGGCCGACCACGAGGGCATGCAGCGTATGCAGCACGTAATCGATCAGCATGTCGGCATGTTCACCAAGCGCACCCCCTTGCAGGTGACCTGGCACGAGAAGTCGGCACCTTAGTCCGCGTCCCGGTACGGTCGCGAGTCGTGGCCGGGATGGGACTCGTGCAAGCAGCGCGCGTCGCCAACAGAAAAGGGCCCCGAAGGGCCCTTGCAACGCTGAGAGCACGAGCCGACATCGAAACCGGATGCGTAGCAGATACATCCATTTTGGAACGACGCCGGCCCATAGGTTGCTCGACTGGCGATCACGCCGGCGGTGGGCGCGATCGCGTGAATTGTTTTACGGTCTCCCGGTCAGAAGGCATCACCGGGAATACGCACCCAGCCCTCCATCAGCACGCGTGCGCTGCGGCTCATGACGACCTTGTCGACCGCCCACTCGCCGTTGTTCTCGCTGGCCGCCGCGCCGACCTTGAGCGTGCCCGACGGATGACCGAAGGTGACCGACTCACGGTCGCCGCCACCTGCCGCCAGATTGACCAGCGTGCCGGGTATCGCCGCCGCGGTGCCGATGGCCACCGCCGCGGTGCCCATCATCGCGTGGTGCAACTTGCCCATCGACAAAGCACGCACGTTCAGATCGATATCGCCTGAACCGACCTGCTTGCCGCTCGAGGCGACGTACGACTGCGGCTTGGCGACGAACGCCACCTTGGGCGTGTGCTGACGCGCGGCCGCTTCTTCGACATTGCCGATCAGGCCCATCTTCATCGCACCATAGGCGCGGATGGTCTCGAAGCGTTCGAGTGCGGCAGGATCGCCGTTGATCGCCTCCTGCAGCTCGGTGCCGGTGTAGCCGATGTCTTCGGCATTGAGGAACACGGTTGGGATGCCGGCATTGATCATGGTCGCCTTGAACGTGCCGATGCCCGGTACCTCGAGATCGTCGACCAGGTTGCCGGTCGGGAACATCGCCTCGCTGGCATCGACCGGGCTCATGAACTCGACCTGCACCTCGGCCGCCGGGAAGGTCACGCCATCGAGTTCGAAGTCGCCGGTCTCCTGCACCTCACCGTTGGTGATCGGCACATGCGCGACGATGGTCTTCTCGATGTTCTTCTGCCAGATGCGTACCACGGCCACGCCGTTCTCAGGGATACGCCCCGCATCGACCAAACCACTGGCGATCGCAAACGAGCCGACGGCCGCGGTAAGGTTGCCGCAGTTGCCGCTCCAGTCGACGAACGGTTTGTCGATCGAGACCTGGCCGAACAGATAATCGACGTCGTGATCGGGCCGGTCGCTCTTGGCCAGGATCACCGTCTTGCTGGTGCTCGACGTCGCCCCGCCCATGCCGTCGGTGTGCTTGGCGTACGGATCGGGGCTGCCGATCACGCGCAGCAACAGTTTGTCGCGCGCCTCGCCCGGCACCTGCGCTGCCTCGGGCAGATCCGTCAGGTTGAAGAACACACCCTTACTGGTACCGCCACGCATATAGGTGGCCGGGATCTTGATCTGCGGAACATGCGCCATGTTTGCGTTCTCTCCGGTTCAGGCCGCGGCGTTGGATTCGAGGAAGTCCTGGGCGAAACGCTGCAACACGCCGCCGGCCTCGTACACCGACACCTCTTCGGCGGTATCCAGGCGACAGGTCACCGGGATCTCGACGCTCTCGCCGTTCTTGCGGTGCATGACGACGGTCAGCTCGGCGCGCGGCGACAGCTCGCCTTTGACATCGAAGGTCTCGGTGCCATCGATGCTGTAGGTCTTGCGATTCTCGCCCGCCTTGAACTCGAGCGGCAGCACGCCCATGCCGACCAGGTTGGTGCGGTGGATGCGTTCAAAGCCCTCGGCAACGATCGCCTCGACGCCGGCCAGGCGCACACCCTTGGCGGCCCAGTCGCGCGACGAGCCCTGGCCATAGTCGGCGCCGGCGATAATGATCAGCGGCTGCTTGCGCTCCATGTAGGTCTCGATGACCTCCCACATGCGCATCCGTTCGCCTTCCGGTTCGAGGCGCGCCAGTGATCCCTGGACTACCTCGCCGTTCTCGTCGCGCACCATCTCGTTCAACAACTTCGGGTTGGCGAAGGTCGCGCGTTGCGCGGTCAGGTGATCGCCGCGGTGGGTCGCGTACGAGTTGAAGTCCTCTTCCGGCAGGCCCATCTTGGCCAGGTACTCACCCGCTGCACTGCTGGCGAGGATCGCGTTCGACGGCGACAGGTGGTCAGTCGTAATGTTGTCGCCGAGCACGGCCAAGGGGCGCATGCCGCGCATCGTGCGCTCACCGGCCAACGCGCCTTCCCAGTAAGGCGGACGGCGGATGTAGGTGCTCTGCGGTCGCCAGTCGTACAGCGGACTCTTGGCCGCCTCGACCACCGACAGCTTGAACATCGGGTCGTAGACCGAGCGGAACTGCTCCGGTTTGACGAACTCGCTGACGATCGCATCGATCTCTTCGTCGCTCGGCCAGATATCCTTCAATGTGATCGGCTTGCCGTCTTTGTCGTGCCCCAACGCATCCTTCTCGATATCGAAACGCACGGTACCGGCGATCGCGTAGGCAACGACCAGTGGCGGCGATGCAAGAAACGCCTGCTTGGCATACGGGTGGATGCGTCCATCGAAGTTGCGGTTGCCCGACAGCACGGCGGTCGCATACAGATCGCGGTCGATGATCTCCTGCTGAATCTTCGGATCGAGCGCACCGCTCATGCCGTTACAGGTGGTACAGGCATAGGCGACGATGCCAAAGCCGAGCTTCTCCAGTTCCGGCAGCAGGCCGGCCGCTTCGAGATACAGGCGCGCCACCTTCGAACCCGGTGCAAACGACGACTTGACCCACGGCTTGCGCACCAGGCCCAACTCGTTGGCTTTGCGTGCAATCAGACCGGCCGCAACAACGTTGCGTGGGTTGGACGTATTGGTACAGCTGGTGATCGCCGCGATGATCACGGCACCATCGGGCATCTCGCCCTGCTTCTCCTGCCACTCGCCGGCGATGCCGCGCTCGGCCAGTGCCGAGGTCGGCAGGCGACGGTGCGGGTTCGACGGACCGGCCATGTTACGCACCACGGTCGACAGATCAAATTCGAGCACGCGTTCGTATTCGGCATCCTTCAACGCATCGGCCCACAGGCCGGTGGTCTTGGCATAGTTCTCGACCAGTGCGACCTGATCGGCGTCACGCCCGGTCAACTTCAGGTAATCGATCGTCTGTTGGTCGATGTAGAACATGCCGGCCGAGGCACCGAACTCCGGCGTCATGTTGGAGATGGTCGCACGGTCACCGATGGTGAGGTTCTCGGCACCCTCGCCGAAGAACTCGAGGTAGGCGGAGACGACGCGCTCCTGTCGCAGGAACTCGGTCAGCGCGAGCACGATGTCGGTCGCAGTGATGCCGGGCTGGCGCTTGCCGGTGAGCTTGACGCCGACGATCTCGGGCAGACGCATCATCGATGCGCGGCCGAGCATCACGTTCTCGGCTTCCAGGCCGCCCACACCGATCGCGATCACGCCCAGCGCATCGACGTGCGGGGTGTGGCTGTCGGTGCCGACACAGGTGTCCGGGAACGCAACGCGCTTTCCGTTTTCGTCAGGGCGCGCCTGGATCACCGGTGACATCTTCTCCAGGTTTATCTGGTGCATGATGCCGTTGCCGGCCGGGATCACGTCGACGTTCTGAAACGCGGTCTTGGTCCATTCGATGAAGTGAAACCGGTCCTCGTTGCGTCGATCCTCGATCGCGCGGTTCTTCTCGAACGCCTGCGGATCGAAACCGCCGTATTCGACAGCCAGCGAGTGGTCGACAATCAACTGGGTCGGCACGACCGGGTTGACCTGCGCCGGATCACCGCCCTTGTCGGCAATCGCATCGCGCAGACCGGCCAGGTCGACCAGTGCCGTCTGACCGAGGATGTCGTGGCACACCACGCGTGCCGGATACCACGGGAAGTCCAGATCGCGCTTGCGCTCGATGATCTGCTTCAAGGAATCCTCGAGCATCGCCGGATCGCAACGACGCACCAGCTGCTCGGCCAGCACGCGCGAGGTGTACGGGAGCTTGGCATAGGCACCGGGCTGGATCGCCTCGACCGCCTCGCGCGTATCGAAGTAATCGAGCTGGGTACCGGGCAACGGCTTACGGTGAGTCGTATTCATAGTGTGTTCCACAAAACATCCAATGGACCCGGCAGCAACGGATCGGCCGTCTCGCCGCCGGAACTCGGGCGCGCCGGATGCGCGCCTCGTTACGCGTTGTTGACGCTACTTCAGCTACGGTCGCCGATCGGCATGAACTGGCGGTTCTCCGGACCGACATAGTTGGCCGACGGACGGATGATCTTGCCGTCCTGACGCTGCTCGATCACGTGCGCGCCCCAACCGGTAACCCGCGCGATCACGAACAGCGGCGTGAACATATCGGTCGGCACACCCATCTGGTTGTACGAAACGGCCGAGAACCAGTCGAGGTTGGGGAACATCTTCTTGATCTCCCACATCACCGACTCAAGCCGGTCGGCCACGTTGTACATCTTCATGTCGCCGTTCTCTTCCGACAGCGACTTGGCGACGCGCTTGATCACGTCGTTGCGCGGATCGCCGGTGGTGTATACCGGATGACCGAAGCCGATCACGATCTCTTTGCGCCCGACGCGCTCGCGGATGTCATCCTCCGCCTCGTCCGCCGTGTGGTAGCGGCTCTGGATGCGGAACGCCTCTTCATTGGCACCGCCGTGCTTCGGCCCACGCAACGCGCCGATCGCCGCGGCGATCGCCGAGTACATATCGGAGTTGGTGCCGGCGACGACGCGCGCGGTGAAGGTCGACGCATTGAACTCGTGCTCTGCGTACAGGATCAGCGAGGTGTGCATCGCACGCACCCACGAATCGCGCGGCTTTTCGCCATGCAGCAGGTGCAGGAAGTGACCGCCGACGGTCTCGTCATCGGTCTCGACATCGATGCGCTTGCCATTGACCGAGAAGTGATACCAGTACAGCAACATCGAGCCGAAGCTGGCGATCATGCGATCGATCAGGTTGCGCGCCTCGGCCTCGGCATGATCGTCCTTCTCCGGCAGGCAGGTACCGAGTACCGAACAACCGGTGCGCATGACATCCATCGGATGCGCCGACGGCGGCAGCGCTTCGAGCGCCTGCTTGACCGAGGTCGGCAGACCGCGCAACGAACGCAGTTTGCGCTTGTAGGTCTCCAACTCGGCGCGGTTCGGCAGCTCGCCGTGCACAAGCAGGTAGGCGATCTCTTCGAACTCGCAGGTCTCGGCGAAATCGAGGATGTCGTAACCGCGATAGTGCAGATCGTTGCCGGTGCGCCCGACGGTGCAGATCGCGGTGTTGCCCGCAGCGGTGCCGGACAGGGCTACGGATTTTTTCGGTTTCGGTAGTACTGCATCATTCATGACTGAAGTCCTCTGATTCGTTGGCGGCGCACATCAGATCGCCGGTTTTGTATCGGATACCGTTGTGCGCTCAGGCACCTTCCTCGCGGAACAGTTGATCGAGCTTCTGTTCGAAGTCGTGGTAGCCCAGGTACTCGTACAGATCCATGCGGCTCTGCATGATG
This sequence comes from Thiosocius teredinicola, assembly GCF_002009425.1. Lineage (NCBI taxonomy): Bacteria > Pseudomonadati > Pseudomonadota > Gammaproteobacteria > Chromatiales > Sedimenticolaceae > Thiosocius > Thiosocius teredinicola. The sequence goes on from NZ_CP019936.1 coordinate 2,816,686, forward strand.
TCGATGACGTTCTTCTGCGAACCTTCGCCGCGCAGCGTTTGATACACCTGCAGCGCGGCCGCGTTGGCCGCACGGAATGCCGACAAGGGATACAGCGCGATGCTGACGTCGACACTGGCCAGTTCCTCGGTGGTAAACAGCGGCGTTGAGCCGAACTCGGTGATGTTGGCCAACACCGGCACTTTGACCGCGTCGACAAACTCGCGGTACTGCGGCAGTTCGGTCATCGCTTCGGGAAAGATCATGTCGGCGCCGGCCTCAACGCAGGCGCAGGCGCGATCGATCGCCGACTGCATGCCCTCGACGGCCAACGCATCGGTGCGCGCCATGATGACGAAATCCGGATCGGTCTTGGCATCGACCGCCGCCTTGATCCGGTCGACCATCTCGGCCTGCGACACGATCGCCTTGTTCGGCCGATGCCCGCAACGCTTCTGCTGCACCTGGTCTTCGATATGGATCGCCGCGGCGCCGCACTTGATCATCGAGCGCACGCTACGCGCGATGTTGAATGCCCCGCCCCAGCCGGTATCGACATCGACCAGCACCGGCAAGGTGGTCACGTCGGTGATGCGCTTCAGATCGGTCAGCACATCTTCCATCGTCGTGATGCCCAGATCCGGAATGCCGCACGAGCCGGCCGCGACGCCACCGCCGGAGATATACAAGGACTTGAAGCCCGATGCCTCGGCCAAGCGCGCATGATAGGCGTTGATAGCGCCGACGCACTGCAGCGGCTTTTCATTGGCCACCGCGTCTCTGAACTTCTTACCTGCCGATTCAATGCTCATATTCAAATACCTGTCTGTGGGTGGGGCACCGACGCGTGGTTGCGTCGCGCCGGTGCCCCGGTTGTCGAATCGGACAATGCCGAGCGGGTGACGGGTACCCGCCCGGCCCTGCCCTGCCGACTGCTCTTATTCCTGCTCGCGCAGCAGGCGTTCGACGTTTTCGCGCGAGGCGCGAACATGTGAGCGCATCATTAATTCCGCCATCTCGGGGTCGCGTCGTTCGATCGCGTCCACGATGTGTTCGTGTTCAACGAACGCACGCGGACCGCGCTTCGACGGCATACCGAATTGATAGCGATACAGACGCACCAAGTGGTAGAGGTCGTTGCACAGCAGTTCGATCATGCGACCGTTGTGACTGCCCTGAACGATCCTGTAGTGGAAATCGAGGTCGCCTTCGCGTTGGAAATACGCATGTTCGGCGTCACGCTCGATCTGTTCATTGTGCTGACCGAGCAGACCGCGCAGGTCGGCGATCTCGTCGTCGCTCATGTTTTGCGCCGCCAGCCTCGCGGCCATACCTTCGAGCGCCTCGCGCACATGGAAGATCTCGAGCAACTGCTCACTGCTGAGCGTGACCACGCGCGCACCGACATTCGGCTTACGCACGACCAGACCACAGGCCTCGAGGCGACCGATCGCTTCGCGCAACGGGCCGCGGCTGATGCCGTAGGCCCGCGCCAGCTCCGGCTCGCTGATCTTGCTGCCGGCCGCGATATCGCCTTCGACGATCGCTTCCTTCAACAGATTGAAGATCCGATCGGGAATATTGCCGGCGGCGATATCAGCGGAAACGCTGCTCAGATCATTCATGGCGGCTCAGCCTTTCGCATATCCCAGGCTGCGCAGCGATGCAGCGATCTCTTCGAGGATCGCCGGGTCATCGATCGTCGCCGGCATCTTGTACTCTTCCGAATCGGCGATCTTGACCATGGTGCCGCGCAGGATCTTGCCCGAGCGAGTCTTCGGCAGGCGTTTGACGATCGCGACCAGCTTGAACGCGGCGACCGGCCCGATCTGATCGCGCACCCGCTTGACCAACTCGGCCGCGACCTCGTCGTTCGGTCGATCGACGCCGGCCTTCAGCACGATCAGGCCGAGCGGCAATTGCCCCTTCAGCGCGTCACTGACACCGATCACCGCGCACTCTGCGACATCCGGATGGCCCGCCAGCACCTCTTCCATCGCGCCGGTCGACAGACGGTGACCGGCCACGTTGATGACGTCGTCGGTGCGGCTCATGATCCACAGGTAACCGTCGGCATCGCGGTAGCCGGCGTCGCCGGTCAGGTAGAAACCGGGGTACTTGCTCAGGTACGAGTCGATGAAGCGCTTGTCGTTGCCCCACAGGGTCGGCAGGCACGACGGCGCCATCGGCAGCTTGATTACGATGTTGCCCATCTCGCCATCGGGCATCTCGTCACCGTCTTCGGACAGGATGCGCACGTCGTAGCCCGGCATCGCCACGGTCGGCGAACCCGGCTTGATCTCCATCGGCTCGATACCCATCGGGTTGGCGGCGATCGCCCAGCCGGTTTCGGTCTGCCACCAGTGGTCGACCACTGGCTTCTGCAACTTGTCGCGCGCCCAGAACAGCGTGTCGGGATCGCAACGCTCACCGGCGAGGAACAGCGCCTGCATGCACGACAGGTCGTAGTCCTTCAAGTGATCGCCGTTGGGGTCTTCTTTCTTGATCGCGCGGAACGCGGTCGGCGCGGTGAACAACACCTTTACCTTGTGCTCGCTGATCACCCGCCAGAAGGCGCCTGGGTCGGGCGTGCCGACCGGCTTGCCTTCGTACATCAGGGTCGTGCAGCCCGCCAGCAGCGGCGCATAAACGATATAGCTGTGGCCGACCACCCAGCCGACATCGGAGGCCGCCCAGTACACATCGCCGGCCTCGACGTTGTAGATGTTCTTCATGGTCCAGTGCATCGCCACGGCGTGGCCGCCGTTGTCGCGCACCACACCCTTGGGCTGACCGGTGGTGCCCGAGGTATACAGGATGTACAGCGGGTCGGTCGCTTCGACTGCTACGCAATCGGCCGGCGTGGCTGCGCTGACCGCCGCATCCCAGTCGAGGTCGCGACCATCTACCAGCGGCGCCTCGGCCTGCGGGCGCGCCTTGATGATGCAGGCGCTCGGCTTGTGCACCGACTGCTCAACCGCCGCATCCAGCAGCGGCTTGTACACCACCACGCGGTTGGGCTCGATGCCGCACGAGGCACTGACGATGACCTTCGGCTTGGCGTCGTTGATTCGCGTGGCCAGTTCGTTGGCGGCGAAACCGCCGAACACCACCGAATGGATCGCGCCGAGGCGCGCCGTCGCCAGCATGGCAATGGCCGCTTCGGGGATCATCGGCATGTAAATGAGTACGCGATCGCCCTTCTCGACACCCTGCTCGCGCAGCGCGCCGGCAAAGCTCGCGACCGCGTCGCGCAGCTCGGCGTAGGTGTAGGTCTTTTTCTGGTCGGTGACCGGCGAATCGTAGATCAGCGCGGCGCGCTCACCATGGCCGGCCTCGACGTGCCGGTCGACCGCATTGAAGCAGGTATTGAGCTGACCGCCGGCAAACCAGCGCGGGACGGGCTTGGCGTCGAGGTCGAGTACCTGCTCCCACGGCTTGTCCCAATGCAGCGAGGCTGCTGCTTCACCCCAGAACCCGGCCGGGTCCGCTAACGATCGTTCGTAGAGCGCCTTGTAATTGCTCATATTTTTGCCTCTTTGTCGTTGGGTCAGCACCCGGGCCTTGCGCGCAGGTGAGTTCGGGTTGCGGTGCAACTAGTGCGAACGCCAGGCCGGCTGAACATCGCTACCGGCTCGTTATTGTCGACAATATTAGCTGCGAAGCCGCCGCTGCGACATAAAAACAGCCACTTTCTACTATTGGTTTTTCAAATGTGTCGACACATGGAATTCAATTGTCGACGGATTCGGGCCTTCGGGCGGGCGGCCGGGATGGCCGGCGATGACCGAAAATGTGAAGTAAGTCGTTAAAGCCCTGGCGGAACACACCGATAACACTAAGATTCCTAATAACGAGGTCCGGCCACCCGTTAGACCGGCCGACTCGGCCGCGTGGGTGCCGCGAGAAGGAGAGCATGTCGAACCAGTGCTGCAGTTTCTGGCCAGCATGGCGGGTAGCCGTCGCTCTGCTCCTTTTCGCTGTCCTGGCTTCGCCCCTCGGCCCGGCCTCAGCCGCGTCACCCTCCAAAAAAAGCCTGATCATCGGCGTTCATCCGTTTCTGCCCTACGCCGACCTGCAGGGCCGATTTCAACCACTGGCCCACTACCTGGCTGAAGAACTCGATCGACCGGTGCACGTGCGTATCGGTAGGGACTACGAGGAACACCTGGTCGAGATCGGTAAGGACGCTATCGACATCGCCTTTCTCGGACCGGTGTCGTACATCGAGATGGTCAAACGCTTTGGTAGGAAACCCTTGCTCGCGCAGATGTCCCACCAGGGCATACCCTCGATGAAGGGGCACATCATCGTCCCGACCAGCAGCCATCTGGGCGGCATCCGCGATCTCAAGGGCAAGTCGTTCGCATTCTCCGATCCGTATTCGACGATGGGCACCGTGATTCCGAGCGCCGCGCTGGCGGACCAGGGTGTGCGCCTGAAGGACCTGTCGGGATATACCCATTACCGCGGATACACCAACGTCGCCCTCGCCGTATTGAGCGGCCACAATGACGCCGGCGCGGTCAATGACACCACCTATCACGAGTTTGCGCCGCTGGGCATCCGATCCCTGGCAACCTTGCCGGACGCTCCCGAGCACCTGTTCGTCGCCCGCTCGGACATGCCGCCGGCACTGGTCGAAAAACTGCGCGAACTCCTGCTCGGCCTGCAATATAGTTACCGGGGCAGAATGGCGCTGCGCGCGATAAATTCACACGCTACCGGCTTGGTTGCCGCCAGCGACGAGCGATTCGACAAACTGCGCCAACTGCTGTCGACAGTGGAACAACCAGCGGAGCAAGAACGTGCCGCAAAGTAGATTTCGGCAGTTTCGTGGGTTCTGGCTCTCGTGGGGCATCATTACCGTGCTGGCGGGTGCCATCACCCTGTCGATCTATACCAACGAACGGATCGCGCGGCTCGACCAAGCACGCGCTGCGATCACAACCGAGTCTTCATACCTGCGCCATATCCTCGGGTCATCGCTACGCAACGGCGATTTCTACCAGCTGCGCGATCAGATCAAGGCCTGGGGCGAGCTCAACAGCACCACCACGCAGCTGCGCCTCACTGCCGAGAACGGTTTCGTACTCGGTGAATTCCGCCGCGACCTGCGCGACGACCGGGTACAACAGCAAACCGAAGAGCTGCCGTACTCCTACCGCGGCACCGCCACGCTGTTCATCGAACAGACGCTCGAGCCGGTTTACGAGAACATCGCGATGCTGGGTTGGCAACTGGCCGGCGCCTTCGTCACGCTCGAGTTGCTTGGCGTGATCATGATCTATCAATTGATGCGCCATCGCCGCCAGGTTCAGTTGACCCAGGACGAATACGACCGCCGGCTCGAGGCACAAAACGCCTTGGAACGCATGGCCACACTCGATGCCCTCACCGGGCTGCCGAACCGCTACATGCTCGACGAACAGCTTTGGCTGCGCATCGCCGAGGCCGGGCGCTTCAAACGCAAGCTCGCCCTGCTGTTCATCGACCTCGACAACTTCAAGACGATCAACGATTCATTCGGCCACGAAGCCGGCGACACGCTGCTCAAATCGGTGGCGGATCGCATGGGCACCTGCCTGCGCGGTTACGACCTGCTTGCCCGTTTCGGCGGCGACGAATTCATCGTGCTGCTGTCGAGCATCGGCTCGGTCGACGAGGTCGAACACGTGGCGGAAAAGATCATTCGCGCCCTCGAGCCGCGCATCGAGGTCGTCGGCCAGGAACTGGTGGTGTCCTCGAGTATCGGTATCAGCATGTACCCCGACGATGGCGGGTCGCCCGGCGACCTGCTGCGCAAGGCGGATGCGGCTATGTACACCGCCAAAGAAGCCGGCCGCAATACCTTCCGCTTCTATGCGCCATCGATGAACGAAGCGGTCGCCCATCGACAACACATCGAGCAGAGCCTGCACCGCGCGTTCGAGAACGACGAGCTGTACCTGGTCTATCAACCGCAGATCGATATCGAAACCGGCCTGATCGTCAGTTGCGAGGCCTTGATCCGCTGGGGAACCGGCGGTACGCACATCTCGCCGGAGGAGTTCATACCGATTGCCGAGCAGTCGGCGCTGATGAAGCAGGTGCAGACCTTCGTGATCAACCAGGCGATTCAGCAACGCGCGGCATGGAAGCATCGAGGCATGCGCGATGTGCGTGTCGATATCAATCTGTCAGGTGGCAGCCTGGTGATCCGCGACGTGATCCCCTACCTGCTGCAAACCTTGAAACAACACGGACTGAATCCCGCAGACATCGGCATCGAACTGACCGAGCGCGCGTTGATCGAGGCCTCCGAGGAGACCATCTCGGGCCTTGAACATATGCGCACCCTCGGCAGTCACGTATCGCTGGATGACTTCGGCACCGGCTATTCGTCGCTCGGCTATCTCAAGCACCTGCCGGTGGACGTGTTGAAGATCGACCGCACCTTCGTCAAAGACCTTCCCGACGACCCGCAGGATTGCGCGATCGTGCAAGCGGTGGTCGCCATGGGACACAGCATGGGCAAGAAGATACTCGCCGAAGGCGTGGAGTCGGGGGACCAGTTGGCCTATGTCCGCCGACAAGGGTGCGATTTCGCCCAGGGCTACCTGCTCCACCGGCCGCTGGATGCCGAGGCCTTCGAACAGGCGGTTATCGCCAGCGAAGCAGAGTCTCGCCGCGCCGCCCAGCATCCCTGAGCACGCGGCGATCCGATCTCCGGTCAGACGTCTTTCTGACCTGCCAGATACAGCCAGGTATCGATAACGGTATCGGGGTTCAGCGAGATGCTGTTGATACCACGATCGAGCAGCCACTTGGCGAGGTCCGGGTGATCCGACGGACCCTGACCGCAGATGCCGACGTACTTGTCCGCCTTGCGGCATGCGGTGATCGCCATATCCAGCATCTTGAGTACCGCAGGGTTACGTTCATCGAAACGATGTGCAATCAGGCCCGAATCGCGGTCGAGGCCGAGCGTCAGCTGCGTCATGTCGTTGGAACCGATTGAGAAGCCGTCGAAGTATTCGAGGAACTCATCGGCGAGCACTGCGTTCGAAGGCAGTTCGCACATCATGATCACGCGCAGACCGTCTTTGCCGCGCTCCAGTCCGTTCTCGGCCAGCAGCTTGATGACGCCATCGGCCTCTTCCAGCGTACGCACGAACGGGATCATGATCTCGAGGTTGGTCAGCCCCATCTCGTTGCGCACCCGGCGGATCGCCTCGCACTCCATATCGAAGCAGGCACGGAAGTTCGGCGACAGGTAGCGCGACGCACCACGGAAGCCGATCATCGGGTTCTCTTCGTCCGGCTCGTACAGTGTGCCCGCGACCAGGTTGGCGTATTCGTTCGACTTGAAGTCGGACATACGCAGGATGACCGGTTGCGGATGGAACGCCGCCGCCAGCGTCGAGATACCTTCGACGACACGCTTGACGAAGTACTCACGCGGATCGCCGTAGGCAGCAATGCGTTCGTCGATTTCGGCACGCACGTCGGCCGGCACCCGTTCGAGTTGCAGCAGGGCCTGCGGATGGATGCCGACCATGTTGTTGATAATGAACTCGAGGCGCGCCAGGCCCACGCCGGCATTCGGAATCTGTGCAAAGCTGAAGGCACGCTCGGGGTTACCGACGTTCATCATGACCTTGACCGGCACGTCCGGCATGCTGTCGAGCTCGACCGTCTTCAACTCGAAATCGAGTTCACCGTCATACACGAAGCCGGTATCGCCCTCGGCGCACGAAACCGTCACCGGCTGACCGTCTTTGACAAGGTCGGTCGCGTCGCCGCAACCGACGACCGCCGGTACACCCAACTCACGCGCGATGATGGCCGCGTGACAGGTACGCCCACCGCGGTTGGTCACGATCGCCGAGGCACGTTTCATGATCGGTTCCCAGTCCGGGTCGGTCATGTCGGTGACCAGCACATCGCCTTCAGCGATTTTGTCCATGTCGTCGAGGCTGGCGATGACCCGCGCCTTGCCTTTGCCGATACGCGCGCCGATCGAGCGCCCCTCGACCAGCACCTTCGACTTCTGCTTCATCTCGTAGCGTTCGATAACGTTACCGCTACGGCTCTGTACGGTCTCCGGCCGCGCCTGCACCACGTACAGTTCGCCATCGAGACCGTCGAGTGCCCACTCGATGTCCATCGGTCGGCCATAGTGCTTCTCGATGTGTACGGCCTGCTTGGCCAGTTCTTCCACCTGCTCGTCGGTCAGACAGAACTGGCGGCGCTCGGCTTCGTCGACCGGCACCGTCGCCACCGGATGCTCACCGCCCTCGGCATAGATCATCTTGATCGCCTTGCTACCGACATTGCGACGCAGGATCGCCGGGCGACCGGCGGCCAGCGTCGGCTTGTGCACGTAGAACTCGTCCGGGTTGACCGCGCCCTGTACGACCATTTCACCCAGGCCGTAACTGGCGGTAACGAATACCGCGTCGCGGAAGCCGCTTTCGGTATCGAGGGTGAACATGACGCCCGACGCACCGATATCGGAACGCACCATCTTCTGAATGCCGGCCGACAGGGCGACCTGTGAGTGATCGAAGCCCTGGTGCACGCGGTACGAGATCGCTCGATCGTTGAACAGCGAGGCAAACACCTCATGGATACGCATCTTGATATCGGCCAGGCCCGAGACGTTGAGCACCGTCTCTTGCTGACCGGCAAACGAGGCATCCGGCAGGTCTTCGGCGGTCGCCGACGAACGCACGGCCCAGGTCACCTCGGTGCCGTATTCTTTTTCCAACGTCGCATAGGCTTCGGCGATCGCCGCGTCCAGAGCCGGTGGGAACGGTGTGTCCATGACCCACTGGCGGATCTGCTTGCCGGTCTGCGCCAGGGTTGCAACATCGTCGACGTTGAGCTCATCCAGCGTCTTGTTGATCCTGTCGGCGAGGCCTTCGTGGGCCAGAAACTCGCGATAGGCGTGCGCGGTCGTCGCAAAGCCGCCGGGCACTTTCACACTGCCGTCGGCCGTCAGGTTGCGCAGCATTTCTCCCAGAGACGCATTCTTGCCGCCCACACGGTCGACATCGCTCATCTCGACCTCATGCAGCCACAGGATGTAATCGCTCATTGTTTTCCTCTACTTTGCCCGCTCAAAGGCTCTTCTTGATCAATGACGCCAACTCTTCGATCGAATGCGTCGTGGAATCCAACACCGTAAAACCGTAACGGTGAAACATGTCTTGCGCCATCTGCACTTCCTTGTAGCAACGACGCAGCGTTGCATAGTCGCTCTCCGGTCGGCGCAGCTCGCGGATGGCGGCCAAACGTTCGGGCTCGATCGTCAGCGCAAACACCTTGGCGGACTGCTTCAGCAGTTCGTCGGGCAATTCGCCGCGCTCAAAGTCCTCTTCCGTGATCGGATAGTTCGCCGCCCGCATACCGAAGTGCAATGCCAGGTACAGGCAGGTCGGCGTCTTGCCCGACCGCGACACGCCGACCAGGATGACATCCGCCTTGTCGAACTTGTTCAGGCGCATGCCATCGTCGTTACTCAGCGCGTAGTTGATCGTGTCGATTCGCGCCTCGTAGTTGTCCAGGTTCACCAGTCCGTGACTGATGCCCGATTTGCGCGTCGGCTGCAAACCGGTTGCCTCTATCAGCTCCGGCATGAAGCGATCGAATAACTCGAAATAGTGGCATTGGGCCTGTTTCAAAATCGAGTTGATCTCTTCATCGACCATGGTGGCGAACACGATCGCCTGCTGCCCTTCCGCTTCCGCCCGATGCCCCAGTTCACTGGCCAGTGCCTGCGCCTTCTCACGCGTGTTGATGAACGGCGTGTAGCGTTTGATGAACTTGGTATCGCCGAACTGCGACAACAGACTCTGCCCGTACGCCTCGGCCGTGATCCCCGTGCTTTCGGAGACGAAGTACACCGAGCGACTGACGGCTTCAGTCATACAGGTATTCCAGCCAATGGCCGTCGCGCTTCAAGGCCGCCTTGGCCTCATCCCAGCGACCGGCCAGACGCAGATGCTTCGACATCGCCTCGTCCAAGGCCTTCGCTACCGAGCGGTGGCCGGCGAGGTAGACAAACACACTGCCCTGGCCCATCAATCGCCACATGGCCTCCATGTTGGCCTCTGCCCCCGGGGCACTGTCCGACGCGGTCGCGGAATAGCGGGTTTTCAACGCCTCGAATGCGCGGTAGGTCGCCGCGTCGAAATACTGATCCTGGTTGATGCCCGGCTCGTTGGCGTACAGGTGTTCAACACCGGTCTCGTTGCCTTCGAGCATCAGCACCTTGCCCATCCAGTCGAGCTTGCGCTGTTGAATCTTCAGCGCCAGCCAGCGGAACGGCACCATGCCCGTGCCGGCGCCGATCATGATGACGTTGCTGCGCGAACCCATCGGTGGATAGAACGGATACGGCGCCGGGCCGTAGACCTGGACCGAGTCGCCCTGGTTCAAACCGGCGAGATGCTGAGCGATACCCTTTTTATCCGCGGAACGAACATCGCGGACATAGATCGTCAGATCGACCGAGTCTTCAAACGGTACCCTGCCGACGGCCTCGATCGTGAAGTGGCGCAGCCCGTGCTCCAGATCGTCTGCCGCATAGCCCGGTGCGAGAAACGCGATGTCCGAACCCGCCTCAAACTTGCGGCCGGCCGGCATCAGGTTGAGCATCATCTTGATGACGCGCACCGACCCCACTTCGCCCTCCATTTCGGACTTGTGGACGATCCGTGCGGCAATCGGTTCGGCGACCATTTCAGGTCTGCTCATCGTGTAACCCCTCCACCTCTATTGTGTGCCGGTTCAACCGCTTCACGCGTTGCGCGCACCCCGGCACATGAACCTTGATCTCTCAGTGTCAGTGTAGTCTGTCAGTAATCCGGACACGCGTCGACGCGAACGCCGATCCGTGTTTCATTCCCCCGACGCGAGCAACGACGATTCACTGCAGATGATGCCGTCTTCGTCAGCGTACAGATAATGCCCCGGCGCGAAACTGACACCGCCGAACTTGACCGGTACGTCGCGTTCGCCGATCCCCTTCTTCACGCTCTTGAGGGGATAGGTTCCCAGCGCCTTCACCCCGAGGTCCATTTGCGCAATGTCTGCCGAATCGCGAATCAGGCCGTACATCACGACACCCGACCAGCCGTTGTCGACGGCTTTGGCGGCCAGCAGGTCGCCGAGCATCGCGCAGCGCTTTGAACCGCCCGCATCGACCACCAGCACACGCCCTTCACCGGGTTCACCGACCGCTTCGCGCACCAGCGAGTTGTCTTCGAAGCATTTGATGGTCGAGATCCGGCCCGCAAACCTCGCCTTTCCACCGAAGCTCGAGAAGATCGGCTCACAGATCTGCACAGACTCTGCATGGTCATCGCATAGATCAGCTGTCTTGAAACTCATGGTCGTTCGTTATTCCTTGCCATAGATTGTGCGAAATCGTTTGCTGCTCGCATAGGGAAAGACGTCACGTTGCAGACCTTCGCGAATGTCCGACTGCACACCTTTCCAATACTCGGCGTCCAACAGGTCGCGATGATGTTGCATAAAGGCCTTGCGCAGTTCCGGGTCAACCAGCAGAAAACTGGCGAACTCTTCGGGAAACACATCGTTCGGCGCCACCGAGTACCAGGGTTCGGCAGCCATCTCGTCCTCGGGTGTGCGAGGCGCCGGGATATGACGAAAGTTCATATCGGTCATGAACTCGATCTCGTCATAGTCGTAAAAGATCACGCGGCCATGGCGGGTCACACCGAAGTTCTTGTACAGCAAGTCGCCGGGAAAGATGTTGGCTGCCGCCATTTCTTTCACCGCATTGCCGAAGCCGATGATGCAGGCCTCTTTCTGTTCTTTCGAAGCGGACTGGAAGACCAGGTTGAGCGGATCGAGCCGACGTTCGATGTAGAGGTGACGCACGATGACCTGATCGCCTTCGAACTCCAAGCTCTTACCGCACTTCTTCTTCAGCTCTTCCAACAGATCGTCGGTGATCCGCGCCAACGGAAATGCAGCATGCGAGTATTCCAAGGTATCGGCCATGCGTCCGACACGATCGTGCATCTTGACGATCTGGTACTTGCGCTTGACCGTCTCGCGGTCGACTTCCTTGGGCGGCGGAAAGTAGTCGTTGATCACCTTGAACACGTACGGGTACGACGGCATCGTGAACACCGTCATGACCATGCCCTTCACACCGGGTGCGATCTCGAGCTGATCGGTCGAGTGCGACAGGTGATGCAGAAAGCCGCGGTAGAACTCGCTCTTGCCCTGCTTCTGCAGGCCGATTGCAGTGTACAGATCGGCCTTGGTCTTGGTCGGCAGCATGCGGTTGAGAAAATGCACCACTGCGGCTGGCGTGGTCGTTTCGACCATGAAATAGGCGCGCGCAAAACTGAACAGGTTGGCGATGTCGTCGCCGTCCATCAACACCGTGTCGACGTACACCTGCCCTTTGCCGTTGTTGAGAATCGGAATGACAAACGGCAACACTTCGGCGCCGTTGATCGCCCGCCCGACGATGTACGCCGCCTTGTTACGGTAGAAAGGTGCGCGCAGTACCTGGAAATGGAAATGCCGGCGCAGCTCGAGCCCCGGCAGACGGGTCTTCTTGACGTGGGTGACCAGGCGGCGCACATCGCGCTTCAGATTCTCGAACGGCAATGAACAGGGAAATGCCTCGAGGATCGCGCGCACCGACTGGGTAAGGCCACGGCGTGTCGGATAGTAGCTGTCGTAGACCGGGTCGTTCTCGTCGAGATACTCGGTCGACAGTCCCGGGCGGACGAAGATGTTGTCGTTATTGTAATAGCGACGGTCGAACAACCAGGTGAATACCGAGTTGTAGAAGGTCTCGGCCAGTTCCGGTTGCTTGTGTTCGTACAGCAGGCCGATATAGCGCAGCTTGACCTCGCGCCACAGTTCTTCGTCGACCACGCCCGCGAGTTTGAATTCGGTTTTCAGACGCTCGGTGGCTTCACCGACGCGCTGCGTATAGAGATTGATACGATCGCTGGCCGCCTGGCGCTGACCCTGCCAATCGCAGGTTTCGAAGCGTTCGCGTGCCTGGGCGGTGATCTCGAGAAAGATACGATAGTGGCGGTTGAAACCGTCGAGTATCGTCTCCGCGATACGACGTGCATTGAGTTCAGTCACGCGCGCTTGCTCTACCAATGGTGCCGCTGTGTTCGGGTGCAATGATGACGTCTGTCGCACCTCGGCACCACCACCGTTCTTCGATGGCGTCACACCACTGGGTTCGCGCAAGGTTTCGGCCACTGAGTCTGGTCCGTTGTGTCGTTATCGAAACGACAGGGCCCGGAACCGTCACGGCTGGTCTTCCAACCGGTAACGGCCCAGGCCCCGGCGGTTCGTTTAGCCGAACTGCTCCTCTTCGGTCGAACCGGTCAGTGCGGTAACCGACGAAGCGCCACCCTGAATCACGGTGGTGACATCGTCGAAGTAACCGGCGCCGACTTCCTGCTGGTGCGATACGAAGGTGTAACCCTTCTCGCGTGCAGCGAATTCCGGCTCCTGGACCATTTCGGTGTAGTGCTTCATGCCTTCGCCACGAGCGTATGCATGCGCGAACTGGAAGGTGTTGTACCAGTTGACATGGATACCCGCCAGGGTGATGAACTGGTACTTGTAGCCCAGTGCCGACAGCTCGTCCTGGAACGAGGCGATCTGCGATTCGCTGAGGTTGGCTTTCCAGTTGAACGACGGCGAGCAGTTGTACGACAACAGCTGACCCGGGTTCTCTGCCAGAACCGCCTGGGCGAATTCACGCGCGAAGCCGATGTCCGGCTTGCCGGTCTCACACCACACCAGGTCGGCGTACGGTGCGTAGGCCACGCCACGGCTGATCGACTGCTCGAGGCCGTTCTTCACGCGGTAAAAGCCTTCCGCAGTACGCTCACCGGTGCAGAACGGCTTGTCGTTTGCGTCGACGTCGGAGGTCAGCAGGTTGGCTGCTTCGGCATCGGTACGTGCCAAAACGATGGTCGGAACGCCCATCACGTCTGCTGCCAGACGCGCGGCGATCAGCTTCTGTACGGCTTCCGAGGTCGGAACCAGCACCTTGCCGCCCATGTGGCCGCACTTCTTAACGGCTGCCAGCTGGTCTTCGAAATGCACACCAGCGGCGCCTGCGCCGATCATGTTCTTCATCAGTTCGAATGCGTTGAGCACGCCGCCGAAACCGGCTTCCGCGTCAGCGACGATCGGCAGGAAGTAGTCGACGAACTCTTCGTCGCCCGGGTTTACACCGCGGCCCCACTGAATCTCATCGGCACGCTTGAAGGTGTTGTTGATGCGGCGAACCATGGTCGGTACCGAATCGTAGGCGTACAGCGACTGGTCCGGGTACATGGTTTCGGAGGTGTTGCCGTCGGCGGCGACCTGCCAGCCCGACAGGTAAACCGCTTCCAGGCCGGCTTTGGCCTGCTGCATTGCCTGACCGGCGGTGATTGCGCCGAACGCATTCACGTAGCCTTTCTTGGCGCTGCCGTTCACCAGCTCCCACAGCTTCTCCGCGCCGCGGCGTGCCAGGGTGTATTCAGGCTGGATCGATCCGCGCAGGCGGACAACGTCTTCCGCCGAGTAGCCGCGCTTGACGTTCGCCCAACGTGGATTTTCGGCCCAATCCTTCTCGAGCGCCTTGATCTGTTCGTCTCTGGTCATGGTCTAACTCCCGTCTATGCCATTGTTTTCTGTCGAGATGCGCCGGGCCGGACATAAAACCGGGCAACCAGCCGGACCGCAGCGAGCATCTACAAGTCGAACGTTTTGTTGCGTTGCAACAATCTTGTAAAACTAACCTCTAGCGTAGGTTTTGATCAATCACAAAATCGCCGTGCTGCCGTGCCTGGAGAATTCGTGCATGATGATTTTTTAATATTAAATAACAACAAGTTATAGCAGCTTGTATAAATTTGCTCCGCGCGCCAATCGCGCTAAATGCAAAGCATTGATAAACCCTATCCTCGAACACCCCGTCGGCGTCGAGCGACGCACCCTTCCGCTACCTACAGCGCGTTCTCGGCCAGCACGTACGGCAGGTACTGCGGCTCCCACACCCGCGAACGCACGTATTCGCTCAAACCGGCCAGATCGTCGGGATCGAGGTCGGAACGGCCCGCCGAACCGTCACGCAACGCAACCGCAAGCACGCGTGCGGCGACGGTCATGCTGACCTCGCGCAGATCGTTGATCGGCGGGAAGATGAGTTCACGCGACTGGTAGTGGCGTTCGGTGTACTCGGCGAGCGCGAAGGCCGATTCGATGATCATGGCGTCGCTGATCCGGTGGCAGCGGCCGAGAATGGCGGCGAACCCGATGCCGGGGAACACGAAGGCGTTGTTGCCCTGCCCGACCGGATGGCGTTTGCCCTCGTATTCGACATCGTCGAACGGGCTGCCGGTCGCAATGATCGCCTTACCCTCAGTCCAGGCGACCAGGTCCTGCGGAATCGCCTCGCAATTCGAGGTCGGGTTCGACAACGGAAAGATGATCGGTCGCTCGGCGTTGCGCGCCATGTGTTTCACGATCGGTTCCGAGAACAACCCGCTGACACCGGTGAGGCCGAGCAGGATGGTCGGCTTGGCCTGATCGATAACTTCCATCAGCGACGGCACCTCGCCGGCGATCGTCCAACCGGCATAGGTATCGGCAAACTGGCTGACTGGCAGCTGGTATTCCTGCGACGACACGCCGTCGACCACCAGACCGTGCGCATCCATCACGAACATCTGCCGCCGGGCCTGTTCGCGCGTCAGGCCTTCGTGCACCAGGCCATCCTGAATCGACTTGGCGACGCCCACACCGCCGGCGCCGGCGCCGACAACCACGATACGTTGTTTGGCGAGCGATTCACCTTTCAGCTTGCACGCCGCGATCAGGCCGGACAGGGTCACCGCGCCGGTGCCCTGGATATCGTCGTTGAACGATGAGATGCGATCCTTGTAGCGCGCCAGCACCTTGAAGGCGACGTCCTTGGCGAAGTCTTCCCATTGGATCGTGGCCTTGGGCCAACGACGTTTGACGGCGTCGACGAAACGATCCAGCAATTCGAAATAGGCATCACCGCGCAGACGCGGTTGGTGCACGCCGAGATAGTCCGGGTCTTCGAGCAACTCGGTGCGATCGGTGCCGACATCGATATTGACCGGCATCGTATGGAACGGGCTGACGCCGGCCCCTGCCGTGTACAGGGCAAGCTTGCCGATGCAGATCGCCAGTCCGCCGTGGCCCTGGTCGCCGATACCGAGAATCGCCGATGCGTCGGTCGCAACGATCATGCGCACGTTGTACAGCGGATAGTCGGCCAGGATCTGATCGATGTGATCGATGTTGGCCGGCGATACCGTGATGCCGCGCGGCGCCTGGTACAGATCGCTGTACTGCTGCACCGCCTTGCCGACGGTCGGCGTATACACGATCGGCATCATCTCCTGCAGATGCTCTTGCAGCATTGCGTAGAAGCGCACCTCAGAGCGTTCCTGCATACCGCGCAGGTATTGATACTTGGAGATGTCATCCGGCTGTCGGCAATAGCCGCGGTACAGGCGCGCAACCTGCTGTTTCAGACCGCACACCTGCGGCGGCAGCATGCCTTCGAGCCCAAGTTCGAGGCGCTCACGTTCATTGAACGCCGTGCCCTTGTTGGTGGCGGCCATCCTCAACAGCGCATTACCTCGCAGATAAACTTCCAGGTAAGCGTTGCCGTTGTCGTCGTGCTTGTACGAGAAATAGGGGCTCAGGCGCGCCATTGCTGCTCCAAAGTGATCAGGCTACGTTTTCAAGCGTAGCTTTCAACTGTGCACGCCGTGCGTGCAATACCGGTTCGGTGTAACCATTGGGCTGCACCCGCCCCTTCAACACCAGGTCGAGCGCGGCGTGGAAAGCGACGCCGTCGAAACCGGGGGCCATCGGCTTGTAGGCCGGATCCTGCGCGTTCTGCTTGTCGACGACGACGGCCATGCGCTTGAACGTCTCCATAACCTGCGCCTCGTCGCAGATGCCGTGGTGCAGCCAGTTGGCCATGTGCTGACTCGAGATACGCAGCGTTGCACGGTCTTCCATCAGACCGACATCGTTGATGTCGGGCACCTTCGAACAACCGACGCCCTGGTCGATCCAGCGAACCACATAGCCGAGGATGCCTTGCGCATTGTTGTCGAGTTCGCGCTGGATCTGTTCAGCGTTCAACGACGTCGGATCACGCAGCAATGGCGGCGTCAGGATGTCATCGAGGCTGGCCCGCGGGCGTGACTTGAGCTCTTCCTGGCGCGCCGCCACGTCGATGTCGTGATAGTGCATAGAGTGCAGGGTCGCGGCGGTCGGCGACGGAACCCACGCACAGTTTGCCCCGGCGTTCGGGTGTGCGCCCTTGGTCTTGAGCATATTGGCCATCTGATCGGGGATCGGCCACATGCCCTTGCCGATCTGTGCACGTCCGGCCAGCCCGCAGGCCAAACCGTTGTCGACGTTCCAGTATTCGTAGGCGGCGATCCACTTCTCGTTCTTGATTTCCGCCTTCGGCAGCACCGGACCCAGTTCCATGCTGGTGTGGATCTCGTCGCCGGTGCGATCGAGGAAACCGGTGTTGATGAAGATCACGCGCTCGCTGGCGGCGCGGATGCATTCTTTGAGATTGACCGTGGTGCGGCGCTCTTCATCCATGATGCCCACCTTGAGCGTGTTTCGCGCCAGGCCCAGCACGTCTTCGACGCGGCCGAACAAGGTGTTGGTAAAGGCGACCTCTTCAGGGCCATGCATCTTGGGCTTGACGATGTAGACGCTGCCGGTGCGCGAGTTGCGGTACTTACCTTTGCCGAGCAGATCGTGCATCGCGATCAGGCTGGTCACCATCGCGTCCATGATGCCTTCCGGAATCTCGTTGCCATCCGCCATCAGGATCGCATCGTTGGTCATCAGGTGGCCGACGTTGCGCACCAGCATCATGCTGCGACCGGGCAGCACCAGGTCGCCGTCGCGCGACGAGGTGTAGACGCGATCGGAGTTCAACACACGCTCGACCGGCTGACCCTTCTTGTAGAAGGTTTCCGTCAGGTCGCCGCGCATCAGGCCCAGCCAGTTGCTGTAGACCTGCACCTTGTCTTCGGCATCGACGGCCGCGACCGAGTCTTCGCAATCCATGATCGTGGTGATCGCCGATTCGACAACGACGTCGCGTACGCCGGCCGGATGCAGCTTGGCTACCGGGTGCTCCGGGTCAATCACGATGTCGATGTGCAGACCGTTATCGCTGATCAGGATGTGGCTCAGCGCACCGTCTTTTTCGCGGTAGCCGACAAACTCGGCCGGATCGACCAGGCCTGTCGTGACCCCGTCCTTGAGCGTCGCTGCCAGGCCGACGTGGTCGTTGAAGCTGACCAAGGAATACTCGGTGACGTCGGCGTGCGAACCGTCGGTCAGCGGTACTGCCTTGTCGAGGAACTGAATGGCACGTGCAACCACTGCCTCGCCGCGCTTCTGATTGAAGGTCAATCCCTTTTCGAGGCCGCCGTCTTCCGGGATCACGTCGGTACCGTAGAAGGCGTCGTACAGGCTGCCCCAGCGCGCATTGGCGGCATTCAATGCGTAGCGCGCATTGTTGACCGGCACCACGAGCTGCGGACCTGCGATGTTCGCGATTTCGTCATCCACGTTTGCCGTGGTGATCGAAAAATCATCGCCTTCGGGCACCAGGTAACCGATCGCTTCGAGAAACGATTTGTACTCGCCCATGTCGAGTGCCTGGCCCTTGCGCGCCTGGCACCATTCGTCCATCTGGGCCTGGATCTGATCACGCTTGCTGAGCAGACTCTTGTTGACCGGCGCGAGGTCGACAACGAGCTTGGCAAAGCCCTGCCAGAATGCCTCGGCAGCGACGCCGGTGCCCGGCAACGCCTGCTCTTGGATGAAATCGTAAAGGGGTTTCGCGACCTGCAGGTCGCCGGCGGCTACGCGTTCTGTCATGACAACAATTCCCTAATCTACGCCTAATCTGTGGGGCGATAGACTAAGAGCGCCACAGGCGAAATTCTTATAGGGAATCTGCCGGCCTCATCATAAGCCAGCGCAATTATGGTGCATGCCATCCGTGGATAAATCCGACACTGCGCGCCGGTTTTCACCGTGTCTAATCGCGGCCTTGGGCGCCGCACATGGCTACAAACCAATCCCTTACGCGAAACAGGAACACGGTGCCCGGTAAGCGAGCGCACTGAAAGTGGCACCCACCCGCTTACCGGGCGCACGGATTGCGCACTGTGCGATCCAATGGTGAGCGCCGAATCGACCGCAAAATCCACCTTTTCTTCCACGATGTGGAAACGGTTATTGCGGCGTACCACCGGGTGGTAGGAGAGAAAGCGTTAGGAATGAAACGAGATGGATGGGGTGCCGGCGCATACACACCGGCACCCGCTGGACGGGTCTGACTCAGGAGCGCTTATCCAGCCACTCCCCGATCGCCGGCGGAATGGTCTTCTGCGCCTTGCCGCTCACATAGATACCGATGTGGCCACCCGGGAACGACAGCTCGGTGTAGTCCTTGGTACCGACGTGCTTTTCGAGCGCCTTGGAGGCGTCCGGCGGCACCAGGTGATCCTGCTCGGCGAACACGTTGAGCACCGGCATCGTGACCTTGCGCAAGTTGACGATCTCGTCGCCGATCTGCACCTCGCCCTTGATCAGCTTGTTCTGCTGGAAGAAATCCTTGATGAACTGACGGAAGGTCTCGCCTGCCTGGTCGGGGCTGTCGAAGATCCACTTCTCCATGCGCATAAAGTTCTTCAGCGCCTTGGGATCGTCCATCAGGTCGACCACGCCCAGGTACTTCTGCGCCATCAGCTGGTAAGGCTTCAGGTTCAGGAAGGTCCAGTTCAGCATCTCGCCCGGGATATTGCCCTGGGTGTCGACCAGCAGATCGATGTCGACGTTCTGTACCCAGTGGCTGAGCATATTGTCCGGCGTCTTGAAGTCGACCGGGGTGACCATGGTCACCAGGTTCCTGACCTTCTCCGGATGCATCGCGCTGTAGCACAGGCTGAATGCCCCACCCTGGCAGATGCCGAGCAGGTTGACCTTGTCGATACCGTGGCGCGCACAGATCACGTCGACGCAGCGATCGAGGTAGCCGTTGATGTAGTCGTCCATGGTCAGGAAGCGGTCGGCCGCATCCGGGTAGCCCCAATCGATCAGGTACACATCCTGACCGGCATCGAGCAGACCGCGAATGGTCGAGCGGTTCTCTTGCAGGTCGGTCATGTACGGCCGGTTGACCAGCGCGTAAACGATCAGCAACGGTGTCTTGTTCTTCGCCGGCGTTTCGCTCTTGTAGCGATACAACACCATCTTGTCTTCTTTGTAGACCGGTTCTTTCGGCGTCACCCCGGACGGGATGTCACCGACGTCCATCAGGTTGCCGACACCTTTGGCCAGTTTTTCGTTGAAGTCGCGAGCCTCGTTGAGGATCTCGTCGGGACGCAGTTGAAAAGGAAGCATGCGGAATATCCCCTGTGGAATCTCGTGTCGTTAACCCAGCAGTTTCTTGGCCTGCCCGATCCAGTCTTCGCGCAGAATACGTCCCTGCGCCTTGAGCGTTTCATCGAGCTCTTCGGCAAACTTGGTGTTGATCTCCGCCAGCCGCGCGAAGTTCTTGATGCCCTGCTCGTACAGCTTCTCGGCCATCTTCGGACCGATGCCCTTGATTTGGGTCAGGTCGTCTTCCGAGTCTTCGATCGGCAGGCTGTCCTGTGCCGGCGCCTTGGCCTTCGGCTTGGCTTTGGCCGATGCAGCGCGGCTGCCGCCGGCCGCACTGCCCTTGCTCAGTTTCTCGATCTGGGCGCGCAACTCGGCAATCTCTTTTTCCAGGTGGCGCTTGTCGCGGCGATGCTCCTGCTGGCGACGCTGCACGGTATCCATCTCGGTGCGCGTCGGCAGGTTCATCAGCTCGTACTGCTGTTCGGCGAGGTGGTTCATATCCTGGCGAACGCGCATCAGGGCGTTGACCAGATCGCCGTAGACCACCTGGTACTCGTCGCTCATCGCGAAATCGGCGTAAGCCTCTTCGCTGGCGTCGACCCACATGTCGTACAGGGCACGCAGGCTCTCGATCTTCTCGCCTTTCTCGTGCAGTTCGCGCCAGCCGTTCTGCACCGACTCGAGCGAGGCCAGCGCCGTCTTGGCGAACGCCAGCTTATAGGCGCGCAGCGAGTCGTGATAAGCCAGGAGGTGACGCGCCAGCTGCTGCAGACGCTCCTGCTGCTCGCGGTTGTAACCCAGGCCCGGCATCGACAGCGCGCGGCAGAACTGCTCCTGCGCCGCACCGATACCCGGCATCTCGACACCGCCCGGCAGGTGGCCTTCGGCGACATCCTTGAGGTAGCTCTGCGACATGTTGAGCCAGGGCGCAACCGAATCGGCAAGCTGCGCCCAGCTGCTCAGTGCGGTGCCGCTGATACCCGGCAGATCAGGTGTCGCGATATCAATGTTGTTCTGTATCTGGGTGATCCACTGCTGCAGCATCGCCTGCATCGACGACATCCAGAACTGCATGGCCGCTTCCGGCTGATCATCCGACGATGCCGAAAACGCGCCCTCGGCCATCGACATGAAAGACTTGCCCATATCGTAGAAACGCTGCGCAACCGAGCTGAGGTCGCCCTCGACGCCGGGTTTCAGACTCGACCACCACTGTTCCAGTGCCCCGATGAAAGGGTTACTGTTGGCGGCGTTGGCAAACGGGTTGACGCTGAATGCGTTCTGCGCGAACGGATTTTGCGCGAATGGATTCTGGGCGAATGCATTGGCGGCAAACGGGTTTTGCGCGAAGGCATTGGCGGCGAACGGATTCATGCCGGCAAACGGGTTGTTCGGCGTACTGCCCATGCCGAGGCCCATACCGCTGTTTTTGGCAAAGTCGTTCCAGGTTTCCCAGTATTTGCGCTGGGTTTCTGCCCAGTCTTTCAGCACTGACTCGTTCCAGAAATTCGGATTGGTACTCATAATTTGGAGGTCCAGATAATTGTTGGCAGTAGCAAATGCGGCCCATCAACCGGGTTTGATTCCGGAATTGTGCGTTGCACCAAAACACGTTAACATGCGCTCTTGTGCAGTGCAACAAAGTTCAGACGGCGCGACCGGGCAGCAGCAGAATAAATCCGGCGCAACGCTGGCATTCTAGTGATCTTTAGCGCCCCCTGCTCAATCCCAGGGGACGTATCAATCGGAGGATTTCATGAGCAAAGATGTCGTTATCGTCGCCGCCGCGCGCACCGCAATCGGTTCTTTCGGCGGCAGCCTGGCGGGCGTTCCCGCACACCGCCTGGGCGCCACCGTGGTCAAAAACCTGCTGGAACGCACCGGTCTCAAATCGGACCAGATCGACGAGGTCATTCTGGGCCAGGTGCTGACCGCCGGTAGCGGCCAGAACCCCGCGCGCCAAACGGTCATCGAGGCAGGCCTGTCGCAGGAAACGCCGGCCATGACCATCAACAAGGTTTGCGGAAGTGGCCTCAAAGCCGTGCACCTCGCCTTCCAGGCCGTGCAGTGCGGTGACGCAGACATCGTGATCGCTGGTGGCCAGGAAAACATGAGCGCCTCGCCGCACGTACTGCCCTCGTCGCGCAACGGCAAGATGATGGGTGACTGGGCCATGACCGACACCATGATCAAAGACGGTCTGTGGTGCGCGTTCAACGACTGCCACATGGGCATCACCGCCGAGAACATCGCCGAGAAGTACAGCTTCACCCGTGCCGAGCAGGATCTGTTCGCCGCCGAATCGCAGAACCGTACCGAGAAGGCCCAGGCGGCCGGTAACTTCGATGCCGAGATCGTGCCGGTCGAGATCCCGCAGCGCAAAGGCGATCCGGTAGTTTTCGCCAAGGACGAATTCCCACGCGCCGGCACCACTGCAGAGAAACTCGGCGGCCTGCGTCCTGCGTTCAAGAAAGACGGCACCGTAACCGCCGGCAACGCCTCGGGCATCAACGATGGGGCGGCCGCTGTTGTGGTCATGTCGGCGGAAAAGGCCGCCGAGCTGGGTCTGAAGCCGCTGGTCAGAATCGTGTCCTTCTCCAGCGCCGGCGTCGATCCGGCGATCATGGGCACCGGCCCGATCCCGGCCACCCAGAAATGCCTGGAAAAGGCCGGCTGGTCGGTCGGCGATCTGGATCTGGTCGAAGCCAACGAGGCCTTTGCCGCCCAGGCGATGTCGGTCAACAAGGAACTGGGCTGGGATACCGCCAAGGTCAACGTCTCCGGCGGCGCCATCTCGATTGGTCACCCTATCGGCGCATCCGGTGCGCGCGTACTCGTCACTCTCCTCCACGGCATGCAGCGTGAACAGGCCAAAAAAGGTTTGGCTACACTCTGTATTGGCGGCGGTCAAGGCGTCGCCATGGCCGTAGAGAGCGTGGAGTGATATGCATGAGTTAAAAGATAAGGTAGCACTAATAACCGGTGGAACAGGTGGTATCGGCACGGCGATCTGTCAACGATTGGCAGCCGCCGGTGCCCGTATCGCCACCACCTACAGAAACCAGGAAAAGGCCGAGGCCTGGGCCGCCGAGCAGGATTACGATCCGGTCCTGATCGCTTGTGACGTCGGTGATTACGACGATTGCGCAAAGATGAAAACCCAGTTGGATGACGCGCTGGGCAACGTCGACATCGTGATCAACAATGCCGGGATCACACGCGACGCGTCGTTTAAGAAGACCTCTGTCGAACACTGGCGTGCGGTAATCAACGCCGACCTCGACAGCGTGTTCAACGTCTGCCACCAGTTCGTTAACGGCATGGCCGAACGCGGCTGGGGACGGGTGGTCAACGTGTCGTCGATCAACGGGCAGAAAGGCTGTTTCGGCCAGACCAACTACTGTGCCGCCAAGGCGGGCATGCACGGTTTCACCATGGCGCTGGCGCAGGAAGTGGCGCGCAAGGGCGTGACCGTTAACACGGTATCGCCCGGCTACATCGCCACCGACATGGTCATGGCCGTTCGCGAAGATGTACGCGAGCAGATCATTGCCCAGATCCCGGTAGGACGGCTCGGCCGGCCGGAAGAGATCGCCGGGCTGATCGCCTTCTTAGTGTCCGACGATGCCGGCTTCATCACCGGTGCCAATCTGGCCGCCAACGGCGGTCAACATATGCAGTGAAATCACCCTGTGGCGGGCAAAACACCCGCCACAGGTTGCGGTTGCGTATAATGTTCTCGTGCAGAGGGAAAACGCAATAAACCAAGGCACGAGAGGTGCCCGACTATGCCTGCTGAACGGCTGATAAAAAAGTATCCCAACCGTCGTCTCTACGACACGACAGAGAGTCGTTACATCACCTTGGATGAAGTCCGGCAGATGGTATTGCAGGAGATCCCCTTCAAGGTGGTCGATCGACAAAGCGACGAAGACATCACCCGCAACATCCTGTTGCAGATCATCATGGAACAGGAATCCGGCGGCGAGCCGCTGTTTTCGGCGGACGTGCTGTCACGCTTCATTCGCAACTACGGCGAGGCGGCGCAAAGCGGTTTTGCCGAGTATCTCGACACCAGTCTGCGTTTCTTCAGCGAACAGCAGAAGAACATTCAGGAACAGATGGGCAAGGCGCTCGAAGGCACGCCCATGGACTACTGGATGAAACTGGGCGAGCAGAATATGAAGATCTGGGGAGACATGCTGAGCGCCTCGACGACGCGCAAAAAAGAATCCTGATCTTCGGCGATGCTGTAAAAAACGGAGCCGGCCGATGGACCGCCGGCAACAATGGACTATACCTATTCCATGTAACGGAATCGGTCACACTGAACATCAGCCCATGTCGAAAGTTTCTTACTCGAACAGCAAAGACGGACATACCATCTCGATCGACGGCGACTTCGTCTTCGAACTTAACCGCACCTTTCGCTCCACCTACCAACAGGTCCCTGCCAACCAACCGGTGGTAGTCGATCTCTCAAAAACGCCTTACATCGACAGCGCCGGACTCGGCATGCTGGTTCGCCTGCATGAACATGCCGGCGGCAAGAGCGGCGCGGTCACCATCGTCGGCGCCAACGAGATGCTGAAGAAAATCTTCGAGGTCGCGAAATTCGATCGCATGTTCACGATCAAGTGAGTCCGCGCCTCACGCCTCAGCCAACCTGCTGGCGAACACTCAACTGATGCGATTGCGGCCGTAGAGCGCCGCCACGCGGTAGGCCTCGGCCATCGTCGGGTAGTTGAATGTCGTGCCGATGAAATAGTTGATCGAATTGGCCTCGCCCTTCTGCGACATGATGGCCTGGCCGATATGCACGATCTCCGAAGCCTGTTCACCAAAGCAGTGGATGCCGAGCAGTTCGAGCGTGTCGCGGTGAAATAGAATCTTCAGCATGCCCACCCGGCGCCCGGCGATCTGCGCACGCGCCAGGTTCTTGAAGTCGGCCCGACCGACCTCGTAAGGAATGTTCTGCTCCGTCAGCTCTTTTTCGGTCTTGCCGACCGAACTGATCTCGGGACTGGTGTAGATGCCTGTCGGAAACTCGCCCAGCAGCTGCCAGTCGCAACTGCCGTCGGCGATCAGGTGACCGACGAAACGCCCCTGGTCATAGCTCGCACTGGCCAACGCCGGCGGACCGATCACATCGCCGATCGCATAAATGTTCTCGACCGCGGTGCGGAAGGTCTCGTCGACCTCGATCTGGCCACGTTGATTGATCTCCACCCCAACCTCGGCCAGCCCCATGTCTTCGGTGTTGCCGCTGCGCCCGTTGGCCCAGAACAGCACATCCGAGCGCACCTCCCTGCCCGACTTGCAGCGCACGACCACACCCGCATCGGTCGATTGGACCTTGTCGATCGATTCGTTATGCACGATCACGACGCCCTGATCGCGCAAGTGGTAACTCAAGGCATCGGTGATCTCGTCGTCGAGGAACGACAACAGACTGTCACGCGTATTGATCAGCGTCACCTTGACATCGAGGTTGGCGAAGATCGACGCGTACTCACAGCCGATCACGCCGGCGCCGAAGATGGTGACCCGCCGCGGGGTATGCGTCAGCTCCAGTACGGTATCGCTATCGAGAATGCGCGGGTCGGTGAAATCCAGGTTCGGCGGCCGATACGGGCGCGAGCCGGTGGCGACGACGAAGTGCTTAGCACGCACGCGCAGCGCATTGCCCGACGGCCTTTCGATCTCGATGCAATTGGCATCCAGAAAGCGTGCCCGGCCATGGATCACGTCGACGAAGTTTCTGCCGTAGAAGCGGTGCCGCATGCTGACCTGCTTGGCGATGACCTCATCGGCGGTCTTGAGCAGTTGCGGCCAGGAGACATCCATCGTGCCGACGGTATGTTCGAACAAGGGATGGTGGCGGTAATCCGCCAACAACTGGATGGCATGGCGCAAGGCCTTGCTGGGAATCGTGCCCTTGTGTGTGCAGTTCCCACCGACCTGGTCGTGCATCTCGACGACGGCGACACGATTGCCTTCCTTCGCCAGTTTCATGCTGGCGCCCTCGCCGGCAGGACCGCTACCGATGACGACGACGTCGTATTCCTGCATCAAATCCACTCCTGTTGTTGTGCCCGCCACTATGCCCCAGTGACTGTAGGGACGTCATGGTTTAACACAATGCTTACCGTTGCCCAGTTTCGAAGGTTATACGGGACCGCCCGGATTTGCAGGTCGCGTAATTGGTCTACAGTTCAAAAAAGGCCCTTCTGGCCGCCACAGTATGCGGCAGTGGAGTGTTTTTTGATGCGCAAAGACTGGCTCTCGAAGTACGTGCTTCCCAAATGGTCCGACGATCATTCGCCGGATCACGAACACCCGCACCGCCGTCGGTTCACCCGCCGCTATCGGCGCAAGCAGGGCATCGTCAAAAACATCTGGATCGCCAGCGGCGTCATGATGATCATCCAGGCCTCGCCGGGCATCATCATGGCGATGGCGCTCGGCACTACCTTCCTGTCGTTCGTCATCCTCGACGAAACCCAGTAGCTGGCTCCCGTTCGCACCGCCACAACGCGTGCCCCAGACCGTGGCGCACCGATTTAAGGCATGGCGTTCGCGTTTAGACAGTTCTGCCGTGACCTGTTAAAAAGCAAAGTCACGGAACACCACTGTGTCGCAAGCAGGTCGCGCCTACGGTGCACCACAGATCAAACGTCCACGCCCAAGCCGTTGCGAGAACGATGCCATTTTTTGAAGAGAATCCGCTGGAGAAACTGGTCTTCAAGCCCGGCGACGCCGAAGCCGAGCTCGATCTGAAAGGCCTGGCCACCAATGAGGCGATGGAGAAGGTCGAAGACCTGCTCGCCGCCGAGGTATCGGCAGCAAGCTATCTGATCACCTTCGACGGCGCACGCGACGACGGCCGCGAGACCCTGTTTCTGCCGCTCGGTCGACGCCTGTTGCAGGCGCGCCGCGACGGCCGGATCAGCCGCTGCCTGCCGGCATCCGACGGCACCGGCTACTTCATTGCCTTCGGTGGCGAGGCGTCAGACGGCAATTAGCGGCAGCTGACGGCGCGCCGGTTCGAGCTTGGCGCGCAGCCTTGCACAGCGTGTCTGACGTTCATGGGTCTCGCACTGCACCGCATAATGCATCGCGGCATGCAGATCGCGCCGGCGATGTTCGTAGTATTTGCTGAGTTCGAGCGCCGCCTCGGCATTGCCGTCTGCCGACAACGTCGACCACACCGCGACCGCGCGTCGCCAATCGCCTTGGCGTCGATAGCGTCGGGCCTTCCATAGCTGCCCGCGTTCATCGAGCTGGTCCGCCGCGCCCTCCCACACCTGCAGTGCCAGCTGTGGGTAGCCCGCGTCATCCCAGGTGCGACCGATCGAGGCATAATCAACGCCGGTGCGTTTGCTGCCGTTGTAATCGGCCAGCAGGCGGCGGTGCAGCTGTGCCAGCGACAGCACATCTTGAAAGTTATGCGCCAGCGTCTGCGCCAGTTGCCGCGTCGCGCCCCGTTGTAGCCAGGCACGCCATGCCACCGGTGCCTCGGCACCCGGCAGGTCGTTCAGCCGGTGCAGATCGAGCAGTTCACGTTCGGCGGTCTGCAAGCGGCAATCGGGCCAGTGCAATCGATAGGCGCGGCGTACCGTGTACATCAGGTCGAGATGGGCAGCACCACTCAACACGTCATCGACACGATGCAGCCGCAGGCGCGCCGCCAACAGCGGAATGTCGAAGCACTTGCCGTTGTAGCTGACCAATACCGGGTCTTCGCCCAACCAGTCACTCAGCTCGCACAACAGGCGCGACTCACCGGCCATGTTGGCCAGCGTGAACTGACGCAGGGCCAATGTGCCATCTTCGTTGTAGCGCGCCATGCCGACCATGAAGGCCAGGTTGCCGACACCGCCGGACAGGCCGGTGGTTTCCGTATCGATGTATACCCAGTTCGGATCGCGCAGGTGCGCGACCTCGGGCAGCGCCGTCAGCGGCAGGTCGTGCGGATCGCAACACATCGACCGTGTGGCGCTGTGAACGACGACACCGTCGATCTCGATATCGGCCGACAACGCCGTCGCAAGGTTCGCCGAGGATTTACATTGTTGCGCTGTGCCGCGCGAGCGCACGGTGTGCTGCAAACGATCGGCAACCGACATCGCTGCCCGAGGTGGCGCCTGCCCGCGCAAGCGGTCGAGTTTGCCGGCGAGACTCACGACGGACGCTCGCCCGTTGCATCGCCGCGCAACAGATCGAGCACGGTCAACGCCAGGGCCTTGGGCGAGTAGCCGCGCTCTTCGTCACTGGCCAGCACCGGGCCGACACACGCCGGACAACCGAAGCGGCAGTCGCAGGCGAGCACCATGTCGTGCGCACCGCTCACGATCCCGGCCTGACGCTGATACAACGGCTCCGACAAGCCGATGCCACCCGGGTGGTTGTCGTACAGAAACACGGCCGGCCTGAACTGGCCCTGGAAGTCCGGCGCCACTTCGTCACCCGACACATCGCGCATCTGGCCACGGCCGTTGGCGCCCTGCGTCGCAAACCAGCGGCCGTCACCGTCACCGACCGCACGCCCGAGGTCACTCGCCTCGCTCATCGACTGCAAAGCAGCAACGTGATGCATCGCATAGGCCGCACCGAGAAAGCCGTCCAGCGCCATCTGGCGCGACGGCAGCGCAGCTTCGAGCTCGCCCGGCTTGATCTCCCACCAGACGGCGGTCGTGTGCATCTCCTGGTCCGGCAGATTGATGTTGCCGTAGCCGATGTTTTCATGGGTGTAATAGCGAATCTTCTTGTAGCCGGCGAAGCGCCGCACCAGATGCACCTCGCCGTGCGCGACGCGCGCCTTCGCCAGGGCGGCCTCGGCAAAACGTTCAAGGATCTTCAGCCGCGTGTAGACGACGGCATCGGTGTAGTAGTCGGCGCGTGTCGGCCGCACATAGGCCTTGCGACCTTCCCAGTCGAGCGACTCCACCTGGTACGGCGCGGCCTGCACCATGTAGATCGCACCTTCGTACAAGGTATCGGGCGCCGAGTGATAGTCGACCTCGGCGATAATCTGGCGTCCGTCGTGTTCCTGGTCGATCACCAGAAAGTTACCCTCGGCCACCGAGCGCAGCGACACCGAGTTGGCCGGATAGGCGTCGGTTACCCAGTACCAGGTATCCCCCTCGTGATGCAGCACGCCCTGATCGGCGAGGTACTGCAGAAACTCGCTCAAAGACGCCTGCGTGCCGAAGTCTTCACCGGGCTTGAACGGCAGTTCGAACGCCGCACAGCGGATGTGATCGAGCAGCACCAGCAGTTGGTCCGGGTCGATGCGGGCATGCTCGGGCGAGGCGCCGAGAAAAAAGTCGGGGTTGCGCACGATGTACTGATCGAGTGGCTCGCTGCCGGCGACCATGACACCGAGCGACGTGCGATTGCGCCGCCCCGCCCGCCCCAGGCGTTGCCAGGTCGCGGCGATACTACCCGGGTAGCCGTTCAGCACACACACATCCAGGCTGCCGATATCGACACCGAGTTCCAGCGCCGAGGTACTGATCACGCAATCGATGCTGCCGTCGCGCAATCGCTTCTCGGTCTCACGACGTTGCGTCGGCAGGTAACCGCCACGGTAGGCAAACACGCGTGGCGTGCGCCGTGGGTCTTTATCGAACACGTCCTTGAGGTACTTGGTGAGCACCTCGACCATCAAGCGCGAGCGCGCAAACACGATGCTCTTGAGCCCACTGCGCGTGGCATAGCGCGCGATGCGGTTGGTCTGTGAACGCGCCGACGCGCGGATGCCGAGATCGGGATTGATCACCGGCGGATTCCACAACAACAGGCGACGCTCGCCCTGCGGTGCACCGCTGCGTGTGACCGCAGACACCGGCTCGCCCAGCAGTCGTTCGGCCAGTTCGACGGGATTGGCGATGGTCGCCGAGCAGAACACGAACTGTGGTTTTGCACCATAGAACGCCAGGATGCGTTTCAGACGGCGGAACAGGTTGGCGACATGACTGCCGAACACCCCACGGTAGGTGTGCATCTCGTCGATCACGACGTACTTGAGGTTCTCGAAGAACTGCGCCCACTTGGTGTGATGCGGCAGGATCGCCTGGTGCAGCATATCCGGGTTGCTGACGACGATGTCGCCGCGCGTGCGCACCGCCTTGCGCGCATCGCCCGGCGTATCGCCGTCGAAGGTATAAGCGCGCACACCCAGGTCGCCCGCCTGGTTCAGCGCCAACAACTCGGCGACCTGATCCTGCGCCAACGCCTTGGTCGGAAAAAGATACAGCGCCTTGCCCTGGCCGTTGGCTACCGTCTGCAGCACCGGCAGGTTGTAGCACAGCGTCTTGCCCGACGCGGTCGGTGTTACTACCACGAAATGCCGCCCCTGCTCGGCATGCGCCCAGGCCTCGGCCTGATGCGAATACAGTTGGGTGATGCCGCGGCTTGCGAGCGCCGCACGCAGGCGCGCGTCGAGCGACTCCGGCAACGGGCATTGCTGTGCCGCCTTGGCCGGCAAGGTCAGCTCGGCGCAGATGCGGTCCTTGTAGCGCGACTTCAGGCGCTCGGTCAGGCGGTCGACCGGATCGGCTTCAACGGCAGGTAACGGCGATGGCAATGCCGACATGGCAAAGTTCTCTCGATGTTCTATAATCGGGCCAGTATAGAACAGATTCAGAACTTTTCGACAACACAGGGAGAACAGCATGGTCCCCCCGACATTGACGCGGCGCCAGCAGGAAATCTTCGACTACCTGCGCGAACACCTCGACGAGTTTGCCCACCCGCCGACGCTCGACGAGCTGTGCGATGCACTCGGGCTCAAGTCGCGAGGATCGCTGCACAAACAGATCCAAGCGCTGATCGAGGCCGGTCTGGTCGAACCGATGAACAACCTGCGCCGCGGCATCCGCCTGGTGGAAGACGACGAGCCGGTGGTCGGCGCCGACAACGACGCCCTGCCCCTGTACGGCTACATCGCCGCCGGCCGACCGATCGAGGCCATCAGCAATCCCGAAACGATCGAGGTGCCGCCGCAGCTACGCACGCCCAACCCCTGCTATGTGCTCGAGGTGCGCGGCGACTCGATGATCGAAGAAGGCATCTTCGACGGCGACTGGGTGGTGATCGAACACCGCGATCAGGCGCGTAACGGCGAGATCGTCGTGGCCCTGGTCGATGGCGAAGAGGCGACCTTGAAACGTCTGGAGAAAGGTTCAAACGAAGTGGTGCTGCATCCGGCCAACGCGAGCCTGTCGCCGATGCATTTTTCACCCGAGCGGGTGCAGATTCAGGGAGTGCTGGTCGGTCAGATGCGGCGCTATCACTGAAGCGGATAGCGCCGGCAGTGGTTGCGGTTAACGCAACCACCGCTTGAAGGTGTGCTTAGTGTTTCTGCGGAAAGTAGATGCCGTCTTTGAAACCCTTGAACATCGTTTCAACCGCCGGGTGCGACACGGGTGCCATGTCCGGGGCCGCGGCGAGGTTACGCTCGGCGACGTAGGTTTCGTGTTCACTGCCGTCGACCAGGATGCGATACCAGGGCTTGTCTTTCGGCGGACGCGAGCGCGCAACGTGCTCGTACCAGGATTCCGAACCCTGGAAATCGGCGTCGACGTCGACAATCACGCCACGGTAGTTGAAGCGGTTGTGGTGGACGATCTGTCCGACAAAAAATTTAGGATTCGCCGTCATTTTGCAAGTCTCCAAACCCGGTTGATCAGGCCTCAGCGATCAGTACCGCACGCCTCGGCGCCGGATATCCCTCGATCGTTAACCCGTTATCGGCGGGGTCGAGAAAATCTGCAAGCGATTCGAATGTCATCCATGAGGTCGCACGCTGCTCGTCGGTGCCGGTCGGCGTGACGTCTACTACTTGGACTGATGAAAACCCGCAGCGTTCCAGCCAGTTATGCAACATTCCTGTCGTCGGTATGAACCACACGTTACGCATTTTGGCGTAGCGTCCCTTGGGAACCAGAAGCTGATCGTCGGGACCTTCGATCACCAGCGTTTCCAACACCAACTGCCCGCCCGGACGCAGCGTATCGCGCAGCTCGTACAGGTGGTCGATCGGCGAACGGCGGTGGTAAAGCACACCCATTGAAAACACGGTATCGAAGCGCTTCAGTTTCGCCGGTACGTCTTCGATACCGAAAGGCAGAAGTTCGACGCGTTGCGCGAGGTCGGCGTCCATCGGTGCCAACAGTTTTCTGATCGTCAGAAACTGCGCGAGAAACACATTGGTCGGATCGATACCGATAACCTGCCGTGCGCCGTCCATCGCGATACGCCAGCAGTGGTAGCCGTTGCCGCAACCCACATCCAGCACCAAGCGATCCTGCAACGGCGCAAGATGCGGCAACACGCGATCCCATTTCCAATCCGATCGCCACTCGGTATCGATGTGCACGTCGGCGATACGAAACGGACCCTTGCGCCAGGGATGCATCTCCTTCAACCGTTGCGCCAGCTCAGCAAGTTTTGCAGCGTCCGGCGTTTGCGCGGGCTGCAATGCAATGGCTCCGTCGACACAGGCCACAGCGCCCTCACCGATCGACGGAAGACCATCGATGGCATCCTGCCAGCGGTCCCAGTCGCCGTGCCTTTGTTGCTCCAAGGCACGATCGAGTTGCACCGTAATGCATTCAGACCACGCTTCAAGTCCGTTCGCACGCAGCATGGCGGCGACCTGCGAGGCATCGATCACTTATGCGCCACCATCGAGACAAAGTTGAAACACTGAAACCACAGGTCGACCCGCGAGAATCCCGCCGACGTCAGGCGCTGCTCATGCGTGGGCATGGTTTCCGGTACCAATACGTTCTCCAACGCCGTGCGCTTGCGGCTGATCTCCAACTCGCTATAGCCATTGGCACGTTTGAAGGCATGGTGCATCTCGGTCAGCAAGGTATCGGCCGCTTCGTCGCGGCCGGCGATCTTCTCCGACAGGATCAAGATCCCGCCGGGCCGCAGGCTGTCATGTATGCGGCTCAACAGCGTCAGCCGGTCTTCGCGCGGCAAGAACTGTAGCGTGAAGTTCAGCACGACGACCGACGCGTCACTGATCGGATAGTCGCGCACATCGGCGCAGACCCATTCAATTGCCGGATGGCGCGAGGCCAGGTTGTCGCGTGCGCGCTCGAGCATCGCCGGTGCGTTGTCGACACCCACCACCGTGCAGTCTTCCTCTCCTGCACCCAACGCCAGGGCAACCGTCGAGGCGCCCAGTGAACAACCGAGGTCGACCAACCGGCTGCCCGGTTGAACGTAGCGCTCCGCCAACAGCTGGATCATGTTGATGATCGCCGGATAGCCGGGCACCGAGCGCTTGATCATGTCTGGGAAGACCGCGGCAACGGCCTCGTCGAACACGAAGTCACCGCTCGCCGACTGGCCGTCGCCGGCATACAGCCGGTCTTGGTCGGGCTTATCGCTCATGGCAGTTCTAACCGACGCGCCACGAGGTCAATCACGCCAGCCATAGTCGATGGTGATCTCTTCGTCGGGTCGGATGCGGCGACGGGCATACAGTTCGAAACCGTCGAACTCGGCGTTGGGCGGCAGCGCGTGGTTGAGGAAGCGCAGCATGTTGCGGCCACTACGGCCAACCGCTTCTTCGGCGTCTTCCGTTTCATAGGCCCACAACACATACGTACCGTTGCGCTTGGCGACCGGCCCGGAGAAGGTGCCGATGTAGTCGCCTTTGCGCAGCGACGCCGCCGCGAATACGCCCTTGCCGTGAATGCCCGACTCGCTGACATACACCACCACACTGAGTTGCCCGTCGGTCGCCCGCATGTCTTGCTTGCTCATGCAGGCACCTGCACGCTCTGCATCGCCATCGGCGAACCGGCGCCTTCCACATCGCCCCAGCCGATCTGATGATGCGGCAGCGTTGCGGTATCGATATCTTTCAGTACGTCGGCCAGTGCGCGCACCGAACCATCCTGACCTTTCCACATAACCAACAGCTTCTCCATCAAAGGCAGGGCGAGGATGCCCTCGTATTCGGCGCTCGCCGCAAACACGTGACCGGCCGGCAGCACGTGACGACTCTCGGCATACAGGTATTCGTGCACATTGTGTTCGTCGACATCCGCCTGTTGCAGCAGCTCACCGATGGTCGGCAGCGTGGTCGGTATCTCGGGAACCGACGAACGCCTGCCTTGCAACAACGGAAGATAAGGGAACTTACCGCGCGTCATCGCCGAGTACTGGTAGCGCGCCCCCTGCAACGCGCCCATAAGGGCCGGATGCACCTGCCACCCGGGCGTGGCCAGTGCGACCGGCGCTTCACCGAGCGCCGCGGTGTATGTCGACCACAGTTCATCGGTTTGCTGGCGTACCCACTCATCGTCGGCATAGCCCAGCCGGATACGCCACAGCTGCGGCGAAAGCCCGAGCAGGCCGACGTCGTGGCCGTTGTCGCGGGCGTTCTTCATCCAATGCGTGCTGAGCTCGGCCAACGGCGGTGCCGGCATCAAGGTACCGTAGGCCAGTGCCGACGTACCCAGGGCCTGCCGTTGCCGCCACGTCTGCAGCGGCTGTCGCCCCGAATAATCGGCACCGAAGGGAAAGAAGAAACTGGCGCGAACCTGAAATTCGCTGAATAACCGCAAGAGGTTCGGGATTCCTTCGCGCAGACCGCGCACGGAACTGACCTCGATGCGCAAGGCAACACGCATGGAACAGAGATTTTAATTAGGAATACGAACGCTAAGTGTGAACGTCCGACAAAATGCTGACAAGGTCAGTTGGCGACGCAGGAACCTTCGTAAACGGCCATGATCGCCTTGAGTTCGGTGACCACCTCGCCGACTTCCATCGCCGAAAGACCGGCGGCCTCCGGCAACCGTTTACCCGCTTCCAATGCATCGATATCGGACCACACCGATCGGCAGCCCTTTTGACAGAGTCTTTCGACACATTGCTCAACGAGTCTTTGATTCAAAACCGCGCCCCCCAGCGAGTTTGAGACATAAGTATAACGGCATATACCCACATAGTCTCAATTAGGGAGATTACCCCCTGACGTTTCTTTACCTCAAATTGTTCTTGCTTTGTTCTCTTTTGCTGCTAGCATATGGAGAACGTAAACAGAACATTGAAGGTAGCGACCATGCATAACAGCCCTTACTTGATGCGCGATCTCAACGGCCGCAAGGTCGACAACATCATGAATTTCAACGTCGCAATGCGCCAGAACCGCTCCCGCTCGATCCTCGAGATCAGCGTGTTCGCGGCCGCCGTTGCCGGCTACGTCCTCGCCCTTGCACTGGGTGCCTAACCACCCAAGGTGAGAACCCCCGAGGCAAAGGACTGCCTCACCCTAACCTCCTGCACCCGTTCGGATTGCCCTGAACGCCGCTCCGCCTGCTTTGTTTATACTGCGGTAGTCGTGTCACCCAGGTAACCCGTCTTCCATGGCTCATTGCGCCGGGGCTTACAGCACCTTCTACCGCTGGTTGATCTTCTTCGGTCTCGTGGTATTCGGTGCATTCGCAGCATTCCACCACGACCTGTTCGCCGCGTTGTTCGGCACCGACAACAGCTACCTGTCCGCGGTAATCCTCGCGCTGTTTCTGATCGCCAGCCTCGATGCCGGCCGACGCGCTTGGCGACTGGGAAACGAACTGTGCACCGCAATGCAGTTGTCGCAGCGCGCGCAAACCAAGCAGCTCCTATTCGAGCACAAGCGCGACGAAGACCTTCTGCGGTTCGTCGACGCCGAGTCCGGCGATTCATTCGCTCACCACCACGTTCTGCTGCTCGCCAACAAAACGGTGCAACACGGCACGCTGTGCAGCCAGGACCTGCTGCTCGAACGGCTCGAAACCACGCTGGGCCGAGGCCACGAAACCGGCTGGTTCATTGCCGACCTGATGATCCGCTTGGGCCTGCTGGGCACGGTGATTGGCTTCATCTTCATGCTGGGCTCGGTGGCGCATGTATCGAGCGTCGACATCCATGCCCTGCAACAACTGCTGACCAACATGAGTGGCGGTATGCGCATCGCCCTGTACACGACGCTGACCGGACTCGGCGCGGGCATCCTGCTCGGGTTTCAATACCGGTTGCTCGACAGTGCAGTCGACCGCCTGATGGCCGAGATCATCGAGCTGGCTGAGGTGCATATCACCTCGCAACTGCGGCGTCTGCTCGAGGTCTGACCGAGCGTGTCTCGTCGCCGGCAACGTCGCCAGTACCGCTCAACCGATCCGTTCATCGATCTGTTATTCAATGCCCTGCTCGGCTTCACCTTTCTGTTTCTGGTCTCGGTCATGTTCATGAACCCGGACGCACGCAAGGGCCGGATCAACCTGAAAGCCGAGTACATCATCTCCGTCACCTGGGCGGACTACCTGTCAGACGACATCGATCTGTGGGTGCAAGACCCGATCGGGGATACCGTGTCGTATCTGCGCAAAGACGCCGGCTGGCTGCACCTCGACCGCGACGACCGCGGTGAGGTCAACGACACCATCATCATCGACGGCAAAGAGGTGGTCTATCCCATCAACCAGGAGGTCGTCACGATCCGCGGGATCATTCCCGGTGAATACACAGTCAACCTGTATTACTACGCAGCAGCAGACCCCCTACCGGTCCAGGCCCTGGTAAAGGTCGAAAAGGTGAACCCGACGCTACAGACCGTCTATGTGCGCAAGGTTGCGCTGCCTCAACAGGACGACGAACAAACCGTTGTGCGATTCACGCTCGACAACACCGGTGCCATCGAAGCGATCAACCAGCTTCCGAAGCGGCTGACGCCTTATGCACTCGATGCAGGGGGATGAGCATGGCGTTGCCCAGTGAACTCGCGATAGCCCTGCTGTACAGCGTACCTCTCGCCTTACTGGGGCTGCTGTTCGCTCGCGAAACGTACCGGCCGCGCTGGCTGCTGATCACCGCGCTCACGTTGCTGCCCGTTTTTTACATTGGCCACTACTACCTGCTCGATCGCCTGCAAGGCTGGCCCAGCGATGCCAAGCTTCCCGACGAGTTCAGATTGGTTGCCTACGAGGTGGTTGAACCGGACAAACCCACCAATACCGCCGGCCAGATACTCTTGTGGATCAGATCGAAAGAAGGAGACGAACCTCGGGTACACCGACTGGCGTACGGCAAAGCCTTGCACCAGGAACTGCTGTCGGCCGGCGAACGGCAGGTTGAGGGAAAACAGCAGGTCGGTCGGCGCAGTCCAGTAACGTCGACCGATCAGAACCAACCGAACGGCGATCAAATATCGTCGGTTCGATTTCGCGACGAAGAGCCGCCGGCTTTGCCGCATAAAAGTGATGAGTGATGTCTGGCATTCAGAGGTTTGATGGCATAGACCAACTTTGACGAAGACTCACGCTGATTCGAACATGTCTCAGAAAGTGGATACGGCCGAGGCAATAAATGACTGCGTGACTGCAAGTCGAGCTTCGCAGAAGGCTACTGCCTATCCGGATTTTGAAGAGAAATTCGGTGTGTGAACAGAAACCAGTATGCCGCAAGTCGCGTTTTTTCGGCTACGAACGTAACGCTCACCCTCATCCCAATGGATCGCAACAGTTGTAACTTTGAGCCCCCAGCTAGAAAATTCGTAAAGCGAGGCATTGATTATTCTGCGAGAGCCTCAAAACTTTCGCGTCGCAGATCGAAAACGGAGTTTTACGTGACGTTCGAAATAAGGAAGTTATCTGAGATTCCCCGACATCATCTGAATTTCAACGGACTAAAAATTTCAGATGACCGGATGCCTAGAGCCCGCGAGCAGGATTGGGTGCCGTGCGCCTACGACGAAGAACGCGGCATCCTCTTTTTCCGATTGAAAACGACGATATGGGAAGACAGAGATGCCTTTCAGGGTTTTTCGGTACTCGTGTTTGGGCAAGATCCCATCGTATTTACCGAATGGAACCCAGCATGGATGTCCGAGACATTTGTAACCCGCAAATACCCAACCAGCCGTATCGTAGAAACGATAAGGGAGATCGAGCGAGTATGGCAGCCGCGTTGGGGACGCTTCAACCTCAAGGCCGAAGGCGAGCCGAATCGACACGAAAAAGGCGTCCTCAACCATCGCAAGTTCGTAGAAGGCCTATCGAAGAACCACCTGCGTCGCCGTACCCACCGACGAATGTGGCTTTATCGTACTTTCCCTTTCCTCAGACCCCCCGCCCCCCCTGCTAGGAACATTTTCGAGTTCATGGACCGTTACAGAATCGACTCCGACGCCATGGGCTACGAGCAGACATCGCAGCTGCAAATCAAGGTAATTGCGAACGACGATATTTTCAGTATCGTATTCACAAATGTCGGTCGCTCGGACCTTCGAGATATCAGTATTTCTCAAAAAGAAATGCTCAGTTTATTGATGCCTGGGTTCCAAGAAATAATAGGCTTCCGAAAAATCAACTTCGATTTCACGGACATGCCGACTGCCGATGCTTTCGACGACTCTGTGAATATTGCAAACCTTCGCGCCCAATCGAGCACCACAATCTCTTGGCCGAGGTTCGGTATCTACGAGCCTCATTCGAAATCGGTCCTGGTCAGCTTTTCTACGGTGTTTCGCAGAGAACAAAACTACCTTGCGTTCGCGGTCGTTGTCGATTGACGGACATAACGAGCACCGAAACTCGTCTTTCAGAAAGGAAGTTCGGCTATCAACCTGGACTCAAAGGGCCGGAGATACTGATCACGAGAGGCTATGCGCTTGCGGTAGCCGCACGACGCTGACCCTTCGGTTTCAGCGAGCGCCAGATTCAAGCGAGCGAATCCCCTGAATCACCATGGCTGTCGATATCGCCGGCGATGCCTTCGGTGGAAAGCGTGGCTGCTAGGTAATCGAGTATGGTCATTCCATCCCCGCGCTCTTTCGGTGCCTTCCAGCTGAGCTTGTGTACAGGACTGCACACGTCGTCGATGAGGCGTATGGCCTCCTTGGACAAGCGCGAATAGACACCAAACTTTAGCACTTTGTGCGCATCGCGCGCCGAAAGCTCTGGCACTGCAGCCCATTGTTGCGCGAAATCAGCATCCTGCCTCAGCAGAAGCGCAAAGTGATAGTGAAAGACAAAGTATGGATAAACGCGCACATAGCGGGTGCAGAAATCGCTGAACCAGAAGTCACCGAGGAACGGCAAAGCGGAAACGATACGCGAGGAAGAAGCACTTGCGAGCTTGCCGAAGAGCGTGTTCTGTCTGTCAAACCTGTTGCGCTGCCAATACTCTTGGTGCGCAGCACAGAAAGAGGAAATCAGTGGATGTTGTTTGCTCGATGCAAGAAACCAATTCGACAGCTTGCGGTCACGCCCCGGATTTGCGAAGGCGAAAAATCCACTAGGCGCAGCCTCGTTCAACCAGTCATCCAGCGGCCTGGCGCAGAAACTGGTGGCATCGGCCCATACTCCCCCGTGTTGTTTCAACAGATTGATACGGATGAGATTCGCCATCTTCTGGATCGAGATATCTTCGCGGGACAGATCCGGCATATCTTCCGCATTCACGTAGTCGAACACGTTTTGCTGATTCAGTAATACCAGCTTCCAGTTCGGATTGTGATGCTGCCAGGACTTTAGACAAACGCGCACAACCTCGGGGGCATGCTCGATGTCCTGCCACCACAACATCCAAATAAGTCGCGGAATCTGCGTATCTGTTTCGGCAGAAACTGATGTCGGCGGTTTAGCGGACGAGTTCATGGGTGTACCGCTCAAGTCTCTCACTCAACGTCGCCATTTCTTCGTCCGCCAGTATAGACTCCAGAAAATCACGCTCCTGCGGCTCCAGCATTTCCGCCCGACGTGTGACAGCCATTTCCTGTCCCCGGCCATCGAATGCAGTACCTTCGAAAGAGCTGCCACCACCGTCACCAGGCACGTTGTCCAGACCCGCGTCGGTAAACGTAAGCCCCAATCGCTCACAGATACCTTGCCGATAGGCGCTACTCTGACACCAGGCATCGTATAGGATGCCGATCACCCCTGATCTCTCGGCATCATCGTTCAGAAACGCATGTGCATGCTGCTTCCAGTGCTTTACCGCGCGGTTGTTGAACTCCCCAGGCTCACGGGCATATGCCGGATTGTCGGTCCGAGAAGCCTTACGGATTCGGCTGGCAAACAGATTGGCAGGATCCCGGAGAATCACGATTTCCTGAACCGGAACCGGCGCCGCATAAAACGGCTCGAGATTCAGATCATGGTCTTCAAGACTCACGATGAGGTCCCGTTCTCGCAGCCGCCAACGCGCCCGTAATGCTGACACGACGTTCTTAACTCCGAACTGCCGAAAGAACCATCTGTTGAAGGGCGCCGGCTCGGGGATGCTGCGAATACCCTGCAAAACCGGGGCGATGGGGATCACGTTGTTCAGAAAGACAAATTGCCCTTGTGCGACGAGCCAGTTGACGATGGCATGATTGCCGCTTCGCTTCATGCCATGAACCATCAATATTCTGCGCAAAAGACCACCCTCTGATTCACAAAGATGGCAATTGCACCTTTTATTGAATTGCCTGGTTTTTCAGGACTCAGCATCGATTTTCAACTCAGCCAGCGCAAGGCCCATCTCGCCTGAAATGGTGTAGAAAAGATAGGCCGTTTGGTCTTCGAGTTGAAGCACAAATGGATCCCGCAGTTGCCGTACCCGGGTGGCGGCCCCAAAGTTGGAAGGTCGCAGTGGATACCCGATACCTTCATATTCGACGCCAGGGCGCAGCACTTCGACTGGACTACTGCTGAGCCAGCCCCGCCAATCTTGCGTCAAAT
Source organism: Thiosocius teredinicola (assembly GCF_002009425.1). Lineage (NCBI taxonomy): Bacteria > Pseudomonadati > Pseudomonadota > Gammaproteobacteria > Chromatiales > Sedimenticolaceae > Thiosocius > Thiosocius teredinicola. The sequence continues at coordinate 2,857,866 of NZ_CP019936.1, forward strand.
CGATCGTCGACAACAGGATTCGCTCCGGCGCATCGCCAACGCGGCTGTAAAAAACCAACAATTGGTCATCTCGGCGCACGACCGCCGTATGTCGTGCGCACGGAAGGGTAATCCCGCCCGCCTCGAAGCCGGTAAAGCCGTCCTGTGAGCGATACACTTGTTGCCAACCGGTATTGGCCAGCTTCGCCAATGCATACCAATATCCACCGTAGCGCCAGACGCGAAAGTAGAACTGTCCCAGTACTTCTTCGCGCGAAACAAAGTTCAGACCATCAACGGAGGTGGCGCAGCCGCTCCACTGCCCGCTTCTATTCTGAACGCGCCCATGAAAATACATGCGGATCTCGCGCCGTTCCGCGTCGACGTGAACGTCAGGAGAAGCGATATGGTCATGGAAAACATCACTTTGGTCGATGTGCAGAACGCCCGGCGCGTACACCTGCCATGGCCCGTCTAGCGAGTCGGCATAAGCCAATCGTATGTACTTGCCTTTATGATGTGCGAAGTACAGATAGTAGCGGCCGAGCGGATTCGGCAGCCATTCCGGAACGGATATTACCGATGGGCCGTTGATGTTGTCGCCAAGCTCAGGGTTGAAGTCCGTGCTCAACAATGGATTGGACTGGCTGCGCACTATCCGAACACTCGGTTTCGTTGTGTGTCGCCTTTGCAACCAATAGCGGACGGCATGCGTCCATCTGAGAAAGTAACACTTAGCCAGCATTGCGCGACCCGTTGACCTTAGAAGGTTCTGAGCGGCGAGACATCCCCGGCCTCAACAGCACCCGATTCGAGTTGCCAGTCGGCCTTGCCTGAGTGTGTTGCACGAAACCCTCGGTAAACACGTTCATTGTACGAATCTCCGATATCGATCGACCGCGAGCGTTTGCCGACTCGACCGAATATCGCCAACATCACGCACGAGGCTGTTGTGCGGGAAATCCGTGTAGCGCGTAAAGTCATCGTCGGCAGGCTATCTCGAACTGCCAGAGTAAGATATCAGCAAGCGACAAATGACGACAACGCGCCGCGATCTCGAGCCCTTACGTGAAATGATCCGGTGAGTCTTCGGTTGTTGGCGTGGAGGGAGTGCCGAGCGAGACCTGACATGGTCCGGTTGACGAGGTGGTGCGGCAGCGCAGATCCGGTTCTCACAGCGCGCCCTACCCGGCTCATGACTTGGCTACCCGCTCTCCTCGGGTAGCCGGTCGATGCGGCAGTTACCGTTCGCGATCAATTGGCAGAATATGATCGCAAGGGCTGAATCGGCGTTTCTCGGACCTGAGGGCGGCCATGTTGGTGTTGTGGCCTATCGTTGAAGATAATGCCTGAGAAGCCCGGGTGTTCAGGGCAGTGCACAACCTTGATCCGGATGCAGATGGAAATGAGCAAGTTCGAACAGCTACTTAAACAGCGATTGCTTCGTGAAGCACGCAATTACTATCCAGACAAGTTCAACAATTTATACGAAGGTCAGAAAAGGCCGTTCAAGAAAAAGGCAATAGGCCTGGCGAAGCGAGTGCTCTTTCGACCGACGTTGCTTCACGTTGCTTTCCTCAGTCCGTGGTTTTTTCGCAGCGTCTTCTTGAAAGTCAATGGGAACATCCAGCCTTACTTTGAAAGACTGGATAAGTTCCACGATCTCCTAGCCACCGACCAGTCGAAGGATTTATTCCTTCAGCTTCTCGCGTATAGAATCCTCGGAGCCGTCAAGGTCAGGTTGCCTTTGGATACACCAGATTATTGGTCGACCAGAAAAGCTGTGGATGACGCCGGCGACAAGGAGCGGGCGTTGAAAGTACCCTACAAGCCCTGGGTTCTGCCCCTTCATGATCTCTCGGATTACGGTTACCCGATAAAACTGTACCTGTACGCTCGTGCGGTGCATACGGTGTTCTGCCTGCCGCACTATTGTCACAAGGAAGCGCATGCGGCGATTCGTATCGGCCCAGAGGTTGGCGACACCGTTCTGGATCTGGGCGGATGCTATGGTGACACTGCTTTGTATTTCGCTAACGAGGTCGGTGCGGGTGGCAAAGTCTTTGTTTTCGAGTTCATCCCCGGAAACCTCGAGATTCTCCGCAAGAATCTGGACCTGAATCCGGAATTAAGTCAACGCATCGAGGTTGTCGAAAAGCCTCTGTGGGACACGTCAGACCTGGACGTGTATTACACCGACAAGGGCGCATCGAGTACGGTCAATTTTTCGAATTTCCCCGGGAGCGATGGTCAGAGCCTGACAACAACGATCGACGACTTTGTGGAAAGCGAAAAACTTGATCGTGTTGATCTGGTGAAAACGGATATCGAGGGCGCTGAACCCTTCGCGATTGCGGGCGCTGTCAAAACCCTCAGACGATTCAAGCCCAAACTGGCGATCAGTATCTACCATGGGATGAGTGATTTCTCTGGAATAATCCATCAGATCAATGAACTTGATCTTGGCTACGAGTTCTACTTCAGGCACGCGACTACCCATACGAGTGAGACTATTCTGTTCTGCAAGGTACCTTGACGGAGCGCTCAAGGCAATCGAACTATGCGACGCCGATTAGTACCCGAAGCGTGACAACGTCTCTTCGTTCTCTGTCGCGAGTTTCAACAACTCTTCTGATCCGCGGTATGCGTAAGCCCGCGACGCTTTGATGGTCGAAGCGATGCGTTCATGCTCTTCCAATGTGCTTGACGGAAGCCCGGCAAACGACGCAAGTTCAGGTAGAAACTCGAGAGGTCGCTCGAGGAAATCTTCATAGCGTATCGAGAGGGAGTTGCCGTGGTGTTGTGACTCCATTTGCTGTGCCTGAAGCATATACTCTGACCAGAGTGAGAATGCCCCAGCATACGTATTGAGCCTTGCCGAAATCTGCCGCGCGACGGGCCTTCTTCGCGGTGGAAACGGAAGAAACTTTGGGTAGCGCCGGTTCAAAAAGAAGGCCAGCTTCGGCTTGAGTTGATCGCTGCGAGTCTTAAGGCTATGCGCCACATCACACCCATGCCGCTTCACGTGTATGTAACGGGCGTTTGGGAAAAGGTCGCTCCAGATCGGCAGCACGAAAGTGTTGCGAGGGTCTTTCCAGCCCCAGGGGATGCTTAATGCGGAGACGTTGCGGTACCGCAGATACTTTCCGACTCCCAGATACGAGATGCTGCGGCCACTATGCATTAGATCCCACGCATACTCGCGCAAAGCCCGCTTCAATTCGCCGTCCTGCAGCATGGCACCAATTGGCTCGGGTTGATCCCAGGCCGCCCCGGCTTGCAGCATCATCCAATCATTGAGCTGCAGAAAGAACTGTGCCTCCTGGTTTGTGTCCTTCCGGAATCCTACGAATAACCCCAGAGCCTCGAGAACCTTTGTTACCAAGGTTGTTCCAGACCGATGCATTCCATAAATGATGACAGGTGAGGCGTTGGCGTCCATTAGTTCATACGGAGAGACCGCAAACAGCAGGCCTTTCACCCCTTCGCGAGAATGATGCTGAGCGTCGAAAATCAACTCCAGTTACAGATCTCATCAGCTGGACTCGATAAGCTTTTCGTACGTATCTGCAACAATTTCCCAGTTGTAGATGGTTTCTATCCTGGCGAGCAATGCTTGCCGCGGACCGGTGGGCACGTCTGACTCAAGGCGCTCAATGCTTTGGCGCACATCATCTGGCGTGCTGAAGAACATTGCATGACCTCCCGTTACCTCACGGTTGAATCTATTGTCATGGGCAACGACAAAATTTCCACAACCCATCGCCTCAAGCAGCGAAGGATTCGTACCCCCGACGCTATGGCCGTGAAAATAGGCGCGACAGTTGCGACGCAACATCGCAAGCCGGACCGAATCAAAAATCACTCCGACGAAACGCACCCTATCGTCGGCCACATTCAACAAACTCTGCACGTAGGCCGTGTGGGTTTCATGATCGCCGACGATGATCAGCGACCGGCTGCTACTGGACATCACAAAGCCTTCAATGATCTCCCTGACGTGATTCTCCGGTTCAAGGCGGCATACGACAAGGTAATACTCGTCTTTTGACAGTCCGAAAAGATCTTCCGCACTCGGAGCGGACGAGTCGTCGACCACGTGCGCACCATAGGGAATCATGCTGATCTCTTCAGCCGCACCGTAATGAGTACGGAGATGTTCCGCGATGCCTTCTGCGTCGGCGACGAGGCGCCGCGAGAAACGGGCGGCGAACCATTCCATTACGCGCAAGTATCGCTTCGCCCCAGATGACCATTTGTCTCGCTTCCATTCCAGTCCATCCATGTTCGTCCAAAAATTGGTTCGGAAGATCCATGGAAGCACGAAGGCGAATGCTGCGTGGTAGCCCAGCATGTAGACGACGTCATAACCCCGCAGGGTTCTGACAACACTGGCAATGTCGAACCACACGGAGCGAAGACCAACAAGTCTCGGCGTAGCGATATAGATCAGCTTTACGCCTTTGTAGGTTGGCTCGTGGTATTGCTGGAAACGCTCGCAGAAAACAGTAACGTCAAATCCTTTTTCGACGAGTCGTATCGACAACTGTTCTGCAAAGGTTTCGAAGCCACCAAACTCGGATGGAATTCCACGCGAACCTAGAATCGCGATCCGCTTTCTGTTTGGGGCACGCTGTCTTGACATTCTTTGGGTACTGCCTCGTTTCTACAGACGAGTTTAGAAGTATCTTCGCCTCAATCGCTTATCGCGACTTCGAATAGCGGGTCGCCGCAGCCGCCTTTCATCGCTGGAGCGGGTCGAACAAGCTCTGCTGTTCGAGGCATGGCGACAGGTCGCGGCGCATAGGCAGTATAAACCGGCTTTTTGGTGGCTCGCAGCACTTGGTCCTGCCTGATCGACTTGCGCGACCCAAATATCCGCCGCCGCACCATGCCGGCTTCCGCAACGGCACGAAATGCTGGACCTGCGAAAGACCGGTGTGGGAATCAAAGGGTCAGAGTTCTCTATCGCCAAAGCCCAAGCAGTAGATCAAGAACCCAGCACCTGAAATCGATCCTTCGCTAACCATTCTTTCTTGATCTGTCATCTATTGCTGCGCTAGCAATCAGCGACAATGCCCCCATGCAAAGCAAGGCCCATCCCCACTGAAGTGGAAATTCCGCCAGGGCGGGATCCTCCATGCCAGGCAAGAAAACCATTTCCGAGAGTCTTTCCAGCCTTGCTTTGGCTTGGATCGTCAGCGATCGATAATGGTCATACGCCATCAGTGAGTATCCTAGACCGCCAATTCCCGGAACCCATAGCAAGCCGAACTTTCTCGTCAATACGAACATGAATGCAGTGATCGCGAGTACGACAACGAGTACTCCTTCCGCCTTTCCGATATCGAAGTAACGCATCTCCCCCTGAAGTGGGATGCTGACAATTGGTGCGAAAACGCTAACCAGAAGTGCAATTGAGCCCGTCCACCCAAGCAGTGACTTTGTGCCGCCAAGCCCTTCTTTCCGACATTGAACTGCTTGATTCCTAGACCGGGTGATTGCTGATTGAGGTACGCCCTCTCCCTTCGATCTGTTGAGCGCAGCTTCCACCTTCGCGTAGATGGCCCCGCAATTTGGACACTCGTAGTCGGGCACTTCGCTGGTCGGCAATCGCTCGAACCCACATTTGAGGCATTTTTTGGACATACCTTCACCCGGTGAATCTGGTGATCAGATTTTCCGAACTGCCGCAAGAGTATGGCCTTTCGTGATCAAGAACTCTGACCCCTTGATTACCCCGGCAACGACAGAAGCGCGAATCGATCCGTTATGCGCCGAGGTATTCATTTCTTTTTTGCCCTAACGCCCGCATTTGGGGCCGCATTGATGCGCAACGGAACGGAGGTCCCCGCCCCGCAGGAGCAATCAACATGCGCTTGTTAGGTATTTTTCACCTCCCACAGCCAGTACCAGAACAAGACATGGTATTAAAATCATACAATGTAGAATGACCTAGTTTACCTTCAGGATAAGGCACACCTTCGTTTAAAAAAAATGTAGCAGAATTGCCACCATACAAGCCTGCAGGAATGGTGATTTTTTTAAGTATTACGTAACCGTTATGAACATATCTCGGTTTAAATGTCGATGAGCTAGAACCTGAAGCTACTGGTGGCAATTCACCTTTATACATATCGGCCTTCATTTTTGCCCATCTTTCAGAATCTTGATTAGTATGTTTTCGGATCAATCCCTTCCTTGCAAAATCTTCCAAGCCAGCTTGACCTGCTAGCGGAACAGTTTTATCGAAAAACATTTCTGGCGGAGTGTCTTTCGAAGTAAGTAAATTATCGTTCTGATTGATCTCGTTGCCAAAAACCAAGCTGCCTTTACTAGCGTAATGCACCAAAGTAACATCTCTGCCAAAAACCCTCCTAGATAGAGGGTTAATCTTTCTTAAGTTTTTCTCAGTGATATAGGTATAACCACATGGACCACGATTGTCGTAGGAGCTTATAAGTATTGGAATATCTTTTGGCAAGCCTGCTACAGCCTGTCTGTGATAGCCTGTAGCAACAACCGCTGATATCTCTGTTCCCTGTGTCCAGGCCACATTCCATATAGAAGGCTCATAAGCGCCTAGAATTAAAGCAACTGGCCTGTCAGGAGAATTTACGATCACTTCAAATTGAGTTGCTTGATGCCCACTCTGGTCGATCTGAAAGTTGATTTCATTTCCACTATATGATCCACCAGCGTATATATCTGTATTACTAGAAATAACTTCTGTGTCGAAGCTACATGCTCCTTTTACTCCTTGAAACTTGCGGCTCGTCGCATACGTATATGGGATAAAGTTTTCGTGCTCCTTTCGCAACTCCAGAATTCTTTCTTTGTAAAGTGTTACAAGACAGTCAGAATTGTTATCCACACACTCTACGGCTCTTTGCTTTAGCCATACTCGTTGATCCTCAATAAGCTCTCCAGCTTTGTCACTATCGAGAGTGTTTTTAATTTTTAAATAATATGAAGACATGTCTTCATCAAGCCTGTTGAGCTCCTTATTAAAACAAATTATTTTATCTAATTCTCTTTCAGCCATACTGCAATCAAAACTTGCCGCATGAGGTGAATTGGATAGAAAGACTATAAAAAGCAATATTACTCTGACCATTTAATGTAAGTTCCTTTTTGATTGCTTAACGCCGTGTTAAGGGGCGGCCAGTGCGTAGCGCCGTTTGCGCAAAAATGGCGAAGCCATGCGCAATAAGGCGCGGAGTACTGGACGTCCCAGCGAGCATAGCGAGCGACTTGAACGCCTTGTTAGATTTCTCTTTTTTCACTTTTTTCTAGCATCTCGATGAACGTCACTAGATGTGGATAATCCGGGCCTTTCAAAATATCGACTTCGCCCTTACTGACGATATTCAGGCTTTTTCTTGCTTTCCCTAGGCGGTTCAGCAGAGGGGTAACTATGGAATTAACACGCTCAACGAACTCTTCCATATCGGAAAAATCGCAGGGAATTTTGTAGCCCTTGTTCGAACTGGTAACAATGACATCAAGATCTCGCAGCGGAGCAATTATTTTTGACCGAATGGTGTAACTCGTTACTTCCGAAAAGCCTAGACCCTGTAAATACTTGATTATGGCTGCGGTTGCGATGTAAGCCTGCTTTTCGACCATGCGACTATGAAATACCAAGTGCCTCAATGTCGCCACTTGCAAGCGCGTTTCTTCTGCGTGGTGTTTTTCGTTCTTCTCAATAAACGCCTCGGCCTTCCCGAGCGAATATCGATAGATCAGTTCACTGAACTCCTTGGTGGTTCGATCTTTCGGAGAGTACGCTTGATATTTGGTAGGCCATTCCTCAATCGACAACGCCTTACTCTCAATGAGCTTTATGTACGCTTCTCTCAGTTCACCAGAAATCTTCTGTTCGTAGATTTTCCCAAGTGTACCGGCAAGAAAATCTGCTAGTTGGACGAGTATTTCGCCCTTGCTGTTCACAAGATCGAATTCGGACCGGTAAAACATATCTGGTTTGTGATTCTCTTCTATGTACCCCTTAAAACTAGCCTTAAACTCAGCACCGCCGTGTTCATCAGCGATTACGTGCACATCGAGAAATGATGAAAATAAGACACTATAGAGCTTACCGCTTGTATATTTGAGAAACGACTTCTTGAATTGAAGACCGCTATCTCTTAGAACACGCTCCTTGTTTATGCAAAGAGCATAAAATTTGAAATCAAGGCTGATAAGAGAATTGAGAATTTTCGCTCTTCGCTGGGCATTACTGCCGACACTGCTCGACTTCATTTCACCAGACTGAAAATACCTCTTTCTGACTTTTTCAGCTTCTTCCGCAAGAACGCTTTTATCTTGTTCCGATACAAGAATCGCACACACGATGAAATACTTACTGGCACCAGCTTTTTGGGTTTCAAGATCCGCGTTTCCAGACTCATCGATATAGGCGAAATTTTTTCTCTCCATGCTCAGTTGCCTTTGTAAATCTAACAGGAGAATAGACAGACTCTGCGCGAAACAACATGCATAGACTCTGTGTTTGCCGAGATAGGCAGAGTCTGCCTATTGCATGCAGCGGCATGTGAGCGCCCTGTCGTAAGCATCGGGCGGCATTGATGTTCCGTCATTGTTGTTGCTCGTTCCTTCGGGCGGTTTGCAGAAGATATCTGCCTAATAATTGTCGGCGAACGCGGAATATTCAAGTTGCCGCCGCGTAGCGTTTGCGCTAACAGCCCTGTCTCCGCGTTACTCAGCAAACTGAGTTCGATTCATTGCAGCGACTGGAACGCCACCCCCGCATTTCTTACAGACAAAGAAAAACCGGCCGAAGCCGGTTTTTCAAACCTTTCAAGGACGCCTGCAGACTGTCAGCCGACGTTCTCCTGGCGATCGTCCTGATCTGACTGGAACTTGAGATTGACGCGTTCGCGCAGCTCTTTGCCCGGCTTGAAATGCGGGACGTATTTACCGCTGAGTTCTACCGAATCACCGGTTTTGGGATTGCGACCCATGCGTGGCGGGCGGAAGTGCAATGAAAAGCTGCCGAAGCCGCGAATCTCGATTCGCTCTCCGGATGCCAATGCTTGGCTCATCTGCTCGATCATGCATTTAACCGCCAGCTCGACGTCACGATACGCCAGATGACTTTGCTCCCGAGCTATGACTTCGATCAACTCTGATTTGGTCATTAAAACCCAGCCCAATCTCCAGGTGAATCGGGCGGCCGAAGCCGCCGTCATTAAGTTAGCGACAGTCCGATCGCTTAGTCCTTGTTGGCATCCAGGTGATCTTTCAGCAGATCACCGAAGGCCGTGGTACCCGCGCTGGACGCATCGCTCGAGTAAGTGGCGATAGCCGCTTTCTCTTCGTCGTAGTCCTTGGCTTTGACCGACAGGCTGATGGAACGGTTCTTACGATCGATGCCCATGAACTTGGCTTCGATCTCTTCACCTTCCTTCAGCATCGAACGGGCGTCTTCAACGCGATCGCGCGACAGTTCAGAAGCGCGCAGGTAACCTTCAACACCATCGGCCAGTGCAATCACAGCACCCTTGGCGTCGACTTCCTGCACGGTACCGGTAACGATAGCGCCTTTCTCGTTCAGCGCCAGGAAGCTCGACAGCGGATCTTTATCCAACTGCTTGATACCCAGCGAGATACGCTCGCGCTCCGGATCGACGGCCAGCACGACGGTTTCGAGTTCCTGACCCTTCTTGTAGTTGCGGATCATCGCTTCGCCGGTGTCGTCCCATGCGATGTCGGACAGATGCACCAGACCATCGATGCCGCCATCCAGACCGATGAAGATACCGAAGTCGGTGATCGACTTGATAACACCGCGCACGTGGTCGCCCTTGTTGAACTTCTGCGAGAAGTCTTCCCACGGGTTCGCCTGGCACTGCTTCATGCCCAGCGAGATACGACGACGCTCTTCGTCGATGTCGAGTACGACAACTTCGACTTCGTCGCCCAGGGTAACGACCTTGCTCGGGTGAACGTTCTTGTTGGTCCAGTCCATCTCGGAGACGTGCACCAGGCCTTCAACACCGTCTTCGATCTCAACGAACGCACCGTAATCGGCGATGTTGGTGACCTTACCGAACAGACGCGTGCCTTCCGGATAACGACGGGTGATGTTGGTCCACGGATCGTCGCCCATCTGTTTCAGGCCAAGCGACACGCGCATCTTGTCGCGATCGAACTTGAGGACCTTGACGGTGACTTCGTCGCCGATCTCGACGACTTCCGAAGGATGCTTGACGCGCTTCCACGCCATGTCGGTGATGTGCAGCAGGCCGTCGATGCCGCCGAGGTCGACGAACGCACCGTAATCGGTGAGGTTCTTGACCACGCCTTTGACTTCCTGGCCTTCCTGCAGGTTCTCGAGCAGCTTGTCGCGCTCTTCGCTGTATTCCTGCTCAACGACGGCACGACGCGAAACCACAACGTTGTTGCGCTTCTGGTCGAGTTTGATGACCTTGAATTCGAGGTCCTTACCTTCGAGGTAAGAGGTGTCGCGTACCGGACGGACATCGACGAGCGAGCCCGGCAGGAACGCACGAATCTGATCGAGTTCGACGGTGAAACCGCCTTTGACCTTGCCATTGATACGGCCAATAACGATTTCGTCCGCATCGAAAGCTTTTTCCAGCTTGTTCCACGCGTGGTGGCGCTTGGCTTTTTCGCGTGACAGACGGGTGGCACCAAAGCCGTCTTCTACGGCGTCGAGTGCGACTTCAACCTGGTCGCCTACCGCGCATTCGACATTACCGTCGAAGTCAGTGAACTGACTCTTCGGGATCACGCCTTCGGATTTCAATCCGGCGTTGACGATGACATGGTCATTTTCGATGGCGACGACGGTGCCGATGACGATGGCACCCGGTTGGAGGTTGGTGTTGACGAGACTCTGTTCAAAGAGCTCTGCAAAGCTTTCAGACATGTAAGTTTCCCGGTTCGTATCGGAACGAACCATTAGTACCGGTAACCCGAGGGCTATCCGGATTTTTCCGATTTAAAGACAACCCGCTCAGGCGGGCACCCATTACCTAACGGCAGACAACTACAGCGCTGTGGCGTAGACGTCGTGCGCCTTTTGCAACACAATGCGAACGACCTCATCGATGCCCAGCACGGTCGAATCGATTTCGATTGCATCCGCTGCCGGCACCAGGGGAGACGCCGTCCGACTTCGATCACGCGCGTCGCGCTCTTCGATCTCTGCCGTAAGGGCGGCGAGATTAGCAGGCAATCCTTTTTCTTTCAACTGCTTATAGCGTCTTTGCGCGCGTTCTTCAGCGCTGGCGGTAAGAAAAAACTTGACCCCCGCAGTAGGGAAAACCGTCGTGCCCATGTCGCGGCCGTCGGCGACCAGGCCCGGCGAACGCGCGTAATCACGCTGCCAATCGAGCAATGCGGCGCGCACGGCGGGCATGGCGGCGACCTTCGAGGCATTGTTGCCGGCCGTTTCCGTGCGGATCAGATCGGTCACGTCGGCACCTGCCAGCAGAATGCGTCCAGCGTCAAAATCAACTTTAAGATTCGATGCTATCTCACTGATTTCATTTTCATTACCGAAGTCCGCATCGGTCGAGCTCGCGGCGTATCCCACCAGCCGGTACAAGGCGCCGGAATCAAGCATCTGCCAACCGAGATGATCGGCGACGAGCTGACTGACCGTGCCCTTGCCCGAGCCGCTGGGTCCGTCGATCGTGATGACCGGCACCTGGTCAGCCATTGCTCACCTCGACGCGCGAGCCGACGCCGGCGGCGAGTTCGACGAATCTCGGGAATGACGTGTTCACGTTCGCGCAGTCGTCGATCACGATATCGCCCTGGGCGCGCAGCGCGGCCATCGTGAACGCCATCGCGATGCGGTGATCACCGTGGCTGTCGACCCGACCGCCACCGATCGCCCCACCCTGAATGACGATGCCATCGGCCGTCGGCCTTGCATCGACGCCCAAGGTGTGCAGACCGTCGGCCATCACCTGGATGCGATCAGACTCTTTCACCCGCAGCTCTTCAGCACCGGTCAACACCGTCTCGCCTTCAGCGCAGGCTGCGGCGACAAACAGCACCGGAAACTCATCGATCGCCAACGGCACCTGGTCTTCAGGAATGCGAATGCCCTTCAACGCAGCCGAGCGCACACGCAGATCGGCGACCGGCTCGCCGCCGACTTCGCGTTCGTTCATCACGGTGATATCCGCGCCCATCAGGCGCAGGATGTTGATCACGCCATCGCGGGTCGGGTTCATACCGACATGCTGCAGGGTGAGATCGGAATTCGGTGCGATGCTTGCGCCGACCAGGAAGAACGCCGCCGACGAGATATCGGCCGGCACATCGATGTTGCAGGCACTGAGCTTGCCGCCGCCTTCGACGCACACACGACTACCATCACGCTGCACGGCATAGCCGAAGCCCTGCAGCATGCGTTCGGTATGGTCACGGGTGGGCGCAGGCTCGGTGACGCAGGTCTTGCCCTGCGCATACAAACCGGCCAGCAACAAACAGGACTTCACCTGCGCACTGGCAACCGGCATGTCGTAGTCAATACCGTTGAGCGCATCCGCGGCATGGATTTGCAGCGGCGGCGTGCCGGTTTCCGTGGTATCGATGCTCGCACCCATCTTGGCCAACGGATCGGTGACACGCTTCATCGGCCGGCGCGACAGCGACTCGTCACCGATCACCGTGACCTCCATGCCCTGCCCGGCCATCAATCCGGCCATCAGACGCATGGCGGTGCCGGAGTTACCCAGATCGAGCGCAGCTTGCGGTGCTTTCAGTCCGTGCATGCCGACACCCTGAATCACCAGCCGGCCGTCATGCGGCCCATCGATCGACACACCCATCTGGCGAAAGGCGTTCAATGTGGCAAGACTGTCTTCGCCTTCGAGAAAACCGCTGACCTCGGTCGTGCCTTCGGCGAGTGAGCCGAGCATCAACGAACGATGCGAGATCGATTTGTCTCCCGGCACGCGCAGGCTGCCGGTCAGTTTGCCGCCGGGACGGGCGACGAATTGAACCTTGTCAGACGCCAATGGAATGTCCTGTCGAAAAGAAGGGGCGAAAGGCTAGTCGCAGACCGCCGAAAAAACAACCATTTACGGGGAAAACAACGCGTTGTCGTCAGTCTTGCTTCAGGCCGTCGACGTAGCGATCGCGCGCCGCCTTGGCGCGCTCGAAGATCTCGAGCAAGGCATCGGCATCGGCCGAGCCGATACGTTGCGCCAACTCGTTCATCTCTTCGGCGAACGCCGCCAGCATCGGGCTCAGTGCCTCGCGGTTGGCGATACAGATGTCGCGCCACATAACCGGGTTGCTCGAAGCGATCCGCGTGAAGTCGCGGAAACCGCCGGCCGCGTAACGGAAGATCTCATCGTTCTCTTTCAGGCGGGCCAGCATGTCGACCAGGCCGAACGCCAGCATGTGAGGCAGATGGCTGGTGGCGGCAAGCACCTCGTCGTGATGTGCGACCGACATCTTCGTGACCTCGGCACCACAGGTCTGCCACATCTGCGCGACCCGATCGATATCCGTTGCGCTGTTCTGCTGCAATGGAGTCAGTATCACGCGACGGTTCTGATACAGCTCGGCAAACGACGCGGCCACACCGTTGTTCTCGGTGCCGGCGATCGGGTGGCCCGGCACGAACCGCGCGAGCAGGTCCGGCGCGGCGTCGCGACAGTCGTTGACCACGCTACCCTTGGCGCTGCCGCCGTCGGTGATCAAGGCATCGTCACCCAGCACATCGCACATCGCGGCGAAGGCATCGCGCATCGCGCCGAGCGGCACGGCGAGAAACACCATGTCGGCGCCCTGCACTGCTTCGGCGATGTCGTGACTGTAGCGATCGATCACACCGAGCTCGACGGCCAGATCGAGATTGGCCTTGCCACGACCGCAGCCGACGATCTCATCGACCACGTCGGCGGCACGCAACGCACGCGCCAGCGAACCGCCGATCAGGCCGACACCGATGATCGCCAGCCGCTTTATGCGAAAGCTCAAAGCACCTGCTCCAAGGCAGACAGGAAGCGCGCGTTTTCCTCGGGCAGCCCAATGCTGACCCGCAGATGATTCGGCAGCTCATAGTTGGCGATCGGACGCGTCACCACACCAAGCCGCAGCAGCGCCTGATCGATCGGCGCCGCCTCGCGCCCCATATCGATCGTCAGAAAGTTACCAACCGACGGGATGTACGACAGCCCGAGTTTGTTCACACCGTCGACCAACTGTTGCATGCCGGCATCGTTCAGCGCGATCGATTGCTCGAGGTATGCCTGATCGCCGAGCGCGGCAACCGCGGCGGCCTGCGCGAAGCTGTCGACATTGAACGGCTGGCGTACACGGTTGAGCAGATCCGCCATATCCGGATGCGACAAACCGTAGCCGACGCGCAGCGACGCAAGTCCGTAGGCCTTGGAGAAGGTGCGGGTCACGATCAGGTTGGGGAAATCGTTCAGCCAGGTGCTGGTGTCGGGATAGTCTTGCCGCTGCACGTACTCGAAGTACGCCTCATCGACTACGACGACCACATGCGCCGGAACCGATTCAACGAACGCACGCAGTGCCGATTCGCCGAGATAGGTGCCGGTCGGGTTGTTCGGATTGGCGATCCACACCACACCGGTCGCGTCGGTGATCATCTCGCGCATCGCGTCGAGGTCGTGTCCATAGTCCACGGCCGGGGCGACACGCAGCGTGGCACCGACCGCCATGCTGCTGATCGGATAGACCGCAAAGGCATGTTGCGAAAACAGGCTTTCGCGACCCGGCCACAGAAACACGCGCGCGATCATGTCGAGCACGTCGTTTGAGCCGTTGCCGATGGTCACGCGGTTCGGCTCGACACCGTGGTGTTTTGCAATCGCACCGCGCAATTCGAAACCACCGCCATCGGGGTAGCGAGTGAGATCGGCGATCTGTGCACTCAAGGCCTGCTTGACGCGTTCGCTCGGCCCCAAGGGATTCTCGTTCGAAGCCAGTTTGATCGAGCCGGTGATACCTAGCTCGCGTTCGAGTTCCGACAACGGCTTGCCGGGCACGTACGGCTTCAATGAAGCCAGGCCGGGGGCAGCGGATTCGATGAATCGATTAGTCATACAGTTATGTGTCGAACCAGTTAGCGGTGGAACCTGCGGCAGCTCGTGATGGCGAATGATGAACCGGTCAGCTCAGGCGACCCGGTCTGCCGGTCATCAAAGTACCGCTTTGGGAAATGAGCCGAGTACTTTGTACATGCCGGCATGCGCCTTCAACGCGGCCAGCGCCTCGGCCACCTCAGGATCGTCGCGGTGACCGTTGATGTCGATGAAAAACACATAGTCCCAGTTGCCGCGGCGCGACGGACGCGACTCGATACGCGTCATGCTGATGCTGTGTTCGGCCAGAGGGGCCAACAACCGGTGCAGACCACCGGCCTCGTTGCGCGTCGACAACAGCAGGCTGGTCTTGTCATCACCCGATGCGGGCACCGCCTGTTTACCGATCACCAGGAAGCGCGTGGTGTTGCCCGGTTCGTCTTCGATGTTGGGCGCAAGCACCTGCAGGCCATACAGCTCGGCCGCGGTCACGCCGGCAATCGCCGCGACACCGTCCGACTCGGCCGCGCGCTTGGCGGCATCGGCATTGCTGCCGACCGCGACCCGCTCGACGTGCGGCAGGTGGCGATCGAGCCAGCCACGACACTGCGACAACGACTGCTGATGCGAATAGACAACGCGCAGCTTGCTCAGGTCGGCCTGGGTGCCCAGCAGGTTGTGGTGGATGCGCAAGGTCACCTCACCGCAGATCTGCAGCGGCGAGTTCAGGAACATGTCGAGGGTATGGTTGACCACACCTTCGCTGGAATTCTCGACCGGCACGACCCCGTAGTGGCAACTGCCGCTCTCGACCTCTTGAAACACGTCGGAGATCGCGGCCAGCGGCACCGTCGTCACCGCATGTCCGAAATGCTTGAGCGCGGCCGATTGGGTGAAGGTGCCTTCCGGACCGAGGAAGGCGATCTTCAGCGGCATTTCCAATGCCAGGCAGGCCGACATGATCTCGCGGAACAACCACGCCATCGACTCGGCGTCGAGTGGGCCGGTATTGCGCTCTTTGACCTTACGCAGCACCTGCGCCTCGCGCTCCGGACGATAGAACACCGCCTGCGGGTCGGACGCGAGCTTGATGTGCGCGACGTCCTGGGCGGCCTTGGCACGCTCGTTCAACAGATCCTGAATCTGTTGGTCGATGGAATCTATGCGGTCGCGGATCTCCGCCAGTTTCTGTTCTTCGCTGCTCACTCGCCGTTGCCTTCGAATGCCTGGGTCAGCCCGAGGCTCAAACCTCGATGGTTATGCATGATAGCCCGACGACCGCGGCACCGCATTCAGCGTCCTTCGCAACCCAGGCAACGCACCGACAACACGCCCTTGATATCGGCGATGCGCTTGATCGCCTCCTCGCCCGGCTCTTTGTCGACGTCGATCAACGTGACGGCGATATCGCCACGCGATTTGTTCATCATGTCGACGATGTTCAGGCCGGCGTCGGCGAGATCGGTCGAGACCTGTCCGACCATGTTGGGCACGTTGCTGTTGACCACCGCGATGCGGTAACCGTCGTCGGTGCGCGGCAGCATGATCTCGGGGAAATTGACCGAGTTGCTGACGTTGCCGTTCTCCAGCCAGTCGCGCACCTGGTTTGCGACCATGACCGCGCAGTTCTCCTCCGCCTCGCCGGTCGATGCACCAAGATGCGGCAGTGTGATTACGCGCGGATGATCCTTCAGCAGGTTGCTCGGGAAGTCGCATACGTAGGCATACAGGTGACCGCTGTCGAGCGCGGCAACGGCTGCCTCGTCATCGATGATGCCGTTGCGCGCAAAGTTGAGCAGCACCGACTGCTTCTTCATCAGGCGCAGACGCTCGGCGTTGATCATGTTGCGCGTCGCATCGGTGAGCGGCACATGGAAGGTGATGAAGTCGGCGCGTGCAACGAGGTCGTCGACCGACAGCGCCTGCTCGACATCCGACTCCAGTGCCCATGCCGCGCGCACCGTAATGGTCGGATCGTAGCCGATCACGTTCATGCCCAGCGCACGTGCCGCGTTGGCCACCTTGACGCCAATCGCGCCGAGGCCGACCACGCCGAGCGTGCGTCCCGGCAGTTCGAAACCAACGAAGTTCTTTTTACCGGCCTCGACCTCTTTGTTGATCGCCGCATCCTCACCGGACAAGCCGGTCGCGAAGCGCCAGGCCTGCGGAATGTTGCGCGCCGCCATCAACATGCCGGCCACCACCAGCTCTTTAACCGCGTTGGCGTTGGCGCCGGGTGCATTGAATACCGGGATACCCAAAGCGGTCATGTCGTTGACCGGAATGTTGTTGACCCCTGCGCCGGCACGTCCGATGGCCTTGATGCTGTCCGGCAGGGACATATCGTGCATCTTGGCCGAACGCACCAGGATGGCGTCGGGTCGACTGATCTCCGAGGCGATTTCGTACGCGTCTCGCGGGAAGCGGTCGAGACCGACCACCGAGATGTTATTCAGGGTTTGAATCTTGAACATGGGCTCTGCCTGCCATTGCGCGGCCGCCAGCCGGCGGCCAGTCCTGTGTGTTCGACCGGCCACACCACGGCCGGTCACCCTACTGAGTTTTTATTGTGTTTGTCAGCCGTTCTTGCGTTCGAATTCCTGCATGAATTCGATCAGCGTGTCGACGCCTGCTTCGGGCATCGCGTTGTAGATGCTCGCCCGCATACCACCGACGGAGCGATGGCCTTTGAGCGTCTTCAGGCCTGCTTCACCGGCCTGCTTGAGGAAGTCGGCATCGAGATCGGCGTTGGCCAAGGTAAACGGCACGTTCATCCACGAACGACACGCCGGATCGACCGGGTTCGCGTAGAAGCTCGAGGCATCGATCGCATCGTAGAGCTTCTTCGCCTTGCGTTCGTTGATCTCGGCCATACCGGCCAGACCGCCCTTGTCCTTCAACCACTGGAATACCAGGCCCGCCAGGTACCAACCGTAGGTCGGCGGCGTGTTGTACATCGAACCGGCTTCGGCGTGCGTCGCATAGTTGAACATGGTCGGCGTACCGTCCAGCGGATTGCCCAGCAGGTCTTCGCGCACGATGACCAGGGTCAGGCCGGCCGGGCCGATGTTCTTTTGTGCGCCGGCGTAGATCATGCTGAACTTCGACACATCGACCGGGCGCGACAGGATGGTCGACGACATGTCCGCGATCAGCGGCACATCGCCGGTATCCGGAATGTACGGAAACTCGACGCCCTCGATCGTCTCGTTCGGCGTGTAGTGCACATAGGCCGCACGCGACGAGACCTCGATGTCGCCGGCCGCCGGCACACTGGTGAATTTGCCGTCGACTTCGCTATCCACCGTCACGGTGATCTCGCCGTAGCGCTTGGCCTCGGAGATCGCCTTCTTCGACCAGGAACCGGTGCGCATGTAATCGGCCTTGCCGGTGCGCCCGATCAGGTTCATCGGGATCATCGCAAACTGGCTCGACGCGCCGCCCTGCAGGAACAGCACCTTGTAGTTGGCCGGCACGTTCATCAGTTCACGCAGGTCGGCCTCGGCCTTTTCGGCGATCGACATGAATTCCTTGCCGCGATGGCTCATCTCCATCACCGACATCCCCGAGCCGTGCCAGTCGAGCAACTCGGACTGCGCCTGGGCCAGTACTTCTTCCGGAAGCGCGGCCGGTCCGGCGCTGAAATTATAAACGCGAGTCATAACTTATCTTCCTACCTTCATGTCAATTCTAGGTGCGGCCCGTAGCGGTCCGGGGAATCCGTCAATCCTCGTCGCCGCCCTCTGGCTGCTCAGCAGCGTCGTCCGGGCCGGCACCTTCCGTATCTTCGACGCCTTCGTCCTCGTCCCCTTCCAAGGCCTCGATGCGCTCGATGCCGATCAACTTCTCGTCGCTCGACAAGCGGATCATGGTCACGCCCTGGGTATCACGACCCATGCGCGACACGTCGGCCACGCGGGTGCGCACCAGGGTGCCGCCGTTGGTGATCAGCATCATCTCGTCTTCTTCGTCGACCCTGACCGCGCCGACCTGGTCGCCGTTGCGCTCCGAGGTCTTGATCGAGATCACGCCCATGCCGCCGCGACCTTTGATCGGGAACTGATCGATCGGCGTGCGCTTACCGTAGCCGTTCTCGGTGACGGTCATCACATCGCCTTCATTGCCGATGATCAGCGAGATCACGCGCTGATCCTTGCCGAGCTTCACACCACGCACACCGCACGCGGTGCGACCCATGGCGCGCACGTCCGATTCCTGGAAACGAATCGCTTTGCCGGCCGAGGTGAACAGCATGATGCTTTGCGAGCCGTCGGTGACGTCCACGCCGATCAATTGATCGTCTTCGCGCAGATCGACGGCGATGATGCCGCTCGAACGCGGCCGCGAGAAATCGATCAGCGGGGTCTTCTTGACCGTGCCCGAGGCGGTCGCCATGAAGATGAACAGGTCTTCGGCGTATTCGCGCACCGGCAGCACCGCGTTGATGCGCTCGCCCTGCTCCAACGGCAACAGGTTGACCATCGGCCGACCGCGTGCCGTTCGACCGGCCTGCGGCAACTCGTAGACCTTCAGCCAGTAGCACTTGCCGCGGCTGGAGAAGCACAGAATGGTGTCGTGGGTGTTGGCGACGAACAGCTTCTCGACGAAGTCCTCGTCCTTGGTGGAGGTTGCCGTCTTGCCGCGACCGCCGCGGCGCTGCGCCCGGTAGTCGCCGATCGGTTGCGACTTGGCGTAGCCCTGGTGCGACAGGGTCACGACCACGTCTTCCTCGGTGATCAGATCTTCCAGCGTCAGGTCCATCTGGTTGACCACGATCTCGCTGCGGCGCTCGTCACCGAACTGCTCGCGGATGTCGGTCAGCTCGTCCTTGATCACCTGCATCAAGCGATCGGGACTGGAAAGAATCTCAAGTAGATCGGCAATTTTATCCAGTATCTCTTGGAATTCACTGATAATTTTGTCTTGCTCGAGACCCGTCAACTTCTGCAGCCGCAGGTCGAGGATCGCTTGCGCCTGGGTCTCGGTCAGGCGGTAGCCTGCATCGGTCAGACCGAAGCCATCCGGCAGATCCTCGGGGCGCGAGGCGTCCGCGCCGGCGCGCGCCAACATCGCCTCGACGGTACCGGACTGCCAGGTGTGCTCGACCAGTTCTTTCTTGGCCTCGGCAGGACTCGCTGCCGCCTTGATGACTGCGATGACCTCATCGATGTTGGCCAGCGCGACCGCCCAGCCTTCAAGAATGTGCGCCCGCTCGCGCGCCTTGCGCAGATCGTACAGGGTGCGCCGTGTGACGACCTCGCGACGGTGGCGGATGAAGTATTCGAGCAGTTGCTTGAGGTTCAGCGTGCGCGGCTGACCGTCGACCAGCGCGACCACGTTGATGCCGAACACGTTCTGCATCTGGGTCTGCTGGAACAGGTTGTTCAGCACCACCTCGGCGACCTCGCCGCGGCGCAGCTCGAGCACCATGCGCATGCCGTCCTTGTCGGACTCGTCGCGCAGGTCGGTGATACCTTCAAGCTTCTTGTCTTTGACCAGCTCGGCGATCTTTTCCAGCAGCCGCGCCTTGTTGACCTGGTACGGCAGCTCAGTGACGACGATGCGCTGCTTGCCGCCATCCATGTCTTCGACCGAGGTGCGCGCGCGGATGTAGACCTTGCCGCGCCCGGTGCGATACGCCTCGCGCACGCCGCTAACACCGTTGATGATGCCGGCGGTCGGGAAATCCGGACCCGGTACGATCTCCATCAGTTCGTCGATGCTGACCGCCGGTTCTTCGATGACCTTGATGCAGGCACTGATCACTTCGGTCAGGTTGTGCGGCGGAATGTTGGTCGCCATGCCGACCGCGATACCCGACGACCCGTTGATCAACAGGTTCGGAATCTTGGCCGGCAGTACCTGCGGCTCGTGCTCCGACTCGTCGTAGTTGGGTACGAAGTCGACCGTTTCCTTGTCGATGTCGGCGAGCAGTTCATGTGCGATCTTCGCCATGCGCACTTCGGTGTAACGCATTGCCGCGGCGGCGTCGCCATCCACCGAGCCGAAGTTGCCCTGCCCGTCGACCAGCATGTAGCGCAGCGAGAACGGCTGCGCCATACGCACGATGGTGTCGTACACGGCGGTATCACCGTGTGGGTGATACTTACCGATGACATCACCGACGACGCGCGCGGATTTCTTGTATGGCTTGTTCCAGTCGTTGCCCAACTCACCCATGGCGAACAGAACGCGTCGGTGTACCGGCTTGAGGCCGTCGCGCACATCGGGCAGTGCGCGCCCGACGATGACGCTCATCGCATAGTCCAGATAGGACTGCTGCATCTCGTCTTCGAGATTGACGGGGAGGATTTCCTTAGCGAATTCGCTCATAAACGGTTCCTGAACCTTGCCCCCTGTTGCCGGGAAACCGGGTCTTCGTGGCCCGGTGCTTGTAATAATTTTTGGGGCGAATCAAGCGCTGAATAGTAACACAATGCCGATAGTGCGACACAGAGAAAAAACGGCACAGACGCGCTTACAGCCCGCCAGAGAGAAACTCACGGCCGAAAATCAGACGTTTTCGACAATTGCCTGAATCCGAACCGGTACCGGCTGAGGGAATTAGAATCTGACCGCCGGGGTCTCGATCTTCAGCCCGTTGCCACGCGACATCACGTACAGCTCGATCAGTTTGTATTCCTGCGAGCCCGGCTCAAATGGCTCGGCGCGGAACGAGACGAAACACTCGGTCAGGCGCTGATGCAGACTGGTGATCCGGCCCTTGCCGAGGCGGTATTCCGGAAAGCCATTGGCCTGCCCCTGGCTGAGTTTCTGGCCACGCAACATCTGGCCCTGGTGCTGCACATGGCAGTGCGAGCACGACATGTCGATCTGGCCGAAGCGTGTCTCGTACAGCTTCTTGCCCTGTTCGATCAGCGGCGCCATGTCACCCTCGGTCTGCACGTTCACCGTCTCGCCGCGCGCCGTGAAACGCACGAAGGTCTCCAGGGCGATCAGGTCGGCATGTCCGGACACCAGCGGAAAACGGTCGAGCTTGATCTCGTAACAGTGATTGATGCGTTCCTGCAGGGTCAGCAGGCCGCCGATGTTCGGATTGAAGACCGGGTACTGCGCGATCGCCTCGGTATTCAGGTCGACACCGTCTTCGCCGTGGCAGGTGGCGCAACTGGCGATCTCGTCTTCGCGTTGTTCGTTGAACAGTTCACGGCCGCGATCGACCGCCACCATGCCGGGGTTCTCGAACTCGTCGTCCTGCATGGCGCGCGTGCTTTCATCGAGAAACTCATAGCCGCTGATCGGCTCCGCGTTCAATGCGGGCGCAGCGAGCACAACGAATAAGGCTGCGAGTAAGCGGGTCACTTCAGGGTCACCAGGTAGGCGACGACGTCTTCAACCTGCTGCGCCGTCAAAAACGTCTTGCCCCAGAACTCTTCGGCCACCCGGTTGGCGAGTTTCGGATCACGGTAGAAGCCCGGCATGATCGTCATTGGGTTGATCTGCTGTTCGTCGACGATGCGCAATCTGATCTGGGCCGCCGTATAGCGTGCGCCGACACCGAGCAGCGGCGGCCCGACGGTGCCGTGAAACGGCTCTTCGTCGATCGGCATCTTATGACACGCCAGGCAGTTGCCGGCGTGACTGTCGGCCGCGATCTTACGGCCGCGCTCGGGGTCGCCCTGCAGGCCGCACAACGGTTGCTGTATCGCGAAGTTCTCGGCCTGCCAGCGGCAATAGTCGTCGTTCGTCGCCGCATCGGCCGCCCACAGCGGCTGGCCTACGAACACCAACGCGACCACAAACACCCAAGCTCGCATCAACAGACACCTTGCACGGCGGCGGAAACGACAAAAGTCTACCGAACACGCCGCCGAACCCGCTTGACCCAGGTCATTCAGGGCAGGGGCACGGCGGTTTTGTCGACCACGCGGCGCATGACGAAACTCGAATGCACCCCGCTGACCCCCTCGATGCGCGTGATCTTGTTGAGCAGCAAAGCCTGATAGGCCTCCATGTCGCGCACGATGACCTTGAGCTGGTAGTCGGCGTCCTGGCCGGTGATCAGCAGACACTCCAATACCTCCGGCAAGGCGGCGACGCGCTCCTCGAAATTGGCGAAGCGTTCCGGGGTGTGGCGGTCCATCGAAATATGGATCAGCGCCAGCAGCGTCAGGCCCAGCTGGCGCGCATCGACGATCGCCCGATAGCCGGCGATCACTCCACTCTCTTCCAAAGCACGCACTCGGCGCAGACAAGGCGACGGCGACAGGCCGATGCGCTCGGCCAGATCCTGGTTGCTGATCCGGCCGTCCTGCTGCAGCACCTCGAGTATCCGCCGGTCGTAACGATCGAGCTCCAAGATTGCCCCCTTTTGGCACTGAGAAACTTTTTATTGCGTCTAAAAAACAAAACTTAGCATATATGCAAACGAAAAGACCGAATCAACAGCCAATTCGCAATCTTTTGCCACCAGTTTACCCCTAAGCTTTCCTACGTCGGCCACAAGCCGGCACCCCGCGCACCGCCGACCCGGCACCGCGCAGACACAGCGCCCCACAAGGGCCGAGTCGACCCTGAACCTCCCCCCGACCAGGGGGAGGGTCGAGGAACACAACAGCGAAACAGGAGCGCCGCACGTGAGCACATTCGACCACCGCAAATACCGCCCGACCCGGCCCGTGCCGATGCACAGCCGCCGCTGGCCGGACAACACCATCGACGCCGCACCGATCTGGGCCAGTGTCGATCTGCGCGATGGCAACCAGGCGCTCCTCGAACCGATGAACGTCACGCAGAAGCGTCGCCTGTGGGACCTGCTGGTCAAGATCGGCGTGAAAGAGATCGAGGTCGGTTTCCCGTCGGCCAGCCAACCGGACTACGACTTCGTGCGCTGGTTGATCGAACAAGACCGCATCCCCGAAGATGTGACCATCCAGGTGTTGGTGCAGGCGCGCGAGGCCCTGATCGAGCGCACCTTCGAGGCCTTGAAAGGCGTCAGGCGCGCCATCGTGCACGTCTACAACTCGACTTCCACCGTGCAGCGCGAACGCGTGTTCAACCGCGATCGCGACGGCATCAAGGCGATTGCCGTCGATGGCGCACGCATGTTGCGCGATACCGCGGCGCGCTATCCCGACACCGAGTGGGTCTTCCAGTATTCACCGGAGAGTTTTTCGAATACCGAATGGGATTACGCGGTCGAGGTCTGCGATGCGGTTACCGACGTGTGGCAGCCCACCGCAGACAAGCCGTGCATCATCAACCTGCCGGCCACCGTCGAGAGCAGCACACCGAACGTGTTCGCCGACCAGGTCGAGTACTTCTGCAACCATGTCGCGCGACGTGACGGCATCATCGTGTCGGTGCATACGCATAACGATCGCGGCTGCGCCGTGGCTGCCGCCGAACTGGCGATCATGGCCGGCGCCGATCGCGTCGAGGGCACCCTGCTGGGCAACGGCGAGCGCACCGGCAACATGGACATCGTGACCATGGCGATGAACCTGTACAGCCAGGGTGTCGATCCGAAGCTCGACCTGTCGTCGCCCGACGAGATCATCCAGGTATACACACAATCGACCGGCCTGCCGGTGCACCCGCGCCATCCGTGGATCGGCGAGCTGGTGTACACCGCGTTTTCCGGCAGCCACCAGGATGCGATCCGCAAGTGCCTGAGCCGCCAGTCGGACGACGAACACTGGCAGGTCGCCTACCTGCCGATCGACCCGAAAGACCTGGGGCGCGATTACCAGGCGGTGATCCGTGTCAACAGCCAGTCGGGCAAAGGCGGCGTGGCCTTCGTGCTGGAGCGCGATTACGGCCTGACGCTGCCGCGCTGGATGCAGGTGGAACTGGCGCAGGTGGTTCAGCACGAGAGCGAATCGGTCAGCGGCGAGATCGGCGGCGAACGCATCCATGAACTGTTCATGCAGCACTTCGCGACCACCAGCCACCCGGTCGCGCTGGCCGGTTACCGGCTGGACCGTCAGAACGGCATCGACACGATCGATGCCCAGGTCGATCACAACGGTGTCCAGCGCACGATTCGCGGCAGTGGCGAAGGCGCCATCGAGGCCTTCGTCAACGCCTGGATAAGTGCCTATGGCAACCAAATCAGCGTGGTCGACTACAGCGAGCACGCCCTCGGCGAGGGCACCGCGGCCGAAGCGGTGGCCTATGTGCAGCTCAATATCGACGGGCACCGCAGTTCGGGGGTCGCATTCGACAAAGATACGGTCAGCGCCTCGATGCGCGCCGTACTGGCGGCGCTCAACCGGGCCGAAATGAGCCGCATCGCGGCCTGAGCCGATAAACCGGCCGCATCGTGCGGCCTTTTCGGCGACATTATTGCGTCGGGAAGCTAAAGATCGCGAATCTCGTGCCGAACACCGCGGCATAACACTCGAGAGATCCGAACCCATGCTTCGCAATATTCCTATCGTCCCGCGACTCGTCGGCACCGTGCTGGCCGGCGGCGCCATCGTCGGCGCGGCGGTGTTCATCATTATTTATCAATTGATCAACGACGGCTTCGCCACCGCCGAGCAGCGCGAGTTGCGCGCCGTCTATCAGAACGTGTCGGCCGAGATCGGCGCATTGGGCAACGAGGCGATTTCGCTAAGTGCCCTCATCGCCGGCATGCCCTCAGTGCAGGAGGCGATGAAAAATCAGGACCGCGAAGCCCTGGCCAACGTATTCGTACCGGGATTCGGCAAGATGAAGGCCGACCACAAGGTGCGCCAGTTCCAGTTCCACCTGCCGCCGGCAACCTCTTTCCTGCGCGTGCACAAGCCGCAGAAGTTCGGTGACGACCTGTCGAGCTTCCGCAAAACCGTTGTCGAGGCAAATAACTCGTCGAGCGCGATCAAGGGGCTCGAGATCGGTGTCGCAGGGCTCGGCGTTCGCGGCGTGGTGCCGATCCGTGCCGACGGCCAGCATGTCGGTACCGTCGAGATGGGCATGTCGTTCGGCCAGGCGTTTTTCGATGACTACACCGCAGCGCATGACGTGAAACTGAGCCTGCACCTGCTGCGCGACGGCAAACTCGATCCTTTCGCCAGCACCTTCGGCGACGCCGAACCGATGTCGACCGACACCTTGATGACGGTTGCTCGCGGCGAACCGGCGAGCACCGGCGCCAAGATCGGCGACACGCCTTATGCCGTGTATGCCGACGTGGTGCGCGATTTCTCCGGCAACGTGATCGGTGTGCTGATGGTCGGCAAGGACCGCAGCTTCTTCGCCAACCAGCTGGGCGCAATCAACATGTCGTTCTTCACCGCCGCCACCATCGGCATGCTGTTGTTCGGCCTGGGCGTATGGATGATCGGTAAGAACGTCGCCAAGCCGCTGCAGACCGCCACCGCGATGATGAACGAGATCTCCAAGGGCGATGGCGACCTCGATGTGGCGCTGGATGACCAGGGCAAAGACGAGGTTGCTTGCCTCTCCAAAGGCTTCAATGGATTCGTCGAGACCATTCGCGACCTCGTCAGCGAGGTGAAACGCTCGGCCAAGGAGATCGACGTGGTCGCCAATTCGCTGGCCGAGGCATCGCTGCAGAGCAGCGAACGGATCTCGCAACAACAGGCCGAGACCGCGCAGATCGCAGTTGCGATGAACGAGATGTCATCCACCGTTCAGGAAGTGGCCAACCGTACCTCCGAGGTGGCCTCTACCGCGGAGAAGACCATGAGCGCGGTCGGCGAAGGCAACGCCGCCGTCGGCGACGCCTCGCAGGCGATTCACGACCTGGCCGGCGACATCGAGGTGGCGTCGAACACCGTGCAGCGTGTGCATGGCGAAAGCGAGCGCATCGGCACCGTACTCGAAGTGATCCGTGGGATTGCCGAGCAGACCAACCTGCTGGCGTTGAACGCCGCGATCGAAGCCGCACGCGCCGGTGAACAGGGTCGCGGGTTTGCCGTGGTCGCCGACGAGGTCCGTCAGCTCGCCCACCGCACCCAGGAGTCGACCACCGAGATCCAGGAGATGGTCGAGAGCCTGCAGAACAGCGTTGCGCAGACGGTCGACGTCATGAAGCGCAGCCACGATCGCGCCGACAACACGGTCGAGCGCGCCACGCGCGTGGCCAACAGCCTGACCGCGATCTCCGATTCGGTGAACACCATTACCGAGATGAGCATTCAGATCGCGACCGCGGCTGAAGAACAGAGTCACGTGGCCGAAGACATCAACCGCAACGTGAACAACATCAGCCACATGGGCGAAGAAAACGCTGCACAGATCTCGTCGTCGTCAGAAGCGGCGCGCGGCCTGTCGCACAATGTAGACGGACTGGTATCGCTGGTCAGTCGATTCAAGATGCAAAGCTGACCAAAAGTCGTGTGGAGCTGTTGAGCTGCCGGCCCGTTTGAGGGCCGGCATTTTTTTGCGCGCTATGCCACGCCGGCCATATGCGCCGCGATCTTTTCCCGGTCAGGTTTCTCGATAACGCCGCGCTCGGTGACGATCGCATCCACCAGTGAAGCCGGCGTGACGTCGAACACCGGATTCCACGCCCCCACCCCTTCGGCCGTGATGCGTTGCCCCAGGCATTCGAGCACCTCGCTGGACGCACGCTCTTCGATCGGGATGGATGCCCCGTCTGCGGTGTGCATGTCGATTGTCGACGTGGGCGCCGCCACCATGAACTTAACCCCGTGGTAGCGCGCTGCGACTGCCAGACTGTAGGTGCCGATCTTGTTCGCCACGTCGCCGTTGGCGGCGATGCGATCCGACCCCACGATCACCCAGCCAACACCGCCACCCGCCATGCGTGCAGCAGCCGCGCTATCGGCCATCAGCTTCACCGGTATGTGGTCGCGCGCCAGCTCCCATGCGGTCAGGCGCGCGCCCTGCAGCCAGGGTCGCGTTTCATCGGCATACACCATGTCGAGCTTGCCCGCGGCATGCGCGCTGCGGATCACGCCCAACGCCGTACCCCAACCGCCGGTCGCCAGGCCACCGGTATTGCAGTGGGTAATGACCGAAGTCGGTCCGTGGATCAATCCGGCACCGAAGTCGCCCATGCGGCGGTTGTCGGTGCGGTCGCGTTCGTGCAGTGCGATGGCTTCGCTGAGCAGGCCGGGCACCGGGTCGCCGTCGCCGCTGTCGGCAATCCGCTTGCGCATGTGTTCGATCGCCCAGAACAGGTTGACCGCCGTCGGGCGCGATGCCGCCAGCACGTCGAGATCCGCCTCGATGGCCTTACGCCAGTTCGCCGCGTCCTCGGCAAAACGCGCACGTGCTGCGACCACGACACCATACGCAGCAGTCAGCCCGATAGCCGGCGCACCGCGCACAACCATGGCGCGTATCGCATCGGCGGTCTCCTGCACGTTGCGGCAGTGAATGAACAGCTCGGTCGCCGGCAGGCGGCGTTGGTCGAGGAGATACAGAGAATCCTCGCGCCACAGCACGGCTGAATCGGCGGTGACCGGAATATCGAGTTTGACTTCTTGCATGACGGTTCGGGAATGCTCTCAAATCGAGTCGGGAAAGGGCCGCTGCCGGCAGTCGCCGCACAGGCAATGGCGCGAACAACGGGTTTTTGCGGTATTTTAGCCCGCAGACAAGCAGCAACGGCAACGAAACGTGCAGGTAGAACTTCTTATCCACGCCGACTGGATCGTTCCGGTCGACTCCGCAGGTGTTCTCGAATCCCATAGCATCGCCGTCAACGACGGACGCATCGCCGCGATAGCCCCACGCAGCGAGGCCGAGTCGCAGATCAGCGCCGAGCGAACGCTCGAGCTTAAAGGTCACGCGCTGATACCGGGCCTGGTGAACACGCACACGCATGCAGCCATGAGCCTGTTCCGCGG
Source organism: Thiosocius teredinicola (assembly GCF_002009425.1). Lineage (NCBI taxonomy): Bacteria > Pseudomonadati > Pseudomonadota > Gammaproteobacteria > Chromatiales > Sedimenticolaceae > Thiosocius > Thiosocius teredinicola. The sequence goes on from NZ_CP019936.1 coordinate 2,886,700, forward strand.
ACTGGCCGACGACCTGCCGTTGATGACCTGGCTCAACGACCACATCTGGCCGGCCGAGGGTCGCTGGGTGCACGAAGAGTTCGTGGCCGATGGTTCGCGCCTGGCGTTTGCCGAGATGCTGCGCAGCGGGACGACCTGCTTCAACGACATGTACTTCTTTCCCGATGTCACCGGCCGCGTCGCCGCCCAGGCCGGTATTCGCGCATCGATCGGATTGATCCTGATCGACTTTCCGTCTGCGTGGGCCGGCGACACCGATACCTACTTCGAAAAAGCGAACGCCGTGCACGACCAGTTTCGCGGCGATCCCCTGGTGCGTACCGCCTTTGCACCGCATGCGCCCTACTCGGTATCGGATGCGCCGCTGAAACGGGTTGCCAAGCTGGCCAACGAGTTGCAGATCCCGGTCCATATGCATGTGCACGAAACGACTGCCGAGGTACAGGGCGGTATCGATCAGTTTGGCGTTCGCCCGATCGAGCGCCTGAACGATCTCGGCCTGATCGACCGGTCGCTGATCGCGGTGCACATGACCCAACTCCAGCCACACGAGATCGAGCTGTTCGCCGAGAACGGCGCGCACGTCGTGCATTGTCCACAGTCGAACCTGAAACTGGCGTCCGGTTACTGCCCGGTTTCCAAGCTGGTCGATGCCGGGGTCAATGTCGCCCTGGGCACCGACGGCGCGGCGAGCAACAACGACCTCGATATGCTGGCCGAGATGCAAAGCGCCGCACTGCAGGCAAAAGGTCAACAAGGCGACGCCTGCGCCCTGCCCGCCGAGCAGGCCCTGCAGATGGCGACGCTGAACGGCGCACGCGCCCTCGGCCTGGAAGACGAAATCGGTTCGCTGACCGTCGGCAAATCGGCCGACATCGTCGCGGTGGATCTGTCACAACCCGAAACACAGCCGGTCTACCATCCCTTGTCGCAGATCGTGTATGCCGCCGGCCGCGAGCAGGTCCGCCATGTATGGATCAATGGCCGACACGTGCTCAACGATCGTGCATTGACCAGCATAGATCTCGGCCAGACCTTGTCGCGTGCCGCGGCATGGCGCGAGAAAATCATGGAAATAACCGCGTAAAGCACAACAGAGTCGCCACCGCGTATCCGGTCGAGACCGTATAATCAGGCTTGGAACTCAACTGCAGGAACCCCGTCATGTCTGCCGCAAATGTCGATCATGTCGAAGTCAACAAGTTCGAGCAGCTCGCATCGCGCTGGTGGGATCCCAACAGTGAATTCAAACCGCTGCACGAGATCAACCCGCTACGCCTCGACTACATCGATGAGCGCGTCGGGCTCAGCGGCAAGACGGTACTCGATGTCGGCTGCGGCGGCGGCATCCTGTCGGAATCGATGGCGGCACGCGGCGCCAAGGTGACCGGCATCGACATGGGCGAGGCGCCGTTGGAAGTGGCGCGTCTGCATCTGCTCGAAAGCGGTGAACATGTCGACTATCGCCGCATTCCGGCAGAGACCCTCGCTGAAGAATCCCCCGGTGCCTTCGATGTCGTCACCTGCATGGAGATGCTCGAACACGTGCCCGATCCAGCTTCGACCATCAAGGCCTGCGCCACCCTCGTCAAACCGGGTGGACAGGTATTCTTCTCGACGATCAATCGCAATCCCAAGTCCTACCTGTTTGCGATCATCGGCGCAGAATACGTGCTGAAACTGCTGCCCAAGGGCACGCACGACTTCGCCAAGTTCATCCGCCCCTCGGAGCTGGTGCGCTGGATTCGCGACGCCGGGCTCGACAACCAGGACATCATCGGCCTTACCTACAATCCGCTGACCGGCATCTACAAGCTCAACCCGCGAGATATCGACGTCAACTACATGGTCGCCACCACGCGCGCGGAGTGACTGTGGGACACAAGCCAAGCGCCGTACTGTTCGATCTCGACGGCACGCTCGCCGACACTGCGCCCGACCTGGCCAGTGCACTCAACGCAACGCTGACACACTATGGGCAGGCAACCCTGCCCTACGAGACCATTCGGCCGGTGGTATCGCACGGCGGTATCGCATTGACCAAGCTCGGCTTCGGCATGCAGCCGGATGCGCCGGGGTTCGACGAGCGCCGCCAGTACCTGCTCGATGTCTATGCCGACAACCTGTGCCGGGACACGGTGCTGTTCGACGGCATGGCGGCCGTGCTGGAAACGCTCGAGCGCGCCGCTATCCCGTGGGGCATCGTAACCAACAAGCCGGCCTGGTTGACCGATCCCTTGATCGAGGCCATGCAACTGGTGACGCGCGCCGGCTGCGTGGTCAGCGGCGACACCTGCAGCAACCGCAAGCCACACCCCGAACCCATCCTGCATGCCTGCGCACTGCTCGACCGCGCACCGCAGCAGACCTGGTACGTGGGCGATGCGGGGCGCGATATGCAGGCCGGCAATGCCGCCGGCTGCTACACCATCGGCGCGCTTTACGGCTATCTGCATCCCGACGATCCGCCGCATACCTGGGAATGCGACATCACCATAGAGCAACCGACCCAGCTCCTCGACCTGTTGGCCGATGCGGACCGCTCCGTCTGACGACATCGACGAGTGGAGCTTTCCCAATCGGGCGACACCGGTCGGATCAGCCGCATACTACGCCGTACGTTTCAGCGCACCGCAAGAACGCGACCACCAGGCACAGCTGCTTGCATGGCATCAGACCATCCGCGACATCTGCGACCACCCGAACGATCCGGGCGTCGCGCGTCTGAAACTGGATTGGTGGCATACCGAGCTCAAGGAGCTGGCCGCCGGTCGCGCGCGTCACCCGCTTGCTTTCGCGTTACAGCGATCTATCGAGCCGGCCACGGTGAGCATCATGCAAGACATCGTCGATGCCGCCGAACAACGGATTCGACAACCACAGCCCGCCAACGACAAAGCTTTCATCGAAAACTGCAGAGGCGACGGCGGCAAGCTGTTTCTTCTGTTGACGCAAAACCGCGCAGGCGTTGGCAAGCGCCGGCAAATCATCGATCATGGCGCCTATTGCGCAGCGATCGAGAGCATACGCCAGTTTGCGCGTTATCCCGATCGTCTGCCGCCGGACATGACGTTGAATGCGCTGCGCGATTGGTCAACGCACCAACGCCGTGTGCGAATCGGCGAACTCTTGCAGCACCTGCAGCTCGATCGCGACGTCACCGCGACGCTGGCCGGTGTTGCGCGGCGACTGTTTGCCCTGTCGAGCGCTATCGACCGTAAAATGCAGCGCACAGGTTACGCGGTCGCCGACCGACCGGTGGAACGGTCGCCGCTCGCGCATCTATGGACCGCCTGGCGTTGCCACTGAATTATGGAGACAACACACTCAATGTACGCTGATTACGACGCCGCCCCCGACCTGCTCAAAGAGCGTGTGATTCTGGTTACCGGCGCCGGCGAAGGTATCGGGCGTGCCATCGCATTGAGTTTCGCCGCGCACGGCGCGACCGTGGTGTTGCTCGGCAAGACGGTCGCCAAGCTCGAATCGGTGTACGACGAGATCGAGGCAGCGGGTGGACCGACACCGGCGATCTATCCGATCCACCTCGAAGGCGCGACACCGCACGACTATGACGAGCTGGCGGCATCGTTGCAGCAGGCGTTTGGGCGATTGGACGGTATCGTGCACAACGCCGCCATCCTGCCCTACCTCGCGCGCATCAAGGACTATGAAATCGAAGACTGGCTGAAGGTCATGCAGGTGAACCTGAATGCCCCGTTCGAAATCACCCAGATCTGCATGCCGTTGCTGCAGGCATCGAAAGACGCCAGCGTAATCTTCACCACCGATGCGGTCGGTCACGACGGCAAGGCATTCTGGGGGGCGTACGGCGTCAGCAAGTTCGGTATCGAAGGGCTCACCCAGATTCTCGCCGCCGAACTCGAGAACAGCACGGTCCGCGTCAACTGTATCGATCCGGGTGCCACGCGCACCGCTTTGCGCAAGCGCGCGTTTCCCGCCGAAGACAACAGCGTGCTGAAAACGCCCGACGCGTTGGCCCCGCTTTACCTGTGGGCGATCGGCCCGGACAGCAAGGGAACCACCGGCAAACGTCTGAGCTGGGACGCATAACGGTCGCCACCTCGGCAACCCATCGACCTTCCCCGCTTGCTTCAGTACGCGGCGTTCTTACTCAACGGCGCTTTGCAGAGTTTTACATGAATTCCGTTCTTTTCTACGTTTTGCATTGATAAAACGCAAGTGAATCCAAATCAAAACTCGCAATGCGATCGCGTTCGCACTTTAGTAAATACCGATATAGCCGATAGATCACTTACGATGATTCGCCTGACGGTCGAAACGGCTTCGCCACGTGTCGGCGCCAGCCCGTTCGTTTGGCTTCATAGGGAAATTCGAGGAAGCAAATGAATAAACAAGAGATCTTGACCCAGCTTCGGTCTGCGAAGTCGGCCCACATTCAGTGGCGCTCGTATGCACAGGCACTGATTGCCGGCATTCCGGTCGAACAAGATCACGTGCCGGTCATTCACACCAACTGCAAATTCGGTAAATGGTATTACGGGCCCGGCCAGCGACTGGCCTCGCTCAGCACTTACGCCGCTATCGACACACCTCACGAGATGCTGCACCAGATCTATATGAAGATCTTCCAGCTGATGTTTGGTGAAGACGACCGCTCCGCCTTTGCAAAACTGTTCGGCTCAAAAAGTAAATTGAAGCAGAAGCAGCACGAAGAGGCAGAGACGCTGATGCGCGACCTGCTCGGTGTATCGGGAACCCTGATCGATGCGATCGGCCTGCTCGAAGACGAGATCAAGGGCATGTCCGACGACGAGATCACCAATCTCGTCTAACGCCTGATGATCGACCGGGTTGGTCGATCATGTCCTTCGCCATGTCACCCAGATTGCGTGGGTGACGGGCGGCAGCTGCGATGCTATTGCATCAAGTCGATGTCTTTGCCCCGCGCCCTGAGCGTTTCGGTACGGTGTTGTAGAAAGCGCTGAAAAGACGGTTGCCACAGGTACGCGCCGGATACGACATAGTCGATCGCGCCGTGCACATGAAACGACCGTAACAACGCCTCGGTACGAAACAGCTCATTGCCCGCCGCGTCGAAGAACACCAGGCTCGGCGCATACTGAATACCCAGCTCGCGCGCCCAATCACCCGCCTTCAGCTCACGCCCGTCCGGGGTCTGCACAACGTCATTCGCATCGATATCCACCTGCGCGACGTCGAGGTTCGTCAACGCATACGCAATCATGTCGCGTGAGAGAATCTGATGCAGGTCGTCGCAGGCCGCGCATCGCGCTTCCTCGAACAACACCAGCAGCCGACGTTGCGGCGTTGGCCGCTCGCGCAACCGCAAGGGATGCGGCAAGGCTTCGGCGATCGGTTTGATCTTCTGATCCTGGGGTGCCGATCTCGACTGGGCGAGATAGTCGCGAAACGGGCCACTGTTTTCGTGCCGGCCGGCGAAATAGTCCAACGCAACATCGAAGTTCTGCGGCGGGAAGTAGCCGTTGATGCGCAACACCACGTCGCCCTGTTCACCCAAAAACAACAGCGTTGGCGTGTACTGAACGCGCAGACTGTTGGCGAACGCTTTCTCGGTCGTCGCCTTGCCGTCAATACCGACAACCTCGCGGTCACCCCACATGTTGATCGCAATCACGTCGAAGTGCTTGCGAGTCTTCTCGGTGATTGCGGGGTTTCCGAAGTTATCGTTCAACAACTTCGCGCAGTAAGGGCAGCCGTCCTGGTAGAAATACAGCATCACACGCCTGTTCGCCGCTTCCGCCTCGCCGATGTCTTCGCGGATATCGAGAAACGACTCTTTGAACCAGGCCGGTTTGTCGTGATAACCGGGGTTCACCAAACCCGGGGTCAGCCCCCCTTCGTGTGCCCCCGTTTGCGCCGCAAAGCTTGTCGCAAGCTGACCGACCAAGCAGAGCGCCAACCCAAGAATTCGGCCTACATGCATCTCTCATCCTCTCCGCTACGAAACTATTTCTTCTTTTTGTGGCGATATCTTACGGCATACAGTGGTGGTCAAGTGTCAAACTTTGGCTACTATGTCGGAATACTGCCGGTGAACCTGATTCCCGGATTTCGTCGGAGTTTCGACGCTTTGGGAATGCGGGGTAGTGCGGAAATTCCGACACCAAACCGTCACCGACCCGATGATGAACCCTAAATTACTGTTTATTAAAGATTTACCACCTTTGGCACGAGTTTCGCAGAACTGTAAGCGCTCAATTCGTAAACGAGACCGCAGAACATGGAAACTCTTGGCTTCAAAAACACAGGCAACCTCGCTTTGGTGAACCCGCTTCAGTCTCACGGCACCGTCGTACCGACAGCGCCCGAAAACCTCGGCCCGCGTGTACTCGAGTTATCCAGCATTCTGCAAACCACCCTCGAACTCGAACTGCAGGTGCAGATGTTCGGCAAGGAAATTCAGCGCTACCTCTCCGTGGACGGTCTGCTGTACACCCTGCCCGATGGCGAGAATCGCCTGCTGTACGGACAGGAGGCATCGCATCGCGCCACCTACGACCTGAAGCTCGAAGAGCGCTCGCTTGGCTCGGTGCGCGTCTACCGCGAAGTGCCGTTCGCCGAAAAGGAGATCGCGTCACTCGAGAACCTGTTGTGTGCGCTGGTCTACCCGTTGCGCAACGCCCTCACCTACAAGCAGGCGGTGGAACTCGCCTCGCGCGATCCGCTGACCGGTGTGCCCAACCGTATGGCATTGGACAGTTCACTGGCACGTGAGGTCGACTTGGCGCATCGCCAAGGCCTGCCGATGTCGATCCTCGTGATCGACGTCGATCACTTCAAACGCTTCAACGACGATTTCGGTCACGCCTTCGGCGATGACGTGCTCGTCGCCGTCGCGCAGAGCATCGCCAACACGATCCGCCGCAGCGACCTGATGTTCCGCTTCGGTGGTGAAGAGTTCGTCGTGCTGGCGAGCCACACCGCCGAAGAAGGCGCCAAGCTGCTGTCTGAGCGAATCCGCGAAAACATCGCCGCTATCGCCACCATCCGTGGTCGCGATACTCAGGTCACCGCCAGTGTCGGCGTTGCGCAATTGAACGAAGCCGATACAGCCGAAGGCTTGTTTGAACGTGCAGACCAAGCCCTGTACTCGGCCAAGCGCAATGGGCGTAATCGGACGATGGTTGGTTAACGATACGAGTGATAGAAACTGCCGGATTTCGATTAGCGGACACGGCTGTACCTCATCCATGACCAGGCGCATCAAGGGAAGACGTGTCTTAGCCGCGTTGCAATCCAACGACGTTGTGGTGAAAGAACCTTACGGATGGAATTTGGCGTTATGAACTCTTCTGAGAGGTCCCAGACCCGAACGCAAGGTGGGACTTTCAGCAATGTGAAATGAGCTTAGCCCTAAGACTTGCTGGTGAGGCTCATCGACAACCTTACCGCTTGATCGAGCTACCGGATCACTTTGGAAGCCAAGACAACAAAACTCGTTCGCGCTCCACTATCAAGAGCGGTATCGTTGGCGTCTAAACTGATTCGCCTGAGTGCTCGCCACTGAGCAGGCAAAGAACCGAGATTCGCCCAAAGTCATCGCCCACTGCATTCGATCGCGATGCGAGCATCAAATCTGCTGGTGAACTAAGGTCAAAATCTTTGAAACAGTTTGATCCCAACTGAGTTCCAAAACGCGTTCATCTAAAAGTTAAAATCAACGATCGCGTCCGGATACTCGCTATGCACGCCACAGTCGCGATACGCTCGCAGAGCGCCCTTGAACACATCGAGAAGTTCTTGGTTTTGCTCATTCATATGACTCGGCGGACCAACATGTAGTAGATCCCAAACGATTCGATATGGTGATATCTCATCAAACCAACCGGAACTCTTTTCTGTATCGCGATCAACTCTCATAAAGACATCTTCGTCGCGCCAATGTAATACAAACTCCCTCTTATATATCGATTCCCGAAAACCCGAATAAGGCACGAGATAGATACCCGTTTTACGATCAATCGTGAAACCGACACCCCTGCCACGAACGTTCTCGTCTTGCCATTGGTAGAGGTGATACTTTGTCCAGAACCTGGACAAGTTGTATTTCTTCACATCTTCAGGCGTCGCCCAGACATTCTCAAAAGCCATGACATCCTCACCGAATCTTCCTTCAAATCTACTGAGCAAATTTAAGCGCTGATTAAACCGGCCAATCCACCTGCAGCAGCTGTGGCACATCTACCTCTAAGCATTCTCTTGCAGATTCGCTAGCGTAGCGCAACATCGAGTGAATCCGACGATAGTTCGTTGAACTGCGTGACTCGAAAGCGACAGGCGAGATCGGGTTTATTTGCCCTATTGGCGCTTTTCTTCGCCTGGTTTTCCGCTTGCTGATGGTTCGAAGGGTCTGGGCTTCAGCACCTTGCTGACGAAGTCGTAGGTATAGAACACATCCTTGTCTTTGGGACAGATCTCGTATCGCGCGTCAAAGAACCCTCGCTTTACGGCGAGCACTTCGTTGCTTTGAAGGTCAACGACGCGCATCTCGCCGCCCCACACCCCGAAGTGACGATCATATTTGTCTCGAACTTCACGCCATGTATATCCGAAGCGACTTTCCGGCCGCTGTATAGGCTCGATGACCAGTGGACGGCCAACGCTTTCACCTACTCTTCGGTAGAAATAATCTTTCCCATCTTGCGAGCCGAGCCGAAAACGCCAGTACAGAGATTGACCACGCGGTGGTGCCGATGAGAAAACACTCCGTTTCCAATCGTCTTTCAAATCAGGCAACGCTTTGTTTGTTTCGAAAAACCGATACCGCGATATAAACGGTCCCCACGGCGATCGTGCATCAGAATTGGTGTGGCCCCAGGGGTCTTCAGGCACATCTTCGACCCTTAGCCGCTGGAAATAGTCCCGTGGATCTCGAGGTCGCATCTGAAGAATGCCTTCAACATCACCGACAGTCTTATAGATCAACTCGCCCGCCTCGGTCTCACACTTATGCTTGAAGTATTGCTCGCGGGTGAAATCCGCATACGGTCCCAATTCGTCCACCGACAGACGATCGCCGTACTTGCGCGCAAGTTCTTCCGCCCGCATCTCTGACGTGATGTCCTTGATGTCGCTGCAACCGGCGAGTGGCACGAAGAGCAGAAACACGGTGGCGATTTGGCCAAATCGAAAAGCGACGCGTCTCTTGTTCTGATATTTGAACGTCATTCTCAGCTACTCCGTTTGCTGTGTTTGTCGGCCTGGCTCCAGCGATCCGATAGTCGGCGTTCAAGCGCGCGTTAGGGCGAGGCAACGCTAAACCGATGAAGTCGGACATCCACCTGCAATGGTACACGCCTGACACATCGGCGACTTCCGGCACGCCGCCTTGGCATGTATAACGATCAACGCATGGTATTCCTTGAACATCGCCACATCGGCGGGCAACGCACGCTCGAAGCCGAGGCGTAGGTCGTCGTAGGGTTCATCGCCTTTGGCGAGGTTCATGCGTTCCAACAGACGGCGCGTGTAGGTATCGATCACGAATACTGGCTGTTCGAGGGCGTAGAGCAGAATATCGTCAGCCGTTTCGCACCCGACGCCATTGACGCTGAGCAAGCCTTCGCGCTGCGCAGCCAGATCACGTTCGGCAAACCGTTCCAGACCGCCCTGCTCCGCCAGGTATTCGCACAGGTTGCGCAGGCGACGTGCCTTGATGTTGAAGTAGCCTGACGGACGGATTGCATCGGCCAGCGTGTCGTGATCGCTGGCGAGAATGCTGTCGAGCGAAAGCAAGTTGAGACGCTTGAGTTGATCGATCGCCTTCTCGACATTCGACCAGGCGGCGTTCTGCGTGAGTACCGCACCGACGACGACCTCGAAGGCGGTATCCGCCGGCCACCACGACTGCTCACCGTAGGCAGCGAGCAGATCGTCGTAGAGCTTGACGAGTACCTTCGCGGGTGGAGCAAATGCAGGTGACTTGCGACTCGCCATCGAATCACGAACGGATTGTGCCTAACGCTCGCGGCGCGACTTCCACGGTGAACCGTGAGCAGACGGTTTCTTGGCCGGTGGCTTTTTGCCCGGCGTACGTTCCAGCGTGCCCCAGGGGCGTTTGTCGTTGAGGTCGACTACGTTGAGCAGCTCGCGTTTTTCTTCAGCGCTCAGTTCGCGCCACTGACCCGCTTTGACGCTGCTGTCGAGAAAGATCGGTCCGTAGCGCACGCGCTTCAGTCGCGACACGGTCGCACCGACCGCTTCCCACAGACGGCGCACCTCGCGCTTGCGACCTTCCATGATCACCAGGTGGAACCAATGGTTGGCACCTTCGCCACCCGCATCGACGATGTCTTCGAAGCGCGCCGGCCCGTCTTCCAACTGCACACCTTCGACCAGCTGCCGCACCATGTCATCGGTGACTTCGCCTTTGACGCGCACGGCGTATTCGCGATCGATCTGGGTGCGCGGATGCATCAGGCGGTTGGCCAGCTCGCCATCGTTGGTGAGCAGCAAAAGGCCCGCACTGTTTACGTCGAGACGACCAACGGCGATCCACCGGCCGTAGGGTAGACGCGGCAGACGATCGAATACGGTCTTGCGACCTTCGGGGTCATTGCGCGTGACCAACTCGCCTTCCGGCTTGTTGTACAGAATCACGAATCGCTGGTTGCCGGCGAGGCGCTTGCCGCCCACCGGTCGACCGTCGACCTCGATGTGATCGTCAGGCGTTGCCCGGTCGCCCAGCTTGGCGACCTTGCCGTTGACCTTGACCTTGCCTTCGTCGATCAGCGTTTCGAGATAACGGCGTGAGCCGAGGCCGGCATTGGCGAGCAGTTTCTGCAGGCGCTCGCCACCCTTTGGATCAGACTTCATCGCTGCTCAGAATCGGCCGCTCGCGCTTTTCGGCTTCGGCTTCGGCTTCGGCTTCGGCTTCGGCTTCGGCTTCGGCTTCGGCTTCGGCTTCGGCTTCGGCTTCGGCTTCGGCTTCGGCTTCGGCTTCGGCTTCGGCTTCGGCTTCGGCTTCGGCTTCGGCTTCGGCTTCGGCTTCGGCTTCGGCTTCGGCTTCGGCTTCGGCTTCGGCTTCGGCTTCGGCTTCGGCTTCGGCTTCGGCTTCGGCTTCGGCTTCGGCTTCGGCTTCGGCTTCGGCTTCGGCTTCGGCTTCGGCTTCGGCTTCGGCTTCGGCTTCGGCTTCGGCTTCGGCTTCGGCTTCGGCTTCGGCTTCGGCTTCGGCTTCGGCTTCGGCTTCGGCTTCGGCTTCGGCTTCGGCTTCGGCTTCGGCTTCGGCTTCGGCTTCGGCTTCGGCTTCGGCTTCGGCTTCGGCTTCGGCTTCGGCAAGTGTGTCCTCGGTCGCTTCTGCGTCAAGCGACTCGCCATCGCCCTCAGCGCCTTCTGCACCCTCTTCGCCCGCCTTGTCCGGATCGCTCAGATCCAGCTCGCGATTGATCTCGTCGAGATCGCGCAACTCGGCCAACGTCGGCAGTTCGTCCAACGACTTCAGGCCGAAGTAGTCGAGGAACTCCCGGGTGGTGCTGTACAGCGATGGTTTGCCGGGTACATCGCGATGCCCAACAACACGCACCCACTCGCGTTCGAGCAGCGTCTTCATGATGTTGGTGCTGACCGACACACCTCGGATGTCTTCGATCTCGCCACGTGTGATCGGCTGTCGGTAGGCGACCAGCGCGAGCGTTTCCATCAGCGCACGCGAATAACGCGCCGGCTTTTCTTCCCACAGACGCGACACCCACGGCGAACAGTCGGCGCGCACCTGGATGCGCCAGCCGCTGGAGACCTCGGCCACCTCGATACCGCGACCTTCATAGTCCTGCGCCAACGTTTCGAGCGCCTCGCGCAGCTCTTTCTTTTCCGGACACTCGATCTCGGTGAACAGCGTCTGCAATGCGTCCAACGACAAGGGCCGACCGGCGGCGAGCAATGCCGCCTCGACGATATTCTTTAACTCAGGTGCAGCCATTAGCGTGCCTTCACATGGATCGGTGCAAACGACTCGGCCTGCACCAATTCAATCAACTGTTGTTTGATCAGTTCGAGTACCGCCATGAAGGTCACGACCACGCCCTGGCGGCCTTCGCTGATATCGAACAGATCGGTGAACTGGGTGAACCGCTCGGCGTTGACCGATTCGAGTACGCGGCTCATACGCTCGCGCAGCGACAAGGGTTCACGCGCGACATGGTGACTGCTGAACATGTCCGCGCGGTGCAGCACATCTTTGAGTGCCAGCAGCACCTCTTTGAGGTCGACTTCCGGCGGGTCCTGGTCGATGTGCTTGTGCGGCACCTCGACCACCACGGGGAACACGTCACGCCCCAGTTGCGGCAGTGCCTCGATATCTTCGGCCGCCTGTTTGAAGCGCTCGTACTCCTGCAGCCGGCGAATCAGCTCGGCGCGCGGATCGTGCTCTTCTTCTTCGTCGGCCGGTGGGCGCGGCAGCAACATGCGCGACTTGATCTCTGCCAGCATTGCCGCCATCACCAGGTACTCGGCAGCGAGTTCGAGACGCAGATCCTGCATCAACTCGATGTATTCCATGTACTGCTTGGTGATATCGGCAATCGGAATATCGAGGATGTCGAGGTTCTGCCGCCGGATCAGGTACAGCAGCAGATCGAGCGGGCCTTCGAACGCATCGAGAAACACCTCGAGCGCGTCGGGCGGAATGTAGAGGTCTTTGGGCAGGTTGTACTGCGGCTGCCCCTGCACGACGGCAAAGGGCATCTCTTCCTGCTGCGGGGTTTTGACGGCTTCGGCTTGTGGCTCGCTCAATGCAGGGCTATCCGTTGTTGTCAGTAGTCGAGCGACATCGCGTGTCGGACTTCGTCCATCGTCTCGCGCGCCACTTCACGCGCCCGTTCGCAACCCTCGTTGATGATGTTGCGCACCAGGTCGGGTTGCTCGGCGTATTCCTTGGCGCGTTCCTGCATCGGTTTGAGTTCGGCGAGCACGGCATCGATCACCGGCTGCTTGCATTCGATGCAGCCGATGCCGGCCGACTTGCAGCCCTGCTGAACCCATTCCTGCACACCTTGATCCGAATACACCTCGTGGAACTGCCACACAGGGCAGTTGGCCGGATCGCCCGGATCGGTACGCCGCACGCGCGCCGGATCGGTCGGCATGGTGCGCAGGCTCTTCTCGACGTCTTCGGGCAGGGCATCCAACGGTATGGTGTTGCCGTAGGACTTGGACATCTTCTGCCCGTCCAGGCCCGGCATCTTCGACGCCTTGGTCAGCAGCGGCTGCGGCTCGGGCAGGATTACCTTGCCACCGCCTTCGAGGTAGCCGAACAGACGGTCGCGATCGGCGATGCCGATATTCTGTTGCGATTCGAGCAAGGCGCGCGCTGCTTCGAGTGCCGCTTCGTCGCCCTGCTCCTGGTAGGAACGCCGATAGCCGGCATACAGCTTGGCGTTCTTCTTGCCCATCTTCTTGATCGCCTGCTCTGCCTTCTCTTCGAAGTCGGGTTCGCGGCCATAGATGTGGTTGAAACGGCGCGCCACCTCGCGCGTGAGTTCGACGTGCACCACCTGGTCTTCACCGACCGGCACCAGGCCGGCGCGATACACCAGGATGTCGGCCGACTGCAGCAGCGGGTAGCCCAGAAAGCCGTAGGTCGACAGGTCTTTCTCTTTGAGCTTTTCCTGCTGGTCTTTGTAGGTCGGCACACGCTCGAGCCAACCCAGCGGCGTGATCATCGACAGCAGCAGGTGCAGCTCCGCATGCTCGGGCACCCGCGACTGCACGAACAGCGTCGCTTCGCCCGGGTTGACGCCGGCGGCCAGCCAGTCGACCACCATGTCCCAGGTGGCCTGCGGCACCTTGCTTGGATCGTCATAATCCGTGGTCAATGCATGCCAGTCGGCGACGAAGAAGAAGCACTGGTACTCGTGCTGCAACTCGACCCAGTTGCGCAAAACCCCATGATAGTGACCCAGGTGCAAACGCCCGGTCGGGCGCATCCCGGATAGAACGCGTGCGTGTTGCGCAGCTACGGCAGCCAATTGATTACTCCACTCAAGACGGGACCGGCAGTATACCCAAGACGACGTCGCTGCCGGGCAGCAATCCGACCACGGCGACCACCATCGGCCACAGCAGCTGTCCCAGCACCTTGGTGACCAGCAATCCTATCAGGATGAACATCCCAAAAGGTTCGATCCGCGCGTACATTTTCGACAATTCGGCCGGCAGTAGCCCGGTCATGATGCGCCCGCCGTCGAGCGGCGGAATCGGCAGCAGGTTCAGCACCATCAGCATGACGTTGACGATCACGCCGGCGATGCCCATCAACAGTAACGGCAGCGCCACGGCGTGCATCGTGTGCAGCAGGTTGTGCGCCAGCAGCAACAGCAGCGACCAGGCGACCGCCATCAGGAAATTTACGCCGGGACCGGCGGCCGCGACGATCGCCATGTCACGCTTCGGCGAGTTGAGGCGCTCGGGTACGACCGGTACCGGCTTGGCCCAGCCAATCACGAAGCCGGTGAAGCTCAGCATCAGCAGCGGCACCAGCACGGTGCCGATCGGATCGATATGCGCCAGCGGATTGAAGGTGATCCGGCCGAGTTTGCGCGCCGTCGGGTCGCCCAGGCGGTCGGCCATCCAGCCGTGTGCGGCCTCGTGAACGGTGACGGCAAAGATCAGCGGCAACGCCCAGACCGCGATCCACTGCACGAGGGATAATTCTTCCATGGCCGCGATTATATCGCTGCGTTGTGCCGCTGGCGCGCCTGCATGGGTCGCTTAGCCCGAACATTTCACCAGCCGAACAACGCCATTGTTTTAAGTATCTGGAGCGGCAAGGATTTCCTTGAATCGTGATGCGAACGCCACATTTACAGTTTGTACCCGGCGTCGTTCTATTCGGATTCCTGCGGTTTCTCGCTCGCTGCGGCTTGGCTTTCAATCAAGCCATAGCGACGGCTATGACCTTTCGCTCCAAGCCGGCGCCTCAACGGCTGCGAAACGCGCCAGTTCTGCGAATACTGGTGAAGTGTTCGGGCTAGTCGGTGAACAGCGACACATCGCCCAGTCCGGCGCGCAGCACCTTGGGCGGGTCTTCGTGCAGATCGATCACGCTGGTCGGCTCATAGCCGCAGTAGCCGCCGTCGATGATCAGATCGACCGCATGGCCGAGGGTATCGCGCATCTCGTACGGGTCCATCATCGGCATGTCTTCGCCCGGCAGGATCAGCGTGCTGCTGAGCAGCGGCTCGTTGAGGTCGTCGAGCAGCGCCAGGGCCACCCGGTTGTCCGGGATGCGCACGCCGATCGTCTTGCGCTTGGCGTGCATCAGCCGCTTGGGAACCTGCTTCGTCGCCTGCAGGATGAAGGTGTACGGACCCGGCGTCAGATTCTTGATCAGGCGGTGGGCCTGGTTGTCCATCTTGGTGTAGGCCGAGAGCTCGGACAGGCTGCGTCCGATCAGCGTGAAATTGTGCTGTTCGTCGAGACGCCGGATCTGACGAATACGATCCATCGCCGTCTTGTCGCCGATCTGGCAGCCGATGGCATAACTGGAATCGGTCGGATAGATCACCACCCCGCCGTCGCGCACGATGTCCGCGGCATGACGAATCAACCGCGCCTGAGGGTTCTCAGGGTGGATCTGAAAAAACTGAGACATCTTAAATCAATGGCTTATCAGCCAATCCTTCCAAATTGGTTTACATCCCTGCGGTAGCTCGGGCAATCGACCGAGCTCGATCCAGGGCTGTTCCGGTCCGTGGTAATCGGAACCGGCGGATGCCAGCAAACCAAAATCACGCGCATGGTGCGCCATCGTGAAGTAGTCGTCCTTGCTATGACTCCCCGAGACGACCTCAAGCGCCGCGCCGCCGACCTCGACGAATTCGCCGATCAGCCGCCGCAGCTTGGTTCGCGTAAGGGGGTATCGCGCCGGGTGTGCGATTACCGCTTGCCCACCCGAAAGCCGAATCCAGCGCACCGCATCCTCGAGTTCGGCCCATTCGCCCGGCACATAGCCCGGCTTGCCGTTCACCAGGTACTTTTTGAACACCGCGCGCACATCGCTGGCGTGGCCATTATCCACCAGAAATCGTGCGAAATGGGTGCGACTGATCAAACGACCGTTGGATAGTGCGCGTGCGCCCTCGAACGCACCGTCGATGCCCTTGGCGGCCAGGCGCCGACCGATCTCTTCAGCGCGCCAATCGCGAAACTCGCGCAAACCTGCCAGGCCGCCGTTCAAGCGCTCGTCGTCCGCGGCCACGTTCAGACCAACAATGTGAATGGTCAGTGATTGCCAGGTGACCGAGATCTCGACACCCGGCACGAAACCGATGCCGACCTCGCGCGCCGCGTCGGCAGCCTCTGCGACACCCTCGAGCGTGTCGTGATCGGTCAGGGCCATCACCTCCACACCCCCGGCCTGGGCGCGGCAGATCAGCTCGCGCGGCGTCAGCGTGCCGTCGGAGGCGGTGGAATGGGCATGTAAATCAAATGAACTGGGCATAGCGCCGATTTTACAGGAACACCCGCGCCGCCGTTCGCCGACAAAGGCCGTGGTAATCGGCGCTATGCACCCTGTGCGATCAACTGTGCGTGCTACACTTCCGCGCCATGAAAGTCCCGCCGGTCGACCTTTCCCACCTTCGAGAACGCTATCGCGAACTGGCCACGCGAGTGCACGAGTTATGGGAATCGTCCAACCTCGCCCACGACGACGTCGACACCCCGGAACTGTTGCGCGACGCGATGTCGCAGCTGATCGACATGCTGCGGCTGATCGGTACCGACGAGTCGCCGGCCGACAGCGCCGAGATCAACACGGTGGGTGAATACGGCCTGCACTTGATCGACGAACTGGCAAAGGTCGCGGCCAGCCTCGATCAGACCCGGCTCGCGTCGGAGATCGAACACCTGGCCATGCCGTTCGCCCTGTGGGTTGCGCGTCATGGCGGCGAGATCCGTCACCTGCAGCCGGTGGTCAACGCCCTGGCGCATTACGCCAACCAGGTCAGCCACCCGCAGGAGATGGCGGCGCTCTACACCCAGTGCTGCGAATTGATCGATGCGGTGAGCCCGGCGTGTGAAGATGCCTCGGGAACCGATCCGCAACACCCGTGGCGCCTGCTGTTGCTCAATCGCGCGATTGTCGCCACCCGCAGCCACAATCCCGAACTCATGGAACCCGCCTTCGACGCCGTGGTCGAAATGCTGCCGAACGATGCCCGGGGATTCTTCGCCGAGGGGATGGAGCAGATCACCATCATCGATTATCCCGAAGCGGTACGCGATGTGATTCGGCGCTATTTTCTGATGTTTGCCTCGTCGCGGCGCCTGCACTAAAGGAACGACAACTGCCGATGAAGATGCTCGTCGACCTGTTTCCGGTCATTCTGTTTTTCGTCGCCTACAAGCTGACCGATATCTACGTGGCTACGCAAGTCGCCATCGGCGCTGCCGTGTTGCAGGTGGCTTACCTCAAACTGCGCCGCGGTCGTGTCGAACCGATGCACTGGATTACGTTGGGTTTCTTGGTGGTCCTCGGTGGACTGACCCTGTTCCTGCATGATCCAACCTTCTTGAAGTGGAAACCAACCATCGTGAACTGGTTGCTGGGCGCCGGCTTCCTGCTGTCATCAATCTTCATGAAACGCGATCTGCTACGTCGCATGATGGATCAGTCGCTGACGCTGCCCGATGCCGTGTGGCGCAACCTGAACATCGCCTGGGTGGTGTTCTTCTTCGCCTCGGGCGCGATCAACCTGTTTGTTGCTTACAACTTCTCGGAAGACACCTGGGTAAATTTCAAGCTGTTCGGCTTCCTCGGCCTGACGCTGCTGTTCATGATCGCCCAGGGTTTCTATCTCGCGAAGTACCTGCAAGCCGAACCCGATTCACCGCAAACGCAAGAGGATTGATGCCATGCTTTACTGCATCGTTGGCACCGATGTAGCCGACAGCCTGCCGCTGCGCAAAAGTGCGCGCGAAGGCCATCTGCAGCGACTCGAACAACTGCAACAAGAAGGCCGCCTGGTACTGGCCGGCCCAAACCCGGCGGTCGACAGCAATGATCCCGGTGAGGCCGGATTCACCGGCAGCCTGATCGTCGCCGAGTTTGCCGACCTGGATGCCGCCAAGGCCTGGGCCGATGCCGATCCGTACATCGCCGCCGGCGTCTATGCCGACGTGATCGTCAAACCCTTCAAACAAGTCTTTCCCAAATAACGCCGCCAAGGCGTCAGGAGAAAACCGCAATGCGAATCACCGCAACTCGATTCGGCGCACTGGTCTTGTGCCTTGGGCTCGCCCTGCCGGCGACCGCCGAACAGACTGCCACCGAGGATCAGGCAGCCCAGGAAACCACCGAACCGCAAACCATCGTGACGATCGATGGCAAGCCGATCACCAACCTGCATTTTGCGCTGTTCGTCACCCAGACCGGCCGCCAGCCGGAGGATGCCGAGTCGCAGATCGACCTGTTGAACGAGATGATCAACAACTTCATGGTGGCCGAATCGGCAGAAGGCCAGGCCCTGGCCGAAGAACCCGAGGTCAAAGCGGCTTTGGAAGTGGCGCGCGCCCGCTTGTTGGCGCAGAGCTTCATCCGCTCGGAGATCGCCAAGGTCAAGATCGACGAAGACGAGATCAAGAAGATCTACGACGAACAGTACGGCAACAAGAAACGTCAGGAATTCAAGGCGCGCCACATCCTGCTCAATAGCGAAGAAGACGCCAAGGCCCTGATCAAGGAGCTGGATGGCGGCGCCGACTTTGCCGAGCTGGCCAAGCAGCGCTCGATCGGACCGAGCAAGACAGTCGGCGGCGATCTGGGCTGGTTTGCACCGGACGAGATGGTTGCGGAGTTCGCCGACGCAACTGCTGCGCTGGAAGACGGCGCCTACAGCAAGGCGCCGGTTCAGACGCAGTTCGGCTGGCACGTGATCCTGCGTGAAGAGAGCCGTGAGTCGCCCCCGCCTTCGTTGGATACGGTACGCGCCGAGATTACGCAGAAAATCCAGCAGGAACAGGTGACCGAGGCGGTGTCGGCAATCCGCAAGAAGGCCAATATCGAAGTTCAGGAAGCCGCCCAGTAAGCAAAACAAAACCCGCCGGCACGAACTGCCAGGCGGGTTCTGTTATCGGCCTACTCGTTCAGCTGTCGTCTTTCTTCGGCGCCTTGCCGATCCGGCTGATCGGCACCACGTCGGCCGGCGCCGGTTCGTCGGTGAAGTAAGGACGCTCCTGGGCAACGCCTGCCGCATCGGCCAGCTCGCGCTCACGCAACGAGATCAGGCCGAGACAATGCCGCACGTCCTGGATGGTCTGGTCTGACAGGGGATGTTTCATCGCCCGGCTGGGCGGGGTCGTGTCCTTGATGATCTGCGCCAATACCTTGCGCATCACCACCAGGATTTCTCGTTCTTTGCGGCTCTCATCGCTCATGATGATCCGGGCTCCGTAGCTTGATTGCCGACAGGATACCCGAATCGTCCTGACCAAAGCCATGCGGCCCGTGAGCCAATATCGGCCCACGGACGCCTGAGCGAATTACGTCTACTTGAAGATGGTCTCGATCGAGAAGCCTTCCTGCTCGAGGATACCGCGCAAGCGTTTGAGCGCATCCATCTGGATCTGGCGCACGCGTTCACGCGTGACGCCGAGTTCGTTGGCCACCTGTTCGAGCGTCGAGTTCTCGTAGCCATGCAATCCGAAACGCCGCTCGACGACCTCGCGCTGCTTATCATTCAGCTTGGCCAGCCAGGCATCGAGGTGACCGGAGATATCATCCGCCTGGATGTGCTCGGTGGGATCGGTCGCGCTTTCGTCGGCGATCGTATCGAGCAGCGGCTTGTCGGCGTCTTTGCCGTAGGGCGTGTCGACCGAGGTCACGCGTTCGTTCAGGCCGAGCATGCGTTTGACCTCGTCGATCGGACGGTCGAGCAGATCGGCGATCTCCTCGGCGGTCGGTTCGTGGTCGAGGGTTTGCGTAAGTTGACGCGCCGCACGCAGGTAGACGTTGATCTCTTTGACCACGTGAATCGGCAGGCGGATCGTGCGCGTCTGGTTCATGATCGCGCGCTCGATCGTCTGGCGAATCCACCAGGTCGCGTAGGTCGAGAAACGGAAACCGCGTTCAGGGTCGAACTTTTCAACCGCACGAATCAGCCCGAGATTGCCTTCCTCGATCAGGTCGAGCAATGCCAGCCCACGGTTCATGTAACGCCGCGCAATCTTCACCACCAGGCGCAGATTGCATTCGATCATGCGACGGCGTGCCGAGGCGTCACCCTTTTGCGCCAATCGCGCGTAGTACACCTCTTCTTCGGCGGTCAGCAGTTTGGAAAAACCGATTTCGTTGAGATACAAACGCGTTGCATCCAACTGGCTATCGGGCACCTCGCCGGCAGCGTACTTCTTTTCGCTGTCGTCGTTATCGTCGTTGTCGTCATTCGACGATTCGGCTTTTACCTCGTCGTCGCCGTCAACTTCCAAATCTTCTTCGAGATTTTCGATATCGTCATCGACCTCTACGTCGGCTTCCTCGCGCTTAGCGGGCATGCGACCCCTCCATCACTTTTGTGACTACGTGAACCAAAGGTGCAGTAACTGCCGGTTTTACAGTCTGGGCAACAACCCTTTCGGATCGACCGGTTTACCGTCACGTCTGATTTCAAAATGCAGTAGTGCGTCGCCGTTATTCGCGGTACCCATCTCTGCAATCTTCTGTCCTTTGGTGACCTGGTCGCCTTCCTTGACCAGGATCTTTCTGTTGTGTCCGTAGGCACTCAGATATTTATCATTATGTTTGATGATAATAAGCCGCCCATAGCCGATCAGTCCACTACCGCTGTAGACCACGCGTCCCCCTTCGGCGGCTTGAATCGTGTTCCCAATCCGACCGCCGATCTTGATGCCGCGACGCGACGGATCAGAGGCATTGAACTGCGATACGATTTTTCCTCTCACGGGCCATGCCCATGCAAGGTACGTCGGACCACTTTTGGTCGATGTGGGTTTTGCCACGGGCGGTGTAGATTTCTTCGGCGGAGAAGTTTTGGCCGAGGTGCGCGGCTTCGTTTTCGGCAGCGGCGTGGCCGTCGATCGCGTCGGTGGGCGCGTAGCCGGCAGCGCGCGCGTCTGCGTCGATGAGCGATGCGAGGTGGCCGACGATGCACGGCGCGTCGTGGGTGCCGACAATCTTAGGGTTTGCCCGGGGTAGATGCGGTAAGGCGGGCGAATACCGTTCCATGCAGCGACCAGGCGGTAATCGATGCCCTTCTGCCAGGCTATACCGTAGAGGGTGTCGCCGCGTTGCACGCGGTAGACATCACCGCTTACCGTCGGACGCGGCGCCGGTGCGGTGCGGGCCGGCGGTTTGGCACCGCGCGTTTCTACCGGCGCACGCCAACTCGCTGTACAACCGGCAAGCATCGCGACGATCAACAGCGAGCAGAGCAATGCCGGCAGGTTTCCCTTCCTGAGAGACCTGTAGGGTTGCCCGCGTGTCCAGAAGGTTGCCTGCTTCAAGATCCCCGCTTCTTCAGCGCATACTTAATAACGATACACCAGCACTATGATGACGATGGCGGCGACCGTCAACCAACCCAGCCAGTCGACCCAACGGTGCAGTTTCGCTTCCATCGACTCACCGCCCCAGGCCATCAGCAACGACACCAGATAAAAGCGCATACCGCGTCCGATGAACGATGCCAGCACGAACGGCAGAAACGCCATGCTGAGCACACCGGCGGTGATCGTAAAGACCTTGTACGGAATCGGTGAAAAGCCGGCGGCAAAGATGGCGACAAAGCCCCACTCTTCGAACCACTGCTTGGCCAATGCGAAAGGTTCGGCGTAACGGCCTTCCGTCAGCAGCGACTGCACCAACTCGAAGGCAAACATGCCGATCAGGTAACCGAAGATACCGCCGGCGACCGAGGTGAGCGTGGCCAGCGTGGCAAACCACACGGCGCGCTTGGGTTGCGCCAGACTCATCGGCGCCAGCATCACGTCGGGCGGAATCGGAAAGAATGACGATTCGGCGAAACTCAGGCCACCGAGATACCACGGCGCATGCGGATGGCGCGCCCAGACCATCGCCTTGGCGTACAACGACGAAAAGATTTTCACTCAGATGACTCCGCCGAGCAGAGGAACAAAACTGACGCGCTCCAACATCTCATGCTCGTAGCCGTCATCGGTGCGATGCACACGCACCAGGGCCTGCTGATCGCGCAAACCGATCGGCAACACCATGCGTCCGCCGGGACGCAGCTGTTCGACCAAGGCGAGCGGTATCCCTTCCGGTGCTGCGGTCACGATAATGCCGTCGAACGGCGCGTACTCGGGCAGCCCCATTCCGCCGTCGGTGTGTTTGGTCACGATGTTACGAATCTTCAGTGCCTGAAAACGCCGCCGCGCCTGATCGAGCAGTACCTTGATGCGCTCGACGGTGTAGACGCGGCGCACCAAGGGTGCCAACACGGCAGTCTGATATCCGGACCCGGTGCCCACTTCGAGAATGTTTTCCAGCGGTCCTTCGGCGATCAGCGCCTCGGTCATACGCGCGACGATGTAGGGTTGCGAGATTGTCTGGCCGTTGCCGATCGGCAGCGCCGTGTCTTCGTAGGCACGACTGGCCAGCGCTTCGTCGACGAACATGTGACGCGGCGTGTTGCGCATGCTGTCGAGCACACGCGTATCGCGCACACCCTCGTCGCGCAGACGCTGAATCAGACGCTCGCGCGTGCGTTGCGAAGTCATGCCGATGCCTTGATTCAGCGGCGTCATACGCCGGCCTCCAACCAGGCGGCAAGATCCGGTAGCGCCTGGTGTCGGGTCAGATCCACCTGCAAGGGAGTGATCGAGACAAAGCCGTTTCTCACCGCGTAGAAGTCGGTGCCGGGACCGGCATCCTGCTCTGCGCCGGCTGGGCCCACCCAGTAGATCGGTCGCCCGCGCGGGTCTTCGGATTTCACCACCGGCTCTGCCTTGTGGCGGTGCCCCAGACGGGTCGCTGCATATCCCTGCAACTGATCGAACGGGATATCGGGTACGTTCACGTTCAGAATCGAATCCGACGCGATCGGCTGCTCGCACAAACGCTTCACCAGCATGGCGGCCACGCGAGCGCCGGTATCGAAATGCTGCGGCGTGTGCGACGACATCGACACGGCGATCGCCGGATATCCCAGAAACCGTCCCTCGGTCGCGGCCGCCACGGTACCCGAGTAGAGCACGTCGTCACCCATGTTGGCGCCGGCATTGATGCCGGAGACGACCATGTCCGGCTCCTGTTCGAGCAATCCGGTAATCGCCAGGTGCACGCAGTCGGTCGGCGTGCCGTCGACCCGGATAAAACCGTTCTCCGCGGTCGCAGCACGAATCGGTATCTCCAGCGTCAGCGAGTTGCTCGCACCGCTGCGGTCGCGGTCCGGCGCGACCACCACCGTGTCGGCGATCGTCGCCATCACATCGTGCAGTGCCTTCAGGCCCGGTGCCTGATAGCCGTCGTCGTTACTGAGGAGAATTCGCATGCCGTCCTAGTTGTGCACCGCCCCCAACTGCGGGCCGGTCTTGAAGCCGCCGATGATACTGCAAACCGTGCACCGCCTCACCTTGATCTATGGTTGGGAACCCGTTTCAATCGACAGCATGGGCGATCCACCTGACACCCCCGAAAACGACGACAGCGACCTGTTTCAGACCGCGATGGGCGACGTTGAGCCGATCACGCCGGAGCAGGTCGAGCCGTACCGTAAGAAACGTCGCCCCGAGCCGCTCAACCTGCCGGTGGGCGACGAACAGGAAGACGAACTCGCCGACCTGGCGATCGAAACCGGCGAGTTCCTCGAGTTCCGCCGCCCGGGCATCCAGAACCGCCTGTTCCGCGACCTGCAGCGCGGCGTGATCGAACCCGAAGGCACGCTCGATCTGCACGGGCTGCGCGTGCACGAGGCCAAGCCGGCCCTGGTGCGGTTTCTGAACTACCACCGCGACATCGGTCGACGTTGCGTGCGCATCATCCACGGCAAAGGTCGCGGATCCGGCCAGCAGCCCGTACTCAAGCAGAAAACCAACCAGTGGCTGCGGCAGCGCGAAGACGTGCTGGCGTTCGCCACCGCACCGCGCTGGGACGGCGGCACCGGGGCGGTCTACGTGCTGCTATCGGGCAAGTTTCGTCGCACCGATTGATCCGACGCGCACAACCCGAATCCCGTTCCTCGCCACTCACCCGCAGTCGCCGAAGCGCTTGGCCTGCATCTTGCTGAATTCCGCTCAGAGAGAACGATGACGGAGATTCACCATGCTCGAACGTTACCGCATTGAAGCGCTTTCGCTGGCCGTGCTGACCGCGGTCGCCATTCAGGTTTTTGCCCCCGGCTCCGGCCTGATCGCGATCGTTTCGGGCTTTTTCCTGGTTCTTGGCGGCACATTGTTGACCGCGCTGATGAGCCACTCGGGCAGCTCGATCAAGATGCTGTGGCAACTGGTCGTGGATTTTCGCCGCCAGCCGAAGGACCTGGGCGACGACGAGCAAAGCCTGCAACGCTTCTTCCATGCGGCAAATGCTTTCCGCCGCGGCGAAATCCGGCCGGCCGAGGTCACCGCCCGCAAGATTGCCGAACCGGTGCTGCGACGCGGCACCCAACTCGTGCTCGACGGCTTTCCGCGCGAGCAAATCAGCCTGGCCCTGCAACGCCAGATCGCCGAAGAGCGCGACCAACTGCGCCACCCGGTCGACATGTTGCGCGCCATGAGCAACTACGCGCCGGCATTCGGCATGCTCGGCACCCTGCTCGGCCTGGTGCAGATGCTGTTCGGCCTGGGCTCGGGCGACCTGGGCAGTATCGGTGCGGCCACCGGATTCGCCATGCTGACCACCGTGTACGGCCTGGTGCTGTCGAACCTCGTGTTCAAGCCGCTTGCCAGCCAACTCGAACAACGCGGCCGCCGCGTGATCAACCGTCGCGTGGCCCATCTGCAGGCCATCATGATGCTGTTCGATCGCCAGCACGCCGAGCTGATCCGCGAGATGATGGATGAACTCAACGCGCTGCAGGATATGCAGAAGGTGTCGCTGCAACTGCAACTGGCGAAGGCACACGCCTGATGTCGCATTTCGACGCAGCCATCCCGTCCAACGGCCAGTCGCCGCTGGACGCGCTCAACTGGTACTCCTGGGATACCGAGAAGTCGGAAACCAGTTGGCTGCTCACCTATGTCGACGTACTCAGCATCATCCTGGTGGTAATGGTGGTGCTGCTCGGGCACACCGCGATCATGCAAACCGAGTTGATCGAGACCGAACCCGACAAGCGCCTGGCCGTGCCGGTCGAACCTGCCAAGGTGACTGCACCGGCGAAGCCGAAAACCGTAACGCGCCCACTACGCATCCCGCCGCCGCTGACGATCGAGCTGCCTGAAGATTCAGCGTCGCAGCCCGGCTTTCTGACCACCGCGGTGAACGAGCCGGTGACACAGATCGTCGAACCGCCGCTGGCCACGCCAGCAGCACCCCGCGAAACCATGTCGGACTTGCTGGCAACCACTGCCCTGCTCGATCTGCAATCGCCGATGTGGCTGCCCACCCCCGTAGCGGCGCCGGCGGCGCTCGACGAGCCACTGGCCCCATCGGCCGTAGCAGAGGCACCCGCCGACTCGGCCCAGACCCGCCTGGTCAATGCGATCGAAAACACCCTCGGCAACGAAGTCAGAATCATCCCGCAGGAACGCGGCGTTTCGCTGGAAATCGCCGAGGTGATCCTGTTCGACTCCGGCAAGGCCGAGCTGAAACCGCACGCCACACCCGTGCTGCAACAGATCGCGCTGTCGTTGAAAGAGACGGTCAACGCCGAGATCTCGATCGAAGGCCACACCGACAACCGTCCGATCCACCACGGTCGTTTCGCATCGAACTGGGAGCTGGCCGCGGCACGCGCGAATCAGGTTACGCACTTCCTGTTGAACGCCGGCCTGGATGCCGATCGTGTACGCTCGATCAGCTATGGCGATGCCAAGCCGATCGCCGACAACGCCACCGCGGCAGGTCGCGCCGCCAACCGCCGCGTAAATCTGCGCGTTGACTTTCTGTGAGTGCAGATACCGCTAGCTGATCGACGCTGCGCGCTGTGGCTCGCTGACCAACTCGCGCAACACCGATGTCGCATAGGCACCCGAGGTCAGGCCGAAGCTGAGGGCCAAGGCGTCGTCCTGCCATCGCCACGTCAGATCGTCGACGACCAGGCGTAGCGCGCGACGGTCTGCGTCGAGACCGAACCGCTGCAGTCCATCGATCCAATGCTGCCAGTCGGCCAGCGCCTGTTGCTCCAGCAGCAGCACTTCTCCAGCGGGTAGCAAGGCGCGACTCGAACGACCGCACAGCGGACCACTTGGATGGATATCGCGAACCGCTATCCGCTCCGCGATCGATGCATCGTCGGGATCGTGCATGAACTGGCGCATCGCACCGGCCAACAGCAACACGTCACCATCCATCGCTGCATCCCAAGTGCCGGCCGCAACACGCGCTGCAAGCACCTGGTTGAACAGCTGCGAACGCGCCGCGGACAACAGCAGGCTGCGCTGTTCGCGCTTCGGTTTGCGCCCACGTCCGGCAAACAGCGCATCCGCGCGGGCCAGGTTCTGTCCTTCGCGGCCAAAGCGCTGCGTACCGAAGTAGTTCGGCACACCGCTCTCACCAATCTGCCGCAGCCGTTGTTCCGCCAGATCGCGATCCCCGCCAACCGAATGCACGGTGATCTCGAAACGGTTGCCGCGCAGCGAGCCGCGGCGGATCTTGCGATTGTGACGCTGCGCATCGAGGATCTGCAGCGAGTCATCCTCGATCGAACGCCAATCAGGCGCCTCGCGACCGGGGAGTTGCACGGTGAAGTGTTGTGTCGTCACCGCATTGCGATCTTTCAGACCGGCATAGCCCACGGCGACTTGGCCGACACCGGCCAGCTTGGCCAACTCGCGCGCCACCTCGTGCGTGTTGCGTTCGCGTTTGCGCACGGTGAGAAACTCGTGCTCGCCGTCACCCGACGGACCATAGCCGAGCTCTTCGACAACGATGAAATCTTCGGGGGTTTGGCGTAGCACGCCGGTCACTACCGGACCGCCCAAGGCGTACGGCAGATCGCGTGTCGGGTCAGCAGAGAAAACAGTCTCGTCCATCAGATTTTGAGCAGCAGCACCACGGCGTGTGCGGCGATGCCCTCCTCACGCCCGGTAAACCCCATGCGTTCGGTGGTGGTCGCCTTGACGTTGACGGCATCGAGCGCAACGCCCATGTCTTGGGCCAGATGCTCGCGCATCGTGGCGATATGCGGTCCCATGCGTGGCGCCTGCGCAACGATCGTGCTGTCGAGGTTACCGACGCGCCAACCGCGCTCGGCCAAGGCATCGCGCACGCGGCGCAACAGCACGCGGCTGTCGATGCCACGATAGGCATCGTCACTGTCGGGGAAATGCTTGCCGATATCGCCCAGCGCCGCAGCACCCAACAACGCGTCGCATACGGCATGTATCAGCACATCGCCGTCCGAATGTGCCTCCAGCCCTTTGTCGTGATCGATTCTGACACCGCCGATCGTAACGAAGTCGCCCACACCGAACCGATGAGCATCATAACCGTGACCAACCCGCATGCTGTTCCCCTCATCAAACCGGGGCGATGATAGCACTCAGGGAGCGCTAAACTTACGAGATGCCGATCTTCGATACCCATTGCCATATCGATGTAGAAGACTTCGACGCCGATCGCGCCGAGGTGTTGCGCGCGGCACGCGCTGCGGGGGTGCAAGACATGCTGGTGCCGGGCGTACAGCGTTCGACGTGGCCTTCGCTGATCGCTTTGTGCGAGGGTGATCCGCATCTCCACCTGGCGCTGGGCATGCACCCGGTCTACTTGCAACAGCATCAGGATACGGACATCCCGGCACTGGTCGAGGCCGTGGAGCGGCATCAACCGATCGCCATTGGCGAGATCGGCCTTGACTGGTATGTCGACGGCCTTGATCGCAACAAACAGCAGGCACTGTTGGAGCGACAACTACAGGTTGCACAGGATGCCGGGCTGCCCGTGGTGCTGCATGTGCGTAAGGCGCACGATGCAATGCTGAACACGCTCAAGCGCTATCGTCTGACAGGCGGTTTCAGCCATGCCTTCAACGGCAGCCTCGAACAGGCACGGCGTTATCTGGACATGGGTTTTTGCCTGGGCTTCGGCGGCATGCTGACCTACGAACGTTCATCGCGCCTGCGCCGGCTCGCCACCGAGTTGCCAGTCGAGGCCATCGTGCTCGAAACCGATGCCCCCGATATGACGGTCGCGTCGCACCAGTACGAACGCAACAGCCCCGCTTACCTTCCCGACGTCTTAAAAACCTTGGCCGAGCTTAAGCAGATGAGCGAGGACGAGGTTGCCGCGCAGACGACAGCCAATGCCAAGCAAATACTGGGATTGATCTGAGCCGACCGCGAGCGGACGACTTCGGTATCGACGAACCGCGACTACCAGGGTTTGCCGTCGCGTTGGCGCTCAAGATAATAAGCGGCCAACGGCAGATCTTCAGGACGCGTGATCTTGATGTTGTCGGCCGAGCACTCGACCATGATCGGTTGGTGACCGGCCCACTCGATGGCACTCGCCTCGTCGGTCACCAACACGCCGGCTTCGAGCGCGCCGCGCATCGCATCGAACAAGGTGCCGAAGCGAAACATTTGCGGTGTGAAGGCATGCCACAGGTGGGTGCGTTCAACGGTGTTGAGAATGCGATCGGCCGAGTCGGTACGTTTCATCGTATCGCGCACCGGCATACCCAGCAGCCCGCCGATCTCCTGATCGCGCACCATGGAAACGAGATGATCGATGTCGTGTCGGCGAACGCAGGGCCGCGCCGCATCATGCACCAGCACCCAGTCGTCGGCCGCAGCACGCGGTTCGAGCGCCGCCAGCGCGTTCAACACGGAGAAACAACGCTCGGTACCGCCGGTAACCCGCACCAGGTCCGGATGGCCGGCAAACTCGCTGTCGTCCCACCAGCCGTCTTCTTCGCTAAGCGCCACATACAGGCCATCGACCATGGGATGCAGCAACAGGCGTTCGATGGTGTAATCGATCACGCTGCGACCGTTGAGGTCGAGATACTGCTTGGGGACCTTGCTGCCCATGCGACGACCGACGCCGGCCGCCGGCACGATGCACCAAAACGACGGTGCGCTCACGGCTTGCGGCTCTCGGGCGGAACCAACTGAAAGTAGGTCTCGTCTTTGCGGATCAAGCCGAGCTCGCTGCGCGCTCGCGCCTCGATCGCTGCCAGGCCTTCTTTGAGGTCATCGACCTCGGCCTGGAGCGTCGCGTTACGTTCTTGAAGATCTTCGAGTTCCGCGCGCTGGTCGGCGATCTGGCGCTTCAGCATCGCAACCTCGGCGAGGCTACCCTCACCGACCCACAGCCGGTACTGCAATCCCAGCAGCACCAGCAGCAGAACGCCAACCGCTACCTGAAGCTTCCAGCTCACAGCGCGCGGATCAAGAGTCAGAAGCAGGGAAACGCACTCTTACCGGCGTACTCTGCTTCATCACCGAGCTGATCCTCGATGCGCATCAACTGGTTGTATTTGGCCACGCGGTCGGAGCGCGAAAGAGAACCGGTCTTGATCTGACCGGTCGCGGTGGCGACCGCGAGATCGGCGATCGTCGTGTCCTCGGTCTCGCCCGAGCGGTGCGAGATCACCGCGCTGTAACCGGCATCGTGTGCCATGCCGATGGCTTCGAGTGTCTCGGTCAGGGTGCCGATCTGGTTGAACTTGATCAGGATCGAGTTGGCGATGCCCTTGTCGATGCCTTCCTTGAGGATCTTGGTGTTGGTCACGAACAGATCGTCGCCGACCAGTTGTACGCGCTTGCCGAGTTTGTCGGTCAGCAGCTTCCAGCCGTCCCAATCGCCTTCGTCCATACCGTCTTCGATCGAGATGATCGGGTACTGGTCGACCCAGCCGGTCAGGAAGTCGGCAAAACCGGCAGAGTCGAACGACTTGCCTTCCGAGGCCAGCACGTACTTGCCGTCTTTGTAGAATTCCGAGCTGGCGGCATCCAGGCCGAGGTAGATGTCGTCGCCGGGTTTGAAGCCGGCCTTGGTGATCGCTTCGAGGATGACCTCGATGGCCTCTTCGTTGGAGCGCAGGTCGGGGGCGAAACCGCCCTCGTCACCGACGGTGGTCGCCAGCTTGCGCCCGCCGAGTACGGATTTCAGTGCATGAAACACCTCGGCGCCGTAGCGGATGGCCTCGCGAATCGAGCCTGCCGCCACCGGCAGGATCATGAACTCCTGCAGGTCGACGCTGTTGTCCGCATGCTCGCCGCCATTGATGATGTTCATCATCGGTACCGGCATCTTGTAGGTGCCGCTACCCAGCGATTGATACAGCGGCATCGCCTTTTCCTGCGCCGCGGCATGCGCGGCAGCGAGCGACACGGCGAGGATGGCGTTGGCGCCGAGGCGCGATTTGTTGTCGGTGCCGTCGAGGTCGATCATGCGCCGATCGATGGCTTCCTGTCCGCCGACCTCCTGCCCCAGCAAGGCGTCGCGGATCTCGCCGTTGACGTTGCCTACCGCAGTCAAAACCCCCTTACCGAGGAAACGGTGCTTGTCGCCATCGCGCAGTTCGAGCGCCTCGCGCGAACCGGTCGATGCGCCGGAAGGGGCTACCGCCCGACCAATCGCACCGTCGGCGGTCAGCACATCGGCTTCGATAGTCGGGTTGCCGCGCGAATCGAGGATCTCTCGGGCGCGGATATCGATGATGTCAGACATGGGTACTCCTGAACTCAAAAAAATTCGTGGCAGAGCCGGCAGCCGCGCTGGAAGGCGCATGCTGCCGGCTCTCCGATAAACCTAGTCAACTGTCGGGTCGGCGACAGCGGAATGCCGTGTCAGCCGACGAGTTCCTGTTCGATAAAACCGCGCTGTTTGACGCAGCGGTCGAGCTCGACCAGGGTTTGCAGCAGGCGCTGCATTTTATCCAACGGCCAGGAATTGGGGCCGTCGGACATCGCGTTTTGCGGGTCCGGATGGGTCTCCATGAACAGACCGGCGATGCCGACGGCGACAGCCGCGCGCGCCAGCACCGGCACGTGTTCGCGCTGTCCGCCCGATTTATTGCCCATGCCACCGGGCTGCTGCACCGAGTGGGTCGCATCGAACACCACCGGACAACCGGTAGAACGCATGACGGCGAGACCGCGCATGTCGGAGATCAGCGTGTTGTAACCGAACGACACACCGCGCTCGCACACCATGATCTGTTCGTTGCCGGTGGCCTTGGCCTTGTCGACGACGTTGTTCATGTCCCACGGCGCGAGGAACTGGCCCTTTTTGATATTGACCGGCTTGCCCGCCTTGGCGACGCTCTGAATGAAGTTGGTCTGGCGACACAGAAATGCCGGCGTTTGCAATACGTCGACGACCGAGGCCACCTCGTCCATCGGCGTGTCCTCATGCACGTCGGTCAACACCGGCACGTTCAGTTCGGTCTTGACGCGTTCGAGGATGCGCAGGCCTTCTTCGAGACCAGGACCGCGCGGGCTGCTGTGCGACGAACGGTTGGCCTTGTCGAAAGACGATTTGTAGATGAAGGGAATACCCAGTTCGCTGGTGATGCCCTTGAGCGTTTCAGCAACCGACAGCGCCGATGCCTCGCTCTCGATGACACAGGTACCCGCGATCAGAAAGAACGGATGATCGAGGCCGACCTCGAAACCGCATAGATTCATGCTGAAACTGCCTCTTCGACGTTTTTATTGCGATGGGTAGCGGCTGCCTCGACGAACCCCTGAAACAGCGGATGGCCGTAGCGCGGTGTCGACGTGAACTCCGGGTGGAACTGGCAGGCGACGAACCACGGATGTGACGGAATCTCGATCATCTCGACCAGTCGTCCGTCGATCGATGTACCCGCCACTTTCATGCCGCTGTCCTCGAGATCCTGACGGTAGCCGTTGTTGAACTCGTAACGATGCCGATGACGCTCGCTGATGATGTCTTTGCCGTACAGCTTGCGCGTAATAGTGCCTTTGGCCAGTTTGCACTGCTGCGCACCCAGTCGCATCGTGCCGCCGAGATCGGCATCCGCCGCGCGTTGCTCAATCGAGCCGTCGGCGTTCAGCCATTCAGTGATCAGCGCGATCACCGGATAAGGCGACGCCGGATCGAACTCGGTGCTGTGCGCACCTTCGAGTTTGGCAACATGACGTGCAAATTCGATGACAGCGACCTGCATCCCCAGGCAGATGCCCAGATAAGGGATGCGGTTTTCACGCGCATACTGCGCCGCGGCGATCTTGCCTTCCACGCCTCGCTCGCCAAAGCCGCCCGGCACCAGGATCGCGTCCATATCCTTCAGCGTACCGATGCCGTCGCTTTGCAGGGCCTCGGAATCGATATAGTGGATATTGACCTTGTGGCCGGTCTTGATGCCGGCATGGATCAGCGCTTCGTTGAGCGACTTGTACGATTCGGTCAGATCGACGTACTTGCCGACCATCGCGATATCGACTTCGCCTTTCGAATGATCCAGGCCATCGACGACCGCCTGCCATTCGCTCAGATCGGCCGGCGGCACATCGAGGCGCAGTTGATCGACGACGATCTCGTCCAGGCCTTGCGCATGCAACAGCAACGGGATGCGGTAGATGCTGTCGGCGTCGACTGCCGAGATGACGGCGCGCTCAGGCACGTTGGTGAACAGCGCGATCTTGCGGCGCTCACCGTCGGGCACGGGACGGTCGCCGCGGCACACCAGCACATCCGGCTGGATACCGATCGAACGCAGTTCCTTGACCGAGTGCTGCGTCGGCTTGGTCTTGATCTCACCCGAGGCCGCGATGTACGGCACCAGCGTGAGGTGCATGAACAAGGCGTTCTCGCGCCCCATCTCGACGCCCATCTGACGGATGGCCTCGAGAAACGGCAGCGATTCGATGTCACCCACGGTACCGCCGATCTCGACCAGCGCAACGTCGGCATCGGCCGAACCGCGGCGCACGCTTTCCTTGATCTCGTTGGTGATGTGCGGAATGACCTGCACGGTACCGCCGAGGTAATCGCCACGGCGCTCCTTGCGGATCACGTTCTCGTAGATCTGGCCGGTCGTGAAGTTGTTGTTGCGTCCCATCGTGGTACGGATGTAACGCTCGTAGTGCCCCAGATCGAGGTCGGTTTCGGCACCGTCGTCAGTGACGAATACCTCACCGTGTTGAAACGGGCTCATCGTGCCCGGGTCGACGTTGATATAGGGATCCAGCTTGATCATCGTGACCTTGAGGCCACGCGCTTCGAGCAAAGCGCCAAGCGAAGCAGAGGCAATACCTTTGCCTAGGGACGACACAACGCCGCCCGTAATAAAAATGCATTTAGCCATGGGCCGGAGGGCTCAAAAAGGAGGTTGCAACGGACGGGCTTAAACGGTACCAGAGAGCCCCTCTGCACTCAATCACAAATCGCGACCGGGTTTAACTTCTGGGAACTTGATCAGGATCAGAGGCAGTGTCAATTTGCCCTTATATTCCAACGTTTTAGCGGCAATTCGCCGGTTTTGGCGCTAGTGGCAGCCAATGCATTGGTCTATATTCAGTCTTGCTCGGGAAGGAACGATCCCGACTCCGTGCCGACGACTCATCTCCCCGGCAGTGCCATGAGTCCCGTCGACGCAGGGAGGCTCACCTCACTCACACAAAAGCTCACTCAAGGAGTTAACGAAATGCGGAAGTTCGCAAAAGCACTTAGCGCTGCGCTCGTCGCCGGCGCAGCTGCATTAACCATGTCATCGGCTAGCGCCTGGTGGGGTGGCGGCCCCTGGGGCGGCGGTGGCCCGTGGGGCGGCAACAACTGGGACAACAACTACAACCGCGGTTACGGCTACGGCAACACCTCGGGCTGGGGCGACGGCTGGGGCTCGGGCGATGCCGCCGGCGCCGGTGATTTCAGCATGAATATGAGCGGCCGCGGCAACACCAATATGCGTGGCTACGGCAGTGGCTACGGCTACGGTGACGGCTATGGCCGCGGTTACAACTACAGCGCCCCCGGCTGGGGCGGCTACGGTTACGGCCCCGGTTACGGCGGTTACGGCCCATGGGGCGGCGGTTACGGCCCCGGCTGGGGTGCTCCGGTAGCACCGCCTGCGGCCCCCGCAGCACCGGCCGCGAGCGAATAAGCTTCTCGCTCGAGCACCAAAGCCCGTCCCGTCGTGGACGGGTTTTTTTTGCGCGTCTCTTTCTACCTAACTAAGGTTATTGATCAAGGTCAAAAAAATTCGCACAATCACAGTGCAGTTTCCGATCAACCCTCAGGGAACCAACAAAGGCATTCACCTTGGCTGAGAAGAACGTCATTTCACTCGATAAAATCAAGGTTGCTTGTCGTGATTGCAGCCTCTCCATGCTGTGCCTCCCCATGGGCCTGAGACCGGAGGATGTCGATCGTCTGGATGCGATCGTCAAACGTAATCGACCGCTGCAACGCGGCGATCACCTCTTCCGCTCGGGCGAACCGTTCCGCAATCTGTACGTTGTCAAGACGGGGGCGGTCAAAACCTATACGCAGACCAATGACGGCGATGAACAGGTCGTCGGCTTCCATCTGCCCGGCGAGGTGCTGGGCATGGATGCGATCCAGGAAAATCTGCACGGCTGTAGCGCGCGTGCACTCGAAACCACCGCAATCTGCGAGCTGCCCTTCGAGCGGCTTGAAGACCTGGCCTCCAACATCCCCAGCCTGCAGCACCAGATGTTCCGTCTGCTGAGCAAAGAGATCAGCCAGGACGCAGAGATGATGACGCTGCTCGGACGCAGCACGGCTGAAGAGCGGGTTGCCTCGTTCCTGCTGAGCCTGTCCGACCGCTTTCATCGACGTGGTTTCTCGGCGTCGGATTTCTTCCTCAGCATGTCACGCCAGGAGATCGGCAGTTATCTCGGCCTGGCGCTGGAAACGGTGAGCCGGCTGTTTACCCGCTTCCAGGAGGAGAAGATCCTCAAGGTCGAGCGCAAACACGTGCAGATCCTCGATCTGGAACGACTGCGTTCCATGGTTACGCATCAAACCCATTGCGAGCGTCATCGCGCAAGACCATCAAATTGATCTAGCTCAATTTGAAAGCGACAAAAATCATTGCGATGTGGGTCTGCGACACCCAGTTGACCCACATCAAAGTAGCGACTCCTTATTAACAATTAGTGTGCGCCCCAGATCGGTTGGTTCCGTGTTGAAACCAACCGATGGTTTTTTCACTTGGGAGACGCGTAATGGAGTCACAGACCACCTACAACTACAAGGTCGTGCGCCAGTTTGCGGTGATGACGGTTATCTGGGGCATCGTCGGGATGCTCGTCGGCGTTATCGTCGCGGCTCAGCTGGCCTTTCCGACACTCACCGATGGTATTTCGTTCCTCAGCTACGGCCGCCTGCGTCCGTTGCATACGAACGCTGTCATATTTGCCTTCGGCGGTTCGGCCTTGTTCGCCACGTCGTACTACGTGGTGCAACGCACCTGTCAGACCCGGCTGTTCGGTGGTCCGCTGGCCTCCATCACCTTCTGGGGTTGGAACCTGATCATCGTACTGGCTGCCATTACGCTGCCCCTGGGTATCACCAGCGGTAAGGAATACGCCGAACTCGAATGGCCGATCGACCTGCTGATCGCCGTCATCTGGGTGATCTACGCGATCGTATTCTTCGGCACGGTCGCCACACGTAAGGTCAAGCACATCTACGTAGCCAACTGGTTCTACGGTGCTTTCATCCTGACGATTGCGGTACTGCACATCGTCAACAGCGCGTTCATCCCGGCCACCCTGACCAAGGGCTACAGCTTCTACCCCGGTGCCATCGATGCGATGGTCCAGTGGTGGTACGGCCACAACGCCGTGGGCTTCTTCCTGACCACTGCGTTCCTCGGCATGATGTACTACTTCGTACCGAAGCAGGCCGGTCGCCCCGTCTACTCGTACCGTCTGTCAGTCGTCCACTTCTGGGCACTGATCTCGACCTACATGTGGGCCGGTCCGCACCACCTGCACTACACCGCACTGCCCGACTGGGCACAGTCGGTCGGTATGATCTTCTCGCTGATCCTGCTGGCACCGTCCTGGGGCGGCATGATCAACGGCATCATGACCCTGTCGGGCGCCTGGCATAAGCTGCGCACCGACCCGATCCTGAAATTCCTGATCGTTTCGCTGTCGTTCTACGGCATGTCGACCTTCGAAGGTCCGATGATGTCGATCAAGACCGTCAACGCGCTGTCGCACTACACCGACTGGACCGTGGGCCACGTGCACTCGGGTGCGTTGGGTTGGGTTGCGATGGTATCGATCGGTTCGCTGTACTACCTGATCCCACGTATGTTCGGTCGGGTTGAGATGGCGAGCATGAAGCTGGTCGAGTTGCACTTCTGGACGGCCACCATCGGCGTTGTGCTGTACATCGCTGCCATGTGGATCGCCGGTGTCATGCAAGGCCTGATGTGGCGTGCAGTTAACGCCGACGGCACCCTGACCTACTCCTTCATCGAATCGGTGGAACGTACCTATCCGTTCTACTACGTCCGTCTGCTCGGCGGGGCCATGTTCCTCGGCGGCATGCTGTTGATGGCCTACAACGTCTGGAAAACGGCCTCGCAGGGCCGTGTAGCCGACGCTGACGATGCCATTCCGGCACCGGCAGCCCACTGATAAGAAAGGAGTACCGAAAATGTCACATGAAGTCGTTGAAAAGAACGTCGGCCTGCTGGCGATCCTGGTAATCCTGGTTATCAGTGTCGGCGGCCTGGTCGAAATCGTCCCGCTGTTCTTCCTCACGGAAACCACTGAGCCGGCGCCTGGCGTCACCAAGTACAGTGCGTTGCGTCTGGAAGGTCGGGATATCTATGTCCGCGAGGGTTGCTACAACTGCCACTCGCAGATGATCCGTCCGTTCCGTGCGGAAACCGAGCGTTACGGTCACTACTCGGTTGCGGGTGAGTCGGTTTACGACCACCCCTTCCAGTGGGGATCGAAGCGCACCGGTCCGGACCTGGCCCGCGTTGGCGGTCGCTACAGTGACGATTGGCACTACGCCCATCTGAACGACCCACGCGACGTGGTGCCGGAGTCGAACATGCCTTCCTACTCATGGTTGAGCGACAACAAACTGACCGGCAATGACACTGCCGCGAAGATGAAGGCACTCAACATCGCGATCGGTGCGACCTGTCCGAAATGCGAGCTCTACAGCGAGCAGGACATGGCGGATGCCCAGAAGCAAGTGGCTGAAAAAACCGAGGCGGAAGCACTCGTTGCTTATCTGCAAGGTCTGGGCCTCGCTTCCAAGCAGTGGTGATCGTTATGGAACTTAACGATCTGCGTGCATGGCACACCGTCGTCCTGCTGATCTGTTTCATCGGGATCGTATTTTGGGCCTACAGCAAACGTCGTAAGCGTGATTTCGACGAGGCCGCAAACCTGCCCTTTGCCGACGAGAAAAAGCACCGGGCATCGATTGAGAAGGAGAATCTGTCATGAGCAGTTTCTGGAGTGGTTGGATTATCGTACTTACCGTCGGCAACATCCTCGCCTGTCTGTGGCTCGTCTGGTGGACCATGCGTCGCCGTACCGACGAGGCGGCGCAAGGTGACGTTACCGGTCATACCTGGGATGGCGATCTGCAGGAATACAACAACCCCCTGCCCCGTTGGTGGCTGTGGCTGTTCTACATCACCCTGATCTTCGCCGCCGGCTACCTGGCCTTGTATCCCGGCCTGGGCAAGTTCCAGGGCATCTGGGGCTGGTCATCGGGCAACACGCTGGGCTCGATCGAAGGTTCGCAGTACCAGGGCGAGATGGCGCAGGCCGCCGAGAAGTACGACCCGATCTTCAAGAAGTTCGCGGCCGTCGCAGTGACCGATCTGGCGGGCAAGCCGGAATACCAAGAAGCGCGTGAAATGGGCAAGCGTCTGTTCCTGACCTACTGCATGCAGTGTCATGGTTCGGATGCCGGCGGAACGCCGGGCTTCCCCAACCTGACCGACGGCGACTGGCTGTGGGGCGGTAGCCCTGAGCAGATCAAGATGTCGATCGCCAGTGGCCGCAACGGCGTGATGCCGGCGCACGCCCACATCGGCGACGACAAGATCGACCAGGTCGCCAGCTACGTCGAGAGCCTCTCGGGCCGCAACGTGGACGCCGCCAAGGCCGAAGCCGGCAAAGAGGTGTTCATGAGCGTCGGCTGTATCGGCTGCCACGGTGTCGACGGCACCGGCAACCAGATGCTCGGCGCGCCGAACCTGACCGACAAGGTCTGGCTGTATGGCGGTAGCGCAGGCGTTATCAAGCAGACCCTGACCAAGGGCCGTGCCGGCGTCATGCCAGCTCACAAGGAGCTGCTGGGCGACGAGAAGGTGCACCTGCTGACCGCTTACGTCTATAGTCTGTCGAACCAATAAGCGGTACCCTGGCCCTGGCCCCTCGGAAAACGTCGATAATGCGATTTATCAACGACTTCCGCGGGGGTTCAGGGCCAAAATTCAACGGCTATTTCTCTCCTTAGGCGCCCTTCAGCATCGGCTCCACCCGGGAGTTGTAGCTGAACGATGACCAAAGTCGGACACCACTGTCCGGCGCGACCTAAGGAACCCAGCATGTCTACCCTGCCAGCTACTGAGCAAGACAAAAATCAGCTGCCGGTTGTTCAGCAGATCGTTTCCGTCATGTGGCCGTCGTTCCTTACCGCGAGCCTGGCCACCATCATCTTCTTCACCCTGTTCGATCCGACCGAACTGGGCATGATCGGCGGCTTTCCGGATATCACCCGGATGGGCGGCTATACCATCGGCTTCTTTTGTTTCTGGTTGCTGACGTCGATGAGCTGCGCGCTGACTTGCTATTTCCGCCGACCCACACATCGGCAGAACATGCCCAAATCCAACTAAACGCCCTGACCACGGAACCGCAGACGATGTCGCAGCCTGCCGAAAACAACAACGATTCCGCGCTCGAGTCCGATCTCTATAAGAAGCGCGAGAAGATCTATCCGCGAGAGGTGCACGGCATCTTTGCCGCACTGCGCCTGGCGGCCATGGGGGTGTTGCTCGGCATCTACTACGGTACGCCATGGATCAACTGGGACGGTCACCAGGCGATATTGTTCGACCTGCCGGCGCGTAAGTTCTACATCTTCGGCCTGACCTTCTGGCCGCAGGATTTCTTCTACCTGTCGATGCTGCTGATCCTCGCAGCGATCTCGCTGTTCATGTTTACCGCGCTCGCCGGACGCTTGTGGTGCGGCTATGCCTGTCCGCAGACCGTGTGGACCGAGATCTACATGTGGATCGAGCGCAAGATCGAAGGCGGATCGAAGAAACAGAAGAAACGCGACCAGGGGCCGAAAGACGCATCGTATTACAGCGTCAAGGCAGCCAAACACGCGGCATGGTTGGTGTTCTCTCTGTGGACGGGTTTCACCTTCGTCGGTTACTTCACGCCGATTCAGGAGCTGTGGACCAGCTTCATCGGCTGGAACCTGGGCCCCTGGGAAACCTTCTGGATCTTTTTCTACGGCTTCGCCACCTACGGCAACGCAGGTTTCATGCGCGAGCAGGTGTGCATCTACATGTGCCCCTATGCGCGCTTCCAAAGCGCGATGTTCGACCACGACACCCTGATCATCTCGTACGACGAAAAACGCGGCGATCCGCGCGGTTCACGCAAGCGCGGCACGCCATCGGCCGAAGCCGGCCTGGGCGACTGCATCGACTGCACGCTGTGCGTTCAGGTTTGCCCTGTCGGTATCGATATCCGCGACGGCCTGCAGTACCAGTGCATCGGCTGTGCGGCGTGCGTCGACGTGTGCGACGAAGTCATGGACAAGATGGGCTATCCGCGCGGCCTGGTGAAGTACACCACCGAAAACGCCTTGCAGGGCCAGAAGACCAAGATCGTTCGCCCGCGCATCATGGTCTACATCGGCATACTGACCTTTGTCGGTGTCGCGTTGATCTACGCACTGCTGACCCGCATACCGCTCGAGGTCGATATCATTCGTGACCGCAACGTGCTGTACACCGAGACCGATGAAGGCCTGGTGCAGAACGTCTACAACCTCAAACTGATCAATATGGATCATCGGCCGCAGCGCTACACCCTGGCGGTGTCCGGCCTGGAAGGCATGGAAGTGATTGGTCAAACCACGGGCATCGAACTGGATAGCGGCGCGGTTGCCGACCTGCCGCTACGCGTGCAGGTCGACCCGATTGCGATAAAATCGTCCAGCAGTGAAATCCTGTTCCACATCCAATCCGAGATCACGCCGGAGATAGCGATCGACGAACACGCCCGCTTCCTCGGACCGGTGATGCGCTGAGACAACTGAATGAGACCGCCCCGCGAAGATACCGTGCCATGGTACAAGCAGTTTTGGCCATGGTTCCTGATCGCCCTGCCGCTGAGTGTCGTGATCGCTGCGATCATCACGATCAACATCGCGATCCAGACCGATGACGGCCTGGTCACCGACGATTACTACAAAGAAGGCCTGGCGATCCATAAGGATGCCGACAGCGCTGCGAAAGCCGCGGCATTGGGCATTGCCGGCGAGATTACCTTCGATACCGATACCGGCGCCTTGACCCTGGCTTTGGACAAACCACTGACCAACGGCGCAGGCTTGCTGGTATTGAAAGTGATTCACCCCACCCGCCCCGACCAGGATCAACAACAGCAGTTGTCGCCACTGGGTAACGGCCGTTACGCAGGCAGGCTCGATCCGCTCGGGCCGGCCCATTGGAAACTGCAGTTACGTCCCGAGGACGAGTCGTGGCGCATCGAAGGCAGACTGGTGCTGCCGGGCTCGAACAGCGCACGCCTCGACTGACGCCGCATTTGATCTGCAGGTTCCGGTTCGCCTGTTAAAACCGGCGTAATTCGATCTGGCCTACTGACGACGCCACACGGCACCGTCGCCGGCTGCCTTGTCGATCGCATCCAGGCGCGCCTCATGCGCCGCCAGTTCTTCTTCATTGGCACTGACGATTACCAGCGACAGGCCGGCGCGGTCGACCCGGCGAACACCTGCCTGCCCTTGTCCTTCACCTTCATTGTCGTTGCTGGCATCGAGTGACAGCGCGCCCTGTCCGCCGGTCATGGCGAGATACACGTCGGCGAGGATCTCGGCATCGAGCAAGGCGCCATGTTTGTCGCGCCGGCTGTTGTCGACCTCGTAGCGGCCGCACAGTGCATCGAGGCTGTTGCGCTGCCCCGGATGCTTCTTGCGCGCCATCACCAACGTGTCGAGCACCTCACAGTGATCGACGATCGCCCCCATGCCGTCGAGACGTGCAAGTTCGGCATCGAGAAAGCCGACGTCGAAGGGCGCATTGTGGATCACCAGTTCGGCGCCCTTCAGATACGTCAACAGATCATCGGCAATGTCGTCGAAGTGCGGTTTGTCGGCGAGAAACTCGTTTGTGATGCCGTGTACTTCAACGGCGGCTGCATCGATCTCGCGATCCGGCTGCAGGTAGACATGAAAGTTGTTGCCGGTCAGACGGCGCTCGATCAGTTCGACGCAGCCGATCTCGATAATGCGATGCCCCTGCTCGGGCTCGAGGCCGGTGGTTTCCGTATCCAGTACGATCTGTCTCATGCTGTCGCTGTCCTTCAGGCGGTGTTCGAGGTGCAGGCAGGTCAATCGATATTGGTATGCAGCGCACTGATGCCCCGATTGGCCAGCTCATCGGCACGCTCGTTCTCCGGGTGTCCGGCGTGCCCTTTGACCCAATGCCAGGTCACATCGTGTTCGTTGACGGCCTGTTCGAGCTGCTTCCACAGGTCTTCGTTCTTGACCGGTTTCTTGGCCGCGGTGCGCCAGCCATTGCGTTTCCAATTATGAATCCACTGCGTGATGCCGTTTTTCACATACTGGGAATCCGTCGTGATATCCACCGGGCAGCGCCGTTTGAGCGCCTCCAGGCCCTTGATGACGGCCGTCAGTTCCATGCGGTTGTTGGTGGTTTCGGCTTCACCGCCGAACAACTCTTTCTCTTTGCCGCTGAAACGCAGGATGGCGCCCCATCCGCCCGGACCTGGGTTTCCCTTGCAGGCACCATCTGTAAACAATTCGACGCGATCTGACATGCGACTCTATCCAAAACCTCGTTTGCGCGGTTCATCTTCCATCGGCGGCCAATCCATCGCCGAATGCCCCGGGGCCGGCGCGTGTGGCTCGATAGCTCGCGGACCCAGCACCCGCAGACGCGACCAACGTTGGCCAACGGGTGTGATGCGCGATACCCGTTTGACTGCCCTGACCACGTAGATACCGGCCAGCATCGGCCAGACGCGGCGACCGACGCGTTCGATCGATTCGAAGCGGTTCGATTTGGTCGGCGGTCGAAATTCCATCACGTCCATGCGTTCCACACCGAAGCCCAACAGGGTCAACCAGTCGTTCATGCGCGGATACGACAGGAAATTGCCGCACCAGGGCAGACTGCCTCGCCAGCGGCCGAACAGTCGCCACAGGCCCCACAGGCTGTACGGATTGAAGCCGATAACGATCACCCGACCTTCCGGAATGAGCACCCGTTCAACTTCGCGCAATACCTGGTGCGGATCGGGCGAGAAATCCAGCGTGTGGACCAGGATCATCGCGTCGATGCTGTCGGCCGTGATCGGCAGCAACTGCGATGCGCCGACGATCACTTCAGGATGCCCCGCATCCGGTCGATGACTTATCAACGTCTTGTTACGCACCGGACACTGTGCGAGGTAGGCGGTATCGGAACCCAATTCACCCAGTTGCAGCAACTGGTAACCAAAGAGGTCGGTAACCATCGATGACACGACTTCACGCTCATGTGCCGCGACACGGCTGCCCGGCGATGTCAAATACCAATCTGACAGAGCTTGGCCGATTTCTTTGTTTTCGCGATCACAGAATCTGGATGACGTCATCTGGCGGTTGGGTGCTGGAACCTGGTTCTTGCATTTCGTAAACTGCACCGGCTTTCACAGCGGCGAGT
The DNA here is from genome assembly GCF_002009425.1 of Thiosocius teredinicola. Taxonomy (NCBI): domain Bacteria; kingdom Pseudomonadati; phylum Pseudomonadota; class Gammaproteobacteria; order Chromatiales; family Sedimenticolaceae; genus Thiosocius; species Thiosocius teredinicola. Next base: position 2,929,719 of record NZ_CP019936.1, read on the forward strand.
AGCATGTCTGATTCTGAACAAAGCATCACCGGTCGGCAACGTCGCCGCACTACTATTCCGGCTCTGACCCTGGCCCTCGCCGCCCTATTAGGCGGTTGCGGCACACAGGGTACCAAGACCGATGCGACCTCGCCTCATGCGAAATCGAACGAGCAGGAAATCGTCGACAAGCATGCCTTGGAGATGCTGACACACAACGATCTGGCCGACGCCGAAGAGATCGTCATCCCGCCCGAACCGATCTGGACCCGCCTGCGCTCAGGATTCTCTCTAGACGTTCTCGAACACCCGCGGGTCAAGCAGGAGATCAGCCGCCTGCAGCGCCATCCGAACGCCTATCGGGCAATGATGGCGCGTTCCGAGCCCTACCTGTATCACATTCTCAACGAGATCGACGCAGCCGGCCTGCCTTATGAACTGGCCCTGCTACCGGCCGTCGAGAGCGGCTTCAGACCTGAGATCTACTCGACCTCGGGCGCAGCCGGCCTGTGGCAGTTCATGCCCGCTACCGGCAAGATGCTCGGCCTCAGGCAGGACTGGTGGGTCGACCGGCGGCGCACCGTACGCGCCTCGACCCGGGCCGCCATCAAATACCTGAAGCAGCTCAACGAGCGCTTTGACGGCGATTGGGCGTTGACCCTGGCGGCCTACAATGCCGGCGCCGGCACCGTCAGCCGCGCTATTCGGCGTGCCGAGCGCAAGGGCGGCAAGACCGATTTCTGGTCGCTCGACCTGCCGCGCGAGACCGACCAATACGTGCCGCGTCTGCTCGCCTTGACCGCCGTGGTCACCAATCCGGATCGTTACGCGCTCGATCTGCCCGAGATCCTCGACCAACCCTATTTCGTGGTCGCCGATACGGCCGGCCAGATCGATCTGAACGTTGCCGCCGAATTGGCGGAGATGTCGGTCGAAGAACTGCTGGCATTGAACGCCGGCCACCGACGCTGGGCGAGCAGCCCGGACGGGCCGCACGAGTTGCTGATGCCGGCGGACAACGCCGAACTCTTCAAAACGGCGCTGGCCGATCTGCCGACGGACAAGCGTTTGCGCTGGCAACGCCACGCCATCAAACCCGGTGACACTCTCAGCCAGATCGCGCGTCGCTATGGGGTTACCGCCGATGTGATCCGCCAGGCGAACAACCTCAAAGGCTCATCGATCCGCGCCGGCAGACACCTGAAGATACCGCTGTCCGACGGCGCCAACTTCACCACCACGGCCTCCAACGGTAATGCCAAGCAACGCCTGAAGTACCGAGTGCGTAAGGGCGATTCGTTGTACAAGATCGCCCGCCGCTTCCAGGTATCGATCGCCGATCTCAAGCGTTGGAACCAGGTCGGTCGCTTCATCCGCCCCGGCGAACGCATCACGGTGTTCATCGACCCCGACGCGGATACCTGACCGCCTCAGCGACGTTCATCCTCGGGTACATTCAACCAGCAGCTCACCCGCCGGCCATCGCCGGCATCGGTCGATGCGGGATACCGTGAACGGCAGATATCCATCGCCTGCGGGCAGCGCGGATGAAAATGACAACCACTCGGCGGGTTGATCGGTGACGGCATGTCGCCCTCGAGACGGATCACCTCGCGCTCGTGTTTCGGGTCCGGTACGGGCACGGCACTGAGCAAGGCCGCCGTATAAGGATGCAGCGGTTGCTGCAGCACCTGGTCGACCGAACCGTATTCCACGATCCTCCCCAGGTACATCACCGCAACCTCGTGCGCCAGGTAGGCGACGACCGAGATGTTGTGGGTGATAAACAGGTACGACAGGCCGAGTTCGAGCTGCAGCTTCTTCAGCAGATTGAGCACCTGCGCCTGTACCGATACATCGAGCGCGCTGGTCGGCTCGTCGCACACGATCAGACGTGGCTCGACCGCCAGGGCCCGCGCGATCGCGATACGCTGCCGCTGGCCACCGGAAAACTCGTGCGGATAACGGCTCGCAGCACTCGCCTGCATGCCGACCTGCGTCAGCAGCTCTTCGACCTTGCTGCGGCGTTCGGCGCGATTGCTGCCGATACTCTGCGCGACCATGCCTTCGGCGATCACATCCTCGACCAGCATGCGCGGATTCATCGACGAGGCGGGATCCTGGAAGATGATCTGGAACTCACGACGCAGACTGCGTAGCGCGCTGCCCGTGACCGTCGCCAGATCGGTGCCATTGAACAGCACGCTGCCCCCGGTGGGCCGATGCAGTTGCAGAATGGCCTTGCCGACCGTGGTCTTGCCGCAGCCCGACTCGCCGACCAACGCCACGGTGCGCCCGCGCGCGATCGCCAGATCCACGCCATCGACGGCCTTTACATGCCCAGCGACTCGCCGCAGTACACCCTTGTGGATCGGGAAATGCACCTTCAGGTCGCGGACCTCGAGCAACAGGCCGTCGCTGCTCGGCGCAGTATCGCCGACGGCCTGGGTCGACGGCATGGCCTCACGCACATCCTGCAGCGACAGGTGACAGCGATAACCGGTATCTTCTTCGCCTTGCCACGGGGGCAGTTGTTCGCGGCACACATCGCGCACCACGGCGCAGCGGTCCGCAAACCGGCAGTGATCCCATTCGCGATCGAGCGACGGGACAATACCCGGGATCACATCGAGCCCCTGGTTGCGCTTCTCGGCCTTGGGCACCGAACGAAACAACTTGCGGCTGTAGGGATGCGCCGGCTGATCGAAGAAGTTCTGGACGTCGTTCACCTCCATCAACTGCCCGGCATACATCACGCCCACCCGGTCGGCCATCTCGGCGACCACCCCAAGATCGTGAGTGATCAACAGGATCGCCATACCGGTTTCGCGTTGCAGGTCTTTCAACAGATCGAGTACCTGCGCCTGGATCGTCACGTCGAGCGCCGTGGTCGGTTCGTCGGCAATCAGCAGTTCGGGTCGACCGGCCAGCGCCATCGCGATCATCACGCGCTGCTTCATGCCGCCGGACAATTGGTGCGGATACTCTCGGACGCGTCGCTCAGGATCGGGAATGCCGACCGACCGGAACAGCTCGACGACCCGCCCATTGATATTGTTGCGGCTATCCGGATCGTGCAGCCGTACCGCCTCGGCGACCTGGTCGCCGACGCGCATGACCGGATTCAACGAGGTCATCGGCTCTTGAAAAATCATGCCGATACGACCGCCGCGCTCATTGCGCATGTCGGCCTCCGACAAGCCGCGCAGCGAGCGACCGTCGATCTGAATGTCACCACCGACGATGCGTCCTGAATGCGGCAACAAGCGCATGATCGACAACGCGATCATCGACTTGCCGCAGCCGGATTCACCGAGCAGCACAAACGTCTCGCCACGGTGGATATGTAGGCTGACGCCGTCGACCGCACGCACGGGACGGCTCTCGCTGCCCAGGTGTGTCGACAGTTGGTCTAGCGTCAATAGCGCCTGCTGTGTGTCGGGCCGCTCGCTCATCGCTTTCTCGATCATGCTCATCGTTGTTTTCTCAGGCGAGGATCGAACGCATCGCGTACCGCATCCGAAAACAGGTTGGCTGCCAGCACCAGGGTGAACATGAAGCCGAAGGCGGCCAGCAGAGACCACCAGACGACCGGTTCACGCGCCAATTCGAGGCGCGCGCCGTTGATCATATTGCCCCAGCTGTTGGTCGACGGATCGACACCGATGCTGATGTAAGACAGCACTGCCTCGGCCAATACCAGCCCACTGAAGTCCAGCACGATGGTGATCAACACGATGTGCATGACATTGGGCAACACATGACGCATCAGGATGCGGAAGTTACGCACACCGAACGCGCGCGCAGCCTGCACATATTCGAGCTCTCGCAGCTTCAACGCCTCACCACGCAACAACCGGCACAGACCTGTCCAGCTCGTCACTCCGAGTATCAGGCACAGAAACAGCAGGCGCAGGTCGGCGCGCTCGGTGACGCTGTTGAACTGATCGGCATTGTTGTCGATGTACACCTGCATCATCAGCACGGCCGCGGCAATCAACAGCACGCTGGGGATCGAGTTCAAGGTGGTGTACAGGTACTGGATGACGTCATCGACCCAGCCGCGGAAATAGCCGGCCATGATGCCCAGCAGCAAGGCCGCCGGCAGCATCACCAGCGTGGTCAGGGTTCCGATAACCAGGCCGGTACGTATGCTCTTCAGGGATTGGTAGAACACGTCTTCGCCGACCTTGTCGGTGCCGAGTATGTGGTAGTAGGCGGACAGTTCCCAGAAAGATCCGAATACCGCAAACACGAACAAGGCCGTCCAGGCTCCCACATGCCACGGCTTGTCGAGTTCTGCGCGCAGCAGTCGGCCGACCAATACCGCCCCCTTGCCTTTCATCAACACGATGACGGCAATCAGGATCGCCCATATCAGCGTGCCCTTGATCGCACCCGTCAGCGCCTTGGCCGCAATGTCGGCCGCCTTGCTGTCGCCTTCGGCAAGATGTTGTCCGCCGTATTCCAATAGCGGGTATTCGCGCGTGCTGGTGCCGTCCGCCAACTCGACCGTCTCTTTGCTGTAGAGATGGGTGGCGAACGGTGCCGAATAGCTTTTTTCGCGTTGACTCTCGAGCGTGCCGGCGACCACATCGAACAGGCTGACGATCTCCGTGGAGTAGATCGGCGCGCCCTGGTCGTCGGTATCGATCTGCTCGTTGAAATGCACCGTATCCAGCAGACCAACGACGATATAGAACAGCAGGACCACCAATGCCGCCTGACCGGTGCGGCTGTCAACCACGCGGCGCCAAGGCTGCATCAGATGTTCGTGCTTACTGGCATACCAGAATCCGGCGGCGACCAGCAGCACCAGCAGGAACACCAGGGCATCGGTCCACAGGATGACCGGTTGGAATCCACCGATATTCATTCGAGCCTCACCCGCGGATCGGCGATCGTGTACGAGATATCGGTCAACAGCAGACCGATGATGTACAACACCGCACCGAGAAACACCATCGCGCGCACAATCGCGAAATCCTGGTTCTGAATTGCATCGATCGTGTAGCTGCCCAGGCCCGGGATACCGAAAAACGACTCAGTCAACAGACTGCCGATGAACAGCGCCGGCAACACAACGACTACACCCGTCAAAATCGGTATTAAAGCGTTCTGCAACACGTGGCGGAACAGCACCCAGTGTTCCGACAGGCCCTTGGCGCGCGCGCTGCGTACGAAGTCGCGATTGATCTCTTCAAGGAACAGGGTGCGATACCAGCGCGTGCCCGCCCCGACGCTGCCGATCACCCCGACAACCACCGGCAGCACCATGAACTTCCACGCGGCAATACCGGTGTCATAGCCCGATATCGGCACCAGATTGAGTAGCTTGCCGACCAGGTATTGCCCACCGATGATGTAGAACAGACCGGATATCGACATCATCGCCACACACAGCACCACCCCCCAGAAATCCAGGTAGCTGCCGCGGAAAAACGCGAGTGTCAGTGCAAAGGTGATGTTGACCAGCAATCCGACAATCAAGGTCGGCACTGCGATCGCAAGACTCGGCCACATGCGCTGCGAGATGTCGAAACCGATATCCCGCCCGCTATCTGATTGACCAAAGTCGAACACGAACAGCTTGATCGACTTCTGAAAAAGAATGGTCTCTGTCAGCTTACCGGCACCATCCGCTCCCGCGTTGTATAGCAGCGGTTTTTCGTATCCATGCTCTTCTTTCCACGATTGAATAGCCTGATCGGTTACGCGTTTGTTGCCCAGATGCATCCGCGCCATGTCGTCCGGCGAATTGACGACAAAGAACAACACGAAGGTTAACGCGTTGACCCCGATCAGGATCGGAATCGCGTACAACAGGCGACGTACGATGTACGCGGTCACAGCGCCTTACTCCTCTCACGCTGCCGGAAGCCGCGAACCGCCGGAACCACGGAAACGATCAACACGATGACGAACAGCACGACCGGCCACAGCACCGGCGTGTTCCATTCGGCCTGCGCAGCCACACGTTGTTCGCCATCGATACGTTTGTACTTCAGCGTATTGTTGGCCATCAGGTGCGGCTTGGCATTCTTGTACCAGGCATGATGCAGGCTGAATCCCTTGGGGAAATGACCGAACAACCAGGGTGATTCAACGCGTAAGATGCTGACCATTTCGTCGACGACCTGCTGGCGTTCCGGCCCGTTCGGCAGATCCTTCATCTTCACGAACAGGCGATCGAACTCAGCGTTGGTGAAGTTCGACGCGTTCTCACCTTTGGTCTCAACCTTGGCGTTCGGGCCGTACAACAGAAAGAAAAAGTTCTCGGGATCGGGATAGTCTGCATTCCAACCCCAGGAGTAGATCTGCGCCGTGCCTTTCAGCATCTTGTCCTGGAAACGGTTGTAGTCGGTAGCTCGAATGACGAGTTGGATACCCAATTTGTCGAATTGCTTGCGATACCACTGCAACACCGACTTGCTGTCGGGCCCGGCAGCCGGCGTGTCGTAGTTTAAGACCAACGGTCCACCGGTCTTAGGGTCTCGCCCATCGGGGTAACCAGCCTTCGCCAGCAACTGCCGCGCATCATCGATCGGTCGGCGGCGCATTTGGCCGTCTTTCCATACATGCGTAACTGGATTGACGCCGGCTTCGCCTTCGCGGTTGCCGAAGATACCCGGCGGTAGCGGACTTTGCGCCACCTCCCCTCGCCCGTTGGCAAAGATCGAGATGTATTCTTCGAAATCGACGGCAATCGCTATTGCCTGTCGCAGCAATCTGGCACGTTCGCTGTCTCCACCGACGATCGGATCGAGCATATTGAACCCGGTATAGAACACGGACGTCTCAACGGCCGTGTCCAACTTGATGCCCATCGCCTTCATCGAGTCGGTCAATGCCGCATCACCGCCGCTGGTGAACTGAATCGCCTGATCGAAACTGTCTGACCCGATCCCCGAGACATCGTAATAACCCTGCAGGAACTTGTTCCAGCGCGGGATGGCCTCTTTCTCAAGCGAATAAACGGCGCGCTCAATGAACGGCATCGGTTTACCGGCATCGTCCAGCAGCCCTTCGTTCCGATCTTCGTCAGTGCCGTCAGACGGATAGCGTTCGCCATGAAAGTTGGGATTTCGCACCAGCACCATGCGTAGATTGGGATTGTTCTCGGCCAGCATGAAGGGGCCGGTTCCAACGGGGTACCAGTGCAGGTTGATGTTCTTTTCGTCGAGCCCCGGTTGCTTGTAGAAGCGCTCTGCCTCCCACGGCATTGGGGCAAAGAAATTCATCGCCAGCCAATAGATGAACTGCGGGTACTTGTTTTCAATACGGATTCGGTAGCGATAACGGTCGAGCACCTCGACACCCGACAGTTCGATATGGCGCAGGTCGAGCCAGGGCTTTTTATCCCCTTCACCATCGAGCGCATCATTAGCCTGCTTGGCCGCTTTCATGAACTGCGCAAAACCGCGTATGTGTTCTGCCATCAGGCCGGCAATCGGTGAATGGTTCGGCGTAAACGCCAAGCGCTTGATCTGATAGACGTAGTCGTCGGCAACCAGTTCGCGCGTGCCCACGTGTTCGAAATCACCGAGCGTGTTGATCTCGTCCAACAAGCCCGGCGCGAGTGGCCAGTAATGCAGCTTGCCGGAATCATCGGTCGCGAATGCCGGGTGCGGCTGATATTGAATGCCGCGCTGGATGGTCACGACATAGTCGGTATAGGCGACCTCTTCGGCCGGCGCATCATCGGGCAGGCGATTGCCGTCTTTGTCGAAATAGGTGACCTCCGGCATATCGGCCGCGGCCAATGGCACCAGGCTGTAGGGGCGCTGCAGAAAATGATATTGCAGCGGAGGTTCGTAGATCTGCGAGATGAAGGCCCATTCGTTGGCGCTGTACGAACGTGCCGGATCGAAGTGCTTGGGGCGTTCTGAGAAGGAACTGTAGTAAATCGGCTCGGATGCCTGTCCCGCGCGGTAGGGATTGTTCCAGTTCTGATCGCCGCAACCGCCGAGCAAAGCAATCGCACCTGCCAGAATCACGATGGCCACCCGCCCCAAGAGTGCCGGCGAAACTTTGAACGCTGAGTACCTTTGGGTTAATTTACGCGCCATTCTTTCACGATATCGACTTCAGGCTCCGGGATTGGCTACCAGTTGCCGATGATGGCATCGCAGCCGATTTCTGTCAGCCCGTTTGTTCCCCTCAACCACCGCGAGGCACTATACATGGGATTTCTGGACAACAAGCGTGCACTGATCGTGGGTGTCGCCAGCAACCGCTCGATTGCTTACGGCGTAGCCGCGGCCATGCATCGCGAAGGGGCACAACTCGCCTTCACCTACCAGGGCGAAAAACTGCGTGACCGTGTGGCCGGCTTCGCCGCCGAATTCGGCTCAGACATCGTGCTGCCGTTGGATGTCACCAGCGACGAAGAGATCGACAACGTGTTCGCCGAACTCGGTAAACACTGGGATGGGCTGGACTGCCTGATCCATTCCGTCGGTTTTGCCCCACGCGATCAACTCGAAGGCACCTATATAGACGCAGTCAATCGCGAGGGGTTCCGCGTGGCGCACGACATCAGCGCATACAGCCTGGCAGCGCTGGCCAAGGCCTCGCGCGGCATGATGCAAGGCCGCAACGGATCGATTGTGACGATGAGCTACCTCGGCGCCGTGCGCACGGTACCGAACTACAACGTTATGGGAGTCGCCAAGGCAGCACTGGAAGCGAACGTGCGCTACCTCGCAGATTCGATCGGCCCGGAAGGTACGCGCGTCAATGCCGTGTCCGCAGGCCCCATTCGTACCCTGGCTGCATCCGGCATCAGCGGGTTCCGCAGCATGCTGGCCGAGGTCGAGCAGAAGACGCCGTTGCGACGCAACGTGACGATCGACGAGGTGGGCAACGCGACCGCGTTCCTGTGCTCGGACCTGGCGTCCGGCATCACCGGTGACGTGCTGTATGTGGACTCCGGCTACCACATTCTCGGCATGGTCTAACCACCGTCCTACCGAGCAAAAAAAAGCGGCCGACAGGCCGCTTTTTTCGTGCAGCACTTGGGCCGCTATTCTTCTTTGAGCTTGATATCGATGGCGGCACGCGCACGCAGGCTGTTGATTAGATCCTGCATCTGCGCCGTGGCGACCTTGCGCCCGATCTGGGCATCCAACATCGGCTTTTCCGTTTCCGTCAGCTTGTCCGGATTGCCGTACTCAACCGCATCCACCGCGACAACGAAGTAGTCACCCTCGGCCGATACCACGCCGCCGAACGCCGCAGCGCCCTCAGCCGGCGGCTGCAGCGAGAAAGCCTCGTCCAGCACCTCGGCCGGGACATCGGCGTGGTTACGACCCACCAGCCCCGGCTCCTTGGCCTCCCACTGCCTGCTCGACACGAGCTGCTCCAGCGTCTCCTGTCCGGACTTCAACGCCTCAAGCGCCTGCTGGCCGGCCTGAGCCGCCGCTTCTGACGCCTGCGCGTTCACAAAGTCCTGTTCGATCTCCACGCGGTTGTCTTCGAACGGCTTGACCGTCTCAGGCGCATGTTCGACCACACGCAACACCACGGCGCGCTGCGGACCGATTTCCAGCAACTGGCTGTTGTTGCCTTCGTTCAGCACATCGTCTGCGAACGCAGCGTCGATCACCTTCGGAGAATCGAGCTGTGCCGGCAGCGGAGATTCGCGGCTCAACCAATCGGTCGATTGCACCGCAATACCGAGTGCTTCGGCGGCCGGCCCGAGGGTCGAAGGGTTCTCGTAGGCGGTTTCGGCCAGACGTTCGGCATAGTCGAAGTAGAGATTCTCCGCCTCGAACTTGCGGTAGGCGGTTTCGACCTGAGCGCGCACATCGGCGAACTCCGTATCATCGGCATTGCCTTTGGCCGCGACCAAAATATGCCGCAAAGATCTTTTCTCGTCTCGGATCTCAACAGCCTGAATGATGTGGTAACCGAAATCGGTTTTTACCACATCACTCACGGCGCCTGCGTCCAGCGCAAACGCGGCATCTTCGAATTGCGGGACCATCATGCCCCGTTCTACCCATCCGAGATCTCCGCCATTTTCTGAAGATCCTGGATCGTCCGAATTTTGTTTGGCCAACTCCGCGAAATCAGCACCGTCACGAATCTGCTGCAGCAACTGTTCGGCTTTCTTCTTTGCTTGGTCGATCGCTTGCGGAGTTTCCGCCGCAGAAAATTCTGACTTGTGGCCTTCGTAGTACTCCATCAACGCGTTTTCATTGACTTCAACGAGGCCACCGAGCGTGCTTTCATCCAACAACAGGTAATTGAGCTTCACCTGTTCAGGCACGCGGTACTGCGCCGGATGCTTTTCGTAATAAGCGCGCACCGCATCTGCATCGATCTTCACGTCAGCGCGAAACGCATCTGCAGGCACTCGCACAAAACGCAGTTTGCGCTTCTGCTCATACAAGCGAAGCATCGTGTTGACGTCGTTCTGCGTTGCGAAGACGGTAGCCTCGATCCCGTTGCGGATCTGCGCAACCGCCATGTCCTGGCGAACGGTCTGTTCGAAACCGGCTTCCGACATACCGCGATTGCGCACGGCGGCCTGATACATCTGCTGATCAAACTGGCCATCGCGCTGGAAGGACGGAACACTGGAGATAAAACTGTAAGCCTGCGCATCGCTGGTACGCAGATTCCACGAGCGTGCACTGTTGACCAGAACCATCTCGTCGATCATTGCGTCGAGAACCTGTTCTTTCAGCACGCCCTCTTGGAACAGGTCGGCGCGATAGGCTTCACCGAGTTGATTGCGCATACGGTCGCGGAAATCACGTACGCGTTGGTCGAGCATGCGTTCGGTGATCGCATCACCATCGACCTCGGCCACCTCCGGCTCGCCGCCGACACCCAGGTATTCCTGAATGCCCCACAGCGCGAACGGAATGCTGATAAGGATAACGATGGCCCAGGCAATCCAGCCTTGGGCTTTTTCTCTTATGGCCTGAAGCATGGTTGAGGTTTTCTTGTCGGAAGCTGTGCAAAGAGAAACGGGGTATCGAATGATACCCCGTTTGACCCTAGAGTTGGCGGAGTGGACGGGACTCGAACCCGCGACCCCCGGCGTGACAGGCCGGTATTCTAACCAACTGAACTACCACTCCTAATTCGTGGTGGGTGCTGCAGGGATCGAACCTGCGACCCTCGCCTTGTAAGGGCGATGCTCTCCCAGCTGAGCTAAGCACCCCGGTTACGAGGCGCGCTAGTTTACTGCGTCTTTGAACGCTTTGCCAGCCTTAAATGCAGGCGATTTTGAAGCGGCGATCTCGATGGTTTTACCGGTCTTCGGGTTGCGACCGGTGCGTGCTGCACGCTCGCGCAGCAGGAAGGTGCCGAAGCCCACGATCGACACAGAGTCGTCGTTCTTCACGGCATTGGTAATTGCTTCAATCAAGCCGTCCAGTGCCCGACCGGCTGCGGCCTTGGAGATGTCAGCGGAATCGGCCATAGCCTCAATTAGATCAGATTTGTTCATTCGGTCGGTGCCCCCTTTTTGGAAAAATACAACCCTGTCCTTGGTTGGCTGCAGATATTGGTGGAATGCGAAAGTGTCAGTTGGCCTGACTCTGTTATGCGGGCCGCTTTATAGCAGCAGCCAAAAAACAGTGTCAAGCGAGCATTGTCGGTATACGGCTCAACTCGCTAGACACCGTTTTCTACCAGCGTTGCCGGTTAGTTTCAATGATGACGCAGGGCGTCATTCACATCCTCGGCATTTTCGTCTTTATTTTCTGCGGACTTCGGCTCTGCTTCACCCTTTCCCGAACGTGGCGTAGGGCGGTCGGCAAGCGCGATTTCCAGCACTTCGTCGATCCAGCGAACCGGTTTTATATCAAGATTCTGTTTGATGTTTTTCGGAATCTCGACCAAGTCGCGCTCATTCTCTTCCGGGATGATGACGGTCTGGATTCCGCCGCGATGTGCGGCCAGCAATTTTTCTTTGAGACCGCCGATCGGCAGCACCTCGCCACGCAGGGTGATCTCACCGGTCATCGCAACATCCGCACACACCGGGATGCCGGTAAGCGCAGAGGCAAGCGATGTCGCCATGCCGATACCGGCGCTGGGACCGTCCTTAGGCGTCGCACCTTCCGGTACGTGGATGTGCACGTCTTTCTTCTGGTAGAAGTCGTCGTCGAGCCCCAGGGCCTCTGCGCGGCTCCTGATCACCGTCATGGCCGCCTGGATGGATTCCTTCATCACATCGCCGAGCTGGCCGGTATGGGTCAGACGTCCCTTACCCGGCGTCAACGCGGTCTCGATGCGCAGCAGCTCGCCGCCCACCTCGGTCCACGCCAGACCGGTCACTTGACCAACCTGATCGTGCTCGTCGGCGCGACCATAGCGGAAGCGCTTGACCCCGAGGTACTTGTCGAGGTTTTTGGTCGTGACCGTAACGTGCTTACCTTTCTTTTCGTCGAGCAACACATCTTTGACGACCTTGCGACAGATCTTCGAAACCTCGCGTTCGAGATTTCGTACGCCCGCCTCGCGCGTGTAGTAGCGCACGATGTCGCGCACCGCGTTCTCGCCGATCGTCAACTCTTTTTCTTTCAGGCCGTTGTTCGTGATCTGTTTCGGAATGAGATAGTTCTCGGCGATATTGACCTTCTCATCTTCGGTATAACCCGACAGGCGGATGACCTCCATGCGGTCGAGCAGCGCCGGCGGGATGTTCATGCTGTTGGCAGTGGCCACGAACATGATCTCCGACAGGTCGAAGTCGACCTCGAGATAGTGGTCCTGGAACGTGTGGTTCTGTTCAGGGTCGAGTACCTCGAGCAGCGCCGATGCCGGGTCGCCGCGGAAGTCCATTGCCATCTTGTCGATTTCGTCGAGCAGGAAGAACGGGTTCTTGGTGCCGGCCTTGGTCAGGTTCTGCACGATCTTGCCCGGCATGGCGCCGATATAAGTACGCCGGTGACCACGGATCTCGGCCTCGTCGCGCACACCACCCAGGGCCATGCGGATGAACTTACGATTGGTCGCGCGGGCGATCGATTGTCCGAGCGAGGTCTTACCAACGCCCGGTGGTCCGACCAGACACAGAATAGGCCCTTTGAGCTTGCGTACGCGCTGCTGTACGGCGAGATACTCAAGGATGCGCTCCTTGACCTTCTCCAGCCCGTAGTGATCGGTATCGAGCACCTCTTCGGCCTTGGAGATGTCGTTGCGCACCTTGGAGCGCTTCTTCCACGGCACGCTGACCAGGGCATCGATGTAGTTGCGCACCACGGTCGCCTCGGCGGACATCGGCGACATCAGCTTGAGCTTGTTGAGCTCGGCCGTCGCCTTTGACTTGGCCTCCTTGCTCATGCCCGCCTTCTCGATCTTGTCGGCCAGGTCCTCGAGCTCATTCGGGGCGTCATCCAGCTCACCCAGTTCTTTCTGGATGGCCTTCATCTGTTCGTTCAGATAGTACTCGCGCTGGTTCTTCTCCATCTGACGCTTCACGCGCCCACGGATGCGCTTTTCCATCTGCAGGATATCGTTCTCGCCTTCCATCAAGGCCATCAGGTGTTCGAGGCGCTCACGGACGTTGAACATCTCGAGCACATGCTGTTTCTCATCGAGCTTGAGCGCCATATGGGCGGCCATGGTATCGGCCAGGCGCGACGGCTCATCGATGCTGGCCAACGAGGTCAGCACCTCGGGCGGCACCTTCTTGTTGAGCTTGACGTATTGATCGAACAGCGTGGTGGCAGAGCGCATCAGCACTTCCATTTCGCGTTCGGGAAGCTCGATGACGTCTTCGGCCGGCTCAAGGTCGGCGGCAAAGAAACCGTCGCCGCCGATCATGCTGGTAATCTTGGCGCGCTCGCCGCCCTCTACCAGCACCTTGACCGTGCCATCGGGCAACTTGAGCAGCTGCAGGATGCTGGCGAGCGTTCCGATCTCATACATGTCGTCCGGTTGCGGTTCGTCGACATCGGCGCTCTTCTGCGCCACCAGCAGAATCTGTTTATTGTCGGACATCGCGGCATCGAGCGCCTTGATGGATTTTTCGCGCCCGACGAACAGTGGAATTACCATATGCGGATATACCACTACATCGCGCAGCGGAAGTACCGGGACAGCGCTTGGCTGATCTTCACGCACACTCAGTGTCTTGTCTTCCTGTCCCATTGCTTTCCTCCGACCGCACAACCGTGCGGTGAATAATTGGGTGAACGCGCCTGCGCGGGTTCAGTAAGGTCACGATTCCGGTCAACATGAGGACTTAAGGCCTGAATTTCAAGCATCGTGACGCTCGCGTGATCTTTATACCACCAGAAACCGACGCGGCAAAAAAACTGCAAAATGCTGGGTACGGAGCGCTGCTGTCGAAGACAGCCCCTGTGGAGACTCGGCGGACGAGGCGTTGGAATGATTGACGCAAAAGCAAGACCCCGATGCGGGGTGCATCGGGGTCTTGCTTGCTTAATGGATTGACGTCAATCGGAAGCGGCGATCTGACGCGGTTCAGAACCGCCGTAGATGATATAGGGTGCCGATTCGCCTTTGATGACCGACTCGTCGATCACGACCTTGTTGGCGTCTTCAAGCGACGGCAGGTCGTACATCGTGTCGAGCAATACATGTTCGAGAATGGTCCGCAGGCCGCGTGCTCCGGTCTTGCGATCCATGGCCTTGCGAGCAATCGCACGCAACGCATCTTCGCGCACCTCGAGTTCGGCGCCTTCCATCTCGAACAGGCGCTGATACTGTTTGATCAACGCGTTCTTCGGCTCGGTCAGGATCTGCACCAACGCCTCTTCGTCGAGTTCCTCGAGCGTGGCCACCACCGGCAGACGACCGACGAATTCCGGGATCAGGCCGTAGCGGATCAAGTCTTCGGGTTCGACAGCGGTCAGGATCTCGCCCACCGAACGGCTGTCTTCCTTGCTGCGGACTTCTGCAGAGAAACCAATGCCGCCCTTCTCGGAACGGTCGCGGATCACCTTGTCGAGGCCGGCGAACGCGCCGCCGACGATGAACAGCACGTTGCCCGTATCCACCTGCAGGAATTCCTGCTGCGGATGCTTGCGGCCGCCCTGCGGCGGAACCGAGGCGACGGTACCTTCGATCAGTTTGAGCAGCGCCTGCTGCACACCCTCGCCGGAAACGTCGCGGGTGATCGAGGGGTTGTCCGACTTGCGCGAGATCTTGTCGATTTCGTCGATATAGACGATACCGGTCTGCGCCTTCTCGACGTCGTAATCACACTTCTGCAGCAACTTCTGGATGATGTTCTCGACGTCTTCACCGACATAACCGGCTTCGGTCAGCGTGGTGGCGTCGGCAATCGTGAACGGCACGTTCAGTAGACGCGCCAGCGTTTCGGCCAGCAGCGTTTTACCCGAACCGGTCGGACCGATCAGCAGAATGTTGCTCTTGGCGATCTCGACATCGTCTTTCTTGCTCTTGGCCTCGAGGCGCTTGTAGTGGTTGTAGACCGCTACCGACAGCACCTTTTTGGCGCGCGACTGACCAATGACGTACTGATCGAGGGTGGCATTGATTTCCGCCGGGATCGGCAGTTTGTCGGTCGTCTGGCCGACGCTTTCCTGCATTTCCTCGCGGATAATATCGTTGCAGAGTTCAACGCATTCGTCGCAGATGAAGACAGATGGGCCCGCGATAAGCTTGCGCACCTCATGCTGACTTTTGCCGCAGAACGAGCAATACAAAAGTTTGCCGTCCTCGCCTTTGCCGTGCTTCTTATCGTCGCTCATAGTCGTTCACCTAATTAACCTGCGTGACCGCATCACCTCGTTGTGCCGACCACGCAGAAACCGCGGCCCCTCGAACTCATAATATCCGAATGAATTCGGATAACAAGCCACTCTAACCACATGGCTTTAGGGCGCTTTTTATGCGTCTTTTTCCGGTCGCCGGTTCAAAACCTGGTCAATCAGACCGTAGGCGACAGATTGGTCCGCGCTCATGAAATTGTCGCGATCCGTGTCACGGCCGATCCGGTCGAGATCCTGTCCGGTATGGTGGGCCAGAATCTTGTTGAGCTTTTCGCGGATCAACAGGATTTCTTTGGCGTGAATTTCGATATCCGTGGCCTGGCCCTGGAAACCGCCCAGCGGCTGGTGAATCATCACCCGCGAATGCGGCAGTGCGTAACGCTTGCCTTTCTCGCCGCCGGCCAGCAACAGGGCACCCATGCTCGCGGCCTGCCCGATACACATCGTAGTGACGTGCGGACGGATGAACTGCATGGTGTCGTAGATGGCGAGCCCGGCGGTTACCGAACCACCGGGCGAGTTGATATATAAATGAACGTCTTTGTCGGGGTTCTCGGACTCGAGAAACAGCAACTGCGCGACAATCAGGTTGGCCATGTGGTCTTCAACCGGACCGACGCAGAAGATCACGCGCTCTTTGAGCAGCCGCGAGTAGATGTCATAAGCCCGCTCGCCGCGCGCGCTCTGTTCCACAACCATCGGCACGAGGCCGAGATTCATCGGTTCCAATTGGTTCATGTCCTGCTTATCGGATGTTACTGGGATTACTTGAAGCTACCCCTAAAACCCCGACCCCGCAAGCCTCGGATTACCCCTGATTATCCATGATGTCGGAGAATTCCTTGTTCTCGTCGCCGACCTGAATCTGGTCCATAACCCAGCCAACCACCTGATTTTCAAGGACCAGGTTCTGAATGCTGGCGCGTGCGTTCGGATCCTGCAGGTAGTAGTCGATGACTTCCTGCGGGTTTTCGTACGATTCGGCGAAATCGGCGATGGTCGCCCGCATTTTGTCTTCGTCGGCCTCGAGCTTGTGCTGCTCGATGATCTCGGCCACCAGCAGGCCGAGGTGAACGCGGCGCTTGGCCTGGTTCTCGAAAACGCTCAACGGCAGGTCGACGCTCGAAGGCTGACCCTGCTGCTGCATTTCCTGCTGCATCTGCTGTTTCATCCGCCCGGCTTCATGGTCGACCATGGCCTTCGGGATATCCATCGGATGGGTCTCGATCAGCAGATCCATGACCTTTTCCTTGGCCATGTTCTCCAGCTTCTGCTTCAGCTCGTGACGCATGTTCTTGGCGACATCCTCACGCAGACCTTCGACCGTGCCCTCTTCGACACCAAAGGCCTTGACGAACTCTTCATCGATCTCCGGCAACTGCGGTTCGGCGACGCGCAGCACCTGGACTTCGAAGGTCGCGTCTTTGCCGGCCAGATGCTCAGCGCGGTAGTCGTCGGGGAACTTCACCTCGAGGGTGCGATCATCGCCCGCTTTTGCGCCGAGCAGGCCCGATTCGAATCCAGCGATCATCGACCCGGAACCGAGTACCAGCGGCACGTTGTCGGCGGTGCCGCCTTCGAATGCCTCACCATCGATAAAGCCCTTGAAATTCATATGGACCGTGTCGCCGTCTTTGGCGCCGCGGTCGACTTCGTTCCAGACCGTGCGCTGCTTGCGCAGCTTGTCGATCATCTCGTCGATGTCGGACTCGGTCACTTCGGCGACCGGACGGGTAATCGATTGACCCGAAAGATCGTTCAACTGCACGTCAGGCATGATTTCGAAGGTCGCGGTGTAGCCAAGACCGCCTTCTTCGGCCGCCTCGCGCAATTCCACCTTGGGTTCGCCGGCCGGGGTCAGTTTCTCCTGGTTGGCGGCTTCGTACAGCGTTTCCTGGATCAGGGTGCCGTAGGCTTCCTGGCGCACCTGCTCACCAAAGCGCTGCTTGATGGTACGCATCGGCACCTTGCCGGGACGAAAACCGTCCAAACGAACGTTGCGCGCGAGATCCTTCAGTTTTTTGTCCATCTCAGCGGTGACGCGCTCCGCCGGCAGATCAACCAAAAGACGCTTCTCGAGGCCCTCGCCCGATTCCACAGAAACTTGCATTCCAAATCACTCCAGCAGTTGTACTGCCTGTTAACTCTTGTCGGATTAAACTTCCCGGCACAAGGCCGGCCGAATGGTTGGGCACCGGTCAGATGGTGCGAAAGGAGAGACTCGAACTCTCACGGGTTACCCCACTGGAACCTAAATCCAGCGCGTCTACCAATTCCGCCACTTTCGCCATGCCGATGCGAATCGCGCATTATACAAAACCCACGGGGCCCCGAAACAGCGGAATGCCGCGAGATTGCTCCGACATCTGCGATCCAGGCCCGGCCACTCGATCTCCCCCGGTCCCGACGGTTACCGGTATCGCCGTGCAATCGGGCCTGCGGCCGGTCTGATCAAGAGCCTGACCGTGCACTCGGTCAGGACAAATCGACGCCCCTTTCGAGCTCTCCGGCACGTCGCAGTTCGCGCTTGAGGATCTTGCCGGTCGCGTTTTTCGGCAACGATTCGCGCACCACGAAACGCCGCGGCAGCTGGTGCGGGCCCAGGTGCTTGCGACAAAAAGCGCGCAACTCGCCCGGGTCGAGCGTGCACCCCTCACACGGCACCAGGTGGGCCACCACGACCTCGCCGTGCAGATCGTCAGGCTCACCGATCACGGCCGCTTCGAGTACGTCCGGGTGGCGATAGAGCACCTCCTCGACCATGCGCGGGTAGACATTCATGCCGTTGACGATCACCAGATCTTTCTTGCGATCGACAATGAACACGTAGCTGTCGTCGTCCAGGTAGCCGAGGTCGCCGGTGCGCAGCCATTCGCCAAAAAACGTCTCTGCCGTCGCCTCGGGCAGACGCCAGTAACCGGCCATCACGTTCGGCCCACGCACGCAGATCTCGCCGATCTCGTTGGCCGGCAGCGGGTGGCCATCATCGTCAAAGATCGCGATCTCGACGTTATCGACGGCCAGTCCCACCGAGCCGGGTTTGCGCTCGCCGCTCAGCGGATTGACGCAGGTGACCGGCGAACACTCGGTGGGGCCATCACCTTCGAGAATCGGAAAACCGAAGCGCTGTTCAAAACGCCGCATCAGCTCAACCGGCATGGCCGCGCCGCCGGCGACACCGAAACGCACGCTGCGCCACTTGGCCAACTGGTCGTCGTCGATTCGCAGGATCAGGTTGTACATCGACGGCACACCGAGAAACACGGTGGCCGCGGTCGCGCCGATCACGTCGCTGACCAGGTTTGGATCGAACTTCGGCACCGGCACCATGGCCACGCCGTGCAGTGCCGGTGTCAGCATGCCGCCGGTTGCCGCAAAAGAATGGAACATCGGCAACACCACCAGCATGCGGTCCGCGCCGGGGCGCAGTTGCAGCGCAGTGAGCACACTGCGCGTGTTCACCACCAGGTTGTGGTGGGTCAGCATCGCACCTTTGGGTTTGCCGGTGGTACCCGAGGTGTACAGGATCGCAGCGAGATCGCATTCGGCATCCAATGCCGGCTCCGGCAGCGATGCGCCGTCCGCGTTCTCCACAACATCGGCAAAGTCCAGATCGGCGTCGTCGAGCGACGACCCGCCGACGCCTATCCACAGGCCTGCCGATGGCAGTGTGTGACGCAGCGCTTGCAGCCTTTCGCCCAATAGACCGTGATAGACGACGCCGCTGACCGCTGCATCTTCAAGAATATAGGCAATCTCCTCCTGCTGGATCAGCAGGTTGATCGGCACGACCACTGCCCCGGCCTTGACGATACCCAGATAGGTGATCAGAAATTCGGCGCAGTTCGGGCAATACAGTGCGATGCGGTCGCCCTTGCGGATTCCGCGCTCAAGCAATGTCGTGGCGATGCCGTCGGACGCCCGATCCACCGCAGCGAACGACGTTTGATGCTCCGGGGTGATGACCAAGGGCGCTTGCGCAAACTCCCCGGCAGTGCGACGAAATACGGCTGGGATCGATTCGGGTGTCGACATCCGGGTACTCCGTTTAGCGAATGTCGAAAAGCTTAGCAGGCGGTCGCGTTTCGCCCAGGACCGGGCCCGCCTGCCGGAGAGTCTTCTGGCTTAGATAACCTTGGAGAAGCGCGTCGTCTGGCCGTCGGCACCGAGGTAATGGTCGAACACCATGCAGATGTTGCGGATCAACAAGCGCCCTGCCGGCATCACCTCGATGCGTCCGCCGTCAATAGTGAGCAGACCGTCTTTTGCCATGCCGTGCAGGCGTTCGAGCTCGCCACGGAAATAGTCGTCGAACTGAATATCCCATCGCTTGCCGACGCGGGCCATGTCGAGCGCGAAGTTGCAGATCAGGTCGGTGATCACATCGCGCCGCAGTTCGTCGTCGCGACTCAACTCGATGCCGCGGAATACGGCCAGCTCGCCGGCATCAATGCGTGCATAGTATTCGTCGAGCGTGCGTACGTTTTGCGCGTAGGTGTTGCCAACCAGTCCGATAGATGTCACCCCCAGGGCAACCAGGTCACAGTGCGCATGTGTCGAATAACCCTGGAAGTTGCGATACAGGTGACCTTCGCGTTGCGCCACGGCGAGCTCGTCGTCCGGTCGGGCGAAGTGATCCATACCGATATAGACATAACCTGCCTTGGCCAGATGCTCGCCCACCTGCTGCAGGATCTCGAGCTTCTGTTCTGCTGACGGCAGCTCGTCTTCGTTGATCCGCCGCTGCGGCTTGAAGCGTTCGGGAAGATGCGCGTAATTGAATACCGACAGCCGTTCGGGCTCGGCTTCGAGCACCCGATCCAATGTTGCGATGAAAGAATCTGCCGTCTGCAGTGGCAGGCCGTAGATCAGGTCCATGCTGATCGAGCGGAAGCCTTCGCGCCGCGCCGCGGTCAAGGCGCCGAAGGTCTGCTCGGCCGTCTGAATGCGGTTGACCGCTTTCTGCACTGCCGGATCGAGGTCTTGCAGACCCAGGCTCATGCGGTTGAAGCCGATCTCACGCAGCAGTCCGATGGTCTCGTCGGTCACCTCGCGTGGATCGATCTCGATCGAATACTCACCGCTGTCGTCGTCCAGTAACTGGAAGTGACGGCCGGTCTTGGTCATCAACTCGCGCATCTGGTCGTGGCTGATGAAGGTCGGCGTACCGCCGCCCCAGTGCAGCTGCTCCACCGGGCGGCTGCGGTCGAACAGTTCGCCCTGCATCGCCAGCTCGCGATACACGCGGTCGAGATACGGCTGCGCACGCGTGCGGTCCTTGGTCGCCACCTTGTTGCAGGCGCAGTAGAAACACACGGTGTCGCAGAACGGGATGTGGAAATACAGCGACAAGGGTCGGCCGCTGGCATTACTGGCCTCGGCGGCAGCGCGGTATTGCTGCGGCCCGAATCCGTCGTGGAACTGCACCGCGGTCGGGTACGAGGTGTAACGCGGGCCGGACTGGTCGTAACGCTTGATCAGATCCTGATCGAGAACGAGTGTCTGTTGCATAGCGGTCATTCTAGACGTCCCCCACCCGGCGCGGACTGACGAGCGTCAAAAAGGTTGTCAGCCCTCGTCGGGCACATCCAGACCTTTTCGATGCGTTTCGTTGATCTGTTTGAGCAGCGTATGAAAGGGAATCTGGTCTTCGTAGCGACGCACCACGTCCATAAAAGCCAGGTCTTCGCGGCCGAACTGGTAGCTGCCCGATAGCATCGCATCGTAGACCTGTTGCACTCCTTCCTCGAGCGGTTCGATAAACGCCGGGAAACGCTGCAGGTCTTCCATTTCGTACAGCAGGCAGTCTTTCAGATCACCCACCTCGAACACGGCCTGTTTGACCCATTCCGCATACTCTTCGGCACTGCGTGCGCGGTGCAGACTCATGCCAGGCTCTCCTCGAATTGCTCACGATACTCGTTCACCTGCTCGGCGGTCAGCAGGAACACCCCGTCGCCGCCGCGCTCGAAATCCAGCCACAAAAACGGCACATCGGGATAGCGAGCCATCAGCAGATCGGCACTGGCGCCGACTTCGATCACGATGATACCACCGGGCTGAAGGTAATCGGCGGCTCCCGCCAGGATGCGCGCGACGACATCCATACCGTCGTCGCCTGCTTCGAGGCCGAGCTCCGGCTCATGCCGGTACTCTGCCGGCAAGGTCGCCATCTCGCGGGTGCTGACGTACGGCGGATTGCTGACGATCAGATCGTAGCGCTCGCCGTCGAGCCCATCGAACACGTCGGCGTGCAGCGCACGCACCCGGTTATCGAGTTGGTGGCGTTCGATATTGCGCGCCGCCACGTCGAGCGCGGCCTGCGAGATGTCGCCGAGATCCACCAGGGCGTTCGGAAAGGCATAAGCGCAGGCGATACCGATGCAGCCACTGCCGCAGCACAGGTCCAACACGCTGCCGACGTGATCGGCATCCAGCCACGGTTGAAAGCCTTCCTCGATCAACTCGGCGATCGGCGACCGCGGGATCAGCACGTTTTCATCGACGAAGAATTTCAGCCCGGCAAAACGCGCCTCGCCGATCAGGTAGGCCGCCGGTACGCGCAGATCGACGCGCTCGGTAAACAGCCCTTCGATGCGCGCCGCCTCATCGCCGGTGACACGTGCATTGAGATAGTCCGCCGGCAGATCGTGATCCAGGTGCAGCGAATGCAGCACCAGCGCGAGCGCTTCGTCGATCGCGTTGTCGGTGCCGTGTCCGTAGAAAAGACCGGCCTCATTGAACCGACTGGCGCCCCAACGGATCCAATCCCGTAGTGTTATCAGTTCATGTTGTTGAGGACTCTGCATGCCCGCTCCCATTGATGCCCTACCCCGATTCGTCGGCACCGGTAGATTTCAGACCTTGCTGCCGGTGGCGCGGCGCACACTATAGTCGCAAAGCTGCTTTCCTTATACTTTGGCCCACACAGGCGACGCCGCAACCCCACGACGGTCAGGACATCCTTTTGCCGAAAATCTTCCACTCTCTGAAACTGCAGATCATTGTCGCAATCGCTGTGCTGACCGCGCTGTTTGCCGCCTCCACGCTGTATTCCCTGCATGTGATCGACCAGCAGCACAGTGACGACGTGCTGGTTCAGCTCGCCGGCCGGGTGCATTTCAATCAGCAACACCTGACCGTACAAGCGATGCGCTACCGCGAGAACGCACCGCGCGACTATCCCAGCTACTACCGCGACCTGCGGCTGTACTTCGAAGATCTGAAAAAGACCCGCACCGAACTCGATCAACTGATCACTGCGTTCGCCAACAACCGCTTCGACGCGTCGCTGACCGGGCGGCACATGGCGATGCAGCCGCACCTGCCGCCCGAATCGCACGCCGTCGCCGGGCAGCTCGCGGCGGAATGGGAGAGTTTCATGCAGCAGTTCGATGAGCGCATCGGGCCGGACAAGGACGAACCCCGTCTCGAGTGGGCGGCGGAATTGATCGGTGAGCAGAACGAGACGTTGGAAAAGATCTCGCAGACGCTGATGTCGACACTCAAGAAAGACGTCGAGGCCCGCGCACAATGGGCCTACATGGTAAACCGCCTGCTGCTCGGCGCGGCGCTGCTGGTATCGGTCGGCATCGCCGTCTGGTTCTATCGCGGTGTCATGGCGCCGATGACGACCACCGTCGAGGGCTTTAAGCAGGTCGCCAACGGTGATTTCTCGCACCGCGTACCGGTGCTGCGTAACAACGAAATCGGCTGGCTGGCGAGCGCCTTCAACCACCTCGCGACCCGCATGGATGGCCTACGCAAATTGTTGACCCGCCTTGAACAGGGCGCCGATCTCGAGGGCACGTTGAAAACCCTGTCGGAGACGCTGCCACCGTTGATACCCGTCGACTGGATCGGCGTATTGATCATCGCGCCGGGCGGCGATATCTATCTCGAGAAGGCGTACAGCGACGGCAAGCCCGAACCGATCGGGCGGCTGCGCTTTCACCCCGATCAGACGCTGCTCGAAGAGTGCATCAACACCAGCGAACCGCTGCACATCCCCGATGTCCGCGAGACCTCGCAACTCTCCGAAAGCTATGTCTTCCTACGCAAACTGGCAGAACTGGGCAGGCGCGATGCGATCTTTCTGCCGATCAGTAACAGCGCCGGTGTGCACGGGGTTGCGGTGTTTGCCAGCCGCTACCCAAACAACTACCGTACCGAACACCTTGCCTTGTTGCGTAACCTCGGCGTGCTCGTCGGCATCAGCCTGGGCCGCACCATCCAGCTTGTCGAAAACGCACGCCTGGCGACCATCGGTCAATTCGCATCCGGCATCGTGCACGAGATTCGCAATCCGCTGGCGACTATCGGTTTGGCGCTGGAGCATTTCGAGGGGCTCGACGGCCTGCCGCAAGGCGCGCAGAAACGGCTGACGCTCGCATCGAATGAGGTCGCCCGCCTGGAACGGTTACTGGCCGACATACTGCTGTACGCCAAGCCGATGACACTGCAGCGCGAGATACAGGACGTATGCAGCATCGTCAGCGAAACCATCAGTGCCGATGACGAGCACCACGAACGCACCTTGTTCGAAGTGAATCCCTGCCCGCCGATCCCCGTCGACGCCGACCGCTTGCGGCAGGTGCTCATCAACCTGGTAAACAATGCCAGACAGGCCAGCCCGCCGGGCGAGCCGATAAGAATCAGTTGCGCCACCATCGGTGACAGCTGGGTCGAGATCACCATCGCCAACGCGGGCGAACCGATCCCGCCGAAAACGCTCGAGCGCGTGTTCGAACCGTTCTTTACATCGCGCACACACGGTACGGGCCTGGGACTGCCGATATCGCAGCGCATTGTGGCTGCACACGGCGGCGAGATCGAATTGAAATCGGATGAAGGTGGAACGCGGGCAGTGGTGCGCCTGCCGACCGAGGCAGGCGCGGAGGAATCGACGCTATTCGATCAGGCAGCGCTGGACGCTGAGTCGGCCTGACCCTGCTTGGATTGATAGTCGGCGATCGCTGCCTTGATGGCGTCTTCGGCGAGTACCGAGCAATGTACTTTGACCGGCGGCAACGCCAGCTCTTCGGCGATCTCGGAGTTTTTGATCTGCCGCGCCTCGTCGAGCGTCTTGCCCTTGACCCACTCGGTAAGCAGTGAGCTGGATGCAATCGCCGAACCGCAGCCGTAGGTCTTGAACTTGGCGTCTTCGATCACACCCTGACCGTTCACCTGGATCTGCAGACGCATCACATCGCCGCAGGCAGGTGCGCCGACCATACCGGTACCGACGTTGACCGCCGCTTTGTCGAGCACCCCGACATTGCGCGGGTTTTCGTAGTGGTCGATGACCTTGTCACTGTAAGCCATGGTTACTCACCCCAAATCAGAGATATGCGCAGGCGAAAGCGGTGGCCGGCAAGCCAGCCACCGCCCCACTCGGATCGCATCATTTTACGCCGCTTCGGTCTTCAGGCCGACAACCTTGGATTCGGCCTTCTTCTCACGACGCGCCGCTTCGCGTACTTCGCCGCGCTCGACCAGATCGTGCAGCGTGATGTCGC
This sequence comes from Thiosocius teredinicola, assembly GCF_002009425.1. Lineage (NCBI taxonomy): Bacteria > Pseudomonadati > Pseudomonadota > Gammaproteobacteria > Chromatiales > Sedimenticolaceae > Thiosocius > Thiosocius teredinicola. The sequence continues at coordinate 2,954,941 of NZ_CP019936.1, forward strand.
TGAGGAAGATGAAGATCTGCTGGCTCAGGTCGTCCCACAGGCTGTGGGTCAGACAGCGCTGCCCGTCCTGGCAGTTCTGACGTCCCTTACAGCGCGTGAACTCGACCCATTCGTCGACCGCGCAGATGATGTCGGCGATCGAAATCTCGTCGGATTCGCGGCCGAGGTAATAGCCGCCACCCGGGCCACGTACACCGCGCACCAGGCCTTTGCCGCGCAGCGCAGCGAACAACTGCTCAAGATACGAGAGCGAGATGCCCTGGTTCTCCGAGATGTCTGCCAGGGTGACCGGTCCCTGCTTGCCGTTGATCGCCAGGTCCAGCATCGCGGTCACTGCATAACGGCCTTTGGTTGAAAGTCGCATAGTCGATTCCTCGTGTGTTGCACGGATGCCGTGCAATTACCTAGTAATTTGCTCGGATAAGAAATTAGCAGTAACCGAGGAAATTAGTCAACATTAAATTTGTCCATATCCTGTCCAAGATGACCTGGACACAGCGGACTTTGGGCGGGAAAAGCTGTTGCAGAGAGAACCAAATTCCAGAACGACACCGCGACAAAATACCGCGGCGGGTAATGTAATCAGCGTTTTTGCAGGACGCTCAGGTGAGACCCAGGGCGGGCTCGCGCAGGGCGCTCACGTCGTCGACGAACAGATGGCCCTGACGAACACAGAACGCCAGCCATTTCAGCACGAACAGGTTGAGGCGCCACTTGTTCAGCAGGCCCGGCGCCTCGTACAGGCGATCGGTCGGCAAGGTCTGCTGGCGCAGGTCTTCCACCTCGACCTGACGGGCATCATGGTAAACGCGCAGCAACGCATCCGGGTCGGACAGGTTGCCGTCGGAATGGGTAAAGCGGTAGGTCAGGCGGATCAGCGTGGTGTAGCGGGTCTGCTCGATGATGGTGAGATGCAGATCCTGGTGTTCGTCGCGCACCGAACAATGCTCGCCCTGCAGACGCTTGAGCTGTGGAATCAGGCTGAGCAGATACTGGTAGTTTTCTTCACACAACGCCTGCAGGTCACCAACAGACGGTGGCGTGTGCAACCAGCGGTGTAAATCTGTACGGCGACTGAACTGCATGGCTCTACCTGGCGAACATCAGGTCTCAGTATAGCCGCCGCACGTGACCGGGGTGCGAATCACCCCGGCTTGGGAAGGGTCAGGCCTGGCTGCCGGATTGCTGATCTGCGACCTGGCGGCGCACTTCGTCCATGTCGAGTTCGCCGGCCTTGGTAACCAGTTCACGGAAGGCCGACTCGGGCAATGCGCCGGCTTCGCTGAAGATGATGATCTTGTCACGGAAGATCATCAGCGTCGGGATTGAGCGAATCTGGAAATGCCCCGCGATCTCCTGTTCGTCTTCGGTGTTGACCTTGGCGAACACGATATCCGGGTGATCTTCAGAGACCTTTTCGTAGGTCGGCGCGAACGACCGGCAAGGACCACACCACGGCGCCCAGAAATCCACGATCACGAATTCGTTGTTGGTCACAACTTCTTCGAAGTTGTCTTTGGTCAGCTCGACGACAGCCATGGCGGTCTCCCGGAAACTTGAGTCAATAAGCGCCAAAGTATATCACAGAGCGCTAATTTACGCCGAAAGCACAAAAGCCCGGAGTTACCCGGGCCTTTGCTTCGTGACAGGCGTGATTCAGGTGATCAGCCGTCCAATCCGGCGAAGATGCCCTCGCGGATATCGTCGACACTGCCGACGCCATTGATCTTCACATACTTGCAGTTACCGGCATCGGCCTCTTTGCTGTAGAAGCTGATCAGCGGCTCGGTCTGGTCGTGATAGACCTTGAGGCGCGCCTTGACGGTCTCTTCCTGGTCGTCGTCGCGTTGAATCAGCGGCTCGCCGGTTTCATCGTCCTTGCCTTCCACCTTCGGTGGATTGAATACGACGTGATAGGTACGACCCGATGCCAGGTGCACGCGGCGACCCGACATACGTTTGATGATCTCTGCATCGGGCACGTCGATCTCGACCACGGCATCGATCGGCACGCCAGCCTCTTTCAGTGCTTCGGCCTGTGGAATCGTGCGCGGGAAACCGTCGAACAGGTAACCCTTCTTGCAGTCGTCGTCTTTGATGCGCTCTTTGACCATGCCCATGATGATGTCGTCCGACACCAGACCGCCTTCGTCCATGATCTTCTTCGCGGCGACGCCCAGCTCGCTACCGGCCTTGACGTGCGCCCGCAGCATGTCTCCGGTCGAGATCTGCGGGATGCCGTAGCGTTCTTTGATGAAGTTGGCCTGGGTTCCTTTGCCGGCACCTGGGCCGCCAAGAAGAATTACGCGCATGTGGTTCTCCCCTCTGATGTCATCTGACGTTTTCTAGGGTGCGGAGTCTGCCACACGGGAAGCAGAAGTCACCATTCGAGCGTCTGAATAGGTCGATTCAGGGTGTTTATCAATAGTTACTGATAAAGTGACGCAATGCTCATCGCGCAAAAATCGCGAAACGGCGAGCCTACTATTTATAGATGCCGATCGATTCCATGCGCCTTCAGGCCCCAGGCAAACAGCGAACCCAGGCGACGGTCGGTCTGGCGCAGGCGACAGGTAAGGATGTTGAACAACTCTTTCAGCACCACGTAGCCGAATTCGGGGTGATGGTCGAGATAGTCTGCGAGGGCTTCGGCCTGGTAAACCAACAGGTCGCACGGCTCGACCGACACCACCGTCGCCAGGCGCGGGCCGTCGTCGAACAGGCTGAGTTCACCGAACACCTCCTGCTCGCCCAGATCGCAGATACCCGGCTGGATGTGACGCCGATCTTCGAGCTCGATGCGTTCGAGCACCCTGACACAGCCCCGCTCGATCAGATAGACGCCGCGTTCCTCGGAACCCTTTTCGATGATTGTCTGACCACCATCGTAGTGCCGGCGCTCGGCAATACCGCTTTCGACCAGTCGGGCATCGCTGAGGATGCTGTGGATATCGGACATGTCGACCTCGCTGTGACTGCACGTTAAGCACCGGTACACAGCGCCCCGCCGGGAGTAAGCTGCTACGACTTGCCCGAAGAAGCTCCAGATGCATGTGTAACAAAGATATCACTTACACTGCCGGGCCACAGCGGCGCATGCTCGATCGCATTTGATAGACATCAGCCATTCAGACATGTCGCCGACACAACAAGCAGAAGGAGAATCGCGTGAAACTGGCCCGTTGTATCGACAGTGCAGGCAACACCCGCTGGGTACAGCCCCTCGACAATGGCCGCGCCCTCGCCTGCCATGGCGACAATCTTTTTGACGGCCTGCGCCCCGGCGACGACGAGGTCGAGGTGACGCGCTGGCTGGCGCCGGTGCGCCCGACCGACATCTACTGCATCGGCCTGAACTATCGTGCGCACGCCGCAGAGACCGGTGCCAAGCTGCCGGAGCATCCCGTGGTCTTTATGAAACCGAGCACGGCCGTAGCCGATCCCGATCAACCGATCCTGCTGCCGGCAGCCTGCGAACACGGCCCGGAAGTGGACTACGAAGCGGAGCTTGCCGTGATCATCGGCAAGACCGCGCGCAACGTGCCGGTCGATCGCGCGCTCGACTATGTGCTCGGCTATACCTGCGCCAACGATGTATCTGCGCGCCGCTGGCAGAAACACGCCGGCGGCGGTCAGTGGGTGCGCGGTAAGAGCTTCGATACCTTCTGCCCGCTCGGCCCGGTGCTGGTCACCGCCGACGAGATACCCGACCCACAGACGCTGCCGATCCGCTCGGTCCTCAACGGCGAGACGATGCAATCGAGCAACACCGGCGACATGATCTTCTCGGTAGCGGAGTTGATCGCCTTTCTGAGCCGCGACACCACGCTGATCCCGGGCACGGCGATTTTGACCGGCACACCGGAAGGCGTCGGCTTCGCGCGTAAACCGCCGGTCTACCTGGCCGACGGCGACCGCATCGAGGTCTCGATCGACGGCATCGGTACGCTGAGCAATCCGGTAAAGAACGCCTGAGCGCAGACACAAAAAAACCGGCGCCACAGCGCCGGTTTCTGCATCAGCCGATCGATGAGGATCAGGCCGACATATCGAGCATCAGCCGGTTCAGGCGGTGGACGAAACCGGCCGGGTCTTCCAACTGACCACCTTCAGCCAGCAGTGCCTGGTCGAACACGACCTTGGCCAGCTCGGCGAATTTGTCTTCGTCGGTCTCCTTGTCCATACGGTCGAGCAACGGGTGTTCGAGGTTGATCTCGATGATCGGCGTCGGCATCGGTGCATCCTGGCCGAGCTGCTTGAGTACGCGCGCCAGGTTCTGGCTCATGTCGTAGTGATCGACTACCAGGCAGGCCGGTGATTCGGTCAGGCGGCTCGACACGCGCACCTCTTTGACGGTGTCGCCCAGGGCCGTTTTGACGCGCTCGATCAGGTGCTTGTGCTCTTCGGTCGCCTTCTCGACCTTTTCCTTGTCTTCCTTGTCTTCGAGCTCACCCAGATCGAGTTCACCCTTGGCGACCGACTGCAGGTGCTTGTCCTTGAAATCGGTCAGGTGCGAGACCAGCCATTCATCGACGCGGTCGGTCAGCAGCAATACCTCGATGCCCTTCTTCTTGAAGACCTCGAGATGCGGGCTGTTGCGCGCGGCCGACAGGGTGTCGGCAGTGATGTAGAAGATCTTCTCCTGCTTCTCTGCCATGCGCTCGATGTACTGATCGAGCGAGACGTCCTGCGCGTCACCCTCCGACTTGGTCGTGGTGAAGCGCAGCAGGCCGGCGATCTTTTCGCGGTTGCCGAAGTCTTCGGCCGGACCTTCCTTCAGCACCTTGCCGAACTCGCGCCAGAACGTCTGGTACTTCTCGGCGTCGCCTTTGGCCAGCTTCTCCAGCAGACCGAGCACACGCTTGACGTTGGCCGAGCGGATGCTGTCGATCTTCTTGTCGTGCTGCAGGATCTCGCGCGACACGTTCAGCGGCAGATCATCGGAGTCGACGACACCTTTGACGAAGCGCAGGTAGTGCGGCATCAGCTTGTCGGCCTCGTCCATGATGAACACGCGACGCACATACAGCTTCACGCCGTGCTTCTGTTCGCGGTCCCACATGTCGAACGGCGCACGCGACGGCACGAACAGCAGCGACGAATACTCATTGGTGCCCTCGACGCGGTTGTGCGCCCAGGTCAGTGGGTCTTCGAAATCGTGGCAGGTGTTCTTGTAGAACTCGTGGTACTCCTCGTCGGTGACGTCCGACTTGTTGCGCATCCACAGCGCCGTGCCGCGGTTGACCTGCTCCCACTCGGGCTTGGCGGGCTCTTCGCCCTCTTTAGGCTCCGGCACCTCGCCGAGCATCTCGACCGGGATTGCGATGTGGTCGGAAAATTTGTTGATGATGCTGCGCAGGCGCCAGCCATCGAGGAATTCTTTGTCTTCTTCGCGGATGTGCAGCACGATCTCGGTACCGCGCGCTGCGCGCTCGACGTTCTCGACCGTGTAGCTGCCCTCGCCGCTCGACTCCCAACGCACACCCTCGTCGGCCTGCATGCCGGCGCGACGGGTGGTCAGGGTGACCTTGTCGGCGACGATGAAGGCGGAATAAAAGCCGACACCGAACTGGCCGATGAGTTGGCTGTCCTTGGCCTTGTCACCCGACAGGTTCTCGAGGAATTTCTTGGTGCCCGAGCTGGCGATCGTGCCGATGGTCTCGTTGACCTCCTGGCGGCTCATGCCGATGCCGTTGTCCTCGATCGTGATCGTGCCGGCTTCCTGATCGACCGCCACACGGATGCGCAGCGTCGCGTCGCCTTCATAGAGGGCGTCATTGCTGAGCGATTCGAAACGCAGCTTCTCAGCCGCGTCGGAGGCATTCGAGATCAGCTCCCGCAGAAAGATCTCTTTGTTGGAATAGAGTGAGCGGATCACCAGGTTCAGCACCTGGCTGACTTCGGCCTGAAAATCCAGGGTTTCCTTCTGCGCAGTCGCGGTCATTGTGGGGCGGTCCTCCAGAGGTTTTTCGCGATGGCGCGACAAATGGGGTCAGCAAAGCGGGATTTCAAGGGTGCGCTGTGGTTAAAATCCCCCCCAATCTTTCGCAACGCAGAATCCCATGCCAAGTACCACATACTCCACCGCACCGTACACCGACCAGCGCCCGGGAACCTCCGGGCTGCGCAAGCGCGTCGAGGTGTTTCGGCACGGTAACTATCTGAAAAACTTCGTACAATCGGTTTTCGACACGCAAACCGAACTGGCCGGCAACACGCTGGTACTCGGCGGCGACGGCCGGTTTTTCAACCGCGACGCCATCCAGGTGATTCTGAAAATGGCGTCGGCCAATGGCATCGGCCGGGTGATCGTCGGCCAGGGCGGCCTGTTGTCGACCCCGGCGGCATCGTGCGTGATCCGCAAGTACAAGGCGGCAGGCGGACTGATTCTGTCGGCCAGTCACAACCCCGGTGGCCCGGACGGTGACTTCGGCATCAAGTTCAACACCGCCAATGGCGGCCCTGCGCCCGAAAAAGTCACCGAAGAGATCTACGCGCGCACCCTCGAGGTCGGCAGCTACCGTTTGTGCGACGCGGCCGACGTCAACCTCGACAAGATCGGCGAGTACACCTTGAACAAGATGCCGGTGCAGGTCATCGATCCGGTCACCGATTACGCCGAGCTGATGGTTTCGATCTTTGATTTCGGCGCGATCAGCGCCCTGCTCAAGGGCAGCTTCCGGATGCGCTTCGATGCCATGCACGCGATTACCGGACCGTACGCCAAGCGCATCCTCGAACAGATGCTCGGCGCGCCCAAGGGCACGGTGATCAACGGCGAACCGCTCGAAGACTTCGGCGGTCACCATCCCGATCCGAACCTGGTGCACGCCGCCGAGCTGGTCGAGATGACCCGTGGGCCCGAGGGCGTGGATTTCGCCGCTGCGTCTGATGGCGACGGCGACCGCAACATGATCCTCGGTCGCGACTTCTTCGTTACCCCGAGCGACAGCCTCGCGGTGCTTGCGGCCAATGCCACCTGCATCCCGGCGCACCGCAACGGCATTGCCGGCGTGGCGCGCTCGATGCCGACCAGCCAGGCAGTCGATCGCGTAGCCACCGCCTTCAACATCGAGTGCTTCGAAACACCGACCGGCTGGAAGTTTTTCGGCAACCTGCTCGATGCCGGCCGCATCACCTTTTGCGGCGAAGAAAGCTTCGGTACCGGGTCGGATCACGTTCGCGAGAAAGACGGCCTGTGGGCAGTACTCGCATGGCTCAACGTGCTGGCGATCCGCAAGCAATCGGTCGCCGAGATCGTGACCGCGCACTGGCAGCAGTACGGTCGCAACTACTATTCGCGCCACGACTACGAAGGTGTGAAGAGCAAGGCCGCCGACGAACTGATGGCCGGTCTGCGCGCACGCCTGCCGGAGCTTCCGGGAACGCTGCTCGACGGTCTCGAAGTGAGCTACGCCGACGACTTCGCCTACACTGACCCTATCGACGGCTCGATCAGCCAGAAACAGGGTGTCCGCATCGGCTTCTCCAGCGGCTCACGCATCGTGTTCCGCTTGTCAGGCACCGGCACGGTCGGCGCCACCCTGCGCGTGTACCTCGAGGCCTACGAGCCCGATCCAAGTCAGCAGTCGCTCGACCCGCAGGTCGCGCTCGCCGGCCTGATCACAACCGCGAACAACCTTGCCGGGATTTCGTCCATCACCGGTCGCAAGAAGCCGGACGTCATTACCTGAGGTCATTCAAGAATATGAGCGTTAGACATTGGTGCCGTGTCGAAGTCGACGGTGCCCCCTGGCTCGGCCGGCTCGACGGCGACACGATACTGCTGCACGAAGGCTCGCTGTTCGACGCACCGAAACCGGTTGATCGTCGCGTCGACATCGCCGATGCCAAATGGCTGGCGCCCGTCGTGCCGCAGCAGTTTCTCGGCCTGTGGAACAACTTTCACGAACGCCAGCAACTCGAGAAGACGCAGATACCGGATTTTCCGCTGTACTTCGTCAAGCTGGTCGACTCTTTGTCGGCGCACGAGCAAGAGATCAGGCGACCGCCGGGCTTTTCGGGCAGGGTCAAGTTCGAGGCGGAACTGGGCATCGTGATCGGCAAGACCTGTTTTCAGCCACCGCGCGACAAGATCGATGACGTGATCTTCGGCTATACCTGCGTCAATGACGTGACTGCGCCCGACATCCTGTTCGCCAACTCCGAGTTCCCACAATGGTGCCGCTCGAAAAGCCTGCCCGGCTTCGGACCGATCGGCCCAATGATCGCCGAAGGTATCGACCCGGCCGGCCTGCGGGTGCGCGGCGTGCTCGACGGCGAGCCGAAGCAGGACTACCCGGTCAGCGACATGATCTATTCGCCGCAGGATATCGTCTGGCACATCGCGCGCGAGATCACGCTCTACCCAGGCGACGTGATTGCCTGCGGTACCTCGGTCGGCGCAGCCGATATGGCAGACGGCCAGACCATCGTCATCGAGATCGACGATATCGGGCGGTTGAGCAACCAATTGATGATTGGTTGAATCCGGACAAGGCAGCAAATGCCATATACCTACACGGGTAGGCTTCGACGACAAAACAGTTGTATTCCTCGTGTCGCGGTGATCCTATCCGTCAAGTTGCAATAACGGACGGCTTGCATGAGCGATGTAGTCAACGAGGTGGTCAAAGACGTCGTCGATGTCGGAAAGATAGAGACCGTCGCCAAGACCTTTTCGGAACGTTTCCTGGTCCTCGTGCAGGACCCACTCTTCTGGCTGCAGTTTGCCGTTATCGCCGGCGTGTTCGTCATCGCGCGCTGGCTGCTCACGCCGCTGCTCAAGCGCTATCTGAACACCTGGGCCGAACGCTGCACGCGTGTGCCGAGCTTCCGCCGGCCCTTGATGGCGATTCGCGAAGTCGCCAACCCGATTGCCTGGTTGGCCCTGCAATGGATCGCCATCGAGATCGTGACCCGCCTGGGTTGGCCGAACCGCGCAATGATCATCATCGCCAGCCTACTGACCGCCTGGCTGTTGATCCGCCTGGTGACCATGCTGGTCTCCAATGCGGCCCTCGCCCGTTTCATCGCGATAACCGCCTGGACCATCGCCGCGCTGAATATCTTCGGCATGCTCGATCCGGTCGCCAAACTGCTCGACTCGTGGGCGTTTTCGCTCGGCGAACTGCGCGTATCGCCGCTCACCGTCATCAAGGCAGCGCTGTCCTTGTGGCTTGCGCTGTGGTTGGCCAATGGCCTGGCGACGCTGGTCGAGCGCCGGCTGGAACGCTCGCAGGAGATTGCGCCGTCGATGCGGGTGCTCGGCTCGAAGCTGACGCGTATCGCACTGGTCACAGCCGCCATCCTGATCGGCTTGTCGGCGGTCGGCATCGACTTCACCGCGCTTGCGGTGTTCAGCGGTGCACTCGGTGTCGGTCTCGGTTTCGGTCTGCAGAAGATCTTCTCGAACCTGGTCAGCGGCGTGATCCTGCTGATGGACAAGTCGATCAAGCCGGGCGACGTCATCGCCATCGACAACACCTTCGGCTGGATCAATCACCTCGGCCTGCGTTACACCTCGGTGATCACGCGCGACGGCACCGAGCACCTGATTCCGAACGAAGACCTGATCACCCAGCGTGTGGAGAACTGGTCGTACAGTGACGACCTGGTGCGCCTGCGCATCCCGATCGGCATTTCGTATAACTCCGACCCGCGCCTGGCGATCAAGCTGTGCGTCGAGGCCGCATCGATGGTGCCGAGGGTGCAGCTGCAACCCGAGCCGCGTTGCCAACTCAAGGGCTTCGGTGACAGCTCGGTCGACTTGGAGCTACGCATCTGGATCAACGACCCGCCCCAGGGTCGCGCCAACGTGATCAGCGATGTGATGCTCGAGGTATGGGATCGCTTTCACGAGCACGGCATCGAGATTCCGTTCCCGCAGCGTGACCTGCATGTGCGTTCGGTGCTCGGTGAAAACGAGCTGCAGGCGCTGGCAGACGCACTGCGAGCGCCGAACCCCGAGGGGAAAACGGCATGATGCAGACAACGCTGTGCCGCAAAGGTGAAGCCGTCGAAGGTGGTCGCGAACTCATCGACGCATGGCGCACCGACGACACAGCCTGGCTATGGATTGATTTGCACGACGAACCCAAAGAGGTCGAACACGGCCTGCTGGTCGACGAGCTGCATTTCGACGAGTTGGCGGTCAAAGAAGCACAGCGACCGCGTCATCCGCCGGGCTTCGCGCCGTATTCCGACTACCTGTACCTGTTGCTCAAACCGCTGACGGCCGAATCGGAGAACCTGGAGTTCGACACCCTGCAGCTTGCAGTGTTCGCCGCTCCGCGCCTGCTGGTTACGCGCCACAGCAAACCTTCGCGCTACCTGAGCCGCCTGCACAACAAGCTGCGCACCGACGGTTGCGCCAATACCTCGCCGATGAAGCTGATGGCGGCAATCGCGCGACGCGTGACCAATCGTTACGGCAAGATCCTGCTCGACCTCGAACAACGACTGGATACGATCGAAGACACCCTGTTTCAGGCACGCACCGACAGGCTGATGCAGGAACTGGTCGGCTACAATACGGCACTGCGCAAAATGCGCCGCATACTCACCTACCACACCGACGCCTTTCTCTCGTTGCGCGATCATCTCGACGGCGAACCAACCGAAGACTGGCACGTCGAGTTCGACGATATCCATGCGTTGATGGAGCGTTTTCACAGCCTCGCCGATCTGTATCAAAGCGTGATCAGCGACCTGATCGAGGCCTACATCAGCCTCAATGGCCACCGCCTGAACCAGATCATGAAGGTGCTGACGATCGTCACCGTGATCTTCGTACCGCTGACCCTGCTGGTCGGCATCTACGGCATGAACTTCGAAAACATCCCCGAGCTGAAATCACAGCACGGCTATTTCGTTCTGCTGGGCACGATGGTGACCATCGCGGTGCTGCTGCTGGCGTGGTTCCGCAAGGTACGCTGGCTGTAGCGACAACCCTCAGTAATGCCGCTCGACCCCGACGCGTTGCATGATCTCGATCGCCAGTTCCTCGATCGATACGGTCGTACTGTCGATGAACGGGATCGCATGGCTGCGGAACAGGTTCTCGGCCGCCGACACCTCCTGGCGGCAGCGCGGCAGGCTGGCATAGTCCGACCCCGGGCGGCGTTCTTCGCGGATGCGATGCAAACGGTCGGGTGAGATCGTCAGGCCGAACAGGCGATCGCGGTGCGCGCGCAGCGGCTCGGGAAAGCCGCCGAGCATGAAGTCGTCTTCGGTCAGCGGAAAGTTGGCCGCCAGTACCGCATATTGCATGGCGAGGTAAAGGCAGGTGGGCGTCTTACCGCAACGCGACACACCAATCAGGATCAAGTCGGCCTTGTCGAGACCTTTGAAACGTGAGCCGTCGTCGAAGTTAAGCGCGAAGTTGACCGCCTCGACCCGGCGATCGTAGGCGCCGATATCGCCCATGCCGTGGCTGCGTCCGACATGCCCGCTGGAGGGGATGCCGATCGCCGCCGACAGTTGCGGCAGGTAGGTATCGAAGATATCGAACACCTGCGCATTGGCCTTGCGCAACTGCGCGCGCATCCCCTCGTCGACGATGCTGGAGAACACCACGGGCGGCGCTTCGTCGTCGCGTGCCGCCGCATCGATTTCGCGCACCGCGGCGTCGATCTTTGCCGGGGTGTCGAGAAACGGCAACACCATGCGGTCGCAGCACTGGTCATCGAATTGCGACAACAGGGTACGGACCAGGTTTTCGAGCGTGATACCGGTGCGGTCAGAGATTATGAACAGCGTGCGCGACGGATTAGCCATACCGGACTCTTGTTATTCACCGCCCGACAACGGCGGGCAAAGCCGAATCTTAGCAAAGGCTGTCGCCGATGCCCCGCGCGAAAGCATTGAATCGCGGCGCATTGCACCCCTTTACCCTGAAATTATCATTGCCCCAAGTCGGCGCTTTTTTGCAACAATGTGGCTATGAGCGAAACCAACCGACAGCAGCGCCGTGAGTCGCTGGCCAGACGCTTGCGTCAACTGGTCGACCCGAACTTTGTGCTGAGTTCCGATGAAGAACTCAAACCTTATGAATGCGACGGCCTCGCCGCCTACCGCGTCGTGCCCCTGCTGGTGGTACTGCCGGGCAGCATCGAAGAGGTGCAATCGGTGCTGCGTGTGTGCAACGAAGAACAGACCATCGTCGTTGCACGCGGTGCCGGTACCGGCCTGTCGGGCGGCGCCCTGCCACATGAAGACGGCGTGCTGCTCAGCCTCGCGCGCCTGAACCGCATCATCGAGATCGACCCGAACAATGCCTGCGCCCGCGTACAGCCCGGCGTGCGCAACCTGGCGATCAGCGAAGCGGCCAAACCACATGGCCTGTACTACGCACCCGACCCGTCGTCACAGATCGCCTGCTCGATCGGCGGCAACGTCGCCGAGAACGCCGGCGGCGTGCATTGTTTGAAGTACGGCCTGACGGTCAACAATCTTTTGTCCGTCGAGCTGATCACGATCGAAGGCGAACGCGTCACGCTCGGCGGCAGCGGCCTGGATGGTCCAGGTTACGATCTGCTGGCGTTGGCGACAGGCTCGGAAGGCATGCTTGGCGTGGTCGTCGAAGTCACCGTGAAGCTGCTGCCGATACCGCAGCGTGCGCAGGTCGCATTGGCCGCGTTCGACAATGTCGAAACTGCCGGCCAGGCGGTCGCCGACATCATCGCCGCGGGCATCCTGCCGGCCGGCCTCGAGATGATGGATAACCCCTCGCTGCGCGCCGCCGAGGACTTCGTGCATGCCGGTTACCCAATCGATGCAGCGGCCGTACTGCTGTGCGAGGTCGACGGCGGCAACGAAGAGGTTTCTGAAGACATCGCGCGCGTGCGCCAGCGTCTGCTCGATTCGGGCGCGACCGAGGTGCGCACGGCCAACGACGACAACGAGCGCGCACGCTTTTGGGCCGGACGCAAAGCCGCCTTCCCCGCGGTCGGCCGTATCTCACCCGACTACTACTGCATGGACGGCACCATCCCGCGCAAACACCTGCCGCGCGTGCTGCGCGAGATCGCCGATTACTCGGCCGAGTCCGGCCTACGCGTGGCCAACGTGTTCCATGCCGGTGACGGCAACCTGCACCCGTTGATCCTGTACGACGCGAACAACCCAGGCGAGCTCGAGCTGGCCGAAGAGGTCGGCGGCAAGATCCTGGAGCTGTGCGTCGAGGTTGGCGGCACGATCACCGGCGAGCACGGTGTCGGCATGGAGAAGATCAACCAGATGTGCGCGCAGTTTCCGCCGGAAGAACTGCAGCTGTTTCATGACGTGAAGGCGGTATTCGATCCGCATACCCTGCTCAACCCGGGCAAGGCGATCCCGACGCTAAACCGCTGCGCCGAGTTCGGCGCAATGCACGTGCACAAGGGCGACCTGCGCTTTCCGCACCTGGAGCGATTCTGATGAGCGCCAACGATATCGCCGAGGCGCTCGCCGAACAGGTTCGCGTCGCCGCAGAGAAAAAGCAGCCGCTGAACATCGTCGGCTCAGGCAGCAAAGCGTTCTATGGTCACGCGGTCGACGGTGAAACGCTCGACCTCAGCGAGCACACCGGCATCGTGCGCTACGAACCGACCGAACTGGTGCTCACTGCGCGCGCCGGCACGCCGGTCGACGAGATCGAGCAGACACTCTCCGAACAGGGCCAGATGCTCGCGTTCGAGCCGCCCAAGTTTGGCGGCAAGGCGACCATCGGCGGTGCAGTCGCCAGTGGCCTGGGTGGCCCACGTCGTCCGTGGGGTGGCGCACCACGCGACCTGTTGCTCGGCGTGAACCTGCTCGACGGTCAGGGGCGCATCATGCGCTTCGGTGGCGAGGTCATGAAGAACGTCGCCGGTTACGATGTGTCGCGCCTGATGGCCGGCGCACTCGGCACGCTCGGTGTATTGCTCGACGTGTCGATCAAGGTGCTGCCGGCACCCAAGGTCGAACGCAGCCTGGTTCTGAGCATGCCGCGCGACCGTGCACTGCACATGATGCGCGAACTGTCGCGCCAACCTGCGCCGCTGTCTGGCGCCTGCCATTTCGAAGACCGTCTGTACCTGCGCCTGTCGGGCAACGCCGCCAGCGTCGCAGCCTGGGAAAAACAGATCGGCGGCGATGCCGGTGGCGGCAGCGGCTTCTGGTACGAACTGCGCGACCACAAGCTCGGTTTCTTCAATAGCGACGAGCCCTTGTGGCGCCTGTCGCTGGCACCTGCCTCGCCACGCCTGAAATGCGAAAAGCGAGTGCTGACCGACTGGGCCGGTGCGCAACGCTGGGTAATCACCGATACGCCGGCCGACGAGATCCGCGCCGAGGTCGCAAAAGTCGGAGGACATGCCATACTGTTTCGACATGGCGACGACAAAACTCCGGTGTTCCACCCGCTCGATCCGGTCAAGCAACGGCTGCACAGCGGGCTCAAGCAGACATTCGATCCGCACGGCATCCTCAACCCGGGGCGCCAGTACCCGTCTATCTAATTTAGGTCGATCTGGTTTCCGTCGATTCAGTGTTCGTCGACCAGGACTGTGGCTGACCGCAGCCCTGTTGCTCGGTCTGTCATCGAGCGCCAATGCCTTCCTGTGCCTAAAGATGTTTTCGGGCAACAACCATCGACCGGTGAATATGGCCTATTACGGCCAATATCCTCATCCGGCCTATCGTCTGCCGTCGATCATGCCGTACCAGGCCCAGGTGCCGCAGCGCCGCAAGGTCACCACGCAACGAACGGCGCCACAGCCGATGTGGCGGCCGATCAAGGCCTCACGCCAGATGCAGTATCGCTACTAGTCCCTCTTTAGCACCCTACCCCGCTCGCCCGCAGTAAAAGATCGCGGCACGAGCAGTTAGAATATCTCTCTAAATTCTGATTCAAGAGGTATTCCCGTGGACGAACGTCAGGTAGATGTCGCCATCATCGGTTCCGGCAGTGCCGGCCTGTATGCAATGGGCAAGGTGCGGCCGTCGGGCAAGTCGGTGGTGCTGATCAACGGCGGCGAAGTGGGCACGACCTGTGCGCGCGTCGGCTGCATGCCGTCGAAGGCCGTCATCCAGGTGGCTGAAGACTTCCACCGTCGCGGCGTATTCAAGCGCTTCGGTCTCGAAGGCGACGAGAGCCTGCGTCTCGATGTGACCGAAGCGATGGAATACGTGCAGGATCTGCGCGACATGTTCGTCGAGCGCGTCGTGTCGAACAGTACCGACAAGATGCCCGAAGGCATGTTCATCGACGGCTTTGCGCGCTTCGTCGAACCCGGTGTGCTTGAGATCGACAACGGTCAGCGCATCGTCGCCGACAAGGTCATCATCGCGACCGGCTCACGCCCGATTGTTCCCTCAGCGTGGGAACCGTTCCGCGACCGCATCATCACCACCGACGAGTTCTTCGAGCTCGAAGACCTGCCCGAATCGATCGCCGTCATCGGCCTCGGCGTGATCGGCCTGGAGATCGGCCAATCGCTAAACCGACTCGGCTGCCGCGTGGTCGGCATCGACGCCAAGACTGAGATCGGCGGCCTCTCTGACCCGGCCGTATCCGAAGCGGCCATCGACATCATCGGCAAAGAGTTTCCGATGTGGCTCGGCGAAGGCGCGCAGATCAGCGAAGGCGCCGACGGCAAACTAAAAGTATCCGCCGGCGACAACAGCATCGAAGTCGACCGCGTGTTCGCCAGCATCGGCCGCACACCCAACGTCGACAAACTCGGCCTCGACATCATCGGCGCACCGGTCAACGAACGCGGCATACCTGTATATAACCCCAACACCATGCAAGTCGGCGACCTGCCCGTATTCGTCGCAGGCGACGTGACCGGTGAACGCCCGCTGCTACACGAAGCCGGCGACGAAGGCCGCATCGCCGGTCAAAACGCCGTCAGCGACAACGTCACCGCCTACCAGCGCAAGACCCCGCTCAACATCACCTTCTGTGATCCGAACATCGTGCAGGTTGGTATGCGCTACGCCGACCTCGACCAAGAAACCACCGCCGTCGGCCAGGTCCAAATGGCCCCGGTTGGCCGCGCACTGATCATGGCAAAGAACAAAGGCATCATCCGCGTGTACGCCGAGAAGGCCACCGGCAAGATGCTCGGCGCCGAGATGGTCTGCATCAAGGCGGAAAACCTCGGCCACCTGCTTGCCTGGAGCATCCAGCAGGGACTGACCGTTGGACAGTTACTACAAATGCCGTTCTATCACCCGGTAATCGAAGAAGCCCTGCAGGCTGCGCTGTACGATTTGTATAGCAAGGTGGATGCGAAGAATGAGGGGGCGATTACCGAACTGGTTGCACTTTGATTTAGCATTTCGGCAGGGCTGTTCTGGCCCTGCCAACTTTCACGTCCCTACCCGGGATAGATCCCCTTGATGCTCGGCATTCAGACCTTCCCCGCCCATCGCTCACACTCGCTAATCGCAACTACCTCCCAATTACCCCCGAAGCAAGTAGACGCCCCCACGCTATGTTGCTTGAACATTCTGCATTTGCCGACGATTATTAGGCGTAGAACATCTGCATTCTGCAGCTCAGGAAGAAATACAACAGATATGGAACATCTGCGCCCGCCCCCACTTACGGCCGAAAGCTCCAAATTTACTCGATGTGATATACAGACTCTGTCTATTAGACCGAACAAAGAGTCTGTCTGTTTCATTGGGCGTAGAGTCTGTCTATCTCGCTGTTAGGCTAAGAGAACCCGATGATGGTGTCGAAAAAAGATATTCATGATTTTATGGCGGCACGTGATGTTCTTAAGGCGAATATCGAGATGTTTCACGGGGGCACTCGCGAACTCTACAGGGTTATCGCCAGCGAATTAAGAAAGCTCACGTGTGATGGAAAAAGCACTCTTCTTACGCGAATGTTTCATGATCTGAGGCTGCATCCAGTAAGGGGGTCGTTGAATAAGATGCCTGCACACTTACGAGAGAATATTATTTTGCATATCCCATCAGCTATGCATTTCGATGGAAAAGGGGGCTGCAAAATTACCAGTTTATTTGATCAACGTGCGGAACCGCTTGCAATAAGAGATTGGCTTGATCAGCCACTATTTAGTAAAGATGTCACTATAGAGAAACTGATTCGGTCAGTTGCGGATAAAAAATCAGCGCATTCGGATCCAAAATATAACGAAACATTGCTCTTTGCGAAATCGGTGAAGCTCATTGATGAGGATATGCATAAACAGCATATTGTCGCTATAGGTGAATACGTGCTAAGCGTAATGGAAGGCGCAATCCGGCAATACCCCAATGTGCTCAAGAGTAAAGCCTAACAAGGCGGTCAAGCCGTTCGCCTGCGGCTCACTCGGACGTTCAGCACTCCGCGCCTGCTCGCGCATGGCTTCGCCATTGTTGCCCGATCAGCCGCTCCATGCTGAACGCCGCTTACCTTGGCGTTATGTTCAGCAGGCAAGATCTCAATTGGTCCCACCATCGCAGAATCTTGCTTAAATCTACTTTGTATTATTTAAACGAATTAATTCGATTAACCGGGGAAATGGAATGAAACACTTAAATATTGTGGGACTTGTTCTCTTCTTGGTTTATTGTTCGGGTTCAAATGCAGTCATTCAGAACGAAATAGACGAACTGAAATCTAAAGAATTGTGTGGAAAAGTGCTTGAAAAAACCACATGTCCTAAAGGAGCCTTTCCTGAAATATGCGCTGGTGTTCAATCAGATAATCTTGACATCATTAACCAAATAAAAACTCATTGCGATGAAATCGAAGAGCCCAAAAGCATAAATAGTATTATTGTTGACAGTTTAAAGCCGTATAAAGATGAACTGATCGCAGCAATTATAGCCGTCCTCTTAGCAGCACTTGCATCGCTGAAAGTTCGTATGCATCGATTAGCTGAATCGGCCAAAATTGCCATTTCACGGTTAGCCTACCCATTATTCGAAGAGTACGAATCCTACGATTCACGTGCTCTAAATATTGTCCTCATTGGCGAAGGTGGTAGCGGTAAAACCACACTTATCCGCGCACTATCGGGCGCTCCGGAAGCCGCACCAGATATTGCAACAGATGACATATCTACATATTCATTGGTTCAAGAAGTTACTGTTGAAAACGACAATTCAAAAAAACGAAGACTATTCCGATTGTATATTGATGATTATGTTGGGCAGAATTTCATACGTGCGTTAAAGGATGAGTCGATCAACAGTAGACTAAAAAGCATACCTTCAGCTTTTCCCGTTATTGTCGTAGATCTGTTCCCTAAGACTACAGAACAGAATGGAAATCGTTTTAAAACTTTCGACCAAGATCGTATAGATTATCAATTAAGTATCTACAATGACGTGGTAATTCAACTAGCAATGAGCAGATCGATTGGTACCAAGGATATTGTTCTATTTATAAATAAAATAGACAAATTACAATCAGTTACAGAAAAAAGTAAGAAAAATGCAGAAGAAGCCTATTCTCTTTTAATCGAAAAACTAAAAGATATTAGAGGCAAACGAGTGCATGTCATTGCAGGTTCAGCCCAAAATGGATTGGGAGTAGTAGGATACTCAGAAGGTAATAACGAAGATCGGAGCTTGCTCGAAATTATCCATGATATTTGTATTGAAGATGGAAAAAGGTATCAGTAAAAATGAATCGAGACCCAAGAAGAAGGCGAGACGAAGATTTTAGCTACAGCGAATCTAGTTATTCGAGTGTTTCTCGGCCACAGAAGAACAATGCGTCTAGTAGTCCAAATTGGTGGTCGAAATGGACTTTGGTTTTTATTATGATAGTTCTTATATTTGGAAGTGCAACATACATTGTTCTGACTAACATCAATAATAGAGTTGCTGAGTCAGATCAAACCATTGAGGATCTCAGGTTAAAAATGGAGGACATACTAAAGGAACGCGAAACACTCAACTTAAAAATAACAGAGAATGACAAATATCAAAATGCTAGTGCAGAACAGCTTGCATCCTATAGGCAGGAAATCTATAGACTTCAAACTCGTGTAGACGACCTAAGCCAAGAGCTTAGAAAAGCTCTTTCAAGGAACCCGGCACTACCAAAGGCAAAAAAAATAGATGGGGAATTAGAGGAAAGCAGAGAAGATATAAAACGCCTCTCCAACAGTGCATTTAGGGTGTCAGTATATTGTTATTGGAACATTTCGTGTGCAGACACAATAGATGGCTTAAAAAAATCACTATTTAGTGATTTAGGTTTCCGGCAAGGAGATATAAACAGCTGGTCAAATACAACAAGAACGACTGTTTTTTATTATGCAGATATAGCAAAAGAAAAGGCCGACATCGTTGCTAGGGAAGTTTCAAGACAGACTAACAAAACAGTTGTTCCTGAGTTAGGAGCTGGGGCAAATGTGAAAGAAGAAGAGAAACCTACTTTAATAATTGTATGGATCAGGTAAATACTTAGTTCAAATTAATATTTAATGTAGTGTTTAAACAGAACATAACAATTGCATCCACACGGATCAGAATCTTGCCCCGAAAATGTAGACACCTCGATCTAACGATGTGGGGGTGAGAGATGCCGAAAACCGGACCGAAGCGGACGCAGCAGTACAGCGAGGAATTCAAGGCAGCGGCGGTGCAGCTCAGTGCGCTGCCGGACGTACGGATCAAGGATGTTGCCGAAGCGTTGGACATCCACGCTTTCATGCTGTCACGATGGCGGAAGGAAGCCCGGGAGGGACGCATAGTGACCAAGAAGCGGTTGCCCGATGTGGATCAGGAAGTCGAGGCGGAGCTGAAGCGGCTCAAGCAGATCGAGAAGGAACATAAGCTCCTTAAGACGGAGCATGAGCTGCTAAAAAAGGCCATCCGGTTCTGTTCAAGTCGCGATTCGAAGTCTTCGAATTCATAGAGCAGAACCTGCACGGGTATCCGGTTGCGATGACGTGCCGTTTCTATGGCGTGAGTCGTGCGGGTTACTACAAATGGCGCCGGCGTGAGCCGAGCGCACGCGACAGGGAGGATGCATTGCTGCTGGAGCACATCAACGACATCCACCGGCGGAGCCGGCGGATCTATGGCAGCCCGCGGGTCAAGGCGGGTCTGGCAGCGCGTGGCTACCGCGTCGGCAGGAAGCGCGTCGCACGGCTGATGCAGATCGAAGGGATCCGCGGCCGCTCTGCGGACCTTTACTATGCCAGCCCGGGGCTTGATGCGCGCTATAGCGAGATCCCGAATCGGGCGCGGGAAATCGCGACGTGACCGGGCCGGACCAACTCTGGGTGGGCGACATCACCTTCCTCAAATTGGGCAGTCGCTGGTTGTACCTGGCGGTCGTTATGGATCAGTACAGTCGGCGGGTGCTCGGTTGGGCGCTGGGATATTGTGCACCGGCCGCCTTCGAACTGAGGTGTGCAGCGTGAAACCGGTTTCTACTTTGGTGGGGCAACATTCTGCCTGTGGCTCACTCGAACGCAATACTCTCTGGTGCCTACGATGGATATGATATTCAGTTTTTTTGTTGGCATAATAATAATTGTCGCATTAACAAAATTATTTAAGTACCTACTTAAACAATTGAGGAGGCACGTTAGTAAAATCGAGGCTAAAGACTCAGAAACATGCTCTTACTATGCATCGATAGAAACAATGATTATTATCGTGGTTTCTTTGTTTATCACTATTTCTTTTGATACATTTAGATGGTTCGCAATTAGTTGTTGTATTGCTCCGTTAGTACTATTGCGTTCAGAACAATCTCTTTCTCTAGGAGCTACATGGTTTGAGTCTTGCTTCAATTATGTGGTTAGGTTACCCCTGATATTTCGATTAACATTTGTTCTTTTTTTGCCCATGATTTCTATCGGTATTAGAGTGGTTGCATCCTTAAGACATGTAAAAAATGGCTTATGGTCATTTCCAAAAAACTGGAAGAATACAGTTTGGTCCAGAAGTGTTTTCGGGAAACTCGAGTTCGTTCCTGGAACGGGGACTGTGCTGCAAAACATTGAGAAACTAAATCTACCTCATGCAGCTGGAGCAGTGGTTTCCTTTGGATTTATTTTTTTATTCTTTTTGTATATCGGTTTCATGGACGAATTTGTTCTTTCTCCTTTTATTGAAAAAGTAGTATTTGGGATTTTAGTTGTTTTTCTAATCATTGGAATGTCTTTTTTGAGCTCTGGTATTGTTGCTTGGATCGGACTTATGATGGCATTTTCATACAGGTTTTCACTAAAAGCTACCGCACTGATATGGATGCCACTTCTGTTTGCCTTGAACGAATCGAGATATTCAGTATCTGCGGATAGACTTATAGCGTTAGAAAAGTCATCAAATACCTGGGGATTGATTCGGGCAGCATCATTCCTAACAATTCTCGCTATGGCTTATAAAGTTATTTTTGTTCCTACTTTATCTGAGTTTAGCAACCCCGCTCTAGGCATAATTGTTAACACCTACCTAACACCAAATGAAATCTATCTTTGGCAGTTAACTAGTACTTTAAATGCAATATTTGCTCTAGCTTGGTACTACATATTTATCGATCAAGCTGAGCGAAACATGAACTTTGGAATAGATAGCCGTGGCGATTCTATAGTTCGATGGTTCAAAATATTCTATGTGCTTAGAGCAGCCTTATCCACATACACAATACCAGTTCTATTGCTGATCACTCTAAATACCGCTCAGTTAGTATCCGTAAAAATCCCTATCATAACTAAGCCTCTTCCGTTTGAGAGACCAAGTGACGTATTTCGTGTTTAGTAACGGTATAGCAGTTAAATTCACTCTGCGTCTTTGGAACAAGGAGAAATCCGACGGTCACCCATTGGCCGCCTCCGGTCAAGAGGACGAGAGTATCTCTGACGACTCCTCGCCCTCGATTCATCAGTAGATCACTGGCAACGCGCCTGTGTTTTCATTCGGTTGTGCTGTTTCTTGGTGAAACGCACCAGTCACCCATCGGGATCTAGGCTTGGCGATACGGCTGCCGGCCCCACGCGGCACCGCCGCGCTAGAAAAACACGCAGTACCCATGCATGGCCAGTTCATTGGTACAGAACCAGGGCTGTCTTGCGACGCCAACCTCAATAGGGCTTATGCATAAGGCGCTTCAGTCAACCTACACAACAAGGTGTGCCGTGGCGACGGCAATCAGAGCACCCGGGCTTTGCACCATCCCCTTGACGGCCTGTCGCCACGGCAACTCAGCCAAACGCTCGCTTGACGTCGAACGGCACCTGACTTGTGAGCATGTGATAGCACGCCTTGGCCAGTTTATTCGCGACAGTCTTCTTGGCTACCAGGATGTGTCGCTTGGCTTGGCGTTTCGGGTAGAACCGTTTGATCTCCAGGCTCCAGATCGCAGCATAGTGCGCCGCCTCCATAACCGCCCAGGCCAGGTATTTGTTGCCAATGCGCTTGTTGCCTCGACCCCACCTTCTTCCTAAAAGGTACGCAAAAAACGATACATCTTCTTTGATTGCCGTGAAATAGTTGAGTTGCCAGTTAGACTTCGATCTAGATCAAAAAACACGTTCATCAAGACCGCCGAGCACGCTTGTTGTGTTTGATCACGGTAGATCGCTGATGCTCATTCTCGGGAAATACCCGACCAGACACTAGGCACTCGAAAATGTGATCGAACACCTTACCAGCCGAACCTTTACGCCGACTCGATCTAAAGTACGAATGCCCCTTAAGAGGATCGTAAAGGGTGTTTACGTCGTCGCAATCGACCTTGTATACGTTTCGCGATGTATTATCCATATTTTCAGGACCAGTGTGGCCCAATCGCCTAGAAGCAATCTTGTTCTTCAAGTTGGAAACCTTGCTGGCCCTCAAAGCTAAGTCATCGGATGCGTGATACACGACCACGTTGCGCGAAGCATGACTGATCAACTCACCGAGCTGGCCTTCCTCTAGAGTCTCGTTGACAACGTCTGCCGCGACCATAAAAGTGTTGCGAAAAATCAAGGGAACACCGTTTGCCAGATCGTACTTGTTCCAGGCCGCCAGGGTACCTCGCAAGACACGATTGCCCATAGAATGCGCTAAGACATTAATCCGCTTCAGACAAGGGTCGTCGACCGGATTAAATTCTTCGGAGCTACGCCATGCCAAGAACTTCTCAAGCACTCGAGCAAAGGAATACGCGCTCTGATCGGCAGACTTCTGGTCGTCCCAGTAATCCTTTACGATTCCAAAATCGTTGTCGCAAGGCCAAACAACAGGTATGACCAGCACTTCATTGCTGCGTGCTTTGTTGCACAGCGCTTGGAACTCCGCCGCATCTTCAAACACTGCCTCTGGCAAATTGGAGAAGCCATGGACATATATTAAGATCTGCCGGTATCCGCTCTTCTTCAACCTGCCTAAAAATCCTACGCTACCGATTTCGATGTACTCACCCTTACTCTTTCGCTCACAGAAAAACACCGAATTACTTGCGGCATTGTCATTGAGATCGAAGTCGAAATTTCTACCGATCTTAGTGCGAATACTTTGCGTCGGGAAACGATTTGTGACAAACAGCATTACTATTCTCCCCAGTATTCTTGTCTTCCCAAGACTCCAATTTTTTTGCGAGACCATTTTCGAATAAAGTGCTCTGAATGAGAACTATTTGTTGAAATTGCGTCAGCGTACATTCGTACTACTGGTCGCAATCGAAAAGCACGCCGCCTCAAGTCTCTTCTAATCTCGTAGATTTCCAAGAATCGGGGGCAATCCATGATTTTCGCTACTAGATAACCGGACGTCGTCGTCGGTCCATCGATACCAACAGCTAGCTGTCCAACAACACGCCCCCCCCTGCCGTAAATATCAGGCACTCCCTACGCGGTCCTTGAAAAAGGGTCAGAAGTCATGCCGCTTCAAACATTCGTTTTGCCCTGAAAACCACCATCCCCGCCGCCATTAGCAATAATCCACCAGGCACCGGCACGCCCGACGGCGAAACCTCAGTCAATTGAACGTTATCCAACCCTATGTAGTTGAAGCCGGCGCTCCCAATAAACGCTATGTCGGTAAGCGCATCTTGGGCGACGAACGAAAGGGAATAGCTCTGCCACTGATCGACTCCCGCTGATGTCGATTGATATACCTGTGAATTTCCGTCGACTGAAGCTGTCAATGCAGCGGGCAAACCCCATTGCGACGAACTCCCAAGATCGAAGTCCAAGCGATAAGCGGCACCGGTGATAGTGGATACACTTTGCATGACCCCACCGAACGGTGCGCCATTTTGGTAGTCAGTCAAATCCAGGAAATAGTCGCCATCGCTGGCGGTCAAATTCCATGGGTTTGTGGAGACAATCCAGGCTATGGAGTCTTGCACAACAGTCCAACCCGGCATCAACGTCGATCCGACTGCCATGCTGTGCGTTTGGTTGATATCAGGGACAAAAGCACCGTCCTGGTCGAAACTTCCATTGGTGATGAGATTCGCCCGTGCCGAAACGGCCAGCGTCATCAGAAGAATGGGTGTACAAATCAATGGGATAGATTTCACATCGCCCCCGTGTTTTTATTGGTTCTTAGGATCGCAACAACGGATGCGCAAATCTTCCGTGATTGCTTTTCGTAACTGAACGCTGGCCGACATTCAATATCGATCAACTACCCGTATGTATAGCTTAAGTTTCCTGAAAAGCGAAATAATTTACGTGTATAATTGTAGGCAATTTTATTATCTTGATATTTCTTTTTTTTATAAATGAAAAAATAGGGACAGACCCCTTTTCTCGTATTGCGCCTGACACAAACGATCTAATCTGCTGCGTGCTCGTACTCACGCGTCGATCCTACTGTTCCACATTGCAATGATTCGATGCAAGCGACTCCATCCATAGCCACAGAATCAAACCGGTGTGTTATTTGCCACATCGGTGAAGCATCCTTTGACAAACAATTAGGGTCTGTTGAGGTTTTGTGGCCAACCCCGGAATAGACCGGTTCATTGAGGAACCTTCCATGCCGAGACGCCCCCGAATTACGCTAGCCGGCGTTCCTCTGCACCTCATACAGCGTGGCAATAATCGCCAAGCGTGCTTCTTTGCTGATGAGGACTACCTAACCTATCTCCACTGGTTGGGGGAATACGCAGCTGCGGCGGGATGTTCGATTCATGCCTATGCGCTGATGACCAATCACGTGCATCTATTGCTGACGCCTCACGCTTCTGAGAGTGCTGGGGATCTGATGAAGCGACTCGGCCAACGCTATGTGCAATATGTCAATCGCACCTACAGCCGAAGCGGAACCTTGTGGGAAGGGCGCTATCGCTCGTGCCTGACGCAGGAAGAAGACTATGTACTGAGTTGCTACCGGTATGTTGAGCTCAACCCAGTACGAGCCGGCATCGTTGAGCACCCAAAAGGATATCGATGGTCGAGCTATCGAGCCAACGCTGAAAACGCACAATACGAACTGATCTCGTCCCACCCAGTCTACTTTGCGCTTGGTACAGACGACACAGAACGCCAAAGCGCGTATCGAGCGCTCTTCCGCCACCCGCTTGATCCAGGCATCGTCGACGAGATACGTGCCGCAACGAACGGCAACTACGCGTTGGGAAGCCCAATGTTTCATGCGCAAGTCGCCGCGGCGCTGGATCGACGAGTCACTCCGGGTCGGCCCGGCCGACCAAGGAATAAGGCTGTCGCTCCGAACCAGGTGCACTCAGATGGCTATGAAAGAAAATGAGGTCCAAGCCTAGTGCCGCTATCGCCTCGAGTTGTTCGCCTAGGGCGGCCAAGAACATACGAAGTATGTGCTACCGTCAAGCTAGCGCGGCGCTCGATTTAAGCAAGGACCAGCGGCTACCACAAAGGAAGGTACTGAAATGACTTTAAAGAAGTTCAGTGTGCGCTTATTGGTTATGATCGTCGGGATCAGTATGCTTACCGCTCTAGGCTGCTCCAAGCCCTACATACCACCTAAATTTGAGCCGAAGAAAGGTGATCAGACATTCGACGGCCTGCTGACTTTGCTCGACCGTCACGAGAAACTCCACGTAGTGTGGATACACGGCATGTGTCCGCACAGCAAGTCAGACTGGGCGGACCCACGGGTTGAAAAGCTGGCGCAGCTGATCGAAAGCGATACAGTCGAGGCCACAGATTCTGAATCGACCGGAGAGTTCGTCTACCGGTATGAACTCTCGTATCAGTCCAAGCCGATCATCTTGGATATGTTGGTATGGTCGAAGTTAATTGAGGCACGCCGGTCAACCATCTGCTTTGACAGCCGCAAAGCGGATGAAGGTCCTGTTCGCGACGCCTGCGGAGACAAAGCCGACTACCCCTACGACCGAGCCTATGCAAACAACGCGTTGAAATCCGGCCTTTTGAACGCTTGTCTGGCTGATGCGATCATCTACGCCGGAGACCAAGGGCGATCAATACGAAATGTGCTCCGCCCAAAGGTCGAAGCCGCCTTGGCTACCTCTGCCAACGACAAGAATGTGGCCGTCGTTCTCGTGAGCGAGAGTCTCGGTTCAAAAGTTATGTTTGATGTCGTTCAAGACATCATGCAAAGCAGCGCGAAAATTTTGCGCGAAGCAGGCGCCCAGAAAACATTGAGCAGAACGCGTCAATTGGTGATGTTCGCCAACCAGATACCGATGCTGGACCTCGCCGGCCCAGATCCGAGTAGTACCACCAAGGCGCGCACCGCCGGTAGCAGCGAGACCAGTTTGCAGGCGTTTATGCGGATGCTTGGCAGGCAGCAAATACGAATCAAAACGGAGGATGCGCCGCTAAAAAGGGTAAAGGTTGTGGCCTTTAGCGACCCAAACGATGTATTCAGCTACCGATTGCCTATCAACTATTTTCCAGCGGATGCCAATGCAGATGTTGTCAACGTGCTGGTGTCCAATGACAGCGTCATATTAGGCGCCATCGAAAATCCCCTCACCGCGCACCAGGGCTACATCGACACAGACGACGTCATCGACCGATTTCTTTGCGGTAACCCCGTCAGCGAAGCGTGTGAATCAATGTTGCATCACTGAGTTGGATGATAGAACTCAGCCACTTTCCTCCGAAACAATTTCGACCGCCAAGAATCAAGTGCGCGACGGTCGCTGAGCAAGCATCGGGGCTGATTCCTATAGCCATGGCGAGCTTCAGGAAAGTTACTTGACGGAAAGCTGGCTTGGCGCACCACCAAGTGCAGGCATTCGTGTTAGAGAATGCGTTCCGTTGCCATATTCCATTAGATATGCTTTGGCCCATGCATCGTTCTCATGATAGGCAATGATGTGGGCTTCATCCTTATATCCTGCGTATTTGGAATCCGCATACACACTCAACGCCCAATCCTTTCCCCACCCTGCCCTTTCGAAACAGGATCCAAGAGGCTGCATTTGACCTTGGAGGATCTCGGCATCCAACTCGCCATCAACAAGAAACAACCGTTTGTTTCTTTCGTCAGTCCGTACCACTTGGACTGAAAGTGTTTGCTCTACGCAACCTGCCAAACTGTCTTGGCGTTTGGATTCGAGCGTGCATGCGGGCAAGACGGCCGCTGTGAGAAGGAAACAAGCAAGCGCCCTAGTGGCCAGATTACACAAAGTTCCGCCCCCTCAGCATAGCGCTATATGCCCCACCGATATCAAAGATGAAACTAGACTGTTTTTCTCGAACAACCAGCAGCGAGTTGCCCCTGGATCAAACCCCTTCGCGCTCATTGAGCACACGAATCGTAGTCAATCAAGCGAGTGAGTGGTAAACGCCTTGGTCACCACCATGCAAACGCTCAGACCTCTTTCTCGCCCTTGTCTTTCGGTGTTTCGAGGCGACGCCCAATAACCGTTGCAGCACCCCAGACCACGACGATGACGCCGACGACCGCCGCCAGTGCGAGATATCCCGACGACCAGGTGACCCAGACATACCCCCCGACAACAAGCGCTAGCAAACCCACCGTCACGCCCAAAAACTCGGATAGCAAGTCTCGAACGCCATCCAGTAGCCATCTACCAAATCGACTCAACGGCAAACTCCCTTGAGATTGATATTTTCTGGACGGTTGCAGAACACCTGTATTGGTACGGGTCCGCTTGTTGCCGATGCGAAACCAATCATTACGGGCGCCACTGCCTGCACTCCCTGAGCATACTCGGCGCCCTCTCCATCCAACGATGGACTTTCCGTCCTGAAACCGATAGGCATCTGTTCCGGCCTTCCCGTTAATATGCTTTGCAAAATATCTTCAGCTTTCGTGTATCCCAATCCCACCGCTTTGATCGCCGCCCCGTAACTGGCCAAAGCGAAATTTGTGGATGCTATACCAGCTTTTTTGGTAAACGATTTCGGCTTCCTAGCGCCAGCACGACCACCTCCACTTGCATAGCTGGTGAAAACGCCCCCTATCGTTCGCCCCACCATGTCCGCTTTGCGATGCTTCAGATTGAAATTGATGACTTTGCCAATGACTTCTTGGCTCTTGTCGATCACCTTGTCGGCTTGTTCGTGCCCAAGATCGATATTCTGTGATTGTGTGTAGAGTTGTTTCAGCGGAAACAACAAGATATCCGCACGCTGGTTCGCTGCAATTTGATGTTTGTGTCCCCACAACCCGGCCTGCATCTGCAATTGAAAGATGCCCATCCACCAGGTGATCGGATGATTCTTAACCCCGACAGCAAATCGCCACCATGAGGGATCGTCGGCATGAGTCGCCTTGATAGCGAACTCGGTTACCTCTTGCTCACTTTTCTTCTTCAGTTCTTCTATAAACCCTTCAACATCCCTTTTGGCGGCAGGATCCAGGTCTAGTTCCATTAACGGCATTTTACAAATTCCTTTTTGTGTATGGCGAAAAGCAGCGCATAACCGCTAAGAACGCGATTATCTATGACTGGCGTGTAACAATTTCATACTTCTGGGAGCACATCAAGAGCGTTCGACGCCTTTCCATGACGTTAATGGTCGATACAAGCTACTGAGCTGATTCTGATCGCTGTCGACCTGACAGGCCACGCATCTTGCCCGCATCACGCACACCACCGACGTCTTATCCGACCGGTTCTCCCTACTCAGGTCTAACGTCGTCGAAGCCCTCCATCACGAGAGCCGGGTTCCCCTGGTTGACTACACTTCATTGACGCCCGAGGGATGGCTACCGATCCTGCGAACGTGTGAGCCAACCCAGTCAACGCTACACTGGTGGCCATCCACACGGACTGACGATGTGTCGCCCGACATCTCCACCGACGCGGTGGACGCGCCATTCAATCCGTCACCCCGGGGCTGAAGAAATCAAATGAAATTCAAGGATGCGCTGAACCCGACTGAAGATGAACTGCGCCAATGGGCACAGGATCCCGATGCGGAGTACCCGGACGAGATGAGCCAGGATTGGGATCTGATCCTGGCAAGCCGCGATCTGGCGCCTGCCCTGATCAGGCTTTGTTGCGAAGGCAGCCCAAACCGGCAGTTCTTCCTGGGGTGCCTGTACACGCTCTCGGGCGACGCAGCCAGAGGCGGCAGCGACGATGCGTGGCTCAACCCGATCCGGGCGCTATTCGATCTGGTTCCCGAAGATGCACCGACCGACCTGAAGCAGTGGGTCAATCGATCGAAACATTTATTCTTGCATCCCGAGACATACAATTACCCGGATTGGGGTTACGGCGATCTGGCATACAACGATCGCGAGACCTAGGCATGCCGCCCGGTCGGCGCCGACAGTCCGCCGGCCACTAGAACGGCTGACAACGTCGAACAATCCACATCAGAACACTGCTCGATACACGGACAATAGGCACACGATGAGCGAAAACCAAGATGACGTCTTGCACGAACTGAAGAAGAGTAATGAGCTGCTCGCTGAGTTGTTACAGGTCCAGCGCGACGTGCAGAGCCGGCAACGCCGTTTCTGGGTTGCGGCTTTGGTGCAGTTGGCCATTCTTCTCGCCGTATCTGCGTGGTGGTGGGCGCGCTACGGATACTGAGCCGTCGGTTGCTCTAGCGGAGAACCTCACCCCATCCAGAGCCATTCCCCGAGTCGTTCATGGCGACCTAGTTCACCGACAGCGCGCACGCAGTTCCATCAAACGTCGGGCACGCGCTTAGCCTACCCGCCTTGTTCGGGTGCCCGAACCGGTACGCCTCGGTCGGGGTGCCGTTCTTGCGGTGTTCGAGGATGTGCGCCTCAGCCGTTATTCTGCCCGTTTCGCATGTACCAACCGGCAGACGGGCAAAGGCGGCCAAAAGCGTCTCGCCGATGGCAAAGATCATCGACTACGGGATTGTCGTGGATACCCGATTTTTCTTATCATGGCCGATTGCCGTGGCGTCGCGGTATTGCAACTCAACGATGAAGGGAATTTATGCGTTATTTTTTGATGGTCCTGTCTGCAATGCTCATTGTTTCATGCGATCAAACAGACGATAGAGATGCACAGGTAACGAAGTCGGTCGGCAGCTCGCAGTTTGAGAACGAGTATTTCGATCTCAAGGTCAGCGCCCCCAACGACTGGTACTCGCAAGATCCGGAGAGCACGATCGCACAGACCCAAAAGGGTGCGAACATGATGGCCGGAGACGATCAGAACCTGAAGGCGGTTGTCGATGAATCTCTGAAGTCCAGCATTCCGCTGTTCGCGTTCTACCGATACGAACCGGGCACACCGGGGAAACTCAACGCCAACGTGATCGCCGTTGCGGAACGCATCGATACAATGCCCGGCATCAAAACCGGCTGTGACTATCTGTTCCATGTTCGACAACTGCTCGAGCACTCGGCTGTCAAGGTCGACATTCTGAGCGACTGCGAAACGACGACGTCGGGCAAAGCCACGATTGGCCATTTCTTCACACGGATGAATTTCAATGGCGTCGACGTTAATCAGCGCATCAATTCATGTGTCAGCAAGCAGTACGCGCTAACCTTTACCGAAAGCTATTTCGGCGACGAAGACAAAGCCGCGGTGCGCCAGATCATGGATTCGCTCGACGTAGCGTGCCAGTGACGCCGACGCGTCGACCGCTCAGCCGTTGAGATCGCTCAACCGCTGAGCGGCGCGACACGCCTGAGGTGTTGCGACCGACTTCCATTGCGCTTTCGGGCTCGCCGGTTCTCAAGCAGGCAACCGGGATGAGCCCGAATGTCGCATCCCAGAATTTCGCCCTGCATCTTCGGGTCGCGTCCGATTTCCCGCCCCTCTGACGGGCGTCAGGCAATGATGCCAATGCCGGTGCGAACGCGCGGCAGTCACGCTAACCTTGCAATCATCGGTATCAGCAAGCACCGAACCGCCTAGCCGGGGTTCGGTGATTCCAGCGGAAGCGCCACGCATGAACTTCATCAATGGGTTGACCATACTGCTCGTCTATCAATTGGTCGGCGAGATTGCTGTGCGTTTCTTCGCCGTCCCTGTGCCCGGCCCTGTCCTTGGCATGCTGTTGCTGTTTGCCACCTTGCTGGTGCGCAAGTCTGCCGACGCATCGGTCGACTCAGCGTCGCGCGGTCTGCTCAGTCACCTGTCGTTGTTGTTCGTGCCCGCAGGGGTCGGCATGGTCGCCCATCTGGATCGCATCTCAGACGAATGGCTGTCGATCGCCTTGGCGTTGGTGCTGAGCACGGGAATAACGATGGCGGTGACCGCAGGCGTGATGCTTGGGATCAGTCGGTTGATGCATTCGAGGGGGCGCCACGATGCGTGATGGCGGCCTTAACGAGCTCTGGGTCTATCTCTCAGCCTCGCCGCTTCTTTGGCTGACACTGACGTTGGTCGCCTACGGACTGGCTTACCGCGTGTATCGGTTCGCCAACGACAACCCCCTTCTGCATCCGGTCGTGCTTGCCGTCGCAGTATTGATCGCTGTCCTGCTGTTTACCGACACAACGTACCAGGACTATTTCAATGGCGCCCAGTTTGTGCATTTCTTGCTGGGACCGGCCACGGTGGCATTGGCTGTGCCGCTGTATCAGCAGCTGTCCAAACTGCGCCGCATGTGGCTGCCGATTCTGCTGGCTACGCTCGCGGGCATCGTGGTGGCCGCGCTCAGCGCCATGCTGATCGCCCGGTTGCTGGGCGCCAGCGTGCAAACCCAGATCTCGCTGGCACCGAAATCGGTCACCGCACCCGTCGCGATGGGCATATCGGAGAAGATCGGCGGACTGCCCTCGCTCACCGCCGTCCTGGTGGTACTGACCGGCATCCTGGGCGCCGTGCTCGGTACCAAGCTGTTTCAGCTATTGAGAATCCGCGACGACAGCGTGAAAGGCATCGCCATGGGCGTAACCGCACACGGCATCGGCACGGCGCGCGCCTTTCAGGTCAGCGCCGAGATGGGCGCGTTCTCCGGCCTTGCGATGGCGATATCGGCGCTGTTCAGCGCGCTGGTGCTGCCCGGTCTGCTCGAGTGGCTTGGCTTACTGGCCTAAAACGCTGCAGCGAGTTGAGCCGGCCAACCGACAATCGCATGCCGACGGCGTTCGATCAGTATTCACCCGGATGCGGAATTCTTGAACGGATTGTTGGATACCGACTCCGTCTCCGCTACTTGCCGATAGCGTCGGCTGTCGAAACGCCAGCGCAGCCGGCAGTCATGGATCCGTTCAAGCGAACATGAGCACGAAAACCGAAATCTGCCGGCGAGGTTCTCACGAACCGGCACGTAGAGTTGACCGGTGCTGAATCCGGCGCGAACATCCGCGCTGTGCCGGCGGCTCAGTCCGCAATACGCAAAAAGGAAATGCAAAAGATGAAGGAACTTCTCCCCCTCCATATCTCCTCGTCTGCAACACCAACGGCCAAACGCGGCAGATGTGAAAAGCCGCTGAACACGACGCCTGCATTGCAGCGAATATTGAGAGTGCTGCTATGGATATCGCTCTCGATGGCGCCTGCAGCGTATGCGTTCGACGACGTTAACGCAGGCATCTATGCCGTCGTCCACAAAGATGGCCACACCACCGAAAAAGTGTTTCGTGTCGTTAGAAAAGACAGTGGATGGTCGATTGAAGACAAGCTGGAAAGCGGAGAATGGAAAGAAGTTACCTGTGACGGCGCCTGTATTCTGCAGGTTTCCACGGCCGAGGAAATTGAGTACCTCATGGGAGCGGGTTTGTCGTATGGCATGAGAGGCCAGTGTTTGCACAATATGTACTTCGGGTTTTGTGCCACTGTGTATGACGACAAACCGGAGCGGTCGTATGTCATGGTGGCGAATGCCGAGGGAAGAATCGTACCCATGCGACTCAAGCGCGTCGGTGATATCGAACCCTAGCATCGAGACCAACGACAGTACGCCGAGGTGAAGCCCGTATCCGATTTGGCTGGTTAACTAAAGCGGTTCACACGCGGAGTTTCTAACCCTATCGCCTTTTCGAAACAATCCTGACTTGAACCATGCAAACGTCGATCGCGCACTGTACATCGTTGCTTCTCGTGGCACTACTGTTGTTGACCCAGCCCGTCGGTGCCGCGACCGACGCTGTCTCCACGCTTTCAGAGAAAGACATACTCAAAGCCTTGATGAGCAATCTCGACGTGAAGCTCACCGATGCCACTCACTGCAAAGGTGTTGGAACCAACGAACACGATCAAACCATCGGAGATTATCTGAGCGGGTTCTGGTCTTTTCATACCGCCAGACAAGGCAACAACTGGATAGCGGTCAGTGCGGCAGAAGCATCGGGCGGGCGGCAGTTGGTGAGTGTGGTGATCTATCGCGCACAAGGCGAAGAAAACTGGGGATGGGGCGTTTCCTTCGTAATGGATAGCGAACAGGCGGTCGATCGCAGCAGCTTTACCTGTCTTGGTGCCGGTTAGAGTTGCACGAGAGATCGCCGGCAACCTCGACTCTAACCATCATTCCCGCCGATCTGCCAAAATCACTGTAGTCAAACCGCACCACAGCCGTTTTATCAACATGCCGACTCTGGTCGATTCATTAGTCGGCTTGGTCAGTCGCTCGCCACCGTCCGCCCTGCTGCCCAGGTCCGCAGCCCATCGATCTGCTCGGCCATCACGACAGACAAAGGTCGGGTCTGCTCGATCTCTTTGGCCAGCAAGGCATCGTTGAGCGGTTCACCGGCATGTGAGGCATACAGCGCGGCGACCACCACTTGCTCGATCTCGGCGCCGGAAAAGCCCTCGCTCAGCGCGGCCAATCTGTCGATATCGTATTGCCCGGCGTGCAGGCCACGTTTATGCATATGGATGCGGAAGATGTCGGCCCGCACCTCAGCGTCCGGCAGGTCGACGAAGAAGATCTCGTCCATACGCCCTTTGCGCACCAGTTCCGGCGGTAGGGCCTGGATGTCGTTGGCGGTCGCGACAATGAATACCGCCTGCTTCTTCTCGGCCATCCAGGTAAGCAAGGTGCCGAGCACACGGCGCGAGGTGCCGTCGTCGCTCTCCGATGAAGAGATCGCCTTCTCGATCTCGTCGACCCACAGCACACACGGCGCCATGGCCTCGGCAGCGCGCAACGAGTCGCGGATGTTCTTCTCCGTCTCACCCAGGTAGCGGTTGTACAGGCTGGCAATATCCAGACGCAGCAGGGGCACGCCCCATGCGCCGGCAACCGCCTTGGCCGCCAGGCTCTTGCCCCCGCCCTGCACGCCAAGCAGCAACACACCTTTGGGTGGGTCGAGTCCGGCGTCGGGTTTCAGGAATGTTTGCTGACGGATCTCGATCCATCGCCGCAGTCGGCGAAAGCCGCCGACCTCGGCAAACTTCGCCGTGTCGTACTCGAACGACAGCACGCCGTGCTGGCCAATCAGGTCGTACTTGGCGCGCATCACGTCCGGCAGGTCGCTGTGTGTAATCGCGCCGTCGTCATACAGCGCATTGCGCATCAGGCGCCGCGCGTCGCTCAAGGTCAGGCCGCCGAGCGCCTGGGTAAGACGTTGCAGGGCCTCTTTATCACCGCGCAGCTTCTGCCCGGGATTGCGCATCTGCCAAACCTCGGCCTCCTCGCGCAACAGTTCTTTGAGCTGCGCCTGATCGGGCAGGCTCAAGCGAAAGCTTGCGCTCAGGCGTTTGAGTTCTTGCGGCAATTCCAACTCGTGACTGAGCAACACGACCGACACGCCTTGCGCCGGAAAATCCATCGCCAGTTCCTTGAGGCGACGCACCACCCGGGGGTCTTGCAGGTAGGGGTGGTAGTCGAGCAACACGGCGATCGCTTGCTTGTGGCCACGGCGCAATTTTTCCAGAACCTCTTCCGGATGCGGGTCGTCGGGCTCTTCCATGGCCCGGGTTTGCCCCTGGTAGCTGACGCGATCCCAGTTGATCGCCGAAGCACCGTTCGAGTCGTCTGCGCGCAGCCCTTCAGTAATGCTCCACCGGTACAGCGGCCGATGCTGGTCAAGTGCAATGCCGCGCAACAGTTCGAGCACGCGTTGTTCTTCGTGCGATTGGACCGTGATCAGCGGAAAGTGCCCGCTGAGGATCAGGTGGAGATCGTTTCTGTCCTGCATCTGTTCTTCCTAGTAGACCGGCTGGTGAGGTTGAGCGTGTTCCTTGCTCGCTATGCATGTGTGGCGGCGCCGGGGCGGCCTTCTGTTATCGATACCCTATACCGGCTATGGCGCCACGGACTTGAGTCCGCTTTCGCTGGAAACGGCAGTATAAAATGGAACGTGCACGGCCACACCCCCAGCACACCCTCGCGCTCACTCGACCGGCCGATGCCACCCAGGCCAGCAACAATGCTGCGCACCGCTACGCTTGGTGGCATATCCAATGATCGATCGCGACCCGCTCCCTGTAGAATCCTGCGCCTTGCAACCACCAATCCCTGCTGTTCGATAGCTCAAGAATGTATTTCAGATCTGTAGTCCTTTCGTTACTGCTGCGCATCGCCCTCGCCTTGGGAGCGACCGCCGGTAGTGCCGCCGCCGAGCCATCAGCCGCCCTCTCTGCGGATGCCTGGCTGACCCGAGACCTGATCGGTCAGACGGTGACCATTCACCAGCCCCCGCCATCGTCACCGGTTCAGTTCCGCATCCCCCATGCCGTGGGCTTGGATCTGAACGTCGACGCTGCCACGCTCTGCGGTCGGGACACCGACAGCATGTGGCGGATGGATGTTGTCGGCCGCCGGCTCACGCGCACTGAGCTGTCCGGTGAATCGCCTTATGGATATACACGCCACGTCGCCGCCAGCCACAACGGCGCCTGTGCTGCCCTGGCATCAGACACCGAATTGCTCGTAGTCGACCCATCGGGGAGCACAACAACCGTTCACC
This sequence comes from Thiosocius teredinicola, assembly GCF_002009425.1. Classification (NCBI taxonomy): domain Bacteria; kingdom Pseudomonadati; phylum Pseudomonadota; class Gammaproteobacteria; order Chromatiales; family Sedimenticolaceae; genus Thiosocius; species Thiosocius teredinicola. The sequence continues at coordinate 2,991,103 of NZ_CP019936.1, forward strand.
TGACACTGCCAGAGGGTGCGGCAACGCTGGAGTGGAAAAGCCTCGCGTACGACGACGACCACGCCATGTTCCTGCTTACCGGCCCCCGGGGCTATGCACTGATTCCGGCAGACCGTTTACCGACGACCGTGCAGGTCCGACAGGTTTCGGGCAAGGTCGAACAGGGCAGCATCGCGAATACGCATTTCTCGGGCTTTCGCTGCTGTGCGCGTCTTGGTGACGATGGGGAGACCCTGTACTCGGTGGCGAATATCGGCGATGACCATATGAACGGCTTCACCGGGCTGGTCGCCATCGACGTGGCGTCAGCACAGTACGAGCGTCTCTATATCCCCTTCTCGCCCGCCTGGTACGAAACCGGCCGGCGCATCTCGCGATTTGACCATCCTTGGTTCACATTGGCCGGTTCGACGGATTACGAGCTGTGGACTGCGGGATCGGGAACACAACTGATGCTGTCTGGCTTCGCCGATCTGGACGACCAGGAAGATGTCCAATCAATCCTCACCGTATCGATCGAATCTGGTGATATCCAAGCCGCTCCCAGGCGGAAAGATGAAACGTTCATCGGGGTGACCCACAGCGGTCGGTACTTGCTGTGGCGCGATGCTGAGAACAATACGGTGATAACCGATACCGATCACAACGAAGTCGCTCGTCACCCTGGGATTGTTGTAGCCGTGGCGCACGCACGAAGCACGGCAGCCGGGAGCGATCTGTAGGCCTGCACGATCTGCACTACCCTAGTACGGGCGGAAGGCCACTGTCGGTATTGTCGAGGGTAAGGTCTATGTTCAAGACCTGCCTTTCCCGCGACCGGAAGCTGCACTGCTTCAACTAAGCGACAATAAATCCCTCGGACAAGCGGTCCACGCGCAACGCAAGCACAGGAAACGACTTTGGCGCTGCTACATTGTCTCGCCTCACCTCGGTCGCAGCAGAAAACAGAGCGCGCGGCAACGCAGCAAGCGAGCCATAGCTCAAGCAGGTAAAATTGCACCCCAACAACCTGGCAGTGAGCGTCGCGGATTTCTGCCCGCTCGGAGACTGCACCAGTCGACTACACGACCAGGCTAGAAACGGTCTCTTTGCTTCGCGAATCTGGCTTCAACGCCTCGAGCAGGTGATCGACACAATAGGTAGCACCTCAATACAGGACGATCGATGTGAAGGAACGCCATTTCAGTTGTTTTATTGCTGTCGGCCTAACGGCCCTTGTCACCCTCAGCGCTTACACGCTCTTTTTAGACTCTCAGGGTTATCTGGATCGTCGCCCCATTGAGCCACCCATTGGATCGACTGAGCTGACAACGCCCACCTCCGTTCAAGCAAGCACGCCTGCGTCCACCGTCGGCCGAACCAACGTGACCAATGCGCCCGTCGTTATCGCCGAGAATCTCCGGCCCGTCGAACCTCTCAAGCGTACCCCTCCGACACCTCCACCGAGGATTCGCCAAGGCTCAGCGGAAGACACCTTCTGGAAATCGACGCCGGCCGAGACGGCTGCGGCCAACTCCGGCTCACCTGCGGATTCTTCAGTGAACGCACCAAAAACGATTCCCCTCGAACAACAACCGCAGTTCGCCTGCCGTCTGCAGTCAGTCAACGGAGAAGGCGGATTTGGCATGTGGTGCGGCGACGACACGCGTTTGATAGATTCCAAATCGCCGTTCGACCTCGCGGAACTGCCGCCGGAATACAACGACTTGCTCGGAACCAAGACCTGTTTCATTCGCGTAAATTCCCAAGGCATGCCGGCGATGATTGTCTGTGCGACCGAATGGTGACGGGTGCGCTTGGCTCGCACTCAAGCGAGCCATTTCCCGCGATGGTCAAACGCGCTTCTATCACTCGCCAAGTATCGGCACGAAGTTTTTGCTGCCCTGCAGCCAACATCGACGCCGGTTAAACTGGGTGCGGCAGCCACATGGACTCAACAAGGAATACACAGCAACATGGCCAATCGCGCTTATCTTTACAGCCTGAGCAATCAACCAACATCGTACACTGACCGACCGGAGAGCATTTCCGGCCTGTCTGAATGGCCCTACGACATCCCGTTGTCGTACCGCGTACTCATGTCGGGCAATCCCACGCTGTGTGCATCCCTGGTGTCCGACGGCTTCGATGGCGAACCGGCAGATCAGAAGACCAGGCTGTATGCGATCTCTTCGGAGTTCGACGCCGGTTATCAGCGTCTGACGCGTCTGATCGAAATCGTACGGCAACATTCCGATGCCAAGCACACAATGCTCGATTCGGCCCTGGATGAAACACTGCAGTTTCTGGACGCCCATCGTGATCGCTTCGTGCTGCTGGAAACGATCGAACTGGATACGATGATGACCGCAGACGAAGCCGAGCTTCGCCGTTATGTCGAAGAAGAGATCGAGCGCTGCCGACAGGTTGGAGAAGCGATCGATCTATTGCCCCAGGATCTCGACGAAGCTGCCGCCCTATTGGCAGAAGCCGCGAGCAACGGCGCCGAATCGGCCCTGGATGCGTTCTTTGGTATGCGCATGGACGACGATTTCGACAACGTCCGCGACGACATGACAGAGTACCCCTTGGGTATGGTGGGGTGGTACGAAACGCTGTACTTCGAGCTATGGAACAAGGCCGAGTTCGATGCTAGAAACAACGCCTAGGCAGAACGCCCTTGGCATGCCGACCACCCACTAACCCTTTTCAAGACTGCGCCAGGTTCGAGACCCGGGCACATCGCTGCACCCGGGCCTCGATCCATCACGCGACTGCCTTAACCCGATACTCCCGCATCATCGCATCGAGCGCCGCGTTGGCGCGGGAGCGGACATCGGCCATGTTCTGCCGACGCAGTATCTCGCCGTTGCGATAGACCGGCTCGAGCATCGCGATCTCGACCGGGTCGACGCTCTCTCCGGCGCGCACCGTTCGCCATGTACCGAACTCCGGGTTGTGCATCAGCGCCAGGCGCCCCGGCTTGGATGCCTTGCCCATATCGGTAACCGGCTGCTTGAACACGTCACGGTCCTCACCGTTGACGCGTGCCGCCGAGGCCTTCATCGCGAACTTCTGGGTATCGCGATTGACCTTCTGCAGCAGCGCACCGCCCATGCCGAACAGCACATTCTCCGCCGACCAGCCGGCAGCGGTCAGCACCTCCAGGATCTCGACGATGCTGTCACGGTTGATACCGTCGCCCTGAATAACGCGGACCTGGTTGAGCACCTTGTAGTTCTTTCGATTCAAGGTATAGCCGTAGCCTTGCGCCAACCCTTCGACGGTCTGCAGCACGACGCTGGGCGGGTGGCCGCTGTCGGGACGAATCACGACCGCTGCACCCGAGCGTTGCACTTCATCGCGCAGCTCGGTATTCCAGAACCTGATCGCCTGCTCCAGGTCGTAGGAATCGGACACCACCGCAACCGGCATACCGGGTTTGCCAAACTGCCGGATCATGTTGCGGTAGGCATCCACCTCGCCTTCTCTACCCCACGCCGTGATGGTCGAGTGCTCGGCAGCAGGCACAGAGAACGCCGCCATGTCGCAATCGTAAACCTCGTTCGCCATCACGATACCCGGCACCGTGTCCGAACCCTGGAACGCCACCAGGTGAGCCGCGCCGCCGATCATAGCCGACTCGAGCGAGCTTGCGCCGCGCGCGCCGAAATCGTGCAGACGGAAATCCAGACTATCCAGGCTGTCGGCCGTCTTTTCCATGAACGAACGGATCGACGCCTTGATGAACCAGCTCTGCGTGGCGACCGTGGTCGGGTACCAGATGGCGCGCAGTATTGCCGTCTCGGCAAACTGCCCCAACCAGTGCAGGCGCGAATCCGTCGATGCCACGGTCGCCAGCACATTGCCGGTTGGCACCACCTCACCCTCCGGCACCGCCTTGATTTCGATCGGCAGACGACCACCGTACTCGCGCTTGATGATGTCCCAACCGTCGCTGTCGAACGGCGAGTTCGGCATGTGCTTGGCGTAGAACGCCTTGGCGTAGTCGATCGCCTCGTTGCTCATCGGTGCCGCCAGGTACTGCTGTACAAACATCTGCAGGCCGAAGAACACCGTGCGGTCGTACAGCCCACCGCGCGACTCGATGTAGCCCTCGACCTGTTCGGTGCCCGGCGGGTACTGCAGCCAGTGCGATTCTTTGTACGAATCGGTATTCAGGGCGAAATTGAAGCGAATCAGATCGTAAACACTGCTATTGCTGATCATGGGTCTATCCCTCTCAGTCAAGCCGGAATCCCCGGCTGTTGAAGGCAGGCGAACCTGCCGCGAACTCAGGACCGCTTGGCGCGGCCCAACAAGTCTTGAACGATGTGAAAGTGGTCTTCGAACAGCCGGTCTTCCATGCGCTCGAACTCGGCGAGCGTGAACCACTTTGCCTTGTTGGCATCCGAGCCGCCGCGCACTTCGGGCAGGCTCTGCGCAGGCAATCGCACCAAAAACGCCTCGGTGATGGTGCGACCACGTGTCGAGCGCATCGGCTCGTCGTAACGCTCCTGCGCTTTCACCGAACCGCGAATCACCTTTTCCGGCAGTTTCAACCGCGTCTCTTCGCGCAACTCGCGCACCATGGCATCGATCGAGCGCTCGTTCTCTTCGATGAAGCCGCCCGGGAGCGCCCACATGCCCTTGCCCGGCATCGCACCGCGGCGCACCAACAGGATGTGACCTGAAACGACCACCACCGCATCGACCGTCTGCTGGATCACCGGATACTTCAAGCCGTCGTATTGCGACTTGTACTTCTGCACGAACAACCATTCCTCGCTCAGCCGCCTCGCATCGAGTGGATTGACACTCGTGGCGAACGAAGCCATCCACTGGGTGACCGAGGCCGGCACCGGCAGCTCGCTGAGCTGCTCGATGACTTCGTCACCGTTGGCCTGGTCGCCGTTTACAGCCAACTGAGCGATCGCTTTGTAGTACGCCTCGCGCACCCCGGTTGCACTGATCTGGCTGCCACCCTGGTCAAACAGTTCGTCGACCGCGATCTTGTCCCACTGCGGGAAGGCATCGATGTAATCCGACGTGTGATCGCGCTTGTGACCGACCATGCAGACAGACGGCGATTCGAGCGAAAAGTCCTTCTCCCACTGATCGGTGTAGATCACCTTATCGACGGTCTCTTGAACGTGCTCCAGCCAGCGCTCTTCGCTGTAGATGAAGTCGCGCACACCGACGATCTGGATGCGCTCGAGATCAGCCTCGGAAAGACTGGCGCGGATCATCGACTCGCGTTCGCTGAACGTCCAGGCATGGCGGATGTCACGCGCGCGTCCGATCGAACCGACCACGACGATGACCCGTCGGGCGCTACTGAGCGCTTGCCGAATGCAGGCGAGATGCCCGTTGTGGATGGGTTGAAAACGGCCGATGTAGACCGCGAAATCGTATTGCTTGGCCACCTGAGAATCCCTCAAGTTGATGTGGTGTCCTTGGGTCTATCCCTTGGATCGGTACGGCGAACCCCGCCGTTAACAGCAATCCTAGGCAACACTTAGTGTAAAGTCAACACTTATTTGATCGATTGAGCTGACAGGCGGGTTGGCGCCGGCTATCGGCGATGCGACCGGCGCATGACGCACAGGCGCACGCTCTGCACCATGTGTGACACACACGGACAAAGCTAAAAGCGTACGAACCGTCCGTGTGCCCTACCCGCAGGCGACACTGTCGCTTCATCGCTGGAGACGACCGAGCCCTAGCCGAGTGGCATACCACTTGCTGCTACGGTGTCCAAATCACCGACAGATCATGGATAGAATTCAGCAAGCCGTCTTGGTTGCGAACCAACAACACACACCGCCCACTTCTGAACGGTGGCGACAATGAGCGAATCCCTACTAACGAACGCAATGTGCAGATCCATGCACATCCATTTCCAACAACTCTTTGAACAACGTTGAGGTTTAACGAATGAGCGAAAAAATTATTATGCGCACCGGAGAAGCCTTGGTCGCCGGCGGACCGCCCGGCACCGCCGCTGAGCCGGAGGTGATCATCGGTGAACTGGACGGCCCTTTCGGTACGGCCTTCGCCAACCTGCTGGGCGATCAGGTCAAAGGCCATTCGCGTGTGCTCGCGATCATGAACACCGACATCATGGTGCGCCCGGCGACGCTGATGGTCAGCAAGGTGACCGTGAACAACAGCCGCTATACCAACATCCTGATGGGCACCGTTCAGGGCGCCATCGCCAACGGCGTACTCGACGCCGTGCGTTGCGGCGATATCCCGAAAGACAAAGCCAACGACCTCGGCATCATCGTGTCAGTCTGGCTCAATCCCATGGTTGCCGAACAGGACGATCTCGATCATCAGATCTTGTTCGACATCCACCGCAAGGCGACCGCCGAGGCCATCCGCAAAGCGATGCATCACGAGCCGAGTATCGACTGGCTACTGGAGAACCAGGACAAGATCACGCACAAGTATTTTCAGATGGGATTGGAAGGGAAAATCTGACCTCGAACGCCGGCAGACGCAGGTTGCGAACTCCCGGCATAGATCCAGGAACAGGCGGCCGAGTCCATTTGGCAACTCAGGCCGCCTGTCGCAATCACAGCACTCAGCTATTGGAATGAACGGCCGTATCTGTGCTCATTCGATGAGAAAGTTGCTGTTATTCGTCTGCGCCAAGGCGCTGTCATCAGAGCGATCTTTCAGTTGCACTCCAGACAGCTGCCGGGTGCGCGCTTCGCGCAACAAGTATGCTGCGCGGCTGGCGGCTTCGGACAGCTTCAATCCGGCAGGTCGAATATTCGAGATGCAGTTGCGGTTGGCGTCTTTGCAGCCCACCTTCGGGTTCCAGGTCAGGTACAGCCCCATACTGTCCGGAGAGCTGAGGCCAGGGCGTTCTCCGATCATCACCAGCACACAACGAGCGTCGAGTAGTTCCCCGACATGATCGCCGACCGCGACCCTCCCCTGTTCCACGCACGTGATCGGTGCGAGGCGCCACGGGGCATCGCTGTCATTCGCTAACAGCGGGACCAACGCATCCAGGAAAGCGACCGCGTGCTCGGCGATCGCGAAAGCAGAAAGCCCGTCGGCGATAACAATGGCCAGGTCGTGGCGAAGCTGCGATGGTGGCTGTTTGCCTGCCAAGCGTGAGACTGATTCATCGTCCAGGCGCCGCCCATAGTCAGGGCGCTGCAGATAAGTTGCGCGATCAACGGCGCGGCTCTTCAAGTGCAACGGCGCGCCAAAGCGATTCCATTCCCGTTCATTCAGTGCCGCAAGCAGCGCATTGAAATCCAGTGGTGTATGCACAGCATCCTGCGCCTGTGCATGGGCAAGTTGAAAAGCCAGAGAGTGACTGGTCGGCACGCTGATACCCGCGCGACCCAGGCCGATGCGGGCATCGGTGAACTGACGCAGCCGCTCCCAGGGATTCTCGACGACGATCGGCTCGTCGTTGAGTTTGGTGTCGTCCTTACCGCTCAATTTCCGTTCCCCAACAAGCGTTGTACCGAGCCACTGAACGCTCTGGGCAACTGCGCGTTGAGGCGGAAACGCTCACTTTCGCGGAAGATTTCCATCTTCTTCAGCCAGGCATCGAACTCCGGTGCCGGCTTCAATCCCAACACCTGACGCGCATACAGCGCATCGTGAAACGAGGTGGTCTGATAGTTCAACATGATGTCGTCCGAGCCGGGAATGCCCATGATGTAGGTACAACCGGCGACACACAGCAGCGTCAGCAGGTTGTCCATGTCGTTCTGATCGGCCTCGGCGTGATTCGTGTAGCACACGTCGCAGCCCATCGGCAGACCGAGCAGCTTGCCGCAGAAATGGTCCTCGAGGCCGGCGCGGGTAATCTCCTTACCGTCGTACAGATACTCAGGCCCGATGAATCCGACCACGGTATTGACTAGCAAGGGATCGAACTTTCGCGCGACGGCATAGGCGCGTGCCTCGCAGGTCTGCTGGTCGACGCCGTGATGTGCGTCGGCGGATAGCGCACTGCCCTGCCCAGTCTCGAAATACATCACGTTGTTGCCGACGGTACCCCTACCGAGTGACAGCGCTGCATCCCGTGCCTCGGCCAGCGTCGTTAGGTTGAACCCGAAACTCTCGTTGGTCGCCTGGGTGCCGCCGATGGATTGAAACACCAAATCGACCGGCGCGCCTTTTTCGATCGCTTCGATCGAGTTGGTCACATGTGTCAGCACGCAACTCTGTGTCGGTATCTGATAATGCTCGATTACATCGGCCATCATGCCAATCAAGCGGCAGGCCTGCGCGACGTTGTCGGTCGCCGGGTTGATACCGATCACCGCATCGCCGTTGGCGTAAAGCAAGCCGTCGAGAATACTGGCCGCAATACCGGTCAGGTCGTCGGTCGGATGATTGGGCTGCAGCCGGGTCGACAAATGACCGAGCAGACCGATGGTGTCGCGGAACGCGGTCGTGACCTGGCACTTGCGCGCTACCAGAATCAGGTCCTGGTTGCGCATGATCTTTGAAACAGCGGCCGCCATCTCGGGGGTGATGCCGGGACGCAGGGCAGCAAGCAATTCTGACGTCGCTAAATCGCTCAGCAGCCATTCGCGGAAACCGCCGACCGTCAGATGCGCGATCGGAGCGAAAGCATTTCGGTCGTGTTCGTCGATAATCAGCCGGGTGACTTCATCGTCTTCATAAGGCACGACGACATCGTTCAAAAACTGCGAAAGTGGCAGATCTGCCAACGTCATCTGAGCGACGACGCGCTCCTCCGCATTCTCCGCAGCGACCTCGGCCAGACGATCACCGGACCGCGCCGGCGTGGCTTTCGCCATGAGGTCGGCAAGATCGCGAAACTGGAAAGTGCGATCACCGACGACGTTGCTGAACTGATACCTTTTGTCTGTCGCTTGCATGAATGATGAACCGCCAAGTCTTGCGTTTTGGGTGAGCCGGATCCGCTTCACGGCCTATCAACCGAGATAAAAAGCCCCGCCGAATCGCTGCACAAATCGTTCCGAGGTATGCCGAACATTGCAAGCCGCGCCATTGGCTTCCGCCTGCTGAGACTAGCCTCTCTGAATCAGTCGACTTAACGGTTTCGCTCCCGCTCCAGCGGGAAACCGTCATTCAGGCGACGGCGTTGTGGCCGCGTGTCGTCGGTCGCAAGGGCAACGCATACGCCCCTCCAACGGGCGACTGCGGCAGGCGGCGCACTGATTCAGGGCATCATCCGCTGCTGTCGTTTGCAAACGGCTTTAACGCATCCCGAGAGCAGAAGTTCTTTCCCGTGAATTCTCACAGGATTCGAAAGATTCGATACCGTTGTGATGGACATCTTTAGCGTCGACCAACCAGTCGCAGCAGCATCAGCGGTCTCTATGCTGGTCCGACTCCAGAGGCAGGCTCCATTGGTGAACCTGATCGCTGCTCAGCTCCTGTGTTGATACAAGGGCGCTACAACGCACACCGAGCAGTCGAAGTTTCTGATCCAGCGACACACGCTTCAGGCACTCGCCTGCGGCGCGGCGGATTTCAGCGGCATCGCCCGTCGGCTCTTCCAGAGTGATGTCGCGGGTGACGGTGCGAAAGTCCTGGTAACGTAACTTGATACCGATGGTCCGGCTCACAAACCCCTTGCGTTGTAACTGCTCGGCTACTTGTTCGCACAGGCGAGTAAAAAGCGCCGAGAGTTCATCGCGATCGTGACGTGCGTGCAAGTCTCTCGAGAAGGTTGTTTCTCGGCTGATTGATTTTGGATCTGCATGGCGCACGACCGGGTTGTCGTCGATTCCCTGTGCAACCCTGGTCAGCCAGTCGCTGTAACTGGCTGAGAATTCCTGACGCAAGCGCGACGGATCGGCGGCTGCCAGATCGCCTATCGTGTGTATCGCCATGTCGGTCAAACGGGCATTTGCCTTCGGGCCGATACCGTTCACCTTGCCTACCGGCAGCGGCCAGATTCGACGCGGTACGTCATCCCAATCGAGCAGGGTCAATCCATCTGGCTTGTCCAGTTCCGAACCGATCTTGGATAGCAGCTTGTTCGGCGAAATCGCTATCGAGCAGGTCAGTCCGGTAGCCTCTCTGACCACCTGTTTGAGCTGTTGACCGAGTTCTTCGCTGGACTGCGGCAGGTCAGTCAGGTCTATATAGATCTCATCGATCCCGCGGTCTTCGATATGGTCAGTGATGCCGGCTACCGCTGCCTTGAAGCGGCGTGAATAGTCGCGATACGCATCGAAATTGGCCGGTAGCAAGAACGCCTCCGGTGCCAGCCTGGCGGCCTTCATCATCGGCATGGCAGAGAACACACCAAAAGCCCGCGCCTCATAGGTCGAGGTGGTCACAACACCGCGGCCGCGGTAATCGCGCAGCCGCGCGTAAATGCGATTGCCCTGCTGATCAACCTCGGGTGCCGGGGCGCTGCGACCACCGACCACGACCGGCTGTCCGCGCAGTTCCGGATAACGCAACAACTCGACCGATGCGAAGAATGCATCCATATCGAGATGTGCAATGCGCCGCGTGGTGTTCACGACCGCGGGCACTGGCTCATTGGGGTGCACTGACGCTGCACTGTATTGCTTATTCCCGGTTCATGCAGCCCCACAAGTCCAGATCGACGAAACCGGCAACGAAACGCCGGCCATGCAGGGCGATGGCCTGCGGCGCTTTGGCCGTGCTGACAATCGCCGATCGTTATATAGAGATGCACGCGCCGCATTTTCGGTTGTAATCACAGTTGCGAATGGGCCGCCGCCTCCAGCTCGCTACCGTTGATCTAGAATCCAGATCCTATTCTGCCAATCCAACTGAACGGCCAATGACTTCGGTGGCGCAGCGGCTGCGCTAGTTCGGCAGCTGGCGCATCATACCGTCGCACGATGACAAGTGGTTGGCCCGATGAAAGCCGGAGAAATCATCGTCTCTTGACCTTCGTCCAAAAGGCAGATTGGTTCCCCGCCGAACCCTAGCGGCGGCAGCGCGCTGCAGACGGCTGATATCGCATTTGTTTGCGAGGCTCCACGCGCGCTGGGTTTCAGCCAGGTTCTGGTTATCGCGACCGAAAAGGGCAACCACATGACCATCGACGGGAAGACGCTGGAAGGCCGAGCACCCAGCAAGCTGTTCTTGCGCATGTTCATGACGGCTTACTTCTGCGCCGGTGTCGGCTACGTGGCTAGCACCATCTTCTCCGATATCGTCAGCCTCATGCTGACCAAGGGCCAGCGCTACCCCCCTGTTGCCTGGCCAAGATGATGGAAAAGGCAACGTTCTAGAACAACGTCGCACAGATTCGCACCGCCACGTTAATCGCGCCGATATTGCGCACGCAAAGTGTTTGCACGTATGGTGTCTACCTGCCGAGCGCTTCTTCACCGCCAGCAAGCGATAACTCACCCCTTGTTGCTGTTGCTCAATCAGCCTCTCTTCGATCGACACAAAAAAACGGCCCTAAGGCCGTTTTTTTTGCAGGATTGTTGAGATCCCTTACGCGCGGCGAGCACGTACAGCAACACCGAGCAAGCCAAGAGCCATCAGTGCCAGGGGTGCAGGTACCGGAACATCGTTGCCACCCGGGAGACTTCCTTGGTCGAGCAGGGCGTATTTCACCTGGCCCCCTGCATACAGAAACTCACCCGAGCCGTTGCCCCAGAACTGAATCTCGGTGAAGTCACCGGTATCGTCGAATGCGGCTACGAAGATCTCGAAGACATCGCTGCTTGGGTCGTCTTGCGACGGGAACAGACCATCGGCTTCCATGGTTGCAGATGCCACCATAATTGGTGCGCCGCCATCAAACGAGATAAACAGTTCGGTTACCGGGTTGAAGCAGCAGGTTGCCCAGTCACCAACCTCAAAACCGAACGAGTTGATCGGCGAGTCAAACGTGAAGGTGATGCCCGATGCAGCAGTACCATTTGGTGCGCCGAACGCGCCATCCGGGCTGATATTAATAACGCTACCGGACATGTCGCCATAGGTCGTCGAATTGACGGCGCCACCGTTGTTTCGGGTAACAACGTAGTCACCAAAGTCAACAGAGGTAGAACCGGAGAAGCTGGACGACCAAACGTCAGTTACGACGGTGCCGCCAGCAGAAGTAACCGCCGAATCGAACGAAGCCGTACCCCCAGCAATCCCATCGAATACAGTCAAGATGGTCGCGTTAGCCGACGTTGCAAGCGCAAAAAAGGCTGCCGCCGTAACGAGCTTGGAATATCCTTTCATCACATTTGTCCTCTTCTTATCATAGAGTTCTGACTGGTTGAGCCCTTCCAGTGCTTTACAACCAAATAAATTTCTCGGCGAATCTGCACCCCATAAGAGGGTAATCACGTGCGCCAATCGCTTATAAGCAATTACTATACCGTTTGCCAGTCTTTCGGCAGAAGACTTAAAATAACTTTATAATTCTGATATTTACACGGTGGCAACGTCACGAAATCCATTTGGTTTCGCCGGCTCTCACGCGTTCTCGAATGAGGATGCAAGGAACTGTAAAATTTGCCGACATGTCTTTAGGCCGTTAATTCGCCTTCCTGCAGACGTGTAGTAATTTTTGGAAGAAGGAAGTTCCTTTTCCGCAGCGCTCGGCTACGAGGAAGTCGACTACCTCAAACCCTATGAAGACTAAAAAAGAAGTCTCCGATTGGGGACCTTTTTTCGAGTACTGACGAAACGACAGATTCGGCCTCAATTCCACGGAAGGCTTGCCCTGGTGACTGGAAGCACCATCTCGGCGTTCTTTGTGCTTTCCCATCTTGTCGCCTGGGATAGGCTCTGTCGCATGCCTCACCCTACGTCTACGAGCTAAATGACGGGAGTCGATGATCGTGGCCCTGTTTGATGTGCTGCGCCACGACTGCAGAAAGGGGCAGCGAACGCGACCAACAGGATTGCAGTGCTTTCATTGACCGTTTCCGGATACCGAACAGGCAGTTCACTCCATCCTTACAGCACAGCGCACCTTGCGCAACGCGCAACATGCGTCTTCATCTTAGAACGCCTCGATAACGTCTACGGGATCGCGTTCATATCGAACAAACCGATCGTTCAGGCATTGCTGGACCCCAACAAGACAAAACCGCGGTCGATCAGCGCGCTATTGGCCTTGGCTGCCGTCGACACCGAATGCTCACGGCGATTTCAGAGTCCATCGCCGCATGTCGATCACACTACTGCTGCTTGGCGTAGTTGATGACCGACAACAGCTGGATCGGCACCTCGAGCAAGCGCTCGGGCCCATGCGGAATCTCCGCGTCGAAGGTCAGGCTGTCGCCCGCCTCCATCTCATAAAGGTGGTTGCCGTGGCGATAAACGATAGAGCCCGACACCACGTAGATGAACTCTTCGCCCGGGTGAGAGAAGGTCGGAAACACCTCGGAGAGGTCGTCCATCGTCACCATGAACGGCTCGAACGTGGTGGTACCGCCGCGCTTGTAGTTCAACAGATGGTAGGTATGACCCTTCTCGGTGCCGCGGCGAACCACCTCCAATCCCTGCCCGGCCTTGGTGAACTGCGCACCGCCATCGGGGCGATCGAAGTCGGCAAACAGCTTCGAGATCGGTAGCCCGATCGCGTCGCACAGGCGGCTCAAAGTTTCCAGGCTGGTCGAAACCTGGGCATTCTCGATCTTGCTCACCATGCCCTGACTGATACCCGAGATACGCGCTACATCGACCAGTTTCAGGCCTTCATCGAGGCGGGCACGCTTCACTTTCATGCCGATGTACTGATCGAGATCGAACCGTTTGTCCTGCGGATCTGCCATTCAAATCGCTCCGTTTCGGTGCGTAACGCACTGTTGCTGTGCCACTTTCGGTCGTTCGGGTAGCAAAGAATCACTGCGGCCTAATATTCTCACAAAGAAAATAAGTTTACTAGCACAAATAAATCAAAGACTTATCGAATTAGGAATATTTTTTTCTTACGAGGAATTTCTTGGCACAACATCTGCTTTTTCACTGCAAGAGATTTTGTTTACCAGTGAGAAACCGCAGCTCCCCGACCTCACCGCGTCGTGGCTGATTATTAAACGGAGTACGCAGATGTCCTTAGATATCGATCAATTCATTCGCGAGAACGACATCAAGTTCATTCTCGCCCAGTTCGTCGACATCCACGGTGTGGCAAAGACCAAATCGGTGCCGGCGCATTGTCTGATGGACGTCGTCGAAAGTGGTGCCGGTTTCGCCGGTTTTGCTGTGTGGGGTCTGGGCATGGAACCGCACGGTCCCGACTTCATGGCGCGCGGCGATCTCGACACCCTGTCGGTCGTACCCTGGCAACCCGGTTATGCGCGCATCGCCTGTGACGGCTACGTCAACGGCGAGCCCTATCCCTACGACAGCCGCGTGGTTCTCAAGCGTCAGATCCAACGGTTGAGTGACAAGGGCTGGACACTCAACACCGGCCTCGAACCCGAATTCTCACTGTTCAAACGCGCGGCCGACGGCTCGCTTGCACCGGTCGACGATTCCGACCAGCTCGACAAGCCGTGCTACGACTATAAAGGTTTGTCGCGTGCACGCGCCTTTCTCGAGAAGCTGGTCGACAGCTTGCAGACCGTCGGCTTCGACGTCTATCAGATCGACCACGAAGACGCCAACGGCCAGTTCGAGATCAACTACACCTATGGCGATGCGCTCGAATCGGCCGACCGCTTCACCTTCGTGCGCATGGCGGCTGGCGAGATCGCCAACGAACTCGGCATGGTGTGTTCGTTCATGCCCAAGCCGGCATCCAACCGTACCGGCAACGGCATGCATTTCCACTTGTCGATTGCCGACGAGAGCGGCAAGAATCTGTTCAACGACGACAGCGACAAGTACGGCATGGGGCTGTCAAAGATCGCCTATCACTTCGCCGCCGGCCTGTTGCATCACGCCAAAGCCCTGTGCGCCTTCGCTGCTTCAACGGTGAACTCGTACAAGCGCCTGGTCGTCGGTGGTTCGGCCTCCGGCTCGACCTGGGCACCGGCCTATATCGCCTACGGCGACAACAACCGCTCGGCAATGGTGCGCGTGCCTTACGGCCGCCTCGAATTCCGCCTGCCCGATTCCGGTTGCAACCCCTACCTGGTGCACGCCGCATTGATCGCTGCCGGCCTCGATGGCATCGAACGCGAACTCGATCCGGGTGAACCGCAGAATATCAACCTGTACTCGCTCAGCGCGGCAGATCGCAACGCGAAAGGCATCGACATCCTGCCGCAGAACCTCAACGAAGCACTCGATGCGCTGGCCGCCGACAGCGTGCTGCGCGAGCAGATGGGCGCCGAGATCGTTGACGAGTTCCTCAAGGTAAAGCGTGCCGAGTGGATCGATTACAGCCGCCATGTCTCGGATTGGGAACTGCAACGCTACGGCGAGTTTTTCTGATCGGCAGTTGGCACTAACGGAAGCAATGACGAGGATTTTATGTGCGGAATAGTTGGCCTCTATTTGAAGAACAAGGCATTGGAGAGCGAATTGGGCAAGCTCTTCACCCCGATGCTGATCGCAATGACCGATCGCGGCCCCGACAGCGCAGGCTTCGCCATCTACGGTGATGAGGTTGGCGACGATCAGATCAAGCTGACGCTGCGTCACCCCGACACAAACTACGATTGGAGCGCCCTCGCCGGCGGCCTGGAAAAGGCTTTGTCGACCAGCGTCAACTGGTTCAGCAACAGCAAGGTCGCTGTGTTTAAGATCGGCAGCGATGCCGCTGCGGCCGGTGACTACATCGCGACCCATGCGCCCGATGTGCAGATCCTCAGCGCCGGTCAATCAATCGAGATCCTCAAAGAGGTCGGTCTGCCGGAACAGATAGCCGAGACCTTCAACCTGCCGGCGATGAAAGGCAGCCACATCATCGGCCACACGCGTATGGCGACCGAATCGGCCGTGACGATGGCGGGCAGCCACCCGTTCTCGACCGGACAAGACTTGTGCCTGGTGCACAACGGCTCGCTGTCGAACCACAACCGCCTGCGCGACCGTTTGAAGCGCCAAGGTGTGGTGTTCGAAACCGAGAACGACTCGGAGGTCGCCGCCGGCTATCTGACCTGGCGTCTGCAGCAGGGCGATACCCTGGCCGAAGCCCTCGAGCATGCACTCAAGGAACTCGACGGCTTTTACACCTTCGCCATCGGCACCCGTAACGGCTTCGCCGTACTGCGCGACCCGATCGCCTGCAAGCCGGCCGTGCTCGCCGAGACCGACGACTATGTCGCCATGGCCTCGGAATACCAGGCGCTGACCACCCTGCCCGGCATCGAGAACGCCAAGGTCTGGGAACCGGAACCGGCCACCCTCTACGTGTGGGAACGGGAACAGTAAGCGGCGGAGACAGGAATACAACGATGAAAACGATCAACCTACAAGAACAGAGCGTACGTGAGCTCAACCAGTTGCTGCACGACCAGGCCGCCGAATGCACCGAGCGCGAGTGGGAAGTGCTCGAACCGAAAGGCGCGCACAACATCGCCTGCGGTATCGACCAGAGCCTCTCCGTCGACATCAAGGGGCACGCCGGCTACTTCTGCGCGGGCATGAACAAGCACGCGCACATCACCGTGTTCGGCAATGCCGGCCAGGGTGTGGCCGAGAACATGATGTCGGGTACCGTGCGCGTCAAAGGCGATGCCTCCCAGGCTGCCGGCGCGACCGCGCATGGCGGCCTGCTGGTGATCGAAGGCAATGCCGGTGCGCGTTGCGGTATCTCGATGAAAGGTATCGACATCGTCGTAAAAGGCAATGTCGGCCACATGAGCTGTTTCATGGGCCAGGCCGGCTCGCTGGTCGTGTGCGGTGATGCCGGCGATGCGCTCGGCGACTCCTTGTACGAGGTGCACATCTACGTGAAGGGCGACGTCAAATCGCTCGGCGCTGACTGCATCGAAAAGGAAATGCGCGATGAACACATCGAAGAACTGACCGCCTTGTTGAACCGCGCCGGTGTCGACGAAGACCCGTCCAAGTTCAAGCGCTACGGCTCGGCGCGCCAGCTCTACAACTTTAAGGTCGACAACGCTTCCGCGTACTGATCGCCACAGCAGAGGACGAAACAATGAGTGACGATATCAAGGTAAAAGACGGCCTGCGCGAATCGGCGACCTTCGACCGCCTGACCATGCACGAGATCCGGCGCGCGGCAGAGACCGGCATCTACGACATCCGCGGCTTCGGCGCCAAGCGCAAGCTGCCACATTTCGACGACCTGCTGTTCCTCGGCGCGAGCATGTCGCGCTATCCGCTCGAGGGCTATCGCGAGCGCTGCAACACCTCGGTGACGCTGGGTACGCGCTACGCCAAAAAGCCGCTCGAGCTGGACATCCCGGTCACGATCGCCGGTATGAGCTTCGGCGCCCTGTCGGCGAATGCCAAAGAAGCCCTTGGCCGTGGTGCATCAATCATGGGCACCTCGACCACCACCGGTGACGGCGGTATGACGCCGGAAGAACGCGGCCAGTCGAAGAAACTGGTGTACCAGTATCTGCCGTCGCGTTACGGCATGAACCCGGACGACCTGCGCAAGGCCGACGCGATCGAGGTCGTGCTCGGCCAGGGAGCAAAGCCGGGTGGCGGCGGCATGTTGCTGGGGCAGAAGATCACCGATCGCGTCGCCAAGATGCGCACCCTGCCGATGGGCGTCGACCAGCGCTCGGCCTGCCGTCATCCCGACTGGACCGGCCCAGACGACCTGACGATCAAGATTCAGGAACTGCGCGAGATCACCGACTGGCAGGTGCCGATCTATATCAAGGTCGGTGCGACCCGCACCTATTACGACGTCAAGCTCGCGGTCAAGGCCGGTGCGGACGTGATCGTGGTCGATGGCATGCAGGGCGGCACGGCGGCGACGCAGGATGTGTTCATCGAGCACGTCGGCATCCCTACCCTGGCCGCCATTCCTCAGGCCGTGCAGGCGCTGCAGGAGATGGACATGCATCGCGAGGTGCAACTGATCGTGTCCGGCGGTATCCGTAACGGTGCGGATGTCGCCAAGTGCATGGCGCTGGGTGCCGATGCCGTGGCCATCGGTACCGCGGCGTTGATCGCGCTCGGCTGTAACCACCCGATGTACGACGAGGAGTTCAAGAAGATCGGCTCAGCCGCCGGCTTTTACGACGACTATCACGAAGGCAAAGATCCGGCCGGTATCTCGACCCAGGACCCGGATCTGATGAAGCGCCTCGATCCGGTGGTCGCCGGACGCAAGCTGGCCAACTACCTGAACGTGTTGACCCTCGAAGCACAAACCCTGGCACGCGCCTGCGGCAAGAACGATCTGCGCAACCTCGAACCGGAAGACCTGGTGGCGTTGACGATCGAATCAGCCGCGATGGCACGCGTGCCGCTGGCGGGAACTGACTGGATTCCGGGGCACAACTTCTAAGCGAAACCGACTGACGATGGGCGCAACGAGGCCCTTATCGACGCGAGGTATGTATGCCTCGCGTAGCCTCGTGCACCCCAAACACCCTGTTCATGCTGCATGACTGTTTTTTGAGATTGGTGAAATGAGTACACAGAAAGCGAACCAAGAATACATCCTAAAAGTGAGCTGCCCCGCGCGTCGCGGCATCGTTGCAGCCATCACGGTATTTCTGGCTGAGCGCGGCTGCTTCATCAGCGAGATGAGCCAGTACGATGACGACGAGAGCCAGACGTTCTTCACCCGCTGTCGCTTTCACGTCGAAGAAGGCTCATACATGTTGAGCGACCTGCAGACCGAGTTCGGCACCATCGCAGAACAGTTCGCGATGCAGTGGCAGTTGCTACCGGCCGACGCACCGACGCGCACGCTGATCATGGTCAGCAAGTTCGATCATTGCCTGTCGAACCTGCTGTATCGCCTGCACAAAGGTGAACTCAATATCGAGATCACCGCGATCGTGTCGAACCACAAGGATCTGCGCCCCATGGCCGAGCGCGAGGGCATCCGCTTCGTGCACCTGCCGGTGAACAAGGACAACAAACCGCAGCAGGAAAAGGCGCTACTCGACATCGTCGAAGAGACAGAAACCGAGCTGGTGGTACTCGCCCGCTACATGCAGATCCTGTCCGACGATCTGTGCAAGTCGCTCAGCGGTCGTGCGATCAACATCCACCACTCCTTCCTGCCCGGCTTCAAAGGCGCCCGCCCCTATCACCAGGCCCACGAACGCGGCGTGAAACTGATCGGTGCGACCGCGCACTATGTCACCTCCGATCTGGACGAAGGCCCGATCATCGAGCAGGCCGTGCAGCGCGTCGATCACACCTATGGCCCGGATGACCTGGTCGCGGTCGGCCGCGATACCGAAACCGTCGCACTCGCCAAGGCGGTCAAGTCGCATGTCGAGCATCGCGTGTTCCTGACCGGCAACAAGACCATCGTCTTCAAGTAGGAGCGGTAGCATGGCAACCCTGATCAGCGGCAAAGACATCTCGCAGAAGGTCATCGACGAGGTGAAAGCGGGTGTCGCCGAACTGCATCACCAACACGATGTAAGGCCGGGCCTGGCCGTGGTGCTGGTTGGCGATGATCCGGCCAGCCAGGTGTATGTACGCAACAAGATCAAGCGCGCAGCCGAGGTCGGCATGGCCTCGTTCGAGCATCGCTTGCCGGCCGACACCAGCCAGACGGTGCTGAATGCCCTGATCGATAAGCTCAACGCCGATCCGAAGGTGCATGGCATCCTGGTGCAACTGCCGCTGCCCAAGCACCTCGACGAAGGCCATGTGATCAATGCAATCGATCCGGCCAAGGATGTCGACGGTTTTCATCCTTTGAATGTCGGCGCCTTGGCCAGCGGCGAGAACGCCTTAGTGCCGTGCACCCCGCTCGGCTGCATGATCATGCTGAAAGAGGCCGTACCTGACCTGAGCGGAAAACATGCCGTGGTGATCGGCCGATCAAACATCGTCGGCAAACCGATGGCCGCGCTGCTGCTGCAGGCCAACTGCACGGTCACGGTCGTGCACTCGCGCACCCGCGATATCCAACAGCTGTGCAAGCAGGCCGACATTGTGGTTGCAGCCATCGGTCGCCCCGAGTTCATCGGTGCTGAATGGATCAAACCGGGCGCGGTCGTGATCGATGTCGGCATCAACGCCATCGAAGCAGACGGCAAGCGCCGCCTGGTCGGTGATGTGGACTTCGCCGCGGTCGAACCGATCGCATCGGCGATCAGCCCGGTGCCCGGCGGGGTCGGCCCGATGACCATTGCGTGCCTGATGCAGAACACGCTCACCGCTGCGCGCAAGTCGCTGCAGGTCTGACCAACTGCACATGCTCACAACGAATCCGTCAGAGACTACGCAGAGGGAGAAGAAAGGATCATGCCTTTCGCCTTGTTGAAATACGGCCTGAAGAAAGACTACCCGTTCGAGAAGGATGCGGACCTGCCGCCGCCGACCGAACTGAAGTCGCACTACGATGTTGTCATCATCGGTGGCGGTGGTCACGGCGTGGCGACCGCGTACTACCTGGCCAAGTACCATGGCATCACCAATGTGGCGATCCTGGAGAAAGGCTATCTCGGTGGCGGCAACACCGCGCGTAACACCGCGGTGATCCGCTCGAACTACCTGACGCCCGAAGGCGTCAAGTTCTACGCCGCGTCGGTGAAGTTGTTCGAAGGCCTGTCGAACGAATTCGATTTCAACATCATGTATTCGAAGCGCGGCCAGCTCACGCTGGCGCACACCGATGCGGCCGTGCGTGGTTTTCGCCAGCGTGCCGAGATCAACAAACACTTCGGCGGCAACACCGAGCTGATCGATCCGCAGCAGATCCGCGAGCTGGTGCCGACGCTGAACATGAACCCCAGTCACCTGCCAGTGCTCGCCGGCCTGTGGCATATGGACGGCGCGACCGCGCGCCACGATGCGGTCGCCTGGGGCTATGCCAAGGGCGCAACACAGCGCGGCGTCGAGCTGCACCAGCTCACCGAGGTCACCGACGTGATCGTCGACAACGGCCGCGTTACCGCGATCAAGACCAATCGCGGCACGGTCGGCTGCGGCTGTGCGATCCAGGCCGTCGCCGGGCATAGCTCGCTGCTGGCGGCCAAGGCGGGATTCCGTCTGCCGATCCTCAGCTATCCGCTGCAGGCGATGGTCACCCAGCCGGTCAAGCCGTTCCTCGATCCCTTGGTCAGCTCACCGTCATTGCATTGCTATGTACAACAGACCAGCCGTGGCGAACTGGTGTTCGGTGGTGGCTCCGACCCCTACCCCTTGTACAACACCCGCTCGACGATGGACCTCAAAGAAAGCCTGCTGGCCAACGCGGTCGAGCTGTTCCCGTTCATGGCCAACATCCGCCTGATGCGGCAGTGGACCGGTCTTACCGACATGACCTCGGACTACAGCCCGATCATGGGATTGAGCCCGGTCGAGAACTACTACCTCGATGCCGGCTGGGGCACCTGGGGTTTCAAGTCGACACCGATCTGCGGCAAGACGATGGCCGAACTGGTCGCGAGCGGCGGCAAGGTACCGGCGCTGATCAAGCCTTTCGCGCTCGATCGCTTCAACA
Source organism: Thiosocius teredinicola (assembly GCF_002009425.1). Taxonomy (NCBI): domain Bacteria; kingdom Pseudomonadati; phylum Pseudomonadota; class Gammaproteobacteria; order Chromatiales; family Sedimenticolaceae; genus Thiosocius; species Thiosocius teredinicola. The sequence goes on from NZ_CP019936.1 coordinate 3,012,569, forward strand.
CCTTCCGCCAGGTCAACGAAATGGGCGCCACCGCCGCCAGCCATTGAGGTTGTTACAGGACTCGATATGAAAATTCTGCATTGCCCGATGAACGGGCCCCGCAACATCAGCGAGTTTGTGCATGGTGGCGAAGTGCGCGACATGCCTGATCCGAATCGCTGCAGCGACCGCGAATGGGCCGAATATGTCTTCTACTACGACAACGCGATCACGGTGATTCGTGAATGGTGGCTGCATGTCGCCTCGGGGTACTGGTTTATCGCCGAACGCCATACCGCGACCGACGAAATCATCCGCACCTACGATCCGTCGGAAATCTACAAAGAGCGTGTTGATTTCAGCAAAGATGCCGAGGAGAAAACGGCATGACCTCATCTCGCCTGCCTGCGCCTTCTGGTCTGCTGATCGATCGCGACAAGCCGGTCAGCTTCACGTTTGAAGGTAAGCACTACTCCGGTTTTGCCGGCGACTCGATCGCAAGTGCCCTTCTTGCGAACCACCAATGGCTGATGTCGCGATCGTTCAAGTACCACCGACCGCGCGGCCCGCTAACGATGGCCGGTCAGGATGCAAACACCCTGATCCAGCTCGGCGGCGAGCCCAATGTGCTGGCCGATCGCACGCCGCTGGCGAACGCGATGGCCGCTGCCGGTCAGAACTATGCCGGCACATTGGAGAACGACCGCGATGCCTTTCTCGGCAAGTTCGGTCGGTTCATGCCGGTCGGCTTTTACTACCGCGCATTCTTCAAGCCGTTCGGCGCCTGGGATCGCTGGGAAAAGCTGATCCGTGCCAAGGCCGGTCTGGGCAAGCTCGATCTCGACTTCAAACCCGAGTACTACGACAAGCAGTACCGCTTCTACGATGTGGTCGTGGTCGGCAGCGGCCCGGCCGGGTTGTCGGCCGCGCTCGATGCCGCCAAAGGCGGTGTCAGCGTGTTGCTGGTCGAGGAACAGCCGCTGTTGGGCGGCGCGCTTTCGTATCACCGCTTCGATGTCGACGGGCAGCAGGCCGATGCGCTGCGCAAGGAACTGATCGATCAGGTAGAAGCGCATGCCAACATCGAAGTACTGACCGATGCGGTGTGCAACGGCTGGTTCGCCGACAACTACCTGCCGATCATCCAGGGCAAGCGCATGTTCAAGGTGCGCGCGAAGGAATGCATCGTTGCCTCGGGTGCATTTGAACAGCACGTCGTGTTTCACAACAACGACCTGCCCGGCGTGATGCTGACCAGCGCAGCGATGCGCCTGATGAAATGGTATGCGGTCGCACCCGGCCAGCGTGTCGTGATCCTGACCGGCAATGACGACGGCTATCGTGCCGCACTCGAGATGCTCGATCGCGGCATCAAGGTCGCGGCGCTGGTCGACCTGCGCAAGCAACCAGATGATCCGGCACTGCTCGACGCGGTACGCAAAGGTGTTGCAGCGGTTTACCAGGGCCATACGGCGTACGAGGCACTGGCGATCAAGGGCAACAAACATATCCGCGGTGTCGATATCCGAGCGATCACCGGTCAGGGTCAGGTCGGTAGCAACAGCACGCTGATCGATTGCGATGCACTGTGCATGTCCGCCGGCTACATGCCCGCCTACCAGTTGCTGTGCCAGGCTGGTGCGAGCCTCAGCTACGCCGACGACAATGCAGCGTTCAGCCTTTCCGGTCTGCCCGAGCATCTGCATATCGCCGGTTCGGTCAACGGCATTCATGCGCTGGATGCCGTGCTCGCCGATGGTCGGCGTGCGGCGCAGCAGGCACTGTTCAACCTCGGCAAGGTCGGTTCCAAGCCGGAGCCCGTGCATTGCGATGTGCAGGTGAACTATCACTGGCCGCTGTTCGTCCACCCGAAGGGCAAAGAGTTCGTCGACTTCGACGAAGACCTGCAGATGCGCGATATCGTCAACGCGACCCGCCTCGGTTACCGCGACGTGCAACTGGTCAAACGCTTCTCGACCGTTGGCATGGGGCCGTCTCAAGGGCGTCACTCGGCGCTGCCGACGGCACGCCTGGTCGCCGATGCCACCGGGCGTAGTGTGACCGAGACCGGCGTGACCACAGCACGCCCGCCGTTCGCGCCGGAGAAACTCGCCCACATCGCCGGGCGCGGCTTCGATCCCTACCGACGTACCGCCATGCATCACCGTCATGTCGAACTGGGCGCCAAGATGGTCCCGGCCGGCAGCTGGCAGCGCCCGGCTTTTTACGGGCTCGAACAGGATCGCGACAATCTGATTCAGCAGGAAGCGACCCATGTCCGTACCAAGGTCGGGCTGATCGATGTCAGCACCTTGGGCGGCATCGAGATCCGTGGCGTCGATGCGGCCGAGTTCATGAACCGCATCTATACCGCGGGTTTCCTGCAACAGCCGCTGGGTAAGACGCGCTACGGCATCGTGACCAACGAGCACGGTGTGGTGATCGATGACGGCGTCGTGTGCCGACTGAGCGATCAGCACTTCTATGTCACTGCGACCACCAGTGGCGTCGACCGCATCTATCGCGACATGACCAAGTGGAACGCCCAGTGGCGCTTGAGGGTCGACGTGTACAACGTCACGACAGCTTTCGCCGCGGTCAACCTGGCCGGGCCCGATGCGCGCAAGGTGCTCGCCAAGGTCGTAACCGATCTCGATATCAGCCCCGATGGTTTCCCGTATCTCGCCTATCGCGAGGCCGAGGTGGCCGGCATACCCGCTCGCCTGATGCGCGTCGGCTTCGTCGGTGAACTCGGCTATGAGATCCATGTACCCTCAAGCAAAGGCGAAGCGCTGTGGGATGCCTTGATGGCGGCCGGTGCCGCGTTCGACATCCGGCCGTTCGGCGTCGAAACCCAACGTCTGCTGCGTCTTGAAAAAGGACACATCATCATCAGCCAGGACACCGACGGCATGAGCCACCCGGGCGAGCTCGACCTGGGTTGGGCGATCAATCGCAAAAAGCCGTTCTTCGTCGGCTGTCGCTCGGTCGACATCATGATGGCGCAACCGCTGACGCGAAAGCTGGTCGGCTTCAGGTTGCCCGCCGGTACACCCAAGCCGCTCGAGGGACACCTCGTGCTCAACGGTAACGATGTGGCCGGTAGCGTCACCTCGTGCGAGTACTCGCGCACCCTCGATGCCATCATCGGCCTCGCCTATGCCGCACCCGATGCCGCCACACCGGGCAGTCGCATCGCGATTCGTGTCGACGGTGGCGCCTCGGTAATGGCCGAGGTCGTCAAAACGCCGTTCTTCGATCCCGACAACAAACGCCAGGAGCTCTGACCGTGACTGCTGCTACTCCGGATACCTTTGTGCGTCGCAGCCCGATCTACCGCCTGCACGCCGGCAGCGTCTGGCAAGCAGGCGAGAACGCCGCGATCGTCGACCACTATGCGGGCAACGACGCGCCTGACCCGACCGGCGCCGGTGTGCTGATCGATCTCTCGCCACTAAATCGTACCGGCATGCGCGGTGTTGGCGCCCAAGCCCTGCTCGGCGGCCTCGGCCTGCCGTTTCCAGCACAGCCCAACCAAGCGGAGGTGCACGTATCCGGTGCGATCGTCGCCCGCCTCGGCAAAACCGAATGCTGGCTGCTCGACAACCTGCTGGCACCGGCTGCACCGCTGCAGCAACTGGGCAGCGGCAACAACACCGACTGTTTTCCCTTGTACTGCCAGGACACGCACGCCTGGTTTGTCATCACCGGCAGCCATCTTCCCGAGATGATGGCGAAGGTGTGCGGCGTCGATCTGCGACCCGCGGCGTTCGGGCCCGGGGCGATCGTGCAGTCGTCGATTGCGCGTATCAACGGCATCATCATCCACCAGCCGCTCGGCGATCTGCCCGTATTCCATGTGCTGGCCGACAGCGGCAGCGCCGAGTACCTGTGGGGCGCACTGCTCGATGCGATGCACGAGTACGGTGGTGTAGCAGCAGGCATCGACTGCCTGCCGAGATAGGCCCAACTTTGGTGCATGCCCTGTCCCTTGGCGATCAGGTGCACCACCTGGGTTGCCCCAGCGCGGCGCACATCGGCGGCCCCAAAGCCGCGTCCCCAATAAGGGGTACGACTTCGAGAGGATTGAGAAAAGCGCCGCAAAAAATAGGATGAAACGCACGGAGCCGCCATCTCACGGCTGTGTCGACTCCGCGCTTTGGGCCCCTGTCATCAGGAGGCATCACGCAGATTCAATTGTTGGAACCGCAACTATGCAACACCAGGTGAGAAGCCGACCGGAATATCGAGATGTCGACCACCTCAGTAGTCAAGCCAAACACCATCTGTTCATCGCCCAAGGCGAGATGAGCGATGCCCTATCGCGGCTGTACAACCAATGTGAGAACGGTGAGCGCGTGTCGATCACTGTGCAGGCATCGCAGACGCCCGAAGAGGCTTTGACCCCGTCGATGATCAGTACGCTGCCGCTGTCGACCGCGGTCTACGCCAGCGGCGACGAAAATTTTCTGTGGCGCATCTCTACCGCATTGACCGATGGCGGCATGCTCGCAGAACAGATCCACCTGCTGCCGCCGACCGCGAGAACGCGCAAGGTGTACTGCTGTCATTGTTCATCGTTCACATCCGGGGTTTCGCACTCGCCTGTCACCTGCAGTGGCTGCGGACGCCAGTTGGCGGTCACCGATCACTTCTCGCGTCGCTTCGGTGCCTACCGCGGTTACCAGGTGAACGCCGAAGACCCCAACGATATCCCCGAGTCTGAGGAGTTGAACTGATGCAGGTCGATCAGTTGAAAGTCAAGATCACCGCAATCAACGAGGTCGCGCCGACCATTCGCGAATTCTGTCTGGTACCGGTCGACGGCGAGCTGCTGCCCTTCTCGCCCGGCTCGCATGTCGTGGTCGAGATGGATGGTGGTGAGAAGACCTACAAGAATGCTTACTCGTTGCTCAGCGATCCACGCGATGTCAGCGCCTATCGCATCGCGGTACGCCTGCAGGACGCCTCGCGCGGCGGCTCGAAGTTCATGCACGAGCAGGTCACCGTCGGCGACGAGCTCAAGATCTCAACTCCGGCCAACCTGTTCGCACCGCACTGGCCGGCCAAGAAACATGTGCTGATTGCTGGCGGCGTCGGTATCACACCGTTCATGGCCTACTTGCCGGAACTCGAACGTCGCGGCGCCGACTTCGAGCTGCACTACCTGTATCGAAGCAGCCAGACCGGTGCCTATCGCGAGCTGCTGTCGAAACGACTGGGCGGTCGCTATTTCGACTACGACTCGCTCGGCGGCAGCCGTTGCGACGCCGTCGAGGTACTGAGCAACCGCAACCTCGGCACGCATTTCTATGTCTGTGGCCCGGAGTCGCTGCTGTCGACCGTACAGCAGGTCGCTGCCGATCTCGGCATACCCGACAGCGCGATCCATTACGAAACCTTCGCCGCACCGAAACCCGGCGAGCCGTTCGAGGCAGAGATCAGCGAAACCGGGCAAGTGATCCCGGTCGGCGCTGAAGAAAGCCTGCTGGAAGCACTCGAGGCCGCCGGCGTCGAGGTGCCCAATCTGTGCCGCGGCGGCGTCTGCGGCCAGTGCCAATGCAAGGTCGTCAGCGGCGACATCGAACATCGCGACAATTTTCTCTCGGCGCAGGACAAAGCGGCAGGCCAATCGATCATGCCGTGCGTATCCCGCAGCAAGAGCCCGCGCCTAGTCTTAGATATTTAGGAAGAAGCACGATGCGTCTAGCACCCAAAGCGATCCAAACCTTTCGCGACGATTTCACCTACAGCAACAGCCCCGAGGCAATTCAACGCTTTCCTTTTCCGTTCCCGGAAGATGAATATCGCTATTCGGTGAACATCGAACCGCATACGCCGAAGGAAGGCCCTGGTTCGGCCTACGAGCACCTGTTCGATATCGATGAGCACTACCTGTCGGAAATGCACGAGCGCGCGCTGGTACTCAAAGAGATGCCCGAGCGTTGCCTGTCGATGCCGCACATGGACCTCGCCGGTTGGGACATGGTCGAGCGCGTGATGGTCTCCCTGACCGAAGACTATCCGCAACATTTCACACTCACGCGAAACGGCGACAACTGGCGTTGGGAAAACAAGCTGCTCAATATCGACGACAGCTTTACCTTCGGCAACACCGGTACGCTACCTTTGGAACCGATGGAGTACATCGGCCGCCAGATGCAGGGCGATTTCACGCTGCTCGACCAGCGCGAAGGTGATCTCTACATGGATGCCGGCATCATCACCTGCCCGGCCGACTGGTCGCTGGCATTCGATGCGGGCATGAGCTTCTCCGAATGGCACGGCCCGGTACCGATGGCCAAGGATTCGACCATCTTCGAGCGCGCCCTGAAGTACCTGACCGCGATCCAGGTCGGCAAACCGGTGCGTCGCCTGAACTGGACCATGACGATCAATGCGCGCATGGATACCTCACCGGAGACTTATCATCGCTGGGGCCATGAGCGCACCACAGTCACCCCGGAGAACGTCGGCGAGAAAGTCTATCTGCGGGTCGAATTGCAGGTGCTCGATCGCATGCCGCGCAGCAATGCCCTGCTGTTCAGCATCCGCACCTACCTGATGAGCCTGGAAGACATTGTCACGAACCCGGTATGGGCCAAGCGCCTGCACCGGGTGATGAAGACGCTGCCGCAAGCGCTGATCGATTACAAGGGTCTGAGCCGCTACCACACCACGGTGGTCGATTATCTGGCAGCGTTCGACAAGGCCAATTAAACGCACCTTCTTGCCATCCGATCAACCGATGGAGGCGCGCTAATGGGTTGGGTCTATCTCGGCATCGCCGGTATCCTCGAATGCGCCTGGGCGATCGGCCTGATGTACAGCGACGGTTTCACCAAGCTCAAGCCCTCGGTGATCAGCATCGCCCTTATCATCGCCAGTTTGACCTTGTTGTCGCTCGCCATGCGCACGATACCCATCGGCACCGCCTATGCGGTGTGGAGTGGCATCGGCGCAGCGATGCTCGCGATCTACGGCATCAGCTTTTTGGGTGAATCGGCCAGCTTCATGCGACTGGCCTGCATCGGATTAATCATCATCGGTGTCGGTGGGTTGAAGTATTTCGCCTGAGGTCGACACTTCGAATCCAATGCCCTCTCCCGACGGACCAAAGCAAACTGATCGGCAAAACAAGATCAGGCACATGCCAACATGAACCCCTCGGCTGTCGGCTGATAGTCCCTAGACCCTAGGTTGCAGCAGGAGAATAACGACGCAAGCTGATCAACAGGTCAAAGCTCATGAACTGCCGCAAGAATGTCTCCATTCATAATCAACGATCAAGAACTCTGACCCTTGATACGCGTGCTACCTAATGCTTCGCACGCATGGGTGAATAGCCGAACTGGCAAGTGCGTCCTCTACGTGAGGGCCATGTCCCTCGTGTCCAGACGACCGCATTCACGGTCCTCACTGATACCACCGGTACCTAGCACGCTAGACAACAGGTAGCTACTCGCCAGGCATTTCTCGATGCCCCCGTTCGGACGATTTGTTGTCCTGGCCGTGTGGAATGCGCTACCCTCGCTGGTCAGAAAGGCGCCGCAATCGAAGCGCCTAGCGGGTAGTACCAGGATCGCCAAAGGCGGCCGGGTGATGTACTCGCCTACAAGATCGACGTTGTCGAGCAACAGCTGTCTCTGCTTGGTCGTGACCACTCGTCAGTCAAGATCAGAGAGTCGCATGTGCCGCCAAAATAACAGTCTAAGCCGATTGGTTCATCCACCTAGAAGGCCACTGCGACGGCATCGTGTTGGGCTGCACGCCGCCTTCCTCCTCGGCCTCATCTGCGCATCCCCTTCCCGTCTGCTGGCTGACTGCACACCATCTCCGACGAACACCGCCGACGACATCACCTGTTCCACATCGACCGGCATTGCGCTCGATGCACTCGGTGGCAACGATCGCGTGGAAGTAAGGATGGACGGCGGTATATACGTCGTCCACAACATTGACGGATTGTTTTTCGAAACATCGGCCATCGCACTGAGCGGCGGCGATGGCGATGACACCGTGATCAACCGTGGCGTGATCGATCTTGATGCCGACACCTCTGCCCTAGGTGTCTTGTTGACGCCGGCGCGTGCGCGCCTCGACGCCGTCGGTATCGCCACCGGCGGCGGAGCCGACCGGGTGACCAACGCCCGCACCGTTAACGTCGACGGCAAGTCAACCGCAAAGGCGCTGGGCCCCTGGAAAGGCAGCGGCAAATCCGTGCTGTTGACGACCGCGGAGGCATTGGTAAATGCGATCGGGATACGCGGCGACGGCGACGTGTTGATGTTCGACAACGCGGCGACCGGGCAGTTGACCGTCAAAGCCAACGCGGTTGTGACCAAGGGCGTGGCATCGCTGACGAGTAACGGCCTGTCGGTGACCACGGACATGTTCTGGGATGACGGCATGGAGGCAAGCGCATTGGCGACGGGCGTCGCAGGCACGGGCGGCGATGACACGCTGGTGCATGCCGGTACGCAGTCAGTCATCGCCGATGCCGATGCCGGTTCTCTGACCGTAACCGGTCACCACGACGGCCTCGCTGTGTCGATCAATACCCAGACATCGACCGCGGTGGCCAGCGGCATGACCACGGGCGACGGCGTCGACGCTATCTCAAGTACCGGGATGCTGACCACCACGGCCGATGCGTGGGCTGGCGCTCTGTCCGTAGCTGACATCACGGCCAGGAAGGAAGCCGATGGGGTCGTGCGGGCTTTCATGAGCAACACCGCCGACGCCCAATCCACTGCCATCGACGGACGCGGACAGGGCAGCAAGACGATCGCCACCAGTGGTGCGTTGACCGTTGTGGCACACGCCGAGGCCCACGGGGTCGAGACCAGCTGGACACCGGAGTCGGAAGGTAGCGATGTGGCTGGCTGGATCGACACATTGGTCAGCCCCTTTGCCGAGGCCGGGCTGGACTTTGTGCTCGGCTACGAGGCCGGCACCCTGGCGAAGGCCGAGGCCGCCGGCATTCTAGGCGGCGACTCGAATGACACTGTCATCAACAATGCCGCGCTGGAGATTGACGCCGAAGCGCTGGCGATCCAGCTCAGCATATCCGTTGACGGTGGCAAGCTCAGCAGCACGTTCAAGCAGGCCGTGGGCGAAGCCGCGCTGGCATTGGCCGCCAACGGCGCCGCGCTGCTGCTCGACAATGACGCCGGCGACCGGCCTACCGCGTTCGCTACGGCCATTGCCGGAGGCGCCGGGAGCGACATCATCGACAATCGCGGCAGCATCCGGTTGGACAGCGACGCCCGGGCCAGCAGCACTTCGCTCACCCTGACCGACGAGGGTATCGACGTCGACTTCGTTACGTCGGTATTCGATGCCGGCACCGGCGCCACTGCGCAGGCACTTGGCCTCGATGGCGGCAGCGGTGCCGACAGAATCAGCAATCACGGCAGCATCGATGTCGGTGCCTTCTCGCTTGCCAATGGCAACAGCGTCGCCGTCACCAACAAAGGCATGGGCCAGTCCACCGTTTCGGCCAACGCAACGGCATCCACAAGCGCCATCAGTGGGGGCGCAAATGGCGACGCACTGAGCAACTGGGGTCTGGTTACCGCGCGGGCCGACAGCGAAGCGCTATCGGTTGGATTGTCGGCAACCGTCAATGTCGGCGCGTCACTGGCGCTGGATTCAGTGTTCGACGGCGGCACCCACGCCAATGCGACGGCAAGAGGGTTCAGCGGGGGTGACGGCGGGGATACCCTGTCGCACGCGGGTGGCATCGTCGATGTCGATGCCGATGCCCACGCGTTTTCCGAGCGGCTGTCGGGCTCGACGCGCGGGATAGCGGTGTCATCGACGACATCGACCGCTGTCGCGATGGCATTTGGCTTGGACGGTGGTGATGGCGCCGACGTTCTTCAGGCTGATTCACCGATCTCGGTCGATGCACGCTCGCGAGCCGAATCGATCGGTATGTCCTTATCCGGAACCGGCGTTTCGCTCAGCTTCGATGCGGTCTGGGACGGCGGCACCGGCGCGACCAGCACGGCTGTCGGTCTCGCCGGCGGCGACGGCGCCGATCGCATCGATAACCGCACCATGGTCCAGGTCGGCAAGGGTATTGAAATCGATGCCCAGGCGATCAGCATCGGCGTCGCCGCCACCATCGATATCAAGATGCCGGGGATCGCCGCGGTCGCCGTCACATCGACCGGGAGCGCGCAATTCACCGGTATCGATGGCGGCAAAGGCGACGACGAGCTGGTCAACCTCGACGGCGCTGAGATCCTGGTCGACGTCAGTGCCGATGCCGCATCCACGAGTGTCGCGTTCTCCAGCCTGGGCGTCTCGCTCGCACTGGATGCAGTCTGGGACGGCGGCACCCGCGCGACGGCGCTCGGCGAGGGGCTGGCCGGTGGCGCCGACGATGATCGCGTGATCAATCACGGCCTGATTGATGTGAAATCCGGCGCTGACACCAATTCCAACGGCGTGGCAATCACCGGCATTGGCCTCACGGTTGCCTCGGTGACCAGTACCGGCGAGGCAAACGCGTTCGGCATGCGCGGCGATGCCGGTGATGATGTCCTCGAGAACTGGGACAGGATCCTCGTCGACGCGCTGGCGGACGCCCAGTCGGTGGGCGTCTCGTTTTCGGGCTCGGGCGTCGCGATCGCGTTGGATGCAGTCTGGGATGGTGGTACCACGGCACACAGCCATGCCTATGGGATGGCCGGCGATGGCGGCAACGATGTGCTGCGCAATGCAGGCAGCATCAAGCTCGGCACCCGGATCAATACGGATGCCAAGTCCCGTTCGGTCGGCGTCGCGGCGGTGCCGACATTCGTCAATGTAATCAATCTCGCCGGTGCGGTCGTGACCTCGACGGCGGAGACCTACTTTGTCGGTATGGACGGCGGAGACGGCGGCGACACGATCCACAACGACAGTGTGGGTGACATCGACATCGTCACCAAGGCGGACGCTGCGTCGACCAGCATCGCGGTTACCCTCACCGGCGTCGCAGCGGCAGCCGACGCGGTCTGGGACCGTGGTACGAATGCCACCGCGCGTGGACTAGGATTGTTCGGCGGGGATGGCGGTGATCAGCTGCGCAACGACGGCTCTATCGACATATTGGCTGAAGGATGGGCGAATTCGACCGGCGCTGCCGGTACGCTTAAGGGCGTCGCCACCGCCCTCATTTCGTCGACGGCCGAGGCCCACGCCGGTGGCATGTCGGGTGGTGACGGTGATGACACCCTGGATAACACCAGCGAATTGATCGCTCGCGCGTACGGCAATGCGCGCTCCGACGGCTACTCGGTAGCCTTGGTCGGCGTTGGTGCCGGCTACTCCGGAAGTGAAGCCAATACCACCTCGGCAGGTATCGCGGGCGGTGCGGGAGCCGACAGGATCAGCAACAGCGGCAGCATCTTCGCAACCGCAGGCGCCGACAGCCAGAGTACGAGTTACACATTCAATTTGGCCGGCGTGTCTGCCGCCTATGCGGGCACGCTTGCAACTGCGGGTGTTGTCGGTATCGACGGTGGCTCGGGAAAAGACCTCATCGTCAATAACGGCGCCGTGGTGACCATCGCTGTGAGCAAAGCACGCGGCGCCAGCTTAGGCGGCAACCTCGGTGGTATCACGCTGGGTTTCGCCGGTGCGCAGGCCGGCGCAAACCCAACCGGTCTGGCCGGTGGTGACGATGCCGATGCGCTCGTCAATCTGGGCACGCTGGCGGTCAAGGTGCATTCCGATCTGATTGCATCGTCGCGGATATATAACCCCATCGGGATCGCCATAAGCGAGATCTTCGAGTCGCGTGCCGAGGCCAACGCCGTCGGTATGTCCGGCGGCGACGGCGATGACCTCCTGATCAACGAAGGCACGATCAGCATTGGGTTGCAGCGCAACGACCGGCCGATGACCCATGCCAGTGCCCGCAATGTGAGCTGGACCCTGCTCGGCGCGGCACTGAACAACGCAGTGCTCGGGGCCGATATCGAAGCCGTCGGGATCGACGGCGGCGACGGTGCCGACCAGATCAGCAACAGTGGCATTCTCACCGTTGGGCCCGGTATCAGCGGACAGGCTATGGCCGATGTCGATGTGTCCGGTGCGAGTTGGGCCTTCGCCGGCGGCTCGCTGACGTCGCTGACTTCGACGTCAACCAGCACGGCAAGCGGTCTGCGCGGTGGTGACGGCCGCGACGAGATATCTAACAGCGGCACCCTGACGGTGTACTCATTCTCAAAGATGCTCGCTGAGAATGGCGCCGAAACCATCTTCGGTTCCAGCGACGCCTCGGCGGACACGATTGCTGTCGCTTCCGCATACGGCATAGATGGTGGTGACGGCGGTGGCGTGGTTGCCAACAGCGGAACGCTGACCGTCAATGTGCATGCCGAGAACCGTGCATCGAACAATTCAGATACCGGTATCGTGTTCGGCAAGAGCTTTACCGAATCGACCGCGACGACCCGGCTGAGCGGATACGGCCTGCACGTCGGTGACGGCGACACTGTGATTGCCAACCGGGGGGGACAGACGCTGACAGTGACCGTGACCGGGCAGGCCAGAACCTATGGGCGTTCGGACGGCGCCGACATAGTCAACGGCGATGCCCGCGCCGTCACGGCATCGACGACAACTGCACAAGCTGAAGGCATCAGTGCCGGCAACGGTGCCGTGAAGATCGGCAACATGGCGGATTTGACGGTCGCGGTACGCCAGGCCGGCAACGAAGCCATGGCCTATGCGTATGCCGACGCCGATGGTGATGGAATCGACGGTGACGGCTCTGCGACGGCCACGGCGTCGGCCGAGGCGATCCTCGCCGGTATCCGCGCCGGAAACGGCGATCACGAGATATTGAATGCCGCACAGATCACGGTGTCGGCGCAGCCGAGTGCCTTTGCGAAAGTCACGGTCGATGGTGACAACACCGGTAATGCGACCGGCAATACGGATTCGACCGCCACCGCCCATGTGCTTGGTATCAGTGTCGGGGATGGTTCCTCGGCGATCGTCAACAACGGTTCAGTGATCGTAACCGCCGCCCCTACCGCAACGAGTTCGCGCTCGATCTCTGAAGGCTGGCTCGGGTCACAAGCCGGCAGCAGCGTGTCCACCACGAGGGCAACCGCAATCGGCATACAGACCGGCAGTGGCGATCAGGTGATCGTTAATACAGGGACAGTGGTCGCAACCGCTGTGGGCAAGATCACCGCAGCCAGTGCCGTGGTGACCGGCAGCGGCAACGACGACATCAGCAACCTCGGTACATTGATCGCGTCGCGCAATACCAGCGGCACCCTGGCGTTCGGTACGGCGATCAGCAGCGCCGACGGCGATGACAGGGTCGCACTACTGGACGGATCCATCACCCAGGGCGGCGTCGATCTTGGTAGCGGGAACGACACGCTACGCTTCGCCGGCACTGCCATCGTCACCGGACCGCTGGCGGGTGGCAGTGGCGACGATGAGGTAGAGGTCAACGGTGCCGGGCGCATGGATCGACCGTTCAGCGGCTTCGAACATCTGACCAAGAAGGGTGAAGGCAGCTTTGTTCTGAGCCAGCCGGTGGCGCCGATGTCGACGTTGGTTATCGAACGCGGCCAATTGGTGATGGATTCGCCTTATACCTTCAGTACAGGCGGTCGGTACGAGGCCAGCGTGTATGGGTCCGGCGACCATAGCCGCTTCGCAATACCCAGCGCGCGGCTCGCCGGTGCGCTGACAGTGAACAAGGGCGAAGGCCGGTACCTCGACGGGGCCGGCTTCGACATCGTCACCGGCGCGGCCGGCCTTGACGGCGGATTCAACAGCGTAGAACTTCCGCAGGCGACCCCACTGCTCAGCTTCGATGTTGCGCAAACGCAGCACCAAGTCCGCGTCATTGCCAATGTCGAAAGCTATACAACGATCGCGCGCAATCGCACGGCCACGACCATGGGCGACTATCTTGATCGCATCGCGCCGGCCGCAAGCGGTGACCTCGCGCTCGTGCTGGGTGAGCTGCAGGGGCTCAGCGACCGCACTGCCCTTCACTCGGCATTGGTCAGCCTCAGTCCAGAGATGCACGACGGTATGACACGGCAGACCGTGGTCGCGGCCGGCACGCAGTCGCAACAGGTGTTTCAGCGATTGGGCACGTTGCGCGCGGGCAAAACGACGGACACACCCGATCGCCTCGCTGTCCAACCCTTGCAACTGGCGTTCAACGGCAGCGCGTCGTCGTTCGCCGACCTGCTCAATGCGGCACGCCAACCGACCCGCCAACAGGGGGTCTGGATTGAGGCCTTCGGTCGTATCGGCGATCAGGAGGCCGACAACGACGGTTTCAGCGGTTTCGACTACGACATGACAGGGATCACGTTCGGCTACGACCGTGTGCTCGACGACGAATGGATCGCCGGCGTGTCGCTGGGCTATACGCGATCCGATGTGGACTTCGATTTAAATCGCGCCAACGGCAAGATCGACAGTACCAGTGTCAGCATCTATGGCAGCTGGTCGCGAGATGGTACCTACGTCGATGGCATGCTGACTTACGGCAACAACCAATACGAGCAGCAGCGCATCGTCACAGTTGGCGCGACTGACCGGCGGTTGGCTGAAAGTAAGCACGACGGTACTGCGCTCAGCGCATCGCTGGTCGCCGGTTTCATGACCAAGCGCGGCCCGTGGCAGAGCGGACCCTACGCCGCGATTCATTATGCACACATCGAAGAGGACGGCTTCACCGAACACGGCGCAGGCGGCGTGAGCCTACGGATGGACGACAACACCACCGATTCTCTCAACACCGAACTCGGCCTGCGCGCCCGGCATGAGCAGGCGTGGAAAAAGGGCGAGCTGGTTACCGAGCTGAATGCCGCTTGGTTACGGGATATGGATATTGACGATCGTGTGGTCAGCGGAACCTTCGTCGGTGCACCGGGCGCCAATTTCAGTCTGCCCGGGCAGGAACGAAAAAAGGATGGCGTCGCGTATGGCATCGGTGTGAGCTATTTCCGCGAAGACGGCGTTGCCGCAACGTTGCGCTATCGCGGTGAGACCCGCGACGGCTTCCAGGATCATGCTCTGGTCGGTGAGTTGCGCTGGCGGTTCTAGCGCATTGCTTGTTGAAATCGATTTGGCGACTACGCCTCGCGACGCCGTTGCACATTGTGTTCTGTCACCACCGGAATCGCTTGGTGAGGGCAATCGGCGCGACTTCTCATCAAGCAGGCACACCTATCCTGCAATCGCCCAGCGCGTATCATCCATATTGTTTGTCGAATCTTCGACGGTTCATCGCTGTCGCCGCACGCAGGAACGCATCTCTGACAACAAAGAGCCTATGCGTCATCAGGAGACGATCAAACCTCAGTATGCGTTTGAGTTGTACGAGCAGCATCTCGACCTTTTTGGGTTCACAGCGAGATTCGCAGTATCGGGCGCATCGGAAACTTCAGCCCATATTCCGCACGTTCTCGCGGATGCTGCACGCGTTGAGACAGCGATCAGTTGGTCAGGAGGTCCTGAACTGCCACAAAAAGTAGCGCTTTTCTTGATCGAGAACTTCAACCCCCTGATTACTCCGCCTACGCTGTGTAGAGTGGCATAGGAGCCGCCATGCTCGCGATCTACGGCATCAGCTTTCTGGGTGAATCGGCCAGCTTCATGCGACTGGCCTGCATCGCATTAATCATCATCGGCGTGGGTGGGTTGAAGTACTTCGCCTGAACCCGGTGGCCCATCTGTTATCCGTTTACCTGAGCCGCAGCAACCCGACCAAGACAGTCGTAGGCAAAAAAAGCTCGCCTCCATCTTCTTCCATTAGTCGCCGCTTAAGCTATGGCGGTGCCTGCCGATCTATCTTCGGTCACCAGGAAACCTCTTTTGTTTCGATAGAAGTGCTTGGTGGCGTGCGCGTCACGTGCATTTCTGAGCCATTCAGACCGTCAACGTGACGAACTGAAATCCGGCAAACACACAGCGAATTGGGAGCTTCTCTTGATCAACACATTCCGAACTATCAGTCTTTTGGAAGGGCTCTCCTTTCTCGCCATTTTGAGTGTTACGTTCGGGTTGCTCGACCGCAGTTTCGTCTTCCAGCTGGGGATGCTTCACGGCGTGCTGTTCCTGGCGTACTTGATTCTTTCGCTTGTGGTCTGCAGCAAGCAGAATTGGTCATTGAAGATCTGGCTGCCGCTGTTCTTCGCCTCTCTCGTCCCTTTCGCTTTCATCCCTGTCGAAATGTTCCTGCGAAAGGCGCTTGCCAGCCCCGAACCGGTGCCGGCCTGACAGGGCAAAGGCAGGACACGAAACACGGCCTTCGTCCGTTCCCGTCCGCTGGCAGTATGGCGTAGGTCTTGGCGACCTGGGGATTGAGCCAACCACGTTCCGCAGATCTAAAGGTGACAGATGCTGCAACCAAACCGGATAATGTGCGGTCAATCGTAAGGCAGGCTGCTGGTAAACTGACTCAATGGACGCAATCAACAAAGTTCGGGAGCGACTCATCGTCGCCAGCGCGTTCCATTGCGAGCGCCTCAACCTGAAGCTCACACCGATGACCTGCGCCAATCGTTTCAGAGCAGCAGGACGTCAACTGGCACAGCCAGCCAGGCCGCTGGGGTTCGGGCTGGGCATAAGACCCGACACGCGATGCGCCGGCTGCCCGATCGGCGAGAAACACGACAAGATTCATAAGTGAGGCGTCAGACCTCGTCGCACCCGTTCTCGTCGCCCCTTCGACTCGGCCCGCGCGACCTCATTTCCCGACATACACCGGTTGCCTGCGGGCAATCCAGGCATCCAACCCTTCGCGTACGTCTTGCGAGGCCAGCATCCGCGCAAACTGCTCCTTCTCGATCGACAGCCCCTCGTCGATCGTCGCGTTGAGTCCACGAGTTACAGCCGAAAGTATCCTTGATGCGGCAAGCGGCGAATGTCGCAGAATGCGCTCAGCCAGATCAAAGGCACGGGGTAGCAATTCGGCCGCCGGCACTACCGCATTCACCACGCCGAGATCGAGTGCGGTCTCGGGTGTGAACACGTCGCCGGTCAGCAAGAATTGCAGAGCGCGTTTTCTCCCCACGAGCCTCGGTAGTCGCTGGGTGCCGCCAAAGGTTGGCGGTATTCCGATATTGATTTCCGGTTTGGCGAAAGACGCCGTATCGCTCGAGACGGCCAGGTGTGCTGCCTCCGTGATCTCGCAACCACCTCCAAAAGCCAGCCCGTTCACCGCGACGATCGTAGGCTTCGGGAACGTCTCGAGGCGTGCAGTCATCGTTTGACCGCGGGTCACAAACTCTCGTATCGCGACGTCCGCACCGCGTTTGATACTTTCTGAGAACTCGTAAATATCGCCCCCTGCCGAGAAAGCGCGCTCGCCTTCTCCGGTTAAAACGATCGCACGTATGGCATCGTCTCGCTCTACTGCATCCAAACGTTCCAATAAACGATCGATCATTGCATAGTTGAGCGCGTTGAGCTTTTCAGGGCGATTCAACGTCAACAAGGCAATGCCGCCATGATTCTTCATCTTCACCAGCTCAGTCATGTCGTCTTCTCCTGATTGACTATGCTGGATGACCCTAAGTGCGATACTCCCACTTGTACACTCACTATACGGTATACATTGATGCCCAGATCAGGTGCCGACACACGCGAAAAAATTGTCGCCGCGGCTAACGCTCTCTTCTATCTGCGTGGAATAAAAGCGACGAGCCTGGACGCTGTTGCAGAAAAAGCCGGAGTGACAAAGCGAACGGTGTACTACCATTTTCGAAGCAAAGACGACTTGGTCGCTGAATACCTCGCGGCGAGGGACCAGCCGAATCTCAAGGCATTTCAAGAATGGTTCAGCAAGGGCAAAGGTGGGCTGCCGCAGAAGGCGCAGGCCATATTCGAGGGTGTTGCAGTCGCCGTTAATCACCCAAGATGGCGAGGTTGCGGTTTTCAGCGAACCGTGGGCGAGTTAGCAAACCAACCGGGGCATCCCGCTTTCCAAATCGCTTCAGCGCACAAGAGAAACGTGGAGTCTTGGCTTGCAGCGGAGTTCGAGCACGGCGGCGTTCGGAGTCCGGCGGAAACGGCGCGCAGGGTCATGTTGCTGTTGGAAGGCGCGTTTGCGGCGATGCTGATACATCGTGATCGCGATTACGTAGTTCAAGCAGGATTTGCCGCTGCGACGATTGTGAAGTGTGCATCGAAAGTGAGCAGGAGGAAGCATGGCTGAAGCTGAATGGTGTCTGCTCCGGTGGTTTGAGAACGCTGCCCCCTTGATCACTTGTTCCTTATTGACATCTAACGTTTACATATGGGGCGCGTAGCCGCATCGAGGCGCAGCGTCCCAGAGAGCGTAGCGAACGGCATAATGTGCTTGTTATGCCTAACTACCATAAATTAACACTTTATACTTTGATACCCAACGTACTTTTGGAACAATAAGATTTCTTTCTACTGGATAGCCAATGCGTCGATAAAGGCGCCCACTTGTATCCCAGGTTCGACCTTCACAACCTTCTGTAAAATAAGGCAATGTTTCTAGAGCTTTTTGCTCTGGTGGATTCCAAGGCGCGTTTTTTAGTGGCTCCATAAGTTCTACAACACAGTGACGGTTTGGTGCCCATGGTTTAAAAATAAAGTAGTCTTCATTTTCAGAGCGAAATTCGGTACGAAGTGAATCTGGTTGCTCACTTTGCGTTGAGGTTGGGTCATCAAGTAAATGTGTGAAATTACTTATGGAGTTTTTGTCTGACATAGTACGGTGATATACGAATGATGAACCACATCGCCTAATCTCTCCTGGTGCAACATCAGATATATCACAAGCTCCCCAAGACTCATTTTCTTGTTTTGGGTTTGGCCATAAACTGTTCGCAAATGGAATAGCAATTAAAAACACACCAATCATCGCCAACGCCAACATTGTTCTTGTAAGTATTTTTCTTTTATTCATGGACATAACGCCAGGTTAAGCGGCATTCAGCACGGAGCACTTGCTCGAGCGAAAATGGCGAAGCCATGCCCGAGCCGGTGCGGAGTGCTGAATGTCCGAGTGAGCGTAGCGAGCGGCTTGAACGCATTGTTAGCCCGTTGTACTTATGGACGTTTTGGCGCCGCCGCCTCAAGAGCCGACAGAAAAGCCGGAGAGAACGGCTTGCTACCCAGGGCATTTGCTTTCTCCACGTTCTCCCACGCCCTCGAATAATCTTTCTGCTCGAATAGTGAGTAGGCCCACCGCCTCCGCGATTCTGCGTAGCTACCATCGAGTTGAATACTTTCTTCGAACTTCTGATTCGCTTTCTCGAAGTAGCTGGGTTCCGTTTTCGCTTTGTACGTGTATGCGGTACCAAGATCGGCGAGCAATGCCACTTTTTGGTACTCGTCATCTACAAGCGCCTCGGCCGTTTCCAGGTGCGAAATCGCTTCATCAATCTTGTTTTGCTCCATAAGAACCCGGGCGAACCCCCAATATGGTTGATAGTTCTCTGGGTTTAGCAGCCAAGACTGGTTGTAACGGCGCATGGCGTAATCGAAATTTCCGGAGTTCATGAAGCGTTCGCCTTGAGACCACCAGACTTTGCTCGCTTCCTCCCTCGACCCGAACCCGGCTGATGCTTTGGCAATGAAATCGGCATCGGCTTGTTGAAGGACCTCAGGCCGATGCACTTCCGGTTGACCATACATCGGAATGTTGTCAATCCGCGTGCCACCCGAAGACATGCAGCCAACAACGAACAGCAACATTGTGAGGGTGACCAGAATGTTTGCAATCTTAATCATGACTTCCCGTTTCTTTTGCTAAGGCTAACGCCCAGTTAAGCGGCGGCCAGTGCGTAGCGCCGTTTGCGCAACAATGGCGCAGCCATGCGCAACAAGGCACAGAGTACCAAACGTCCGAGTGAGCGCAGCGAACGGCTTGAACAACTTGTTATGACTATTCATCCACCTTTTGTGCTTCAAAGACTGGGCCTAGCTGCTCTTGAAAGAAATTCTGGTACTTCATGTAGCCCGGATTCATTTCTAGTATTCGATACCGATATACGGACTCTTCGCCGTTGTTGTTGATGGTTGAGGTGGCGAATACTTCCCCCTGACAGACCCATTTACCCCTCTGGGTTTCTACCCTTTTCGGTTTCTCGGGCTCGATGATTTCGATTGAAGCGGAAAAGCCACCATCTCTTTTGAGCGTTGCACGATGCTTTGTATGAATCGCGGATGCCTCCACATCATGTTCGCCCTCCCAAGCACCAACCAACAGCTCGCATGGTTTGCTCTCTTTTGACATCGCAGACTGCGGCATTGCAATAAACGCGAAGATAAAAAAAACGATTGTTGATTTCATTTTCTGTTTCCTTGAAAAACGCCTTTCCGGTCATAACGCCAGGTTAAGCGGCATTCAGCACGGAGCGCCAGTTCGGGCAATAATGGCGAAGCCATGCCCGAGCAGGTGCGGAGTGCTGAATGTCCGAGTGAGCGTAGCGAGCGGCTTGAACGACTTGTTAGGCGCATGTGCCACTAGCCTTTTTCGTACCGAATGAATGAATAGCGCAGCGCGCCATAAATATTCCGCTTTTCTCTCAGGACGACCGTAGCTCCTGGCTTGTACCCCATTCGCCTACCCATGGTTGCTGTTACCCGTTTGCCATTCTTCAGAACCACCACCATCAATAGGTACGAGCCTTCATCCGAGTGTTGCGATGTGAGACTGACCGCCGTTCCTTCTCTAAGCCCAACGGTGGTGTATGGGTAAAACCACAGCATGCCCAAAATGACGGGGATGACCACCAACAAAATTTGTAGTGCCGTTGTTCTCTTGCGCCCACGAAGAATCCGATTTAGTTCCTTTCGCTTCTCTGGCTCCATTAGTTTTTACGCCTAACAGTGAATTCAACAGATTCTTACTGAACAGGAATAGCGATATTCCATGTCTGCCGAGTTAGACAGTGCCGTCTAATGCATCGATCACTGGCTGAGGTTCTTGGCGTAAATGGGCGGGGCGTTTCGGTTCCGTCATTTTGGTTCTCACTTCCATTTGGGATTTCACAGCGTCGATAGCTGGTGTAGGAAGTATTTGCCCAGAACGAGCAATTGATCAAGTATTTTGCAGCCGTGCAATTGGAAATCTGGCGCTTGCCGCATTTGGCGATTGATTCATTAGGCAAAAAAAAGCGCCGGCAAAGCCGGCGCCAAAGAAGTACCAACAGGGTTGCTAAAGGTTACTTGTAGTCGATGTAGGTGCTGTTCTCGTGTGCGATCGATTTGATGATCGCGCCTACGGTTACCAGTGCCGCCACGCCAAGAATGATCATCATGGCGGTGGGGCTGTCGGCGAACGTGAAGTAGGCTTCGACACCTTCCCAACTTGTGATTGGACTTGCGTTCATTGGTCGTCTCCTTTTAAACGGTCATCGGGGATGAAACGGCGGTGGGTTGCTCAGACTTGGCTGGCACCGATTCCGGATAGGCCGACAACGGCACTTCCACCAGGTCCAATCCGGCCTCTTCGGCTTTCGGCGGCACGCGCAGGAAGCCTGCTTTGGCCATCACGTACGAGAGTACGAAGCCGGGCACGAAGCCGAGCGCAGCCATCACCGCGGCACTCTTGAGCTGCCCCAGGAAGGTGATCGCCGGTGCACCCTCGACCACGTTCGGGAAGCCGCTGAAGATGCCCAATCCGATAATGCCGACCGTGCCACCGAGACCATGTACTGCGAATGCACCAACAGCGTCATCCAACTTGAATTTGTTGGTGAGGAACTTGTCGGCCAACGGCGCGATGACACCGCCCGCGATACCCATCAAGAAGGCCAACGGCGGATAGTAGAGGTCGAGGCCCGGTGCTGCGGAGAAGATGCCGGCCAGAGCGCCGGACATCATCCAGAACGGCTGGCGAGTGATCACGTACGAGCCGATGATGCCGCCGGCGAATGCCATCAGGGTGTTGAAGCTGATTGCCGACAAGGTGGCCGGGGTGCCGAAGATCGTCGTCCACTGCCCGCCGGTGGTGTAGATGATGCAGCCACCGAGGAAGCCGAAGAAACCGACGATGATCAACATCAGTCCGATCGTGCTCATCGGCACGCTGTGCCCGGTGATCGCTATCGGCGTACCGTCCGGTGCGAACCTTCCGATACGCGCCCCCAGATTGATGGTGACACCGAGCGCGAAGAATCCGGCGATCATGTGTACAGCGCCTGCCGCACCGAAATCGTGGAAACCCCATTCAACGGTCAGCCATCCGGTCGGATGCCATCCCCAGGCCGCACCCAGCACCCAGACTACGGAGCCGAGGATGATCGCCAGGATGATGAACGAGCTCATGCGAATACGCTCGATCACGGCGCCGGAGAAGATCGATGCAGTGGTCGCCGAGAACAGCACAAAGGCACCCCAGAAGATGCCCGATGCGTTATCCGCGAGGTTCGGGCCCATGGCCGACGCCCACGGCAGACCGGCTGCACCGGCTTCGAAGTCCGGCGTGAAGCCGTTGTACATGGCCAGGTAGATCCACCAGCCGAAGAAGTAAAAGGTTGGAATGATAAAGGCGAGCGCCAGGATGTTTTTGACGCCGGAAGCCAGTGCGTTCTTCAAACGCGAGGCCCCCATCTCATACGCCAGAAAGCCGGCGTGGATGATCACCATTAAACCGGTACACCACCAATAGAACACTTCCATATTGATGGTGCCCGACATCTCGATCAGAGTTTGTAGCTCTGCGAGTTTCTCGACAACTTGTGTTTGGTCCATTGAACCCCCTAGTGCGAATTCGATAACGGGAAGGCTTTTTAGCCCCTTGAAAAAGAAGTACTGTGAGTAAACTTACTTTCCTGTGGAGAAATGCAAGCGGCGTGCCCGTTACAGAATCACATTGAAAATCAGCTAGTTAACGAATTTCCGCTGATTGGCGGCGGCGGGTTCGGCACCAAAATGGTTCTTCAATGTCGCCGACGGTGCGCGCCATGATTCACACCGGTGCTCCCGCCTCCCGCAATCAGGCTTCCCCCACCTTGCGTTGACCACAGAAAAAGCCAATGCCGTAGCTCGGCGATTGGAAAGTGATAACGCTGCCTTTGGGGAAATAGAACACGTCGCCGACGGTGGCATGTGCTTCATTGCCCGCCGCGTCTTTGATGATCATTTCGCCTTCAATGATCACCTTCATCTCGTGATAGGTGTATTCGTAGACCAACGGCTCGTCGGACTTCTCCATGCGGAAAAAGCCGGACACGATGGTCTTCTCCGGATCGGCAGATGCAGCGATGTCATCGAGAAACGCATTGCTGCCGGGGCGATTCATGCTCGGTAGTTCGGTCTTGATCGCTTGTTTGTAATAAGTCATTGGCGTGGCCATGGGATACATCCTCGTAGTGTTGCTAACGTGCAAACGTTGAAATTAAGAACGAACGCGGGTTCGCTCGGGATCGTAGAAAGGGAGTTTCACGACTTCGGCATGCAGACGTTTCTGATGCCCGTCGAGCTTGCCGATCTCGAGCCGGGTGCCCGGCTCGGCAAACTCGGGGGCTACTCGCGCCAGCGCAATCTGCTTGCCCAACAGCGGCGATGCCGTGGCACTGGTCACAACGCCGACGGGATAGCGACCTTGATACAGCGACTCGCCGTGTGCGGTCGGCTCACCGTCATCGAGAATCAAACCGACCAGTTTCTTGCGGCTCTCGGGTGATTGACGCTGCATCGCGTCGCGGCCGATGAAATCGTCGTCTTTGGATTTGAGCGGAACGGTGAAACCGATACCGGCTTCGAAGGGATTGGTTTCGGCGCAGAACTCATGCTCGGCAAAGATCAGCCCGGCCTCGATGCGCAGCATGTCCAATGCGTTGAAACCCAACGGGGCGATCTCGTAGGCCTGTCCCGCTTCCCATACGGCCTGCCAGAGTTGCTCGCCGTTGTCTGGGTGTGCCCAAACCTCAAAGCCGAGCTCACCGGTATAACCGGTGCGCGACACCATGACAGGAAATCCCTCAGGCCCACCGAGCCGGCCGATGAGAAAGTGAAACCAGGCGAGACTGTCCATGTCGGGTTGTGAGTCCGGTGTCCAGATCAGCTCTCGCAACAGCTTGCGACTCTGCGGCCCCTGCACGGCGAAGTTGTGCAATTGCTCGGTCGAGTTGCGGATGCTGACGCGATAGCCCTTGGCTGCCGCCTTTTCTCGCAGCCAATCGCCCGATGCCGGATCGCCGCATATCCAACGGAACGCCTGCTCGCCCATGCGGAAGACGGTGCCATCATCGACCATGCCGCCGGTCTCCAGACACATCGCTGAATAGGCGATCTCACCGATCGCCAGCCTGCGCACGTTACGCGTCAAAACGTATTGCATGAAGTCCTCGGCATCGGGGCCGGTGACTTCAAACTTGCGCAGCGGCGAGAGATCGATCATCGCGACGCGTTCGCGGCAGGCAAGATACTCGGCGCGTGCGCCCCACCCTTCATATTCTGTGGCTACCCAATAACCGCGATATTCCACCAGCCGTTTCGTCAACGCAGAAACGGATGAATGAAAGGCGGTTTGCTTGGTCATGCGAGGGGGCTCCGTAGGCGAGATACGATGGGCGATGGCGCGTGGAAATTCATGCTCGGCGCCATAGATGCGAACGTGGATGTCGGTCGGTGACCAACCATTGGCCGGATCGATGTCATCAGGGCAGGCAGACGAGGCGCATACCAGATCGCGCGAGGCGCGCAGCAATACATAGTCGCCCGGTCGCGACCACGGCTCGTCCATGAACACGGTGCCGCATTCGCCAATGCCGGTGTTGAAGAAGAAGTTGATCGCCGGCCAACCGGCACGCGGTGCGACGCCGTCGTCGGCCAGCGTGCGATTGAAGTTGTCGGTACAGCTGACATGGCCGAAATAGCCGCTGTCTTCGTAGTAGCGCGGTGTACATGCCAGCAGAAAGCTGTCGTGCCGACCGACCGTATCCTGCACGACCTCGACCATGCCGAGCATGTCGCTACCCAGATACCGGGCATGCAGACCCGGTTGCGGATTGCTGACACCCAACACGGTACGCGTCGCCACGGCATCCAGGCCGACCTCTTTGCCGGCCTGCAGCTGCGCCTTGTCGAACGCGAGAAAATCAGAGCACTGCTTGCCGGCGACATCGATGATCTGAATCCACTCGCCGGCCTTGACCTCGTAGCGCTGCGCCGTCGCACGTGCAACGCGCAGTTCGGCTTTCACCAGCGCCAACGGCGCGGGCAGCACCTCGGCCGGCGGCACTGCTCGCTCGAGCTGAATGCTTAGCTCGGTGGCGGGCGATTGTTCATCCACCGACATGTCGTCGCCCGCGGCAATGATCACCAGGGTCGATGCCGCCTGCGCGCGCAGCGTGACAGGTTGCCCCGTCGGCAGCACGATCACGTTACCGAGCCGCTCAGCGTTCACGCCGAAACCTTGAAGGCGGTCGCTCAAGTGGCGGGCGCTGCTGCCGGAACCCGCAAGTTGGCGCAGCGTGTTGACCGCCGCACCCAACTCGCCCGGCGGTTCACAGGCCACGAGCTCGGGGGCGCTGTGCCCTTCGGCGTTCAGCACCAGCACCTCAGCCGCCTGCTGCCCATCGACGCTGCTCAGTGCAACCTCGTCGCCGGTCGCGAGCGTGAGTGCCAGGGCATCCTGGCCAGCCAGTTGGAACCGCTGTGAAGAACCTGCCGTTTTGAGGTTCAAGAAACAGTCGGCAAATACATCAGCCGTTGTTGTCGTGGATTCCGCCGTCAAACCTGTCCGCCTTTGGTAAAGATTGCGCTCCCAATCGGTCGAGCGATGAACTCATTTGGTGCGCCGCTGGTGCTTTTGCGAGATATCGGTGCGATCTCGAAAGCCCGTCGAAACGGTTATTCCCTGTTTCTTCATGCTCAAGAATATTTACCAGTAGTGTTTTTCGGGCAATCCTCCATCGGGGTTACCCCAACGAGGATAAATCTCGAAGAACCGCCGCAAATGGCATGGATGCTGCTGTTTTGTCGCGACGGCGGCGCCGGCCGGACAGGCACAAAGGCGCCCCGAGGTTCAGGGGTGTGCCAACCCTGCGAGATGCGGAGTCGACAATAATGATGATGTTGAATCTACGAAGCTGGATGGAAGGCGGTTTCGCCAACCTCTACCGAAAACCCATCGAGCGCAGACAACGGGCGGCCGCTCGCGAGAACCCAGAACTCGCCCTGCAGCTGGCGACGGCGGAGGACATCAGCGCCACCTTGCCGGGCGTGCTGGAGGTACTGCAGCAAGAGCTCGACGGTGTGTTTGCCCTTTCGCTGCGCGGCCAGCTGATGGTGTTGTTGAGTCACGGCGATACCAACGAATCCCTGCTGCTGCACCCACCTCGCTTCCAACCTTCCCCGTCCTTCAATCGACGCCTTCACCGTATGTTCACGCTCGGCAAGGCGCCGCAGAGCGAAGTGATTCCGTGTCAGGTCGACGACGGGCAATGGCGGCTGGTGCCGCAGTTGCTGATGGAAGAGAAGAATATCTCGGCCTGGGTCATCTACGGTTTTCAGCACGAGCTGCCGCCGCGCGAAAAACTGCGCTGGCATACCACCGCTTTGGAAAACACGCTGCGCCGGGGTATCAGCGCCTGGTATCAGCACGAGGCCAAGACCCGTGCGGCGCTGCAGAGCGAGCGCGCGATCTACGCTGCCGAGTTGCACGACTCCCTGGCCCAGGTACTGGGTTACCTGCGCATCAAGAGCACGCGTCTGAACAAGGTGTGCCAGAACCCCGAGTACGAAGCCTTGCAGTCGATGACGGAAGACCTGGCGATTCAGACCCAGAATGCCTACCGCCAGACACGCGAGCTGATTACGTCATCGCGTCTCGCCATGCAGAGCGACAATCTCGCCCAGGCCATCGTCAACTCGATATCTGAATTCGAGCAGCAGTCGGCCATCGTGTTCGAGCTGGACAATCGGATTCCGGCCAAGCTGCTCGACGCCAAGGAATCCACACAGGTCCTTTATATTGTGCGTGAGAGCCTGTGCAACATTGTCCGCCACTCGCACGCCAGCCATGCGCGGGTCATCCTGCGGCAGCGGCAGGAATCGCTGCAGATTCTGATCGAAGACAATGGGTCCGGCATCGACGTCGACGCCGCCAGACCCGACAGCTTCGGTCAACAGATCATGCAGGAACGCGCCAAGCGTATCGGTGGTCGCCTCACGATAAGCAACCGCCCCCAGGGCGGCACCCGCGTCGAACTCAGCCTCAAGCCCGGAAACGCATCATGATGTCTCAACCTGTAACACAAACCAGTCCACTGCGCGTGGCCGTCGTCGACGACCACCCGCTGTTTCGCCGTGGCGTGGTCGAACTGCTCAACGACAGCGATCAGATGACCGTCGTTGCCGAATACGACAACGCCCAGGCGCTGCTCGATCAACTGGCAACCAGCGATCTCGATCTATTGATTCTCGATCTGCAGATGCCGGATACCTCGGGCCTGGATGTACTCAAAGGCATCCGCGCCGACAATGATGAACTCAAGATCGTCATCCTCACCGCCTGTGAAGATCACGAGAAGCTGTTGGCCGCTTTGCAGTACGGTGCGAACGGCTATCTGCAAAAAGATACGCCGCCCGATGCCATTCTCGATCAGCTTCTGGCTGTAGCGGCAGGGAAAGTCGCGCTCAACGAAGACGCCGTGACCACGCTCGCCGGACATATCCGTCAGCACCACACCGAAGAAGAACGCCAGCTCAACGCCATCTTTGAAGAGATGACCGAGCGCGAGCGCGAAACGCTGTCGTGCATCGCCCGTGGACTCAACAACAAACTCATTGCGCGCGAACTCGGGATCAGCGACGGTACCGTCAAAGTCTACGTCAAGAACCTGCTGCGCAAGGTCAATGCCCACTCTCGCCTGGAGCTCGCTGCGTGGGCCCATAAGAATCTCCCTTCGGATCAATTGAACTGAGAAGAATCGAATGGCCCTGATGAATTGGACGCGCAGAGTGCAGGCACCGGCGCCTTCCGAACAGCAACTGCTGCAACTGTTCAATAGTCTCAGCGATGTCGTCCTCGCGATCGACGAGCACCAGCACATCGTTACCGTCAACAACGCCTGGAAAGGAATCACCGGGGTTGAGGCAGGCGATGCGATCGCGCATCCCTTCTCCGAGTTTCTGCACCCGGAAGACATCGGTAATTGGAAACGACTGCTCGACAAGGTCAGCGTCGGCAAGACGGAACTCATCTGGTTGCGTATGCTCAATCAGCAGGGCGAGATCCACTGGTGTGAAATGCGGGTGCAACCGATCAACAACGACCGCAAGTACCCTGTCTCGGCAACACTGTGCGATATCACGCCGCAGGTGCGCAGTGACCAGGTGCGCGATGCCAATCACCGCAGCCTGCAGAGCCTGGTGGATCGCATCCCGGCGATGCTGTATCGCGCCAGGAATAATGTTAGCTGGACGATGGAATACGTCAGTAGCGGTTGCGAACTGGTCACCGGCTACAGTGCGGAGAGCCTGCTGAATCAATCACAGATATCGCTTGGGTCGATAATCCACGCGGATGACGCCCCGCAGGTCTGGGACGATGTGCAGACCGCGCTGGGCCTGCTGCAACCGTTTGACCTGCACTACCGCATCACGCGCGCCGATGGCACGGAGATGCGCGTGCGCGACCGCGGACAGGGTCTTTACTCCGAAAGCGGCTTGGTGATGGGCGTCGAGGGCATCATTCTGCAAGCTGCTGAGGAGTAGCGGCTTACCCCATTCTACTTACCCATTCGAGGGAATTTTTTCGCAACACAAAGCTGTTTACTTTTGGTCTTAACGCTGCAGCCGTCGTTTTCTGCAGCTCACATTGCATTTGAACAACTGTGGAAAGACCTATGACGCCTCGTGTTGCAATCATCGGCGCCGGCCCCAGCGGTTTGGCCCAATTAAGAGCCTTTCAATCAGCCCAAGAAAAAGGCGCCGACATCCCGGAACTGGTGTGCTTCGAAAAGCAAAGTGACTGGGGTGGGCTGTGGAACTACACCTGGCGCACTGGCCTGGACGAAAACGGCGAGCCGGTACACTGCAGCATGTATCGCTACCTCTGGTCCAACGGACCGAAGGAATGCCTGGAGTTCGCCGACTACTCATTCGAAGAACACTTCGGTAAGCCGATCGCCTCCTATCCGCCACGCGAAGTCTTGTGGGATTACATCAAAGGCCGCGTCGAGAAGGCCGACGTGCGCAAGCACATCCGCTTCAACACGCCGGTACGCAACGTCGAGTTCGACGATGCCACAGCCAAGTTCACGGTGACCGTGCATGATCACGCGACCGACAACGTGTATGCGGAGGAGTTCGACTATGTGATCTGCGCGTCGGGCCACTTCTCGACACCGAACGTGCCCCACTTCGAAGGCTTCGAGAAGTTCGGCGGCCGCATCCTGCATGCGCACGACTTCCGAGATGCGCTGGAATTCAAAGACAAGACCGTGCTTGTCGTCGGCAGCAGCTACTCGGCGGAGGATATCGGCTCGCAGTGCTACAAGTATGGCGCCAAGCGCCTGATCAGCTGTTACCGCACGGCACCGATGGGCTACAAATGGCCCGAGAACTGGGACGAGAAACCCAACCTGGTACGCGTCAGCACCGATACCGCCTACTTCGCCGACGGCAGCGAAGCCAAGGTAGACGCGATCATCCTGTGCACCGGCTATCTGCATCACTTCCCGTTCCTGCCGGAAGAACTGCGCCTGAAAACCAACAACCGCCTGTGGCCGCTGAGCCTGTACAAAGGCGTGGTGTGGGAAGACAACCCGAAGTTCTTCTACCTCGGCATGCAGGACCAGTGGTACACCTTCAATATGTTCGATGCCCAGGCTTGGTATGTGCGCGACATCATCATGGGTCGAATCGCACTACCCGCGACCAAAGAAGAAATGACTGCCCACAGCATGAAGTGGCGCGAACGCGAGCTGACGCTGGAAACCGCCGAAGAGATGTACACCTACCAGGGCGACTACATCCTTGAGCTGATCGAAGCCACCGACTATCCGACCTTCGATATCCCCGGCACCAACAAAACTTTCCTCGATTGGAAGAAGCACAAGAAAGAAAACATCATGACCTTCCGCGATCACTCCTATCGATCGCTGATGACGGGCACGATGTCGCCGCCGCATCACACGCCGTGGATGGAGGCGCTGGACGATTCGCTGGAGGCCTATCTTTCGGACAGCGGCGAGATTTCTAAGACCGGCTGACGGGTATCTGCACAGTTTGCCGTTTGCGCAAACGTTATTCGCGCGGCGGCTCACTTTGACTGCCCGGCGCGCGAAACGCCCGAGGTTCATCGAAGCTGGTCAGAATCCTAACCTCGAGTTCTCCAAGCAACGGCCCTGGGTCTTCGAAACCCCGGGGCCGCCCGCCCTACCAAGTCGTCTGCACAATACGACGACCCAATTGGATCGGCTTGACGTTTGTCTATCGCCAACCATCAACGGCCATCAATTTCACACGCGAGACGTTTGCAGCATCCAGTTTGACAATTGCAAAGACAGTCGGCCGTTTGAGCCCGCCGCTGGCCGGTTTCAACGATAAAGCAGAGTCGATCAGGAAATGGCACGAAAACTGGCGGGAGCGGGCAAAATCATTTCGTAGCTCGCTTAGGACGTCGTCAGGCTGACATGTGTCTCGGGGATGCTGTTCGGCGAAGCTCGAAAACATCGTCTACTATCAGTTCTCGCATACTTCCGTATCGGGAATCGCCACATCGAGCGCCAAGAATCGCAAGGAGTAAGCGAATGAAACTGCTGACCTACATCTTCTCTAGCACCGTGCTGTTTAACGCCGCTGCCGCCTATGCCGTAGAAGAATCTCTCGAAAGCGTGCAAAGCCGGGATATTGAACAACGCTTCGCGCTTACCAGACCGGCCGGCACGCCGGTTGCCAGCGTCGTGCTGCTGGCTGGCGGGCACGGCAAGCTGAACCTCGGCAGCTTTCTGGGCTCGGTGAAGTTTGGTTGGGGCAAAGACAACAACCTGGTTCGAACGCGAGACCAATATGCTGAAAAAGGATTTCTCGTCGCGACGATGGATGCACCGTCGGATCGCGACAAGATGAACGCCATCTGGCGTGTGAGCGCAGAACATGCGGCGGATATCGAGGCCGTCGCTCGCTACCTGAAGGCCCAGGCGAACGTGCCGGTATGGGTGATCGGCACGAGCATGGGCACATTTTCAGCCGCCAATGCCGGCGTGCGCCTCGGCGATACCGTCGACGGCATCGTACTGACCTCGTCGATCACGCGCAGCAACCCAAAGTGGAAGATCTACGACACCCTTCCCAGCGGCATCATCAATATGGATTTATCTACCGTTTCCAAACCGGTGTTGGTGATTTCTCACCAGGACGACCAGTGCAAACTGACCCCCGCGAGCGACATCGAACAACTAGCCGGCCAGTTCACATCCTCACCGAAGGTCGAGACCCTGGTTGTGACTGGAGGCGATTCGCCACGCTCCGATCCGTGCAAGGCGCTTTCGGCGCATGGATTCCTCGGCGTGGAAGATGAGGTGGTGGACAAGATCGCGACCTTTATCAACGCGAACCCCTAAGTGCCACTGACAAAGAGAAGTTGGTCGTTGCCGCTCGCTCAAACTCAACTACGCTAGCTCCCGCGGGCGTGGGTTCTACGGCTGTCCGCCAATGGCCTCACCTGTATCATGCTGGACTCAACCAGAGAGGGGTTACCGACACCGTGGCACTCAATATAGAAAGCTGCACGTTGCCGCACGAAGCGCTGCTTCACCGATATGTTGTGCACGGCGGCTTTACGGACTGCTTCTGCATCACCATCGATCGCACGATCGATCAGGCTTCTTATATTCAAGCCTTCTATACAACCTGTCTGTTCAAGATCGAGCGTGGATTGCTTGCCGCGCTCGTCAAACGACCTTCAACCGACGAACAGGCAAGAGCCCTGGCTGCCGGCGAGCGCGACGAGTTCTCGGCCTGGAAGGTCGAAGCAAAACAGACCGACCAACTGCTAATGCGCGATATCAGTGGTCGTACGCGATCATGGTTGATGAGTGTCACGTCGGCGAACAATCAAACGCGCCTGTACTTCGGGTCGGCCATTGTCCCGGTGGCCGACAAACGCTCGGGCCAACGCCATCTCGGCTTTCCGTTTGCACAACTGCTTGGCTTCCACCGTCTGTATTCAAAGGCCCTGCTAAGAAGCGCCGCACGCCGCCTATCGGCACAGCGCTGATCTCGGGCGGTATCCGATGCAGAGCAAGAGCATCTTCGGTGCCCGATCTAGGCAGGTGACAATCGTGCTCTGCTAAAATGCACGCATCCTAGTCAGAATCCGAAGATCATTTCATGGAAGAAACGATACCTGATGCGTTCGTACGCATTGCACAACTGCTCGCCTCTGAGCACGATCGCGACCTACTCGAAGCTGCCGAGGAGCTACGTCCGTTTGCTCACGATGGTAGCTATCCGGTGCCAGTGCTAACCGCGTTGCTCCGACAAGTCGCCAATTCATCGGCATCCGACGAGGCCCGCAAAGCGCTGATGATACCTCTGTACTTTCAAGAGGCCTTGAAGGATGCGAACAGCGAAATCTTCCGCGCCCTGCGTCAGGTGCTGCGCCGCGACCCGTCACCGATCGCGCGCGAAGCCGCAGCGGATGTACTTGCCCGTGCCGAACACGCCTGCGTACCTGAACTGACGAAGGCCCTGAGGGACAAAGACGGCCGCGTGCGCGCCGAGGCGGCGACCGGCTTAATCGGACACGACCCCACGCCATTCACCAAGGCCACCCGCAAAGCCTATGGGCGGGAGACTGATGTCGACGCCAAACGGGCGTTGCTCCGACTGATATCAGGATGGGGACTAACGAAAGATCTGTATAAGCTGTTGGACGCGCTCGACGATCCTGAGCTGCGAAAACTGGCGATATCGCTACTGCACTATGACTACGACGTACCAAGTTTGCTCGACCCCGACGAACACGACCGGATTCCCATGCCAAACGGCTACCTCGAACTGCTCAGGCAAGTACCGCTGTACTTGGACCGGGGGCGTCGCCAAGCGATTGGTAAGCGTATATTCAACAGGCTTTGCCAAATTGTTCTCGACGACTCGGATGCCGAGTGCCGAGCCGAGGCTACCGGTGCACTGTGGTTCTGTCCCGGAACGACCGATGTGCTTATCAAAGCTCTGAGCGACGAAGACGACAAGGTCATTAAAATGGTACTGCGCAATCTCGAATCTGACGATGGCGCAGCGCAAACCATACCGGCATTGATAGAGTGCTATGGGCGCAAACCCCACCATGCGCCCGCTATTTGCGACATTATGAAAACACGGTGGCACGAACTTGCCGGGCCATTTCTGCTCCGAGCATTCAAAGAAGCCAAAGACGATAAGATGCGGCACGCCATCATAAAAGGGTATTCAGGGTCTCCGCTCCCACACGTTATCCCGCTGTTTCAACGCGCTCTGGAATCGAACGCGAAAGATCTACGCAAAGCCGCGGCGGAACAGTTGAGCGAGGTAGACTACTGGTACGACACCAGCTGCGAATCCGGTCAGAAAACTGCGGACGAAATGCTGCTCTCGGCGTTTGCCCGAGACACAACCCCATCCGTCCGCTTGAAGATTATCGATGGGATAGGAACTGTGGGTTCAAAACGGTGCATCGAACCTCTCATCAACGCGATACCCTCCGCGTCGGCCTCCGTCCAAGCTGCGATTGTCAAAGCACTCGGCAACATAGACCCCGTCACTGCCACACCGGCCCTGCTCGACGCGCTCGAATCGCCCATCACCCGGGTGAAATACGCCGCAGCCGACGCGCTGAGCAAGGCGCAGCATCCCGCCTCCCTGCCGACCCTGGTGGCGCGTATCGACGATCCTGATACACGCTCGGACAAGCGCGAACGATTAATCGAAAAGCTCGGCTATGTGGGTGGCGCCTCGGTTGCCGACAAGCTACTAACACTGCTTGACGACGAATGCGCATTCAGTGCAGCCGCTGCGGCCCAAGCCATGCAATACTCCGCCACACCGGAGGTAACGGCAGAGTTGATCAAACGCCTGCGCAACGACAGCTTCGACCACTACGAAGTACTCTACAAATCGATGAATGTTCTGGCCGCCAACGACGTAGACGGCGGGGCTGAGGCGGTGGGCTACTACCTCGATTACGACGATCCCAGAATACGCCGACGCGCTTTGATGGCCTACACCAGCTTCACGTCAGTCGACCCCATGCCGGCCCTGCACCAAGCCCTGCACGATGAAGACGAGCACGTACGGGAACAGGCGGAAGACATCTTGCTCGAACTGGAGGAAGGCGACGAGCGTGACTTCTTTAATCGTGGCACATTGCACTACGAGTGACGGCGAGTTGCTCCAAAAACCCAAGCCGACAGTGGCCGACCCCGGAATTTCAGGGCCGGCCGGAGGGAATGACGCTTATTTGTAAGCACCCACACCGCAGAAGAAGCCGGCATCATTTTTCATGACGTAACTGGTCTTCTGCTTGATGTCTTCGGTGCCGGGATAAGGCCAACTGTAATCGACCCATCCCGAACCGTTGTCACCGGCGACACCGATCATATTCTTGAACAGCTCATCGCCGTACTTGTTGAATCCCAACAGGTTCTGCCCTACCAGCTCAGGCTTGACCGGATGAGACAGCATCGTGCCCTGCATATCCATGCAGAAAACGTACAAGTCTTTGTTGCGGAAACCACTATCTTCTGCCGCGAACAACGCGAAGGCTTTCTCCTGACCCATCTCGTTGACGGTCGCCTGCGCCTTCTCGGATAACGCCTTGGCCTCATCGGGCGTACCCATCTGTACCGCCCATGCAGCATTCATCACCAACATGGTTGCGCAAGCAATGATTTTCTTCTTCATTCTTTCGATCTCTCCGTTGTGTGGAGCGCCGAAAGATATCGCAAGCAAAGCGCGCAGCAACCCTAGATACGCGCATGGTAAGCATTAGCAAATCGTACGAAGCAAAAAGTAGAAAATGTGACGCGCAACACCGCATTAATACATGTGAGACAAACGATAAGAATCTGTAAACATCGATACCGAATCCGTTAATCCGATACCTGGTGGATAACACCGGCGTGATATCCGACGCATCTATTGGGCACAAACATCAACGGTGACACAGATGGACATTGCAGGCGCCGATTCGCCGAGACAAGGCGCTCGCATCTTGCCCGACAACCCGGGTTTACGGCGCCCTACCAAAATCGCCCGGTGCCGGTTAAGCTTCGGCCGACACGATCAACAACCCGACAGGTGCTGCCGGCGTGATCGATCGACCAGGGTTTCGATGACGGAGTTCCCGAATCAGGTCGAACAGTGGTCAAGCAGTACCCATTCCGGGCTACATTGCGGCACAAGTTTTGAGCTAGACACATGAGGGATTATGGCTGCTTCCGACACAGAGACGACTGATGTTTTCGCCGCCGCTGATGGCAAGCCACGCTGCAAGTGGTGTGGTATTGCACCGGAGTTTCTCGACTACCACGACAAGGAATGGGGCTTTCCCATTGACGATGATCGGCGGCTATTCGAAAAGCTCTGCCTCGAAAGTTTTCAGTCGGGCCTGAGCTGGCGCACGATCCTCGCCAAGCGCGAGAATTTTCGGGCGGCATTCAAAAACTTCGAGTTCGACAAGGTGGCGCGCTTCAAGGAAACCGATGTCGAGCGGCTGCTTCAGGATCAAGGCATCGTCCGTCACCGAGGCAAGATCGAAGCGGTAATCAACAACGCCCGCTGTGCCAAGCAGCTGGTGAAACAGGAAGGATCCCTGGCCAGCTACTTCTGGCAATTCGAGCCCGACCCGAAAACGCTGGCGGAGCCACAAACCGCGTCTACCTGCGCAGAGTCGGTCGCGCTGTCGAAGGCCTTGAAAAAGATGGGCTGGAAGTTCGTCGGTCCGACCACCGTCTATGCCTTCATGCAGGCAATGGGGCTGGTCAATGACCATTCAAACGGCTGCGTTATCAGAAAGAAGGTCGAGCGAGCGCGCAAGCAGTTCGACCGCCCATAGACGGCACGCTGTAACATTCAGGCCGATCAGGACGCCTGATTGTTGACCGCTGCACAATTGAGGTGTCGACGACCACCAAGCTCCAACATCGCCTGCCCGCCCTTTTCCCAGAACAGCGTGCCATTACCCTCGTAGCGGGCGCCGGAGCCGGACCGGACACGGCTCAATGTGTACTCCCGATCCCCCATCCGCAGGATTGCCGTGTCGGGTGTCACGGCAGTCTTGAACACGGTGCCATCTTCACACTGGTAGTGAATCATGGTTGTCGACATGCTTGGATACCAACCCAGAAGCTGGCAGCCACCGCAGGCCAGGCAAAGAGGTACCAGGGTGCCAGCCGACAGCACAGCGGCCCGCCGCCTCAACAATCGTCTAAACATGTCTCGCCCTGCCCGCTGCGCTTCTTATGACCATAAGCTTAGCGGGCCATGCGGATAATGCAGCGCCCCCCAGGGTTACCGTCCAGGCCCGCCGGTCAAGATGCAATCACCTTCCAGCGCTCCAGCTTCTGCTCATAGCTGAGCGCCGCGTGCGCCGGGCTGGTCGACGGCAAACGCGCCGTGCGAATCGAAGCCGACGATGTATCGAGCGTGGAGACCACATGCCGCTTGAACAGCTGTTCCGCCGTCGCGCCGTTGAAGTACAGGCTCTCAATGGCCGGGTGCGCGGCAAAGAAACCAACGAAATCATTGGCTGCGAGCGTCGATCTGTCGATATTGGAGTCCAGGCTACCGGGACGGTCGCATGCCTTGAGCACATCCCACACGGCGATGCCTTGTTCGACCAACGCCGTACAACGCCGCTCATAACCCCAGTCGAACGGAATACCGAACAGGCCGTCCATGATGCGCCAGAACGCGTTGCGTGGATGGGCGTAGTACTGATCTGCCTGCAACGAGGCCGTGCCCGGCATCGAACCCAGGATCAGGCGCGTCGCATCGGGCCTGGCGAGCGGCGGAAAGCTGAAGACGCGAGACATCGCAGAGTTACGACAACGAGCGCTTTGGGCCGACGAGTTTGCTATTCGGCGTCGCCGACGGCGAGCGCCATCCGTACCAGCTCGGCCAGCGAGCCAGCCTGCATCTTCTCCATGACACGCGCCCGGTGTGCCTCGATGGTCTTGGCCGACACGCCGAGGATATTTGCGATTTCCTTGTTCGACTTGCCGTCCGTCACCATCTCCATCACCTCGTGCTCACGCGGCGTCAGATTGGCAAGGCGTTGCTTGATCTGCAGGTGTTCGTTGTGAAAGCTGCGCTGCTGTTCTTCGTACGCAATGGCGCGCCGGATCGCATCCAGCAGCACCTCGTCGTTGAACGGCTTTTCGATGAAGTCGATCGCACCGGCCTTCATCGCACGCACCGCCATCGGCACGTCGCCGTGGCCGGTGATGATCACGACCGGGATATGGATACTGCGCTCGGCAAGGTGCTCCTGCAGCTCGAGCCCGCTCATGCCCGGCATGCGCACGTCGAGCACCAGGCACCCGGAGCGCCCCGGCTGGTACTGCGCCAAAAAGTCATCGGCCGACGAAAAACTCTCGACCTGCACGCCGACAGACTCGATCAACCACTTGAGCGAGTTGCGCATGGCCTGGTCGTCGTCGACCACGAAAACCGTTGATTTCGAGAGAGGCGTTTCTACCATGGGTTACGATGCCGCGCTCACGACGGCCTCCACGCTGGGCGGAAGCTCGATGGTAAAGATACTGCCCTTGCCGGGCCAGGAGTCTGCTCGAATCTTACCATGATGGTTGCTCATGATGGTTTGGCTGATCGCCAGCCCCATGCCCATGCCACTGTCCTTGGTGCTGAAAAACGGGTCGAACAGGTGCTCCATCGCCTTGCTGGTGATCCCCGAGCCGTTGTCCTGCACGCTGACGTAGACCATACCGTCGGCCTGCATGCCGGACGTAATCACCAGTTTGCGGTCTTCCGGCGCCAGGTCCGACAGCGCATCGAGGGCGTTACGCAGCAGGTTGATCAATACCTGTTCGATCTGCACCGAGTCGACCCGCACCCACAAGGGCTTGTCCAATAGCTTCTGATCGATGGTCACTTCCTGGCGTTTAAGGTCGTGGCTGATCATCGAGCTGGCTTCCTGTGCCAGCAAATTGAGATCGACAACCTCGCGTACCGGCTGACGCCGGGTGACCATGCCGCGCAGCCGCTTGATGATCTCGCCGGCCCTGCCCGCCTGTGCCGAGATCTGGCCCAGGGCGTGCAACAGCTCTTCTTTGCCGCCGATATCCATGCGCAGCCGGCGTGCACAGCCATTGGCGAAGTTTACGATGGCCGACAGGGGTTGATTCAGCTCGTGCGCAATGCCGGTCGCCATCTCGCCCATGTTGCTCAGACGCGTCACGTGTACCAGTTCGTTCTGCCGGCGTTTCAACTCTTCTTCGGCGACCCGCTCGCTGGTTATGTCGCGTGCGTAGACGTTGACGTAACCGAGCTCGGACACCGGCGCCAGCAGCAACGAAAACACCCGCTCGTCGCTGCTCACCTCGAGTTCCTTGGTCGAACCGCTGTTCAACACCTCTTCGACTCGATCGCGCCAGAAGAACGGTAGCGTCTGCAGTGGTCGACATCCCCAGTGCCTCAGCAACGGCGCGCTGGGCTGGTTGGCGTAGGTGATGACGCCCTGGCGATTGATGCGCAGGACAGGTATCGGGCTCTCGCTGGGGAACGCGGCAAGACTGCGGATCTCTGCTTCGCGCACCTTGCGTTCGGCGATGTCGCGCAGGTAAAGGGTGAACACCAGCTGTTCTTCGAGGAACACCGGTTTGATCGCCAGTTCGACCGGAAACACCCGCCCGTCGCGTGCCACCGCCTGCATCTCGGTACGCTGCACGCCTTGCTCGGCGCCGACCAGTGACAGGTACAGCAGGCGTTCGAAGGTGTCGCGCCATTTCGGGGCGACAACCAGCTCGTTGAACGAACGGCCGACGGCCTGATCGTGCGTGTAGTCGAATGTCTCCTGAGCGGTCGGGTTGAAGTCGATGATCTCACCGCGCTGATTTACGGTAATGACCGAGTCGAGCGACGCCTCCATGATGGCGACGCGCAGCTTTTCCGTTTCGAGCAGTTCAGTTTCGTGCTTGCGCCGCATCTCTTCGCGGGCACGCATCACCATCTGCACGAAATCGCGAATCCAATCTTCGAGGATCAACAACTGGTTGCCGTGCGGCACCACATCGGCATCGGGAATATCCAAGGCGCGGCGCGACAGTGTTGAAAGTCTTTTCATCAGCCGGCTGATGCGGCTCGACAACAGCAAAAACAGCAGCACGAAGGCCGAGATAATGACGGCCGCACCGATCAGCCGCTGGCGGCGCTCCAGGTCGAGTACCTGCTGGCCGGTGCGCTCGAACGAGCCTTTGGGCAACAGCGTCGCGAACAGCAGGTTCACGTCGGCGTCTTCGTATTCGAAGAACGACTGGGCGGTCACGACATAGTCATCGCGTAATTCGCCCAGCACTTCGCCCGGCGGCACCTTCTCTGGATTGCTGCTCGACAGGATGCTTTGCGCGTCCGGGTCGAGCATCGCCACCACGTTGTTGGTCGACTTGACGAACTGCTGCGATGCGGAAAGGAAGGCGCTGTTCAATGGCACCAAGACAGCCACACTGCCCATCGGCGTGCGCGCGTTGTCTTCGGTCGCCTCGGACACGATCAACCAGGGGCGCTCATCGAGTACGGTGACGTAGGCGCGTCGTTCGCTGGTAGCCAGTTGCGCATTCCCCTCGAGCGGCAGACCGGCCGGCAGCGGTCCTGCCTCCGAGCTGTAGCGTTCGCGCACGTTGCCCGAGGGGTCGACCAGCAGGAAATGGCGTGGCGTCAAACCCCGCTGCCAGCTCACATCGTCCGGCAGCCACGGGGGCGGGCTGTTCTCGTGATAGATCACCACCTCGTGCGAACGCCGGCTCCAGATGATCGGATCGAGGTAATCCGCCATGCGTCGGTGCGTGGCCAGCAGACGGGCAAAATAGGTGAACGAGCGGCGGTACTCGTCGAAGCGGATCAGCGATTCGCGCGCCTGCTGGTCGAGCTGGCTCTCGAGTGCCTGGTCGAAGATATTGCTCAGCGCACGCGTCTGAACCCGGTCGACGACCAGCCACAACACGACACCGGTCAGCAGGCCGAACGCCAACGCCAACACCGGTATCGGTATGCCCCGCAGGACTCTTCGTGACAACGAACGTTTGCTAATGGGTCCGGCCCCAATCACCACCGTTCAGGGAATTATCGCTGCCTTGGGGAAATACACAAATACCCGGTCGTCGGCCGCGCGCGCATGCGCGACCCGGCGCCCAGACTAAAAGCGGTGCTTCAGATAATTGCGGCCGCGATCGGTGAAGCGCCGCAAGCGCCCTCTCCACGGCACCCGACCGTTGGCGTCCAGTTGATCCTGGAGAAACCGGCGGTATTCCGGCTCGACGCCACGTTCATCAAGCAGCGCCACGGCGGCGGCGAAGCGATCCCGCTGATGCGACTGTACGGGGGGATACAAGCGCAGCAGGCGAAGATCCAGCGGGGATTCGAACGTTCTGATCTGGTCGAGGTCTCCCGTGGCCTTTAAAACCATCATGGTCCACAGACACTTGTTGCATCGACCGCAGTTGAGCTCACTGTCGCTCTTTTCGAAACATACGCGAAGGTGATCGCGCGCCGGGGCCCATCGCCCGATGTCACGGATCTTGTCGAATCGCGTCGCCTCGAGGCCATCATGGATCAATTCGACGGCACCGTTACCCCACCTGAAGTCCAGGTCGGGATGCGTTCCCAGCGGTGCAAGTTGCTCGGTAGACACACCGCCAGCGATGTATACCCGCTTGAAACGGGGCGCAAGGAGCAAGGCTATCGACGCGAGCGCCGCTCCGCAGTAGGCCTGTTCCCACCCGACGTGAGGTTGCCCGAATTGCCGCATGTTGGTTTCGACCTCTACCAACTCGAGGCCGAGTTTCGCGGCGAGTTCGCGTACCGAACTCGCCGCGCGCTCCCTTTCCTGGGTATGGCTCAACGCCAGGTCGAGGCCGTGCGCGAAGATCAGGTGGGTAATCTCTTTGCGATGTTTCCGCAGCGTATAGAACGAATCGACGCCGCCGGAAAAAAACATGGCGACACCGGTCGGCTCTGCATCGCCCTTGTCCAGCGGCTCGGGGGCATCGATCCCGACCGGTCGAAAGTTCGGGTACCACCCGGCCAGAATCTGCTGAATCTGTTGTACGCCCTCCATCAACCGCGGCGATATCGGACCGTCGATCTCGATGTCCCAGCGCCGGCGCATGGCCGGCGGTAGAGCGGCCGGCAAAAAGGGATCGGCCAGGTCGGACACAGGGCCGTCGTCCGTACGAAACCAAACCCGCTTGGTGCGTTTTCCGGTGCCGAAGTCGGCAGAAAGCGTCTGGCGGCCATCTTCAGCCGCCAGATCGATGTTCGATACCCGCAGATTCATTTTTCTTACCTTCCCAATGGCAAAAACGTCGACAGCCCGGAGAACCGCCCAAAAAACCGCAACGATGCGGTATGCCGTGGCAAGCGGACACGCTGCCAGCCCGACAGCCATGCGCAGCAAGCTTCGCTCTCTGCGAGCGAAAAGCCGTTCCGCATTGCACAAACAATCAGAAAACGATCGCCCCTAGTGCCGCAGCAGGTAATACAGGGCCAGACGCGCACGTATCGCCCACACCAGATCGGACCGCCCAGCTTTCTGCAAAGGCCCGATCGCCTGCCCCAGCAGTTTGGCTTTGCCGGCATGGCTGACCGGTATCAGAAACACGCGGATCGGCTTGAGGTCTTTTTGTTCGAACGCACTGACCTCGTCGAGCTTCCCAAGACCGATCAGGCTCAACATGGTGCGTACGCACTTCTCGCATTCGCCGCAATTGATCGCGCCACCTTCCGGAATGTGGACGTAGTGGCACGGTTGCATGAAGCGGCGGCCGTATTCCCAGTCGGTAAGCAGATCGATCTTTTGCAGGCGGGTCATTTCATCTTGCTCGCTCTGGATACGCACCGCATCGGTCGAGAAATGTTGGTTGAACACCGGATGGATAGCGACCGGCGGCGGGTTCGGCCCATCGCCGTCCGAGGCCAGCAGGACTTTGTCATAGGTGCCCTGAAACAATTGAGATACCGCGCTGTGGCCCGCGCCGAATCCCATCTTCACCCAGAAGCTATAGCCGGGTGCCAGGCTGCGTATGTTCGTGCGCACCGGATGAAGCTCGTAGTTTTCCGCGTCGGCGAGCTCGCTCAGGCGTCCCACCACTGCCTCGAATGCGTCGAGCCGCTCGGGGACCTGATTGCCCTGTTCATCGATATCGAACTTGTTGATACCGAACAGAGTGATGCATGCCTTGATGGATTCCGGGTGATCGAGCGGATAATCGAGCCGATTGATACGCAACGTCGCCAGGCCGTCCACGCCGCCGGACAACAGCGTTGCAACGCGCCGCTGGTCTGGGGGGCGCGTCGTCTGAAACCCCTCGCTCGCCTGCACATCGACCAGCGAGCATCGCGGAAACCATTGCTTGAAGACCTGGTTGATCGAACTCAGTCCGTAACGCAGGCGCTTGCACAGCTTATCCTCGACAAGCAGCCTTTCCTCGTTCAGCCAGGCGGCCAGAGGCAGACACGCGATGGCAAAGGCATTGGCATTCGCGTGCAGGATCTCGGCGGTCTTGCCGCCCGCTTCGAAATACAGCGTCTGGCGCGGGCGATCGTTGTTTTCCCACACCAGATCCATGCTGATCCTGCGCAGTCCATTGGCGGTGTTATCCGCAAGTCGGGTCAGTATCATCGGATCCCTTGGCTATAGTCGGTGAACCAAATAGTTACGGCTGCGTGCCATCAAACGCTTCAAGCGTCCGGCCAGCGGCAACTTTCCGTTGGCATCCAGCATCTTCTGCAGGATCGCGCGAAATTCCGGGTCCGCGTTACGTCGTTCCAACAACGCAATCGCTTCCTCGAATCTGTCTCGCTCGTACTTGGGTACCGGCGGATACAGCTGCAGTTCGTCGACATCCAGCGGTTCGCCGAACGTCTTGACATGATCGAGGTCTCCCGTCGCTTTGAGCATCATCATGGTCCAGACGCACTTGCGACAACGCCCGCAGTTCACGTGCGCCGAATTGCGTTGAAAACAAACGCGCAGATGCTCACGCACAGGCTGCCAACTGCCGATGTCGCGGATCTTCTCGAACCGCGTCGCCTCCAACCCGTCGTGGATCAGCTGCATAACGCCATTGCTCCATTTCGGATCGATAGCCGGATGCGAGGCCATAGGAATAAGTTGGTCTGTGGACACGCTCGCCGGAAGATAGATGCGGTGGAAACGCGCCGACAGCAGCAGGGCGACCGCGGCCAAGGCCGGACCGAAATAGGCCTTGACCCAGCCGACATGCGGTTGCCCGAACTGGCGCAGATTGGTTTCCACTTCGACGACCTGCAGCCCAAGTGACGCTGCCGCCTCGCGTACCGAAGCGGCGGCGCGTTCTCGTTCACGCTGGAATGACAACGGCA
The DNA here is from genome assembly GCF_002009425.1 of Thiosocius teredinicola. Lineage (NCBI taxonomy): Bacteria > Pseudomonadati > Pseudomonadota > Gammaproteobacteria > Chromatiales > Sedimenticolaceae > Thiosocius > Thiosocius teredinicola. The sequence goes on from NZ_CP019936.1 coordinate 3,056,087, forward strand.
GATCGAATCCGTGCACAAAGATCAGATGGGTAATGTCAGCGCGATGCTTGAGCAAGGTATGGAAAGAGTCGACACCACCCGAAAAAAAGCTGGCAACGCCGTCTGGTTTGGCGGCCGGCTCGCTGACCGGGGTTTCGGCCGTCACGTCGATTTCATGCAGTTCCGGAAACCAGCCGTGCATGATGCCTTGAATTTCACGCGCGCCTCGCATCAAGGTCGGCGAAACAGGGCCGTCGATTTCGACTGACCATTTGCGACGCATCGCCGGCGTGAGCGCCACCGGTAGAAAGGGATCGGCAAGATCGGTCAGCGGTCCGTTGTCGGTTCGGAACCAGACACTCCGCTCACGTCGTCCCACCACGAAGTCTGCAGCAACGATCCGTTGATCACCGTCGCTCTCAGACCTCAGGTTACAGACGTGCAGTCGGGTCATCGTGGGTTTGTCAGGTCGTCTGTCTGCCTGTTGGCTGTCGCTTTGCCGCTGCCGATCGCACTTCCGGTCAACCAGCGATACGCCCCCACCAACAAGCCGATACCGTAAGCCCAATGGATCGTGCCGCTGGTGACAGGCACCCACATCGCCACCCGGAACGATCCGCTGTTACGCCACGCGGCAAGTCCATCGGCAAGGAGTGCCGCCAGGTATCCGGCCAGCGGGACGAGCAACAGCGGATGACCGCTCGCGATGTAACCGCCAATCATCAGCGACATGGCGACGACCATCAGCGCGGGCCCGATGAACGGCCAGGCAAAGGCATCGGGCGCCAGCCGCAGGATATCGACCCGGGCCTTGCCCGACAGGTACGTTTGTCGCCAGAACTGGCGCGGCGATACCCGGCGGTGGTGCCAAATCAGTGCCTTGTCACGGTAGGCGACCTTACCGCCATCACGCCGCAGCCGTTGAATCAGTTCCTTCTCTTCGCCGCGTCGGTCCAGGCGTTCATCGAACCCACCGGCAGCTTTGAATTGCGCACGACGAATAGCGAGGTTGCAGCCAGCCGGCGAGTACGGGGCGAACTCGTTCTTCACGCGCAGCTTCACCGATCCAACCAGTGAGCGCAGACTGTGATCGACCGCCAATGCAAACGGCTCGTCGTTGCGCGGCGCACGATCCGGACCACCGCTGGCCACCACGGCCGGATCAGAGAACGGCACCAGCAGTTCCTCCAACCAACCCGGCGTCGCATAGGCATCTGCATCGGTAAAAGCGATGATGTCGCTCGTGCTGCGCGTTACGCCGATGTTGCGGGCGCCGGGTACACCGATGTTCGATTCGAGATTGATTACACGGATTTGAGGATTGTCTGCAAACTGCTCAAGGACCTGAGCCGTCTCGTCGGTCGAGCCGTCGTTTACCATCACAATGCGTTCCGGCGATCTGCGCTGAGCAATCAACGATTCGATGCATCGCTCGATCGTCTTCGCCTCATTACGCGCGGAAACAACGACGGTTACACTCGGCGTCGAGCCTATGTTCTTATTAGTCAACGTCCCGGCCCTATTTATTGTCTTGTTATGCACCTCTCATTAAAACAGACATGTTAAATTTTGTCTCCGACTGTAATTCCCATCTAAAACAACAACTTTCAGTCATTAGTCGGGTAATTCCCAACGGCAGTGAAGTTGCCATGGTGGATGAACCTGTACATCGCAATATCGGCGATCACCTCATTCATCTGGGCATCGAAAAGTATTTTCAGGAGCACTCAATCAAGGTCGTCACGCGGGCGCATACTCACAGCTATCACTACCGATGGTTCCGCCGACATATAGATAAAGAAACGATCATCGTCTGTCATGGCGGCGGTCACCTCGGAGACCTCTACCCAGCCCACCAACGCCTGCGCGAACAGGTCACCAAGGATTTCCCATCCCAGCGCATCGTCGTACTGCCCCAAAGCCTGTATTTTCAAGACCCGGGCGGCCTGCAACAGGCTGGCCGCGTATTCGGTCAGCATCCCGATTTCCATCTGTTCATCCGCGACAACGACAGCATGCGCTTGGCGGAAACAATGGGGCTTAAGAACCTGTATCTCGCCCCGGACATGGCGCACGCCCTGCACCCCTTCGATCAGTTCGAAGGGGCTGAACCATCAATCAACAATGCGCAGCGAGAACGCAGCTTGTGCCTGCTGCGGCAAGACAAGGAAAGCGCGCAGATAGATCTTCCGATCGGGGGACACGACACGGTCTGCGACTGGCCTGACCTGGTCCGATGGCGCGACGCCTGCGAAGTGGCTCTGGTGGCGGCCACGTATCGGGCGACCCGGTTTTCAGGGCCGCCATCGCATCTCGATGATCGACTGGACCGCGCAAGACTGCGCCTGGTGCGACGCGCCGTCGCGCTATATAGCGAACATCGCTCGGTGACGACTTCACGGCTGCACGGCATGATCCTCGGGATCTTGACCGGCAAAAAGATACGGCTGCTGCCCAGCCTGACCGGCAAATCGCACTGCTACTATGCCACTTGGTTGAAAGATACGGCCTGCGCAGATTTCATTGATGCGCTCTGAGTAGAGCGGGTGTTGCGCACACGCGTGCCGACGCGCAAGGCGCGCCGTACTCAAGACATTGCTGGAGCGGAACGAAAGGCGGGTTCAGAGCGCCCGCAAAACGGGCACCGCTTTGCTGCGTACCGGTTGCATCGACGGCAGCAACTCATCCAGCACACGCTGCGATTGTGCGTCGAGGCCGGAAAACTCGATGCCGAAGCCTTGCAGGCTTTGATGTGCGACCTTGCCTCTGATGCTCAGCGGGCCATCGTCCAAGTCGTCGCTGGGATGGAAGGTGATCGTGACGTCGGCCCCGATCGGTACGATGCTGGTTTCTGCGCTGATATACAGGCCGCCAAAACCGAGATCCCTGATCTTGCCGCGTATCAGGCCGAAGCGCGGACAGCCAACGACGGCCTCCATAGAGACGGCCTTGCGCTCGCTGCTTCTCTGTTCCATCCTTTTCTCCTTTGGGTTGCACCCGCAGCTTGCGATCTTTAGCCGCTTGGCCTGGCGGAAGACTGGCATTTCATTATGGTGCAAGCAGTCGCCCGCACCATTAGGAGCAATCCTGCGTCGCACTGGTATTTTCCCTAATAATTAAGCTGGTTTATTATCTGCTTGTTATTTAACGATATTCTTATTCGCGGTACGCTTGGCTGCGCCCGTACAAGCGCCGCCCTGTGCAACAAACACCATCGCCAACAAACCGAATTTCCATCGACATGAGCCTCGCCGAAACGCAACTCGACAACGCCGCCGTACCCAGCCTGCTGCGCCGACTCGCCGCCATCTTCTACGACTGCTGGCTGGTCGCCGCGCTGTGGCTACTCGGCACCATCGTCGACACCTTCATTCGGGCCGGCATGGGCATCGAAAGCGGCCACGGTTCGTTTCTGCTGCTGCAGATCTACTTTGTGGTCGCCCCGGCATTGTTTTTCAGCTGGTTCTGGACCCACGGCGGTCAAACGCTGGGGATGCGCGCCTGGCGCTTGAAGGTGGTGGCGGACGACGGTCAGACGCTGACGATGAAGCAGGCCTTGATCCGCTACCTCGGTGCCTGCTTATCACTGCTGGCGGCCGGCCTGGGCTACCTCTGGGTGCTGATCGACAAGCAAGGCCTGGCTTGGCACGACCACTTGAGCCGCACCCGCCTGGTCATCATCAAACGCGATCAATAGGCACGCCGCTCATTTCACCCGTCGCAGCAAGGTCACGCCGATGGCGAGGAAAGCCACGCCGGGCAACAGCGCGCTGACGATCGGATTGAAATCGTAAACCACGGCGACGTACGACATCCCGCGGTTCAGCAGGTAGAACCCCATACCGAGCAGAATGCCGAGAAATATCCGCTGGCCCATGCTGACGAAACGCTGGTGGGCGATGACGAAGGGAATCGAGATGAACAGCATGACGAGCGTCGCCAGCGGCGTGGCCAGCTTGCTCCAGAACGCAACCTCGTAGTCCGTGGCGGACTGGTTGTTCTTGCGCATCAACTGGATGTAGTAATACAGCTCGTTGATCGGCAAGACTGCAGGGTCGATCACGATCGCGCTCAGCAGTCCCGGGTCGAGCAGCGACTCCCAGCGCGCCTGCGCCAACGATCGCTGTGAAATACCCGATTCGGCGATCTGGCTCTGCTTGATGTCGTACAGCTCCCAGTGGTCACCTTTGTGTTCTGCGCGCCCGGCGTGGGTCGACAAGGTCAGCCGGCGTTGGTCGTCGAACTCGTAGATGTAGATATCCTGCAGTCGACCGCCGGGCAGAATACCCCTCACGTTGATGAACGCCTGCCCATCGCGCGCCCAGAACCCGTAGCGCGTTTTCAGCGTGACCTTCTTTTCCTGTTTCTCGGTCCGATGCTGCTCACCCCATTGTTCGGCAACCGGTGCGACGTATTCACCGAACAGGAACACCGCGACCATCATCAGCACGCCGGCCTTCATGACCGCCAACACGATCTGGCGCAGTGAGAAACCGGCGCTGCGCATCGCGATCAACTCGCCGTGTGCCCCCATCGCGCCCAGACCGATCAGGCTGCCGATCAACGCGGCTACCGGAAACACCTCGAACACATAGCGCGGCGCCGAGGTCACCGCCACCAGAAACGCATCGATGACGGTGTAATCGCCCTGCCCTACATCGTCGATCTCTTCCAGCAGACCGAAAAACACCAACAGAATGACAAGCACCAGCAACGTGACGCCGGTCGCCTTGAGCATCGCACTGCCGATATAACGTTCAAACAACAGCGGTCTCATGCGCGGCGTGCCTTCCAGCGTCTACGTTGAACCCAGAACCAGTTGGAATCGACAAGCATGATCAAGCCGGCGACCGACAGCATCAGCAACGGCAACCACCACATGCCCATCCAGGTCGGCACGATGCCGTTCTCGATCCAACTCTCGGCCACCCGCTGCAGGTTGATGAAAGTGAAGTACAAAAGCACCGCGAACAGCAGCCGACCATAGACCCCCGAGCGCGGCGGAGAGCGCGCCAACGGCACTGCAAGCACCCCAAAGGCGATCAACGCGAGGGGTACCGAGATGCGATAGTGCAGCTCGGCATAGTCTTCGAGTCGCCCCGACTCGAGCAATGCCTGCCAGGACTTCGCGCTGCGGCGCTCGGCAAAGCCGACCAGGTCGAAGGTCGGGATGCGTACCGCGTATTCGTCGAATTTGCCGATTGTGTAGTTGAGCTGCCCCGGCTGACCTTCGAAACGGTAACCGTCGGTCAGAATGACGAAGCGCTCGCCGGTCTTCGGATCGGTCGTCTGATAGGCCTTGTCGGCGCTCACCAGGCCGGCACGCCCCTGCTGGCGATCCTGCACGAATACGCCCTGCAATTGCATGCCATCCTTGCTGAGCTTTTCGGTGTAGACGACCAGACCGCCACTACTGAACTCGTTGAAGCGCCCGGCTTTGACGCCGGAAATATCGGCCCGCATGCTCTGTTCGGCCTTGAGCTGGTCGACGTTGCCGCGCGCCCAGGGCAACAGCTCCATCACCAGAACGCCGACCAATATCGCCAACGGCACGGCTGCGAGCAGGATGGCGCGGAACAACCGGGCATGGCCGAAGCCCGACGCAGACAACGCCACCATCTCGCTGTCGCGATACATCCGCCCGAGCACCCACAACACCGAGAAAAAGAACGACGGTGGAATGATCAAGCCGAGAGCTTTGACCAGCTCGAGCCCGACCACGATCATCAGCACATCGGTGCCGATCGCCCCGCTGGCGGCCTTGCCGAGATAGCGGACGATCATGTTGGAAAGCAAGATCAGCGACAGAACCAGCAACACCACCGCGAGTGTCTTGAAGATCTCCTTGAGAAGAAGGCGGTCAATTACCCCCATGGTGGTTTCTTTACACTCCCGATTCGCTACACTTCGGCAAAACAAACCGAACCTTACCGTCAACGGCTGCTTCGCGAAAGCGCCGGTCGTTGCGAATCCAACACGTGAGAGGATCTATGGAATTCAGCTGTAAAACCGGTGCCGCAAACGCAATGAAAACCGCCTGCCTGGTCGTGGGTGTGTTCAAGTCGAATAAGCTTCCGGCGGGCACCGAAGCGCTGGATACGGCCCTCGGCGGGCAGATCAAGAAGGTTCTGAAAAAGCAGGATTTCAGCGGCGATGTCGGCCAGACGCAACTGCTCTACGAGCCCAACGACTGTGCCGCGGCCCGGTTGCTGTTGGTAGGCCTGGGCGAGCAGAAGGATTTCAAACCGCGGCAGATGGGGTTGGCCATCCTGCCCGCTTTCCAGCTCCTGGAGAATTCGGGCGCCACCGACTGCATCGTCGTGCTGCCCAACGACGAAGGCGATGACGACACCTATCGGCTGGTGCGCGAAACCGTCGCCGCCGCCAACGCCGCGCAATACCGGTTCGAACAGTGCAAGAGCACCAAGACACCGGCAAAACGGCCGTTGAAACGCGGCACCCTCATCGTCGCGGGGCGCAAACAGCTCGCCAGTGCGACCCGTGCCGTGGCGCATGCCAGCGCCATCGCGACCGGTACCAAGCTCGCCAAAGATCTGGCAAACCTGCCGGGTAATATCTGCACCCCGACCTACCTGGCCGAAGAGGCGCAGAAACTCGGTCGCCGCAGCAGCAAGCTGAAGGTCTCGGTACTGACCGAGAAGCAGATGGAACGCCTCGGCATGGGCTCGTTGCTATCCGTGTCGCGCGGCAGCCGCCAGCCGGCCAAACTGATCGTATTCGAATACCAGGGCGGCAAGGCCGACGCCAAACCGATCGCCCTGGTCGGCAAAGGCCTGACCTTTGATGCCGGCGGCATATCGATCAAACCCGCGGCGAATATGGACGAGATGAAGTACGACATGTGTGGCGGCGCCAGCGTGTTCGGTGCCATCGCCGCCTGCGTCGAAATGGAGCTGCCGATCAACGTGGTTGGCGTCGTGCCCAGTTCAGAGAACCTGCCCGACGGCGATGCCAACAAGCCGGGCGACATCGTCACCTCGATGTCGGGCCAGACCATTGAGATCCTGAATACCGACGCAGAAGGTCGTCTGATCCTGTGCGATGCCCTGACCTACACCGAGCGCTTCAAGCCGGCCGCCGTGATCGACATCGCCACCTTGACCGGGGCCTGCATCGTGGCCCTCGGCGATCAGGCCAGCGGCTTGTTGGCCAACGACGACAAGCTCGCCGGCGAACTGCTCGAATGCGGCACCGCCAGCGGCGACCGTGCATGGCAACTGCCGCTGTGGGACGAATACCAGCGCCAGCTCGACAGCAACTTCGCCGACATGCAGAACATCGGCGGCAAAGGCGCCGGCACCATTACGGCAGCGTGCTTCCTGTCGCGCTTCACCAAGGCCTTCAAGTGGGCACACCTGGATATCGCCGGAACCGCGTGGCTTAGCGGCGCCAACAAGGGGGCGACCGGCCGTCCCGTGCCGTTGCTGACCGAGTTCCTGCTCAAGCGCGCCAAGGTGAGCATGTAAACGACCATCGCTATGACGCAGGTCGACTTCTATATTCTGGAACCGCATGCGGCAGGCGATCGTTATCAACTTGCCTGCCGCATTGCCGAGAAGGCGCGGCGCGCCGGCAACCGCGTGTTGATCCATACGCAGGCGAGCGCCGAATCACAACATGTGGACGGCCTGTTGTGGACCTTGTGGGAACAAGGATTTGTTCCACACGGCCTGCTGGGAAGCGCCGATCGCGCTATCAATCCGATCCTGATCGGTGACGGCCATCAAGACGAAGACGAGCACGAGGTGCTGATCAATCTGGCGACGGAGGTACCGACCTTCTTCAGCCGCTTCGACCGGCTGATCGAGTGCGTCGATCATGATGAAACGGTCAAGGCCGAGAGCCGCAAGCGCTTTCGCTTCTACCGTGAACACGGCTATCCGATGGCAACCCACAACATCAGTTGAAGATGTGCCGCGCGAGTCGTGCTCAGCGAATCGCGACCTTCATATGCTTCGGCAACGCCCACGCAGCCGCTGCCGCGCAAACGCCGTAAACCACCCAGAACGCGAACACGACGTCGCTGAGATAGGCCTCGCCTTGAGCCACGCGTGCCAGCCCTGCGAGCAAACCCAGCCCGACCGCAGCCGGCATCCAAGCGCGCGCACCCAGTACCCAGGCGAACGCCATCAAGACAAAGCCGTTTGCAGCATGCCGACTGACGAACGAGCAGTCGCTGTGGCACTCCGCGGCCGGCTGAAACGCGCCTGAGAAGTGCTTCTGACCGCCGAATTCAACGACATCGACCGGCAATGCCCGACCTGACTCGGTTTGCAGGGCGCTCACCAATACGGTCGGTGCCAACACAACGACGATCAGCAGGAAGACCAGGCGACAGCGCAACGAGGTCTCGCCCTTTCCTGCCCAGTGCAGGCTAGCCAACCACAGCCACGGGAGCACGAGCAACATAACCCAATGGAGATTGCCGAACACTGCGTCGAGCAAACGGATCGGCCAGCGATCGGCAAGGTAAAACCCCTCGGGCGCAACGAAGTACAGGCCGCTGAACCAAAGATCGATGTCGGGCCAGATCAGGAAAATGATCTGTAGAACGACCAACAAGACCAATGGCCAAAAGCGCTTCAACGTTTCGCTCATCGTGCAATCGCCGCTAGGAAAACTCCTGCATTATTGGCCGATGTCCGACAAAAAATCTATTCGGTCCGGACTGCCGCTCGCATTGGACAGCAGCGAATCTCCAGCCGAATACGGCAGCACACGCGCGAAAGCACCGATGCACACGCTGGCGACCGGTCCGTATTCGTCTGGCGAGTGCAGGCTAAACTCGCCGCAGAACGACTTCACACCGGCGAAAACGCATCGATAGTTGGCGCGGCAAGCGTGAAGCAACCACGGCACCGGTTTCGGGCCGGCTTCGCTGACCACGGCAACCGCCAACCGTAACCATCCAGGAGACATCCGCATGCCCTTCTTCGACAAGCATTACCACGACCCGGGCACATCGCCCGGATCCTTGCGAGAACACCCGGGGCGCTCCGGACAGTCACCTCAGCTGCGACTCGTCCATTACGATGATGCAACGGTCGACAGCGTCGACTTGAGCGCCACAGATTTGCCGACCCTGCAAGAAGAGACCGGGCGCCGCACCTGGCTGCATGTGCAGGGTTGTGCGACCGGCGCCACCTTGGCGGCCATCGGTGAGCATTTCAAACTTCATCTGCTGGCGCTGGAAGACGTGCACAACACCGGCCAACGACCCAAGTTGGAAACCTACGACAACCAGATTTTCGTGATTCTGGCCTTACCGCGTTTTGCCGATGGCCGGGTATCGATGCATCAGGTCAGCTTGTTCGCTGCGTCGGACTTCGTCGTAAGCTTCTGCGACGGGCCACTCGACCCGTTTGAACCGGTATTGCGGCGGCTTACGGAAAGCCGTGGCCAGATGCGCGGACGGGGCACCGATTATCTGCTCTATGCCCTGATCGACGCGGTCGTCGACCAGGGATTCCCGCTGCTCGAAGGATTCGGCAGAGAACTCGAATCGCTTGAAGAAGACATCGTGCGACGGCCGACACATGCCACGCTGTCGCACATCCATCGGATCAAGCGCGAACTGATTCTGTTACGCCGTATGCTTTGGCCGCAACGTGACGTGATCGGAAACCTGATACGCGACGAGATAGAGCAGATCGACGATGACACGCGCATGTACCTGCGCGACTGCCAAGATCACGCGGTCCAGATCATGGACCTGCTAGAGACCTATCGCGAGATCGGCACCAGCATGCTCGACATCTACCTGTCGAGCGTCAGCAACCGGATGAACGAGACCATGCGGGTGCTCACGGTGATCGCCACCATATTCATCCCTTTGACGTTCATTGCCGGAGTCTACGGTATGAACTTTTCAGGCAATCACAACAGCCCCTGGGCGATGCCCGAAGTCGGCTGGTACTACGGCTATCCGCTGATACTGCTGGTGATGCTCAGCGTGGCGGTCGGCTTGCTGGTCTTCTTCCGGCGCAAACGCTGGTTTTAGCGGCGCCGGCCGCCTGGGCAGGCCGCTGGCGCGAGCCACGATCGACTGCCGACCGATGATGCTGAGCGCATAAAAAAAGGGCCCCGAGGGCCCTTTTTAACGCTTGAACGAGCGCTGATATCAGGCTTCGGCCTCTTCGGCTACGGCCTTCATGCTCAGCCGGATACGGCCCTGCTTGTCGACCTCGAGAACCTTGACCTTGATGGTGTCGCCCTCGGACAACTTGTCGCTGACCTTCTCGACGCGCTCTTCGGAGATCTGGCTGATGTGTACCAGGCCGTCTTTGCCCGGCAGGATGGTCACAAAAGCGCCGAAGTCCATCAGGCGTGCCACGCGACCTTCGTACACCTTGCCGACCTCGACATCTGCGGTGATCAGCTCGACGCGCTTGCGCGCTTCGTCGCCGGCGCTCTTGTCGACCGAGAAGATCTTGACGGTGCCGTCGTCGCTGATGTCGACGGTGGCGCCGGTTTCTTCGGTGATCGAGCGGATGGTTGCGCCACCCTTGCCGATAACGTCGCGGATCTTCTCCGGGTTGATCTTGAACGACACGATGCGCGGCGCATGCTCCGACATCTGCTCACGCGGTGCGTTGATCGCCTTGTTCATCTCGCCGAGGATGTGCAGACGGCCATCTTTGGCCTGGGCCAAGGCGATTTCCATGATCTCGCGGGTGATGCCGTCGATCTTGATATCCATCTGCAGCGCGTTGACGCCGTCCTGGGTACCGGCAACCTTGAAGTCCATGTCGCCAAGGTGATCTTCGTCACCCAGGATATCGGTCAGTACCGCGAATTGATCGCCTTCTTTGATCAGACCCATTGCCACACCGGCCACCGGCGCCTTCAGCGGCACACCGGCGTCCATCAGTGACAGGCTGGTGCCACACACCGAGGCCATCGACGACGAACCGTTCGATTCGGTGATCTCGGAGACGACGCGGATCGAGTACGGGAAGTCGGTCATGTCGGGCATGCAGGCCAGCACACCGCGCTTGGCCAGACGACCGTGGCCGATCTCACGACGCTTCGGGCTGCCTACACGACCCAACTCACCCACGCAGAACGGCGGGAAGTTGTAGTGCAGCATGAACGACTCTTTGCGCTCACCTTCGAGGGCATCGATGATCTGTGAATCACGCTCGGTACCAAGCGTGGTGACGACCATTGCCTGGGTTTCACCGCGGGTGAACAGTGCCGAGCCATGGGTACGCGGCAGCACGCCGGTACGGATGTAGATCGGGCGCACCGTCTTGGTATCGCGACCGTCGATACGCGGCTCGCCGGCCAGGATGCGGCCACGCACGGTGGTCTTCTTGAGCTTTTCGATCGCGCCCATCACGTCGCCTTCGTCGAACGCCGGCGTATCGCCACCGCACAACTGCTCCATCGCTGCCGCTTTGGCTGCATCGATGGCGGCGTAGCGATCCATCTTGTCGGCGATGGTGTAGGCGTTGCGCAGTGCATCGCCACAGGCCGATTCGACAGCTGCTTTCAACTCTTCGTTGGTCGCCACTTCCGGCAACTCGACGATCGGCTTGTTGACCTCGGCAGCCAGCTCTTTGACCGCGTTGATCACGACCTGCATCTGCTCATGGCCGAACAGCACAGCGCCGAGCATGACCTCTTCAGACAATTGGTCGGCTTCGGACTCGACCATCAGCACGGCGTTTTCGGTACCGGCGACAACCAGATCGAGGTCGGTCGCGTCACCCAGGCCGGTCGGCCCGTTGAGGATGTAGTCGCCGTTCTTGTAACCGACGCGGGCCGCACCAATCGGACCCTGGAACGGCGCACCGGAGATCGCCAGCGCGGCCGACACACCGATCAGCGACGGGATCTCGGGGTCAATCTTCGGGTTGAGCGACTTGACCGTGCAGATCACCTGCGTTTCAGCGGTGAAGGTTTTCGGAAACAGCGGGCGGATCGGACGGTCGATCAGGCGCGACGTGAGAATTTCCTTTTCCGACGGCCGACCTTCCCGACGAAAAAAACCGCCGGGGATTTTGCCGGCGGCGTAGGTTTTTTCCTGGTAGTCGACAGTCAGCGGGAAGAAGTCGCGCCCGCTGTCGAGGTTCTTGTCATATACCACGGTGACCAACACGACGGTGTCCGCCATATTGACCAGAACGGCCGCATCAGCCTGTCGGGCGATTTCGCCGGTTTCTAGCGTGACGGTGTGCTCACCGTATTGAAACGTTTTCGTAATCGGGGTCACTTGGAATTCCTCAAACCTTGGTGTGTGATCGCTTAGCGACGCAAGCCAAGACGCGCGATCAGTTCGCGGTAGCGTTCGACGTCCTTCGACTTCAGGTAGTCGAGGAGTTTACGACGCTGGTTGACCAGGCGTACCAGACCCTGGCGGGAATGGTGGTCCTTCTTGTGCGCTTGAAAGTGCGGCGTCAGGTCGGTGATCCGGGCCGTCAGCAAGGCGACCTGAACTTCGGTCGACCCCGTGTCTTTCGCATCTTTGCCGTACTCGTTGATGATGGTCTGCTTTTGCTCTGCACTCATTGACATGACATTTCTCCTGTCATTCTGCCTTCGTGAGGTACCCAACAATGAGTTCAGGCTACCCCGGCGTTTGAAAAAACAGGACCGCATTGGTCCCACATGAAATTAAGGTCGCGTATTCTCTCTCAAATTCGGCTCGCTGTCAGCCACCTGTCATGAGCCGTTTCGGCGCGATTCTGCCGTCGTCCTGTACCTGGCCGACCGCCAGGAAGTCGTCACCCTGGTAGACCCGCACCCATCCCTCGGTGGGCGCCTTGGGCACCAGCAGCGGCTGGCCTTGTTTGAGATAGAAAGCCATGTCGGCGCTCACCTTGACCGCCGGCCAATCCGTCAGCGCGGTATCGATCGGCAGCAACAGCGCATCGAGCGCCTCACTACCCTGCTCGGCGGCCGCCTCAAGGGCCTCCATGGTGTGCATCGGATACCCCGTGTAGGGGCCGACCCCGATGCGGCGCAGCGCCGTGACGTGGGCGCCGCAGCCCAGCGCCTCACCGATATCTTCGGCGAGGGTGCGCACGTAGGTTCCCTTGGAGCAGTGAACGCTCAGTTCGAATTCCGGCAGGTCGATCTCGCCGAGTTCGAGCGCATGAATCGTGACCTTGCGCGGTTCGCGCTCCACCTCGACACCCTGGCGGGCCAGTTCGTAGAGTCGCTTTCCCTGGTGCTTCAGCGCCGAGTACATCGGCGGCAGCTGTTCGATCTCGCCAAGGAACTTCGGCAGAACTTCGCGAATCTGCTCGGCCGATATCCCGTCGACCGGGCGCCGCTGCAGGATATCGCCCTCGGTATCACCGGTCGCCGTCGTCTCGCCGAGGCGCACGCGGAACCGGTAGTACTTGTCGGCATCGAGCAGAAAGGCGGAGAGCTTGGTCGCATCGCCCAGGCAGATCGGCAACATGCCGTCGGCCAGCGGGTCGAGGCTGCCGGTATGGCCGGCCTTGCGCGCATCAAACAGGCGCTTGACGCGTTGCAGGGCGTGATTCGAGCTCAGGCCCAGCGGTTTGTCGAGCAACAGAATACCGTTGACCGCGCGCCCGCGGTTGCGCCCACGACGTCCCATCAGTCGCCGTGCCCTTCGTCCTTGGCGATGGCGCTATCGATCAGCGAGGACAGGCGCATACCTGCCTCGATGGACTTGTCGTAGACAAATGCCAGACGCGGCACGGTGCGCAGGTTCATCGTCTCGGCCAGACGGCGACGCAGGAACGACGCTGCCTTGTTCAATGCAGCCTCGGTTGCCTTGGCCTGTGACGACTCCATCTGGGTGAAGAAGACCTTGGCGTGCGACAGATCGCGCACGACGCGGACCTCCTGGATCGTGACACCGGCGATACGCGGGTCGCGCACCTCGTCGCGCAACAAGGTGGCGAGTTCACGGTGAATCTCAGCGCCGACACGCTCTTCCCGACCGAATTCCTGCATCTCGACTGCCCCGATGGACCGACTCAGATCTCGCGCGCGACTTCAACGCGCTCGAATACCTCGATCTGGTCTCCGGATTTGACGTCGTTGTAGTTCTTCACGCCGATACCGCACTCGGTACCCGCCTTGACCTCATTGACGTCATCCTTGAAGCGACGCAGCGATTCGAGTTCGCCTTCGTAGATGACCACGTTGTCGCGCAGCACCCTGATCGGGTTGTGACGCTTGACGGTGCCCTCGACGACCATACAGCCGGCAATCGCACCGAGCTTGGACGAACGGAACACATCGCGTACCTCGGCCAGACCGATGATCTCTTCCTTGATTACCGGCGACAGCAGACCGCTGATGGCCTTCTTAACATCGTCGATCACCTCGTAGATGATGCTGTAGTAGCGCAGATCCAGACCATGTTCTTCGACGACGCGACGCGCACTGGCGTCGGCACGCACATTGAAGCCGATCAGGATGGCGTTCGACGTGACCGCGAGGTTGGCGTCCGACTCGGTGATACCGCCGACGCCGGATGCGACGATGCGCACCTTGGCTTCGTCGGTCTCGATCTTCAGCAGCGACTCTTTCAGTGCCTCGACCGAACCCTGTACGTCGGCCTTGACGATCAGGTTGACGTAAGCCACCTCGCCCTCGGCCATCTGCGAGAACAGCTGATCGAGCTTGGCGGCCTTCTGTTCGGCCAGACGCGTGTCACGGTGACGCACACGACGCAGTTCGGCAACTTCACGCGCCTTGCGTTCGTCTGCCAGCGCAACCAAGTCGTCACCGGCCGATGGCGCGGCCGACAGACCGAGCACCTGAACCGGAATAGACGGGCCGGCCTCTTTCACCGAGCGCCCGTTCTCATCGAACATCGCACGTACGCGACCGAACTCGGCGCCGGCGACGACCGAATCGCCACGATGCAGGGTGCCGGACTGAACCAGCACGGTAGCCACCGGGCCACGTCCCTTATCGAGACTCGATTCGACGATGATGCCGCGCGCCAAGCCGTCGTGTACGGCGGTCAACTCCAAGACCTCGGATTGCAGCAAGACGGCCTCGAGCAATGCGTCGACACCCTCGCCGGTTTTCGCCGAGACCCGAATGAACTGGGTATCGCCGCCCCAATCTTCCGGCACCACTTCCTCGGCCACCAGTTCCTGCATCACGCGGTCGGGGTTGGCCTCGGGTTTATCCATCTTGTTGACCGCAACCACGATCGGCACACCGGCGGCACGCGAGTGCTGGATGGCTTCTTTGGTCTGCGGCATGACGCCGTCGTCCGCGGCCACCACCAGGATGACGATATCGGTCGCCTGCGCACCGCGTGCACGCATCGCCGAGAAGGCGGCGTGGCCGGGGGTATCGAGGAACGAGATCATGCCGTGGTCGGTATCGACGTGATAAGCACCGATGTGCTGCGTGATACCGCCGGCCTCACCGGCCGCCACACGGGTGCGACGGATATAGTCGAGCAACGAGGTCTTACCGTGGTCGACGTGGCCCATGATCGTGACCACCGGCGCACGCGGCTTCAACTCACCCTGCTGCTCTTCTTCCGATGCCGCCAGGATTTCCTCTTCGACATCCTCTTCCTTCTGCGCAACGGCGTTGTGCCCCATCTCCTCGACCAGCAACATCGCGGTTTCCTGGTCGAGCGTCTGGTTGATGGTGACCATCATGCCCATTTTCATCAGGGCCTTGATCACCTCGCCGGCTTTTATCGACATGCGCTGCGCCAGGTCACCGACCGAGATACTGTCGGGCACCTGGATCTCTTTGATCACCGGTGCGGTTGGGCGCTGGAAACCGTGCTGGCCGTCGCCTGCGGCGGCAGCCGCCTCACGCGATGGCCGACGAGCACCTTTGCCGCGCTGCGCGCGTTTTCCGGACGCCACATGCAGCTCGCGCCGCCCATGACGACCGCGCTCGGCACTGTCACCTTCTTCGTCACGGCCACCGCTGCGCTTGGCCTTCTTGGCCGGCGCACTGCGACGAGGTTCTGTCGCTGCGGCAATCTCCTGCTGCGCGCGCTGCAATTTCTCGGCTTCCTGGCGCGCCTCTTCCTCGGCCTGACGACGCGCTTCTTCTTCAGCAGCGATCCGCGTCTCTTCCGATTTGCGACGTTCGTCCTCTTCAGCCTGACGCCGGGCCTCTTCGGCCTTGCGACGCGCCTCGGCCTCTTCCTCGGCCTGGCGACGCTGCTCAGCCTGCTCGGCGAGCGCGCGCTTGGCTTCTTCCGCCTGACGCAGCAATTCTTCCTGCTTCGTGGCGTCTTCGTCTTTCGGCTTGACGACGGTGCGTTTGCGACGTACCTCGACGCTGACCGTTTTGCCGGTACGCGCTGCCGGCGTGCGCGCGGTAGCGCGGCCGCTGGCCGGCTGGTGCAGTTCGGTCGTCGTCTTGCGCTTCAGCGCAATCTTGCGACCACCGCCACCGGCTGCTTCTTTTTTGCCATGACTACGACGCAGGTGGTTCAGGAGGTCCATTTTCTCCTGTTCGGTGATGACGTCTTCGGCAGTCGCTTTCGCGATGCCCGCGTCACTGAGCTGCTTGAGCAGCCGATCCACCGGTATACCAACATCGGAGGCGAGTTGGCTGACCGTGACTTCACTCATATTCGATCCCCTTTACTCGGCACTCTCTTCAAACCAGGGTGCACGCGCGGTCATGATCAATTGTCCCGCACGCTCCTCATCCATTCCGTCGATCTCCATCAGTTCGTCGATCGACTGTTCCGCAAGGTCTTCCATGTTAACCACGCCACGTGACGCCAGTTGGTAGGCCAACTTGCGATCCATGCCGTCCATCGTCAGCAGGTCTTCCGCCGGCTCTTGATCGCCGAGCACCTCTTCGTTGGCGATGGCGCGCGTCAACAGGGCGTCCTTCGCACGGTTGCGCAGCTCGTCGATGATCTCCTGATCGAATTCCTCGATCGCGGCCATCTCCGCGTCTTCGACGTAGGCGATTTCTTCGATGTTGGTGAAACCTTCCTGCACCAGGATCGCCGCCACTTCTTCGTCGACATCCAGCTGCTGCATAAACTGCTCGATGTAGGCCTGCGCCTCGACTTCACTCTTCTCGGCGGCCTGCTCCTCGCTCATCACGTTGAGCTCCCAGCCGGTGAGCTGGCTGGCCAGACGCACGTTTTGACCGCCGCGGCCGATCGCCTGCGAGAGGTTTTCGTCTTTGACCGCGATATCCATGCTGTGGGCGTCTTCATCGACCACGATCGAGGTGACATCGGCCGGCGACATGGCATTGATAACAAACTGTGCCGGGTTCTCGTTCCACAGGATGATGTCGACGCGCTCGCCACCGAGTTCATTCGATACCGCCTGCACGCGCGACCCACGCATACCGACGCAGGCGCCGACCGGGTCGATACGCGGATCATGTGCGCGCACCGCGATCTTGGCGCGCAGCCCCGGATCGCGGGCTGCACCGACGATCTCGATCAGTCCCTCGCCAACCTCGGGTACCTCGAGTTTGAACAACTCGATCAGCAGTTCGGGGGCGGTACGCGACACGAACAGCTGCGGGCCGCGTTGCTCAGAACGCACGTCGTACAGGTAGCCGCGCAAACGGTCGCCGGCGCGCGCGGTCTCTTTCGGAATCACTTCGCTCTTCGGCACCAGGGCCTCGGCGTTGTTGCCCAGATCGAGCACGATCGAGCCGCGGTCGGCACGTTTGACGATACCGGTGATCAGCTCACCGACGCGATCTTCGAACGCCTCGACAACCTTGGCGCGCTCCGCCTCCCGTACCTTCTGTACGATGACCTGCTTTGCGGTCTGCGCAGCGATACGGCCGAACTCGATCGATTCGATCTCGTCTTCTACATAGTCGCCGGGTTCGATTTCGGGTTGCTCGGCACGCGCCGCCGACAGCGTGATCTCGCCAATCGGATTCTCGAGTATCTGTGACTCGGCGTCGTCGACCACCAGCCAACGGCGGAAGGTTTCATAATCACCGGTTTTTCGATCGATGGCGACTCGCACCTCGATCTCTCCACCGTTCTTCTTCCGAGTTGCCGACGCGAGGGCAGCTTCGATTGCCTGAAAGATGATCTCTTTCTCGACGCCCTTCTCGTTGGATACCGCATCGACAACGAGCAAGATTTCTTTGTTCATCGCTTCGCCTTCCGCCTAAAACTGAGGAACCAAACGGGCCGACGCCATCTGCGAAAACGGCAGCCTCACTGATTCGCCATCCACCTGCATCAGCACGTCGTCGCCGTCTACGCCGACGATCGTGCCTTTGAAATTACTCCGGCCATTGAGCGCTGCGTTCAGTTTCACGCGCGCCACCTGCCCGGCAAACCGTTCAAAATGCGCTATCTCGAACAGGGGGCGATCCATACCCGGCGAGGACACCTCGAGCGCATATTCGCCCTTGATCGGATCCTCGACATCGAGCACGCCGCTCACCTGGTGACTGACCTTCTCGCAGTCGCCCAGACCGACACCGTTTTCGCTGTCGATGTATATCCGCAGCAGATGCCCAGCCTTGGGACGCGACAGATACTCAACGCCCACCAACTCGTAGCCCAACGCATCGACCGCGCCTCGCACCAGATCTGCGAGAAAGGGTGGTGCCTTCTGCATGCTCAATCCCGTCAACCGCCCAAAAACAAAAAATGGGCCTTAGGCCCATTCCTGAATCATTACCCCGAACACACTTCGCTCGGTGCATCGCGATACAAAAAAACCCCATCAACGGGGCTTTCCAGGACGCGGCCCCTGTTCGAACCGCCACTGCCTCCGACCTTGCGGTCCCGATGACAGCGCCCGAATTCTATGCAGAAACCGGCGTTCCGTCAAATCAAACCTTAGATAAATACACTCAGTGATGACGACGGTCAGAAGAATATCCAGGCATCACTGCCCTGGCGGCCGCGACCAGCCGCTTGGCGTCGTCGAACTCTGCGTCGCTCATCTGCGAAGCGACGACACGGCGCAGCTTTTCGGCATCGGCATCACCGCGCTCCACTGCCTGGGTCAGCCAGAAGTAGGATTGCACCAGATCGGGCTCGACCCCGCGACCTTCGGCATAGATCAAGCCCGCGGCATATTGCGCGTCAAGATCGCCCTGTTGCGCTTCATCGATCAGGCGTGCGGCCATTTCCGGATCGTTGCGCAGCAGCGTCAGCCCGCTCAGATCTGCCATCGTCATCTCCCGGCCCAGACTGCTCCCGGGCGATCAACTGTAGAAGCATCATTCTACGTCAATCGAACGTGAGCATGGTCTCCATCTGCGGGCCGAGCTCCTCGGCCATGTCGCGGACATCGCCGCCGTACATCTCGGCCATGACCTTGAGGTTCATCATCGAGATGTAGGTTTTGCCGTCGGATTTCTCGTAGACCGCGATGGTGCAAGGCATCATGGCCGTCAACTGCTTGTACTCGTCTTTCAACAGCAACTTGGCCGCCGCTTTGGGTTCGCACATCTTCAGTACGCGATTCGGGCCGATGTCGGTACCGGTGACTTTCTTCAGGTTGCGTTGAAAATCGACTTTCCACTTCGACGGCACCTTCCACCCCAACTCCTTGGCGTTGGCTTCGAGGCGTTCGAGCGTCTCATCGAATCCAAGGGGGCTTTGCACCTCGACCAGCATGTTGATCGGTTTGCCGTTGCCCGCTTCCTCCCCTGCCACTGCCATGGCGCTGAGCAGCAGCGATCCCATCGTAACCAGACTCAGCAGCCATGCAGATGCCGTGCGTTTCATCATCTTCTCCCCCTTTGAGCGTCGAAACGACATGTGTGGCGGCAATCAACCGCCAGAAATATTTCTTGTTAATTGGTCGACCCGATCGATCTCGCGGGTGATCTTGGCGTCACCCGGCGATCTCGTCGGCGGCCAACGATAGCGGTATCGAAAGTGCCAACCCTTGAGCTGAGACAAGTTCAGTACAAACAATTGGCGCGGGCAAAAGCCGAATGTGAAAACCAAACAGCTGAAAAACCCCTTCTCAATCATCATGCTAACGCATATACGTCTAAGTTAATTCCTTTTTTAACCAATCACTTATATATCATCTAACCCTTCCTTTCCGAGCCGTGCAGCGGTATCTTTCGTTTGCCGACAGGGGGCCGGGCGTCAACAGTGAACAGCTCTGTGGAGTACCGCGCCTCCGTCCCCAAACGAACTGCGACCCCAGCCGTACCGTTTCGCCGTTTCGCACAAGACGATGAACGCCCCGCTCGGCCAACAACGGTGTCTACAGATAAATCTCATCCGGAGACTTGGGGATGGCGGAACTCTCTCACGAGCAGCGCAAACGATCACTCGAAGCAACACCAAAGGCGACCTGGGCCCTGATCCTATTGGTCGGTTTAGCGATGCTGGGCGGCTGGATATTCCTGTTGTTCAGTCCTCTGGGCAGTGCTGGCGCACCGTTTTAAAACGATATTGCCAAGCGCTGTTTTCTGCACTTGACGACAACGTTGCACGCGCAAAAGCGGAACGCCTCGGGCGCAACTTGTCCATGCAATCAAAGCATTATTTGCTTTAGCCCAAATAACCTTTATTGAAGTACTGAGATTTTCGGGCCAGAATGAGGGCGTTTGCGTTGTGATACGCAAACGTAAAGGCGAATCCGGCAATACAACAATCAACCGGGACTGCACGACCGGTATCTTCAAAGTGATCGCCTGCTAAAAACAAAGATCGACGAGGTTGAGGTGTGCTGCGTGGGATATCGGTTGCGATAGCGGTCGCGATTATCGATGCCAGGATACAAACGTCACGAAACCCAGTGACGCCGGGCACGATGATGACGACCGCCGTCAGTCAATCGATCCAACCATCGCACATTTGAATAAAGACCACCCTTCCATCAAAGAGACCTTAGGAGGAAATATGGGCTGCAATAAGAAGGCGCTTGTCGCGCTGATCGGCTCTGTCTTGATGGTCGGCGCCACCCAGGTGAACGCCGAACCCACCGCTACCATGTTGGCCAACACCTGTGCCGGATGCCACGGCACCGAAGGTAAGAGTGTCGGCCCCGCTTCACCCAACCTTGCCGGCATTTCGAAGGCCTACTTCATCGATTCGATGAACGGCTTCAAGAACGACGAACGCCCCGGCACCATCATGAACCGCATCGCCAAGGGCTATTCCGAGGCACAGATCGATGCGATGGCCGCTTACTTCGCCGGGCTGCCCGTTTACAAGGCCGAGGTACCGCACGACGCGGCCAAGGCCAAGATGGGTGCAGAGGTCTACGACAAGAGCTGCGCAAAATGCCACGACGAGAATGGCGCTCTGCCGGATGACGACGCCGGTATCCTCGCCGGCCAATGGCTGCCCTTCCTCGAGTACAGCATGGCTGACTTCCAGGGCGGACATCGCGAGATGCCCAAGAAGATGAAGAAGCAGGTAGAGAAACTCAGCGATGACGAAATCGCTGCCGTGTTGAACTACTTCGCCAGCCAGAAGTAATCAGGGGGATCAAGAACAATGGCAAATTTCACACGTAGAAAGTTCATCCAGGTTGCCGGCGGCGCAGCCGCCATCAGCACGCTCGGATTCCCTGCAATTGTCGGCGCGGCCGGTGGCAAAAAAGTGGTCGTTGTCGGCGGCGGTGTCGGCGGCGCGACGGCAGCCAAGTACATCCGTATGGCCGACTCTTCGATCGACGTCACGCTGATCGAACCCAACACCGAGTACTACACCTGCTTCATGAGCAACGAGGTGCTGTCGGGTCATCGTAAGATGGAATCGATCAAGGTGACCTACGATGGCCTGAAGGGTCACGGCGTCAACGTTGTGCACGACACGGTCACCGATATCGACGCGGCCGGCAAAAAGGTCATGACGGCCGGCGGCCAGACCTTCGAGTTCGACCGCTGTGTTGTCGCTCCGGGTATCTCTTTCCAGGACAACATCGAAGGCTACGACGCTGCCGCGATGGAAAAGATGCCGCATGCATGGAAGGCCGGCGAACAGACCGTGCTGCTGCGCAAGCAGCTCGAGGCGATGCCCGACGGCGGCGTCGTCGCAATCGCCGCACCGCCGAACCCGTTCCGCTGCCCGCCTGGGCCTTATGAGCGTGCCTGTCAGATCGGCATGTACCTTCAGGCGCACAAGCCGAAGTCGAAGCTCATCATCATGGACGCCAAAGACAAGTTCTCGAAGATGGGCCTGTTCAAGCAGGCATTCGAGCGCTATTACAAAGGCACCATCGAGTGGGTCGGTGCATCGGACGGCGGCAAGGTAACGCGCGTCGATGCGGCAACCAACACCTTGTATGTCGGTGACACCGCGCACAAGGTCGACGTCGCCAACGTCATCCCGGCACAAAAAGCAGCAGCGATCGCTGAAAAGGCCGGCCTGACCAACGACGCAGGCTGGTGCCCGATCGATGGACGTTCGTTCGAATCCTCGATGCAGCCGGGTGTGCACGTGATCGGCGATGCCTCGGTGGCTTCTCCGCTACCGAAGTCGGGCTACGCCGCCAACTCAGAGGCAAAAGTCTGCGCCGCAGCGATTGTCGAACTGCTCAACGGTCGCGAGCCGGGCGATCCGGCGCTGGTCAACACCTGCTACTCGGTTGTCGGGCCGAACGATGCCATCTCGGTCGCCATGGTCTACGACCTGCAGGACGGCAAGCTGGGCAAGGTTTCGGGCTCGGGCGGTCTGACGCCGTCAGACAGCAGCCCCGAGATGCGTTCCCGCGAGGTGCAGTACGCTTACAGCTGGTTCGAGAACATCAAGAACGACAGCTGGGGTTGATTCAGCCCAGAGCAATAGCTCGCAAAGGGCCCTTCGGGGCCCTTTTTTGTTGGCTGAGTGCACGCCGCCACTGCTTCCGCACCGACAGTGCAAGCAGCGTTGCACACGCCAGCGGCTACTGAATGCGACGAATGCGAAACGGCAGCCGACCGAGCTTCGCTACGCCTGGTGCGCTTGCCGTGCGCAAGGCATCGCGCAGTCGCCTCGCCGACAACGGTTCGCGGATGAACGCGCCCACAGCATTTTCATAGTCGGGCAGGCTCAGGTGAAACGCCCCGCCAAAACGGCCCGGCATAGCCTCCCGCAACTCTGCCGTTGCGGCGCGCAGCGCGTGCGTGCCGATGAAGTTCATCACCAGCACACCGTCGTCGCTCAGGTTGCGTGACAGCAGACCCAACCATTTCTTGTCCGCTTCGACGGCCCGCACCGGTTCACCATCCTGTTCGCCAAACAGGTCGTCGACGATCAGATCGAACGGCGGCCCGCGGTACCGATCCAGCCAATCAACGGCATCGGCCTCGACCAGCTCGGCAATCTGTGGTGTGACACCGAAAAACCGGCGGGCAATTTCGATATGGGTCGGATCGAGCTCGACACCGACGATCCGCTCGGGCTGAACGAACTGCCGCAACAAGCGGACGATGGCACCACCGCCGACGCCGAGTACCAATACCCGCTGCATCCGATTCGACGGCCCAAAAAAGGCCGGTAGCAACAGCAGATTCCAGACCGTATCGCTAATCGGGTTCGCCGCATTGAACTGACTGTGAAACACACCGTTGGTGTACAGTCGTATCGACCTGCCGGCACGGCGCACCTCAAAATGCGTATCACGTGTTGCCTTGGTCCAGATGACTGCCATGCTCGCCGGATGGTTTGGATGTGGTGCGCGGCAGCTTACACGTCCTCATTGAGCGCTGCAGCCCGACTCGTGGGTGACGACTAAGCTTGAGCCGTTCAATGGTTTGTCGAACGATAGCTATTGCGTAGCCGCTGCGCCTTTTACGGAATAAACAATGCGGCTTGTAACTATCAAGCGTCTCATCAGGCTCGACGCACCGTTCAGCCGGACGGATATGCATCGACCATGGTGGACAGACCAGCGATCAATCGGGGCGCGACGGCGTGTCGCCATTGCAGAATACGCATTGAACGTTTCGGCCTGAGTACCATGAGATAGCCGCTAGTGACCATCGACTCTGCCCAACTGGCCGCTTTCCTGCCCGCGGTTGTTGCTTTGGTGGCATCACCTGGGCCGGCGACTCTAGGCCTGGCGGGCGCCGGCGCCGCTTTTGGGTTTCGCGCCGCGCGCCGCTTTCTCGGTGGACTGCTGTGCGGCGCGGCGATGACGCTGCTGATGGTCGGTAGCGGCGTGGCCGGTGCGATATTGGCGCAACCGCTTATCGGGCCGATACTGACGGTGGTCGCGATGTCGTACATGATCTACCTCGCCTACCGAATCGCCACCGCCTCTGCGCTTGGCCGGCATGCTACGCAACCGGAGGCGCCGGGCTTTGCTGCCGGCCTGCTGCTGGCGATGACCAACGTAAAGGCCTATGCCGTGTTCGCCGCCCTGTTTTCCGGATTCGCAGTGATACCCGACGATGCAGTGGACAACGCCTGGCTCAAGGGGCTGGTGATCATGTCGATGCTGACCGTGATCGACTTCACCTGGCTCTATGCCGGCAGCACGTTGAGGCACTTTCTGCACGATCCCAGATTGTCACGCCGGATCAACCTATCGTTTGCCGTTCTGTTGCTGCTTTCGGTCATCTTTGCGGTAGCAATTTAGCATTGCGTGAGGCTGCGTCAGCAGTGTGACTTGGGCCAGCCAACTATTGATGGCGGTGGACAACAACAGCGTTTGTCATGAGTCGGACGAAAGCAGAGAGCGTCCCGCCGACCTCGGCATAGCGTGGACGCACTGCGCGGCTATCCACGATATCCGCCGTCAGTCGAACAAGCCTTTCACCGCGCCGCCGATACCCTTCAGCGCATCGCCGACGTCATCGGCAGCGCGTTCGATCACGTTGCTGTCTTTGCGCCGCACCGCGACGCGCTGTCGGCCCTTGGTGGCGAGCGTCAGGCACGGATTGTCTTCACCGCTGCCCAGTTCACCCAAACCCAGCAACACCGCCGGCGGAAACGAGATCACTCCGACCGCAGCCAGCAGCCCCCTGCCTTGCGGGCCGCACCAAATTTCTCCGGGGTAAAGGTCGGTGAGGTCAGGCTACCGCCAACCTCCACCGGCACAGCGACATTCAGCGTGATGGACTTCGGCTCCGGTTTGAGGACGAGTTGCAGCCGCTCGGAGCGCAGATTGATCTTTCCCGTGCCGTATAGCGTCGAGTTCTCTGAATCGGCCAGCAACAGGCGACTGCTGGCAATACCTCTCGCAATCTTGAAGTCACCGACGGAGCAGTTCAGACGCGCGGACCGCGAATCGTCGTTGAACAACGAACCCAAGGCGGTGCTCAGGCCGCCGACCAGTGTATCGACGTCTTTCAGGTCGGCACGGCCTTTGCCGATGATCCAGCGGCTCGTACCCTGCAGGCCGGCCATGATCTCTGCCAGCGAATTCCCTCGCCCGTGCACGTCGACGTGAAGCTCACCACGTGCATTCAGCCAACGGTTACCGCTTTTCGACTGCAGGAGCGCACCGGCATCCAGGTTCTTGCCGGTGAACAACAATGCCGACCGGGGCGGCTCGACGGATGCATCGATAGTGAGCTGCGCCGACAACTGACCGCTGCCGAGCTGCGCAGCGAAGTCTTTGACTTCGAGCACACCGTCCTTCGTCGTGATCTGCAGAGACACCCGATCGAGACTCAAGGATCCATTGACGAGCTTGCCGATCTGCACGCGAACGTCCGTCTCCAGCGTCGTCGGCACGCTCAAATCAAGCCTCTCGCTGCTGAACAGCTTTGCGCGTGAGCCCTGCGACGAACGATCTGAAACGCCTTCGGCTGACGGTTCGACACGCACAACGTCCGTTGCGAGTTCACCGACAAGCTGTTGGCGATCCTCGTCGACCGTAAAGGACAGTTCGCCACGATAGGTACCGGCGCCGAGCTGAAGGTGGACTTCGTGCAAAGACAGCCCATTCGCCAGGATCTCCGGTGTGACGCGCAGACTGTCGACGGCATATTCAGTGAGATCGCCGTCCGCCTGCTTGCGAGCGAGTGTGACGTTGGTGAAGGAAACAACGTCGATCTGCGGGACCACGCCATCGCCATCCCCGTCGACCGTCTGCAGCTCCCAGTTCGACTCACCGTCGGCGTTCGACTCTAGAAGCAGTGTTCCGTCTTCGATCTCGATACGCTGTATATGCACCTTGCCCGATAGCAAAGGACGCAAGGCCAGCTGTACTCTCAAGGTACCGACCCGCGCCATTTCCCGGTCCGATCCCCAGTCTGCGTTGGCCAGGGCGACATTACCGATCTCGAGCGTGGGATTCAGGGAAGGACGCAGATGCAGGCCCCCCTCAATGATGAGTTGCCTGCCGATGAGGCGTTGCACTTCAGCGGCCAGTTCGTCTTTGTAGTCGTTGGGATCGAATGCAATCCCAACGATAACCAACAGGCTGACTACGACTGCAAGCAGTCCCGACAGGAACATCAATTTGGCCGATCTGCGTCTGCTCACCCGGTAGTTCCACAACCTGCACTACGAGGTACTGTTTATCGGCCGATGAGCTTCAATCTTTGCCGGTAAGCGTCAGATTGCGAACCAGTCGCGCTTCCGACAACCTGCTGCGGAATAAAAAGCGCACTGTCATGAATTAACGGTGGTCGCGATGAACGGCGTTCACTTGTACAAGCGACGATAGTGAACTGGATATCGCATCGACTGCGCTTGCAAGCGCCAGGTTACCGACATCGACACCACCACCTGTCGCAGCCGCCCGCTAAACGCAAACAAGCGCACACCCACTCTGCCAAACCCATGTTGTCAATTCGACCTGGTGCTACGCGGTTCGATCAGAACCAACGTCGCCATCGGAACAGCAACACCTGCAGACCAGTAATCAACAGCAGCACGATCAGGATGTCGACAAACCCGCGCGGATTGTCGGCAAGCGGGATGCCTCCCACGTTGATGCCGAACAGGCCGGTCAGGAATCCCAAAGGCAGAAACACCGCAGCGACGACTGACAGCACATACATGCGTGAATTCAGTTGCTCGGAGAGCTTATTGCCGAGCTCTTCCTGGGTGACGGCAGCGCGTTCGCGCGCTGCATCCAGATCTTCGACATAGCGCGTAACCCGATCGGCCTCTTCGCGCAGACGCAACAGATCGCGATCCTCGAACCAACTCGTGCGCATTACGGTAAGTTGCGCCAAGGCATCGCGTTGCGGCGCAACGTAGCGACGCAATGCGATGATCTCTCGTCGCAGGTCATTGAGTTGAGCACGCAACTGCCGGCTTTCTTCAACCAAGACTCTATCCTGTAGCGCGTCCACTTCGTCATCGATATCGCCGATCACGCCGGCCATACGTGACACCAGGCGTTGCGCGAGCTGCACGACAAAATCGCCGGTACTGGTCGGGCCATGGCCTTGTTCGATAGCGGTACGCAGATCGTGGACTGAGAGCAGCCTGCGGATACGCACCGTGATGATACGGCTCTCTTCCAACCACACGCGGATCGAAACCATGTCTTCCGGATTGGCGCCGGGATTCAGGTTGACTCCGCGCAGAAACAGCATCACGCCACCACCCATCTGCGCACATCGCGGCCGGGTATCTTCAGCAAGCAGCGCATCGACCACCAGGGGATCGAGGCCGCTTTGTTCGCGCAGCCAATGTCGACTGTCTTCCGAATCACGATTCAGATGCACCCACAGCAACCCATCGCCTGGATTCCACGTGGCCACCTCCGCCCAATCAAAGCGGCTCCCCTTACCGTCGCCGTCGATCAAATAAGAGAAAACCAGGCCATCATCATGCATATCGCCCCCGTCGTTCGATCTGTAGCTGTTTCTGTCGCAAGCACTCAACCACGCACTATACCGGCCGGATCGCCGTTTTCGACGTCGCCCCGCCACCGCGGCGTTGCGTCCAATTGCCGCAAGCTATTGACGCCTTTGGAAAGTGCAATTGGTCTCGCGAACAGCGACCGGCTATACCTATCAACAGACAGCAATAACCACGTGGTTCGTGCCACAGGAGAAAATACCGATGTCGACAGAGAGCAAGTGCCCTTTTCATCATACCGCCGGCGGTGGTATGTCCAATCGCGACTGGTGGCCGAACCGTTTGAACCTCGACATCCTGCGTCAGCAGTCGTCGAAGTCGAACCCGATGGACGAAGACTTCAACTACGCCGAGGCATTTCGCAGTCTCGATCTCGATGCCGTCAAAAAGGACCTGCACGCACTGATGACCGATTCGCAGGAGTGGTGGCCGGCGGATTACGGACACTACGGACCGTTCTTCATCCGCATGGCATGGCACAGCGCCGGAACCTATCGAACCAATGACGGGCGCGGTGGTGCAGCGACCGGCAACCAGCGATTTGCACCGATCAACAGCTGGCCGGACAACGTCAACCTCGACAAAGCACGCCGACTGCTGTGGCCCATCAAGCAGAAATATGGCCGCAAGATCTCGTGGGCTGACCTGTTCATTCTCACCGGCAACGTTGCACTTGAATCCATGGGGTTCAAAACCTTCGGATTCGCCGGTGGCCGCGAAGACATCTGGGAACCCGAAAAAGACATCTACTGGGGCAATGAAGACGAATGGCTCGCCACGAGTGACAAGCCGAAAAGCCGCTACAGCGGTGAACGCGATCTGGAAAACCCGCTGGCAGCCGTACAGATGGGCCTGATCTACGTGAACCCCGAAGGCCCGGATGGCGAGCCCGACCCGCTGGCCTCGGGCCGTGACGTGCGTGAGACCTTCGCGCGCATGGCGATGGACGACTACGAAACTGTGGCGCTGACGGCTGGCGGTCATACCTTCGGCAAGTGTCACGGCGCCGGCGATGCCGCACTGGTCGGACCTGAACCGGAAGCTGCCGGCATCGAGGAACAAGGTCTGGGCTGGCGTAGCAGTCACGCCAGCGGCAAAGGCGGTGACCAGATCGGCAGCGGTCTTGAGGGAGCCTGGACACCGACGCCAACAACCTGGGATATGACCTATCTCGATATGTTGTTCGGCAACGAGTGGGAACTGACCAAGAGCCCGGCGGGTGCATGGCAATGGACGCCGAAAGAGACCACCGACAGCAATCAGGCACCTGCGGCCGAAGACGCCTCACAGAAACGGCCGATCATCATGACCACGGCCGACATGTCGATGCGTATGGATCCGGCCTACGAACCGATCGCGCGCCACTTCCACGAAAACCCGGAAGAGTTCGCCGATGCCTTTGCGCGCGCCTGGTTCAAGCTGACCCACCGCGACATGGGCCCACGTTCGCGCTACCTCGGCCCGGAGGTTCCGGCCGAAGAACTGCTATGGCAGGACCCGATTCCCGAAGTCGACCACGAACTGATCGATGACGGTGATGTCGCCGCCCTCAAGTCCAAGCTTCTCGAGACCGGCCTGTCGGTGTCGGACCTGGTTGCCACGGCCTGGGCCTCGGCGTCGACCTATCGCGGTTCGGACATGCGTGGCGGCGCGAACGGTGCGCGCATCCGACTCGCGCCGCAAAAGGACTGGGAGGTGAACCGTCCGCAGCAACTGGCCACAGTGCTCGAGGCAATGGAACGCGTGCAGCGTGAATTCAACGAAGCACAGTCGGGCGGTAAAAAAGTGTCTTTGGCCGACCTGATCGTGCTCGGCGGATGCGCAGCGATCGAAAAAGCAGCGAAAGACGCGGGCCATTCGGTCACCGTTCCTTTCTCAGCCGGGCGCATGGATGCATCGCAGGAACAGACCGACATTGAGGCATTCGAGGTACTCGAGCCCGTGGCCGATGGCTTCCGCAACTATCAGAAAGCCAAGTACGCCTGCTCGGCCGAAGAGATGCTGCTGGATCGGGCACAACTGCTGACGTTGACGCCGCCCGAACTGACCGTATTGATCGGCGGCATGCGCGCATTGAACACCAACGTAGCGAATTCAGGAGACGGCATCTTTACCGACCGGCCCGAGACCCTGACCAATGACTTCTTCGTCAACCTGCTCGACATGGGCACGGTTTGGAAGCCGATGTCTTCGGATAACGACATGTTCGAAGGGACCGATCGCAAAACCGGCGAAACCCAGTGGACGGCTACCCGGGTCGACCTGATCTTCGGCTCGAACTCCGAACTGCGTGCCTTGGCCGAGGTTTACGCGACGGCGGACGCGCAAGAGAAGTTCGTCAACGACTTCGTCGCCGCCTGGAACAAGGTCATGAACCTGGATCGTTTTGATCTGGCCTGATATCGAGTGAACGATGGGCATCCAGCGCAGGCGTGCTGGGTGCCCACGTGCGAATCGTTGCTATCGGGCCGTAAAGCGGTGATCCTGATCCATCACGTAATACAGCACGTCGATGCGCGCCTTTTCCGAACCCGTCGGTTGAGCGCCTCGCAACTCCGCGATCCGTTTGTTCGCCCATGCAAGGGCTGCCGATTCACCCGAGCTGGTTTTCGATTCGAAAAAACTGCTCAGTTCCTGCACCAGATCATGCACCCCGTCTTGCACGCCGACGATCTCGTCATTCACTGCACGTAGCCGGCTGGGTACCGTATAGATGGTTTGTGCGAGGAAGACGGCAAGGCCATGTTTCGCCTCGCTCCGATTGTGGAACGGCCCGACCAGTTCGCCTTCGCGGGTCTGGAAATACCAATCGCCGTTCTCACTGAACAATCGCTGGCTTCTGAAAGGATAACTCTGCTCTTCACCGTAGCGGATCAGTTGCATGTCCCATCCCTCCCAGGCGGATATTCAGAAACAAAAACAGCCTCGATCGCTATCCGATGTGGATCGGAAGCGATGTTCCTTCTCGCTTGCGTGAGGAATTATGTTCGCATGGGGTGGTACAGCAATGCTGTGGCGGGCGGGTGAAATGTGACAGCCTTGGCTTTTTCAACGCCAAGTAAGCTGGGGGCTTTACCTGGCTTAATATCGATCGTCGATCAATGCCGGCCGGCGCGCTGCCGACAGCGACGGGATGCCGATCGGCTAACAGATGCGCGGCAGGGGATCGTCCTCGAGTTCCTCGAGCACGCGCTCGCCGCCCAGTTCGGTAACCAGAATAACGCGCTGCTTGCCTGAGCAGACCGTACCGATGCAACTGGCGTGCTCGCCTTTACTCAGCATCCGCCAGCGCGTCAGCAGGCGGTCGGCATCCTGTTCACTGACCACAGCCACCACCCTGCCCTCGCAGGCGAGGAACAAGGGATCGTATCCGAGCATCTCGCAGACCGCCGAGACCGGCTCGCGCACCGGGATCGCGGTCTGTTCGAGTCGAATCTGCAGACCGGTAACGTGCATCAGCTCATGCATAACGGTGGCGAGTCCACCGCGGGTCGGGTCGCGCATGAAACGCAGCCCGTCGAATTCCAACGCCGCCTGCGTCAGAGGCAGAACGCTCGCCGCATCCGACTGCAGGTCACCGCGCATACCGAAGGCCTCTCGCGCCAGCATCACGGCTACGCCATGATCGCCGACCGGGCCACTGACCAGGATGCGATCGCCGGTCCGAATAGCGGACATCTTCAACACCTTGGCCTTGGGCGCGATACCGACGCCGGTAGTGGCGAGGTAGAGGCCTCCGCCCTCGCCGCGCCGTACCACCTTGGTATCCCCGGCGACGACGGCCACGCCCGTATCTTTGGCGGCCTCGGCGATCGACATCACGATACGCTCGAGCAGCTGCACTTCGAGGCCTTCTTCGATAAAGGCGTTGAGTGTCAGATAGAAAGGCGTAGCACCCGCCACCGCCAGATCGTTGCAGGTACCATGCACGGCAAGAGAACCGATGTTGCCGCCGGGGAACTCCAGCGGCTGCACGGTGAATCCATCGGTGGTTATCAGCGTGCGGCCACGCGGCAACTCGATCGGCGCGGCATCGAGGTGAACATCGAGGATGGGATTTCCACGGCCGAGGTGGCGGGCGAAAACACTGTCGATCAGCTCGCGCATCAAGCGCCCGCCGTTGCCATGGGCAAGACCGATGTGGCTATCGTGCACGTTCAACTCCTGCGGCTTACTGCTCTCGACACTGCCGCTATACGAATGCCAACTCCACTTTACCTGTTTGCACTAAATCTGTTTAGGGTGCGCCCTTATTATTTTCGCGACGTCACCGCACCTTGACCTGCAACATCTCCTCGCCGTCTTCGTCGGTCAGATGAACAGCGCACGCAATACAGGGATCGAAACTGTGGATCGTGCGCAGGATTTCAACCGGTTGTTTGGGATCGTGCAACTCATGATTGTCGGCCAATGCAGCCTCGTAAGCACCGGCCTGGTTCTGCGGGTCGCGCGGACCGGCATTCCAGGTCGATGGCACGACGGCCTGGTAGTTATCAATTTTCTCATCTTTGATCACGATGTAATGCGCCAGGCCACCGCGCGGCGCTTCCATGAAGCCTACACCCTTGGCCTCACTCGGCCAGCTGGAAGGTTCCCATAAGGTCTCATTGAAGGTGCGCGTGTTGCCGGCCTTGATGTTGGCCATCAGTGAATCCATCCAGCTCTGCATCTTGTCGGCGATCAATTTGGTTTCGAGCGTCCGCGCGGCTGTGCGCCCCAGGGTCGAGAACAAGGCACGCTTGTCGGCGCCGAGCTTGCCCAACGTGTCGTCGACCAGGGCGCGGGTTGCCTCGTCACCCTTGGCATACAACACCAGCACCCGTGCCAGCGGACCAACCTCCATTGGCTTGCCTTTCCAACGTGGTGACTTCAACCACGAATAGCCGTCGTCGACGTTGAGTTGCTTGTACGGGGTATCGGGCCCGCCGCGGCCCTGGTAATCGAACTTGGTCTCGCCCTTCCACGGGTGCAGCCCCTTGTCGTTGCCGTCCTCGTAGTCGTACCAGCTGTGCGCCACGAACTCCTGGATCTCGGCATCGGCGCGCATGTCGACTTCCTGCACCTCGTTGAGATTACGGTCGACGATCGCACCCGGCGGGATCCACCAGCTGCCGGGATCGCGCAGGTTGGTGCCCGCTTCGGCAGACGGGAAATCGCCGAACACCAGGAAGTTGCCGAGCCCTTCGCCGCGATAGAACCAATCCTTGTAGAAGCCGGCGACGGCCAACGTGTCCGGCACGTAGACCTGGTCGACGAAGGTGCGCATCTTGTCGATGATGGTTTGCACCAACGCCAGGCGGCTGGCGTTGACCGCCGAATCCGAATCGAGATCGATCGGGTTGGGCGTACCGCCGACCAGGAACATCGGGTGCGGGTTCTTGCCGCCGAACACTGCATGCAGCTTGACCACGTCGCGCTGCCATTCGAGCGCCTCGAGGTAATGCGATACCGCCATCAGGTTGGCCTCCGGCGGCAGCTTGTATGCAGGGTGCCCCCAATAGGCCTTGGCGAAGATGCCCAACTGACCGGCCTCGACGAAGGTCTTCAGCCGTTTCTGCGTGTCCGCGAAATAGCCCGCCGAGGCCTTCGGCCAGTTCGACAAACTCTGCGCCAGCTCGGCGGTCGCTTTCGGATCGGCCTGCAAGGCGCTGACCACATCCACCCAGTCGAGTGCATGCAGGTGGTAGAAGTGCATCACGTGATCGTGCACATACTGCGCGGCGATCATCAGGTTGCGGATCAATTGCGCGTTCGGCGGAATCTCGTAGTCCAGCGCATCTTCCACTGCGCGCACGGAGGCGATGCCGTGCACCAAGGTGCACACCCCGCAGATACGCTGCGCATAGGCCCAGGCGTCGCGTGGGTCGCGCCCCTGCATGATCAACTCGATGCCACGCACCATGGTTCCCGACGAGTAGGCGGCATCGATCTGCTTGCCGTTCATCTGCGCCTCGATGCGCAGGTGTCCCTCGATGCGGGTGATCGGATCGACAACGACACGTTCAGTCATTTTCGTTACCTTTCTGTTGGTCTCGCCGACCGGCTCCTTGATGCCGATCGCTGTTGTGCCTCAAGAGACGCGTCAATGGGTTGTCGGCTGCTGCTCGGGCAACGCCTCGGCCACCAGTTCGACCAGCGATTCGATTCCCTTGTCCCATCCCGATCGCATCGCACCGTTCAGGAAGTTGAGGCGGCAGCTTCCGCATGCCGTAACCACCGAGTCGGCACCGGTCTTCTCAACTTGGTTGATCTTGATCTGGAACGCCTTCTGCCGCAGGTCCGCCGCGCTGTTGATCAGGAATACCCCGGCGCCGCCGCCGCAGCACCAGTTCAGTTCCTTCGACGACTCGACCTCGCGGAAGTCGACGCCAAGTGCATCCAATACCCAGCGCGGCTCTTCGATCGTGCCCGAATGGCGCGCGAGCTTGCACGGATCGTGGAAGGTGACCTTGCGTGAGCGCCCCAAGGCGTTCAGCTTGAGCCGCCCCGATTTCACCTCGCGGCCGAGGAATTCGGAGATCGCCAACACCTCGAACGGCAGCGGTCCACCGTGTTCGTTGGCGGCCTCCCAACGCATCGAGGGATAGGCATGTCCGCATTCGGGAATGATCACGGTCTTGGCGCCGCAGGCGTTGGCGGCCGCGATGATGCGCTCGGACGCCGCCTTCTGTACCCGCTCATAACCGGACAGCAGGCCGAAGTTGGCTGCCTCGTAACCGTCGGAACGCAAGGTCCAGTCGAGACCGAGATGATTCATGATGCGCGCCGTCGCGATCAGGCCATCGGTGAACAGCAGGATATCGATGACGCTGGTGGTGATCAGGATGTCGGCCTTCTCTTTGTCCAGCGGGATGTCGAGGCCCGACTCCTGCAGTTTCATGATGGCGCCTTTCATCTGTTCCGGTCCGACACCGAACAGCGACTCGTGGCCACCCTGCTCCTGTTCCATCGCCATCAGCTCGGCGGGAATCATACCGGCGTTGGCCATGCCCTGGCGCATCACGTTGACCATGCCGGCGATGTTGATGCCCATCGGGCAGACCATCGAGCAGCGTCCGCA
Organism: Thiosocius teredinicola; assembly: GCF_002009425.1. Lineage (NCBI taxonomy): Bacteria > Pseudomonadati > Pseudomonadota > Gammaproteobacteria > Chromatiales > Sedimenticolaceae > Thiosocius > Thiosocius teredinicola. The sequence goes on from NZ_CP019936.1 coordinate 3,090,793, forward strand.
TTCGGTACAACTGTCGTACACCAGCTCCTGGCATTCCTGCAGTTCCTTGACGGTGATGTCGTGGGTGTACAGGCGGTGCAGCCAACGCAGCGGCGACAGCTCGCGCCGGTAGACACGTTTGAGCAGGTCGAGCTTACGGATCGGCACGTATTTGGGATCGTCGGTGCCGACAAAGTAATGGCATGCCGAGGCGCAGTGTCCGCAATGAATGCAGGATTCGAGGTCGATCGCCATGCGCCCGTTCAGTTTGCGGATGAATGTCTCCTTGGCGGTCGACACGCGTTCGGCATCGGTCATCTGCGGCGGCTGGGCATTGTCACCGAGTCGCGGCAGCATCTCCGCGAACTGCTTGAACATCTCCATATTGACGGTCATGCCTTAACCCCCCTGCGTTGCATCGCAGCGCCGAGCTGGGCGCGCGACGGCACCCAAAGAATCGCGTGGAACAATTTGCCGAACGGGAACCACACCAGCATCAGGTCGACGCTGAGAATATGCAGCGCCAGCACCGTCGGATACGGGCCGCCGATATGGGCATAGGCCATCATTCCGGTCACGACCGGCAGCAGGGTCAGCAGCCAACTGATGTAATCGTCGACGTTGCTGATCGCTTTCAGATACGGCGTTGTCAAGCGTCGTACCAGCAGCGCAACCATCGAGGCGATGGTGACTGCACCGGCGAACATCACAAAGTCGTTCGACACACCGGGCCACGAGATGCCCAGCAATCCCTCAATGAACAGGATGTGCGGCGTGAACAGGAACACGACGATCGCCAACCCGATGTGCATGACATAGGCGAGCACCCAGGCATACACCGTCTTCGACTGGAATTCCTTGCGCGGCCAGAAGCGGCTGAATACGGTACGCACACCGCCGGCTGCCGTGCTTTCCGAACGCGGTGCAGACAGATCGGCCTCACGGCGTACCAGCCAGGCGCCGACCAGGCGCCACAGGCTGCCGGCGACGAAGATGATCAACGCCCATTCGAGCGCCGGCCCACGGGCAAAATCGAGCAGAGTCATACCTCCTCCTTCCGGTCGGCCTGGGCCTGCCGGGAGCGTGAACCGAGCGCCGCGGCGACACCTACTGCCGCCCCGATGCCGGCGGCCATCGCAATGCCTTCGGCCGAGCCGTGCGTACCCTTCGACAAGGCTTCGTAGAAGCCGCCTTTATCCCAGAACGCAGGCTCCGAGCAGCCGATGCAGCCGTGTCCCGCTTCGATCGGAAAGCTCGTGCCTTCGTTCCACTTGGCGGTGGCGCAGGCGTTGTAGGTGATGGGCCCTTTGCAACCGAGCTTGAACAGACACCAGCCTTTGCGTGCACCCTCGTCGTCGAAGGTCTCGGCAAACTGGCCACGCTCGTAGAACGGCCGGCGGTAGCAACGGTCATGAATCGTCTGCCCGAAGAACACTTTGGGTCGATTCAGTTCATCCAGTTCGGGCAAACGGCCGAACGCCAGGTAGTGCGCGAGTACACCCGTGATCACCGTCGGGATCGGCGGACATCCGGGTACGTTGACGATCGGCTTGTCGGTGATGATCTCGGACACGGCGACCGCACCGGTCGGGTTCGGGTCGGCCTTCGGCAGTCCGCCGTAGGCCGCACAGGTGCCGACCGACACAATCGCCGCTGCCCCCTTGGCAACCTCTTTGAGCATGTCGAGATTGGTCATCCCGGCAATCGTTGAATAGATGCCGTTGTCCCTGATCGGTATCGACCCATCGACCACCAGCAGGTACTTGCCCTGATTCTCATGCATCGCTGCTTCGCGCGCCTGTTCGGCGGCATCGCCGGCAGCGGCCTGCAGGGTGTGATGGTAGTCGAGTGAGATGTGATCGAAGATCAGCCCTTCGATCGTCGGCGTGTGGCTGCGTGTCAGTGACTCGGTGCAACCGGTACATTCCTGAAACGAAAGCCAGATCACCGACGGCCGTTTTGCCGATTCCAACGCCGCAGCGATGCGCGGGATCATGCTTGCAGGCAGCGCCATCATCGACGCCGTCGCCGCACAGAACTTCATGAAACCGCGACGCGATATACCATGTTCGCGCAGGCGTACGGCCAAAGTATCTTTATCGCTCATTGGACTTCCTCTTGGGAGTCGGTTTCTTGTTGTAGCGCCGCGCGCAGACGCGCCAACGCGTCGACAACGTCACCCTGCGGCGTCATCAGAATCTTCGGCATGCGGGTTACTTCAATGTGCAGCGTCAGTCGACACTGATCAGCGTTGCGGTGTTCGACGAACCAGACGCCAGAATAGGCCGTCTCGTAGACCTCGGTCGGGCCGAATGCATCCATGTCGGCGCTGACCTCGCCGCGCCCCAAAAGGTCGCGCAGCTCGCGTTCGTCACGCTCGCTGAAAGGCATCGCCGCCAGGTCGATGGTGCTCTCGGCACCGGTTTCAGCGAGATCGGCAAGTGCCTGTTCCAGCTGGCGCAGGACCGGGGCGAGATTGTCGGTGCGGAAATCCTTTTGCAGACCGTCGTCGACCCGTACAGGAATCGAATCCAAACCGCTCATGCTTTATTAACGCCCGCTAATATGGACGATTTCCAATCTAAAGCATTTGAATTTCGGCGGTATGACGTGCGTCAACAGATACGTCGTTAGTCTCGGTAATAATCAATGACACCAACGATTGGCCAGGTTTAAAGCCACCGCGGCGACCGGCTGAATGGTGGGCGCAAGCGCTGCGCTCGGCGACTCTCCCCAATCGAGTTTCGCCGGTTCTATGCCGATCAGGGCGCGATGCTGCGGAAAGGTACCGGAAAGTCGCGAGATATCGAACAGATCCATCAGGCCGACCTCGTGCACGCTGGAACGATTGCCGGTCAGGTAGCGGTCCATGGCCTCGCCTTCGAGACACTTGACGGTGCCGGCCGGCTCGCCGAAGCGCGCCGCATCCACAACGATCAGGTTGTCATGCTCGGCGATCGGCTCCGCGAGCGTGAAGCTCAGTGTTCCGCCGTCGAGGTAGGTTACATTGGGCGCATCCGCGTGGTGTTGCTCGAGGTAGCGTACGACATGGATACCGATGCCCTCGTCCGAAAGCAGGTTGTTGCCGATGCCGAGTATGAGGGTGCGACACATGAGCAGGCTCGTTCGATAAGAGGTAACTGAAGCGTGAGGGTAACGTAACAGAACATGTGCCTGGGCATCCCGATGCAAATCAAACAGATCGACGGCTTCACCGCACGCTGCGAGGCCAAGGGCGTCGAGCGTGACGTCAGCCTGTTCATGCTGCAGCACGAGCCGCTCGATACCGGCGACTTCGTGATCGTGCACGTCGGTTACGCCATTCAGAAAGTCACGCCGGAAGACGCCGCGACCGCGTGGGAGATCTACGACGAGATGCTCGCCAGGGAAAACGGCGGTCATGCATGAGCTCGCCGTATGCCAGGGCCTGATGCGCCAGATCGAATTGCTGGCGCAACGTGAACAGGCCGAGTGCATTACGGCGATCCGCCTGAGCATCGGCCCGCTCTCGGGTGTCGAACCGCAACTGCTCGCCGATGCCTTCCCCATTGCATCGGCCGGCAGCATCGCCGAAGGCGCCACCCTCGAGGTCGAATCCCAACCCATCCGGGTACGCTGCCTGACTTGCGGCGCCGAATCGGATGCAACGATGAACAAGCTGGTCTGCGGCAGTTGCGGCGACTTTCGCACGCAGTTGCTCAGCGGCGATGAACTCTTGCTCACCAGTGTGGAACTGGAGAGGCGTCAACACGCCTGAGGAGTACGCTATGTGCGATACCTGTGGATGCAACATTACCGACGGCAACCGATACCTGCTCGAAGGCGATGGCAAGCTCGCGCGCACCGAGTCGGGTCGCGAGGCGGTGCAGGTGCTCGAAGGCCTGCTCAGCGAAAACGATCACGTCGCCGCACACAACCGTGAGCACTTCGACCGGCACGGCGTACTGGCGATCAACCTGATGTCGTCGCCCGGTTCGGGCAAAACGCGTCTGTTGGAAGAGACCATCACGGCGCTCGGCGACGAATTGCGTATCGCCGTTGTCGAAGGCGATCTGGAAACCGAAAACGATGCACAGCGCATTCGCGACAAGGGCGTGAACGCGGTGCAGATCACCACCGGCACCGCCTGCCACCTCGATGCCCACATGGTGCACGGCGCGCTACATGCCGTCGATCTCGACGACGTCGACATCCTGTTCATCGAGAACGTCGGCAACCTGGTGTGCCCGGCGAGCTTCGACCTCGGTCAGCACCGCAATGTCACGCTGTTGTCGGTCACCGAAGGTGACGACAAGCCGGCCAAGTACCCGGTCATCTTCCGTGCTGCCGACCTGGTGTTGATCAGCAAGGCCGACCTGCTGCCGGTGCTCGATGATTTCTCGCCGAGCAAGGCCGAGGGTCATTTGCGTCAACTGGCCAGCGCTGCGCCGCTGATCGCGCTGTCCGCCAAATCCGGCGTCGGCCTCGACGACTGGCTGGCCTGGTTGCGCGAGGCGCGCGAAGCTGTAGCGGCCAAAGTCGCTGACGGCGCAACGGTACGCCCGGCGATCCAACCGGAAGGCCAGCAGCTGCACGCACACCCTCATCACCACGCGCATACGCATGACTGATGCCCGCACCTGGCTGAGCCGCATAGCGGCGCTGCCGACAAGCGACAAGGTGCGCATCATGAACGTGTGCGGCGGCCATGAACGCACCGTGAGCCAGTCCGGCCTGCGCAGCGCCCTGCCCGATCACATCGAGATCATTCCCGGACCGGGCTGCCCGGTCTGCGTGTGTCCCGAAGAGGACATCTACCAGGCGATCCAACTCGCAGTGCACGATGGCGTGATCCTGGTGGCGTTCGGCGACATGCTGCGCGTGCCGGTCAATGTCGCAAAAGGCGAGATCCGATCACTCACCGAGGCGCGCGCGGCCGGCGCCGATGTGCGGCCGATCGCCTCGCCGCTCGAAGCCCGGCGGATCGCCAACGACAATCCGACGCGCGAGGTCGTGTTCTTCGCCGCCGGTTTCGAAACCACGATGGCGCCGGTCGCGGCGATGCTGCTCGAAGGCATCCCAAACAACCTGACATTACTGCTCTCCGGTCGGCTGACCTGGCCGGCGGTGGCAATGTTGCTGGATACCGAGCAGGCCGGTTTCGACGGCCTGATCGCGCCCGGTCACGTAGCGACCGTGATGGGCCCGGAGGAATGGGCCTTCGTCCATGAACAACACGGCATACCGGTGGCCGTCGCCGGTTTCTCGACCGACAGCCTGGTCACGGCGACCTATTCGGTGCTGCGCCAGCACCTCGAACACCGACCGTTTCTCGACAACTGCTATGCCGGCGTCGTGCGGCCGGGCGGCAACCCCGTCGCACGCGAGCAGATGGCGCAGGCATTCGATATCGTCGCGGCCAACTGGCGCGGTATCGGCGAGATTGCTGACTCGGGCTATGCATTGCGGCCGGACTATGCGCAACACGACGCTCGCCGGCGCTTTGCCGACCACGCCGATAGCGAACGCCGCAGAATCGGCGAGATGCCACCGGGCTGCGACTGCGCACGCGTGGTGCTCGGCAAGCTCTACCCCAACCAATGCCGCCTGTACGGCTCGGCCTGCACACCGCGCCACCCGATCGGCCCCTGCATGGTGTCGGATGAAGGTGCCTGTCGCATCTGGCTGTCGAGTGGTGTTGAATATGCGGCCTGACTTCGAAACCTGATCGTGGCGACATCCCAATGAGCGAAGAGCGCAACTTCATCCCACTGAACCTGTGTCTGCTGACCATCTCCGATACGCGTACCGAGGCCGACGACAAGTCCGGCGCCGTACTGAAAAAAATGGTCACCGAAGGCGGCCACACGGTCTATGAGCAGACCATCGTGCCCGACGACAAGTACGCGATTCGCGCGGTCGTCTCACGCTGGGTTGCAGACCATGACGTGAACGCGGTGATCACGACCGGCGGTACGGGTCTTACCGGTCGCGACGGCACACCCGAAGCGGTGACGCCCCTTTTGGACAAGATCATCGATGGCTTCGGCGAGATGTTCCGCGTGTTGTCATACGAGCTGATCGGCACCTCGACCATGCAGTCGCGCGCGATTGCCGGCGTAGCCAACGCAACCTTCGTGTTCTGCCTGCCCGGTTCGTCGGGCGCCTGCAAAGACGGCTGGAGCAAACTGATCTCGCATCAGCTCGACTATCGCACCCGCCCATGCAACCTGGTCGAATTGATGCCGCGTCTGCTCGAAAAGTAACAGCACTCAGCGATACGACTGTTCGACCGTGTCCTGCGTCAGAATGCCGTAAACACGGCGAATACCGGGCGCGGTCATGCGCCATACGACCAATGCCTCGGCGTGAGTGTCGTTGAACCGCGTCCAGGCCTCCTGCAGATTGGCCTGCAACTCGATGGTGTCCACTTCAAGTCGTTTGCCCGGGATCGACATCAGGTCGACGGTCGTCTCCTCGCTGCCTTCTTCATCGAGCGTCCCCAGATGCTTGGCCAGATCGACGGCCGGCATCACCACCGCGTGCTCGCCCTCGTGATCGATCAACAGGTAGCTGGGATTGTCCTTCAACACCTCGCGTGCGCGTTCAATGGAGATTTCGGTATCGAGGCGCACGTAGTCGCGGTTCATCACGCTGGCCACGCCGATGCGGCGCAGTGCCTGGAACACGGGATTGGTGCCGTAGTCGAGACCGTTGGCGCGCAACATGGTGATGAACAGCGATTGCTTGCCGAAGATCTCGCTCGCCGTCAGACCCGAAACAACCACGGCCAACATCCCCGGCAGAATAATCTCCGGGTTATCGGTGAGTTCGAGCATCGCAGTCAGCGCCGCCAACGGCGCCTGCAGGCTGCCCGACATCATTGCACCCATGCCGACCAGGGCGAAAAAGCCGATATGCGTATCCAGCCCGTAGGGCGTCAACATCGCGATGTGCGCCAACAGCGCACCCAGCATCGCGCCGATGAACAACGCCGGCCCGATCATGCCGCCGGGCACGCCAAGGCCGATACACACGGAAGTCGCCAGCAACTTGCCGACCAACAACAGCAGCAGCATCGATAACACAAAGTCGCCGTGCAACGCCGCATCGACGGAGTCATAGCCGATACCCATGACCTGCGGCAGCATCCAGCCCGCGGCACCGACGAACACGCCGGCCAGCAGCATCCGCCAGCCGATCGACAGCGGCTTGGCGTAGCGCGCAACGGTCTGCACCATCTGGATGAACGCAGCAGACGCCGCACCGGCCGCGATGCCGAGAACCAACACCAGTACCAGTTCGGTCAACGACCCCATGTCCATCGCCGGCACGGCAAACGCCGGCTCACTGCCAAACACCAGGTTCGACAAGGTGGTCGCGCTGACCGCCGCAAGAATGACCGGGATGAAACTGGCGACGGTGTATTCCATCATCACCACTTCGAGGGCGAAGATCACGCCCGCCAACGGCGTGTTGAACGATGCGGCGATACCCGCCGCGGTACCGCAACCGACCAGCGCGCGGATTACGTTGTTGGGCAATGACAGACGCTGACCGAGCAGGCTGCCGGAAGACGCGCCCAGAAAGATATGCGGACCTTCGCGCCCCACCGAATGGCCGCCGATCAACGCAATCGCTGCGCCGAAGAATTGCAGAAAGAACGCCCGCCAGGTGCATTGCCCCTGGTGATAGGCCATGCGCTCCATCACGCGCGCCACACCGAGCACCTGAATCCCCTTGCCGCCCAGGCGAAACATCGCCGCGAGCAGTATCGCCGCGGCAACCGGCAGGGCCAGGCGCGCCCACAGCGGCAGAGCCTCGAAGTTCTCCGGCCCTTCTCCGGGCAGCAGCGCCTCCTGCACACCCTCGACGAACAAACGGAACAGCACAATCACACCGCCGGCGATCAGACCGGTCAGCAAGCCCAGCGCCGCCAACTGGATCAACGCATCGGGTCGCGCGAGGCGGATGCGCGACTCGTCGAGTCGCTCCGCCAGTCGCATTCTGATCTTATCGAGAACCTTGGGTATCATATTGCGCGGAATCGGGGTGCCGGGGTAACGCTTCTACCAGCAGGCTTTGGTCGATCATGCCCTATATGGCGCATCGACTCTAGCGATCCCACTCGCCCACCTCGGAACGGAACCGCAAGGAACAACTGACCGCCATGGCGCTGAATGCCACCATCTTTCGCTGCGTTATGCAGATCTCCGACCTCGACCGCGGATACTTCAACGACCACACACTGACGATCGCGCGCCACCCTTCAGAGACCGATGAACGGATGATGGTGAGGCTATTGGCTTTTGCGTTGCACGCACATCCCGATCTGCATTTCACGCGCGGTCTGAGCCAGGACAATGAGCCGGACATATGGCAGAAGTCGCTGACCGGCGACATCGATCTGTGGATAGAAGTGGGCCAGCCGGACGAGCGTCGGCTGCGCAAGGCACTCGGACGCGCCCGGCGCGTGGTCGTCTATTGCTATCAACAGCGGTCGGCGGATGTATGGTGGCAGCAGATCGCCTCCAAGGTGGCAAATCTCGATGCCCTGAGTGTCTATAAACTGCCCGATGGCGTCAGCGAGCACCTGGCCCGTTTTGCCGAGCGCAACATGACGCTGCAATGTCTTGTTCAGGACGGCGAGATCTGGTTTTCGAGCATGCAGGACAATCTGCGCTTCATCCCCGAACAACTTCAATGATGTATCCAAGGCATTGCCTGCGGCTAAGGTCGAAACATCATTAGCGAACGATGAAACAGGCCCGCTTGGCATTCTGATATCGGTGTGATTCGACGTCAAAAAGCCCCAAATCGTGGCCTTCGAGCCTAATATCTGTTAAGAAGTCCATACCCAAGTCCCAGCGCATGGATCAATCACCACCGAAAGCGAAATGTCTGGTGGATATTCGCGTCGCAGACGGCGGAGCGTGTCATTCTCTCGGCTAACGTGGTGGCGGTGATCAGCCATTCGCACAACCAACAAATAACAGCCCGGAGGAATCTCTATGCTTGGCAAAAGCACTCTGTTCAGCGCAGCACTCGTGGCGGCGATCGGAATAGGTGGCGTCACCACCGCAAGCGCACAATCATTCATCACAATCGGTACCGGCGGCGTTACCGGCGTCTACTACCCCACCGGCGGCGCCATCTGTCGCCTGGTCAACAAAGGCCGCAAAGAACACGGTATCCGCTGCTCGGTCGAATCGACCGGCGGCTCGGTATACAACCTCAACACCATCCGTGCCGGTGAACTCGACATGGGTGTCGCCCAGTCGGACTGGCAGTACCACGCCTACAACGGCACCAGCAAGTTCGAAGAGGCCGGAGCGAACAAAGACCTGCGCGCCGTGTTCTCGGTGCACGCCGAGCCGTTCACCGTGGTCGCGCGTAAAGACTCGGGCATCAAGACCTTCGACGACCTCAAAGGCAAGCGCGTCAACATCGGTAACCCCGGTTCCGGTCAGCGCGGCACGATGGAAGTCGTGATGCAGGCCAAAGGCTGGACCAAGGACGATTTCTCGCTGGTCTCTGAGCTGAAGGCTGCCGAGCAGTCGAAAGCGCTGTGTGACAACAAGATCGACGCCATGGTCTACGTGGTGGGCCACCCGAACGGTTCGATCAAAGAGGCCACCACCTCGTGCGACACGGTGCTGGTACCGGTTGACGGTCCGGTCATCGAGAAGCTCGTCGGCGACAACTCCTATTACCGTGTCGCCACCATCCCCGGCGGCATGTACTCAGGCAGCCCGGACGACATCAAAACCTTCGGTGTCGGTGCCACCTTTGTCTCGTCGACCAACACACCGGCCGATACCGTCTACCAGGTGGTCAAGGCCGTCTTCGAAAACTTCGACGACTTCCGCAAGCTGCATCCCGCCTTCGCCAATCTGAAAAAAGAAGAGATGGTCAAGGACGGTCTGTCGGCCCCGTTGCATGACGGCGCCGCCAAGTACTACAAAGAAGCCGGCCTGATGTAAGACCGGTCGATGCCCGGCCGCGCGACTCTCGCTCGGCCGGGCGTTCCACCCGCGGTGCCCACTGCGGGTGACGTGTCGGCCTTCGCGCAACGGTCGGCACTCGATGTCGAGAGCCCTTTTGGCGATGCCGTAAGCCGTGGGAGAAAGTCGTGGCAGAAGAAAACAAAACCGACGCGATGGATAACGATGTCAACGAGCTGGTCGCACAAGTCGACACAGGCGCTCGGCATCCCGCCGGATTACCCGGCAAGATTCTTTACGGCGTACCGATCGTCTGGTCGCTGTTTCAACTGTGGTACGCCTCACCACTCCCCTTTCAATTTGGCTTCGGCGTATTCAACGATACCGAGGCGCGGGCCATCCACCTGGCATTTGCGATCTTTCTCGCCTACACCGCCTACCCGGCACTGAGATCGTCGCCCCGGGATTACATCCCGATCCAAGACTGGGTGTTCGCCGCCCTCGGCGCCTTCAGTGCGGCCTACATTTATATCTTTTACACCGATCTTGCCGGTCGCTCGGGAGCACCGACGACGTTCGATCTGGTGACCGCGATCATCGGCATGCTGTTACTGCTCGAGGCGACCCGACGGGCGCTCGGCCCGCCGTTGATGATCGTCGCGATCGTATTTCTGACCTACACGTTCGGCGGACCGTACATGCCGGACGTGATTGCGCATAAGGGACAAAGTCTGCAGAAGGTGATGTCGCACCAGTGGCTGACCACCGAGGGCGTGTTCGGCATCGCGCTGGGCGTGTCGACCAGTTTCGTGTTCCTGTTTGTGCTGTTCGGCGCGTTGCTGGAAAAGGCCGGTGCCGGCAACTACTTCATCAAGGTGGCATTCGCGCTGCTGGGTCACATGAAGGGCGGACCGGCCAAGGCGGCAGTCGTCGCATCGGCGACTACCGGTTTGATCTCAGGCTCGTCGATCGCGAACGTCGCGACCACCGGCACCTTCACGATTCCGCTGATGAAACGCGTCGGTTTCCCCGGCACCAAGGCCGGCGCAGTCGAAGTCGCCGGCTCAACCAACGGCCAGCTGACGCCACCGGTCATGGGCGCCGCAGCCTTCCTGATGATCGAATACGTCGGCATCTCGTATATCGAGGTCATCAAACACGCGATCCTGCCTGCCGTGATCTCGTACATCGCGCTGGTGTATATCGTTCACCTCGAGGCATTGAAGGCCAACATGAGCGGCCTGCCGCGCCGCAACAACCCGACCATCGCACAGAAGCTGCTGAGCTTTACCGGCATCGTCGCCGGCGCCTGCATCATCGGCTTTGCGGTGTATTACGGCATCGGCTGGATCAAGGATCTTGCCGGCGATGCGGCGATCTATATCGTCGGCGTACTGGTCGCGGCGGCCTATATCGGCCTGTTGAAATTCGCGACGACCTACCCCGAACTGGAAATGGACGACCCGAACAACCCGGTGCTGGAGCTTCCGGAAACCGGTCCGACCGTCAAAGCTGGCTTGTATTTCCTGCTACCAATCGTCGTCTTGATGTGGTGCCTGATCGTCGAGCGTTTCTCGCCCGGCCTGTCGGCATTTTGGGCAACGGTACTGATGATCGTCATCGTCGTTACCCAGCGCCCGCTGCTCGCCTATTTCCGCAAGCATCAAACCCAAGGTGAATTCAAACGCGGCCTGCTCGATTGCGTCGACGGTCTGGCACACGGTGCGCGCAATATGATCGGCATCGGTGTGGCTACTGCTGCGGCCGGCATTATCGTCGGCACCATCACCCTGACCGGCATCGGTCAAGTCATGATCGAATTTGTCGAGTTCATCTCCGGCGGCAATCTGATGGCAGCGCTGATCTTCACCGCGATGATCTGCATCATCCTCGGCATGGGTCTGCCGACCACCGCCAACTACATTGTGGTGTCGAGCCTGATGGCTCCGGTCGTCGTGTCGTTGGCAGCCACCAACGGCATCATCGTGCCGCTGATTGCCGTACATATGTTCGTGTTCTACTTCGGCATATTGGCCGACGACACGCCACCGGTAGGCCTCGCGGCCTTTGCTGCCGCCGCGATCGCCAAGAGCGACCCGATCAAGACCGGCATCCAGGGTTTCATGTACGACATCCGTACCGCGATCCTGCCCTTCCTGTTCATCTTCAATACCGAGTTGCTGCTGATCGGCATCGAGAGCTGGTTCGAACTGATCATCGTGATCGTGTCAGCGACGATTGCCATGCTGTTGTTCGCCGCCGCCACCCAGGGGTTCTGGTTGACCAAGAGCCGGCTGTGGGAATCGCTGGCATTGCTGTTGGTCGCGTTCACGCTGTTCCGGCCCGGCTACTGGTGGGATGAAATCTACCCGCCGACCGAAACCCTGCCGGCCACGCAGATCACCGAGCGTGCGGCCGCAATACCGGAGAACGGTAAGCTGCGGATGTCGGTGCAAGGTGAGAACCTCGACGGCAAATTCATCAGCAAGGTCGTGATGCTGCCGTTGGGCAAGCCCGGTGACGGTGCCGAGCGGCTTGCCGATGCCGGCCTCGAGGTGCGCACCGAAGACGGCAAAGTGTACGCCGACAATGTCATGTTCGGCAGCTCGGCCCAGCAGGTAGGCATCGACTTCGATTGGGAGATCGTGAACCTGGAAATCGCAGCCGACCGGCCGCCGAAACACCTGATGTTCATCCCTGCCCTGTTGCTGCTGGGTTTCGTCGCCTGGCTGCAACGACGCCGAATGGGTCCCCCTGCAGCGCAACCGCAAATCGCCTGACCGGAGATACCGCTCATGTTCAAGGAAATCCTGTTACCCGTGGATCTGCAGGAAACGGCGCTGTCGGAACGGGCGATCGCGATCGCCCAAGACGTCGCCGAGCACTACGACTCCAACATCACGGTCATCACCGTGATACCCGACTTCGGTCTGCCGTTGGTCGCCAACTTCTTTCCGGAAGACACAATGAAGCAGGCGAACAAAGAGGTCTGTGCCGAACTCAAACGGTTCGTCGCGCAGCACTTTCGCCAGCCCGACAAAGTCAAAACCGACGTGCGCCAAGGCAGCAGCCCGCACAAGGCGGTCGTGAAGTATGCCGACAAGCACCATGTCGACCTGATCATTATCCCGTCGCGCGCCAAGGATGTGAGCAAGCTGTTTCTCGGCTCGAGCGCAACGCACGTGGTCGAACGCGCACCTTGTTCCGTGATGGTGGTCCGCCCCTGAGGTTTCAGGACGCCGGTTGCGGCAGGCCGCTCGGCAACAGCTCGCCGACGCCGGCCACCACCAACGACAGGATCGCAAAGTCGAAGATATTGCCGGCCTTGAACTCGGCAATCAGCATTTCGTGACGATCGACCATGCTGCGGTTGCGATGTATCCAGTGCTCCAGCTTGCCGCGCGCGGTGCGTTCCTTCTTGCCCGCGTGCAACACGTCCGCTGCGAGGTCGCGGCGATGCTTGTTCAACGCCGCCTGCAACTTGGTGCGCGCCAACAGATGCCAATGCGTCTGTACCGTCAGGGATTCGATCTGTTTCTGAATCCAGTCCAGTTCCAGGGTGTGACTCAGGGCCGAGTACACCCAGGCGGCGTCGGCGATCTCGGTATCGGCACTGGTCGCGACGTCGACGATGTCGAGCGCACCACTGAGCGGTATCAGCGCCGCAATCTCTTGCGCAAGATCGCGAGGCACGCTGTTGGCGACCAGGTGGCGGACATGGCGCTCGTACTCTGACTTTTCCTGTTTGGCCAACGGCTTGGGCATTGACTTCTTCAACAGCGCCACGCCGTCATGAAAACGACTGGCCAGCGCCTGCAGATCGAAGCAATCCTTGTAACCGCGCAACAACGCCGTCAGCGAGAACTCCAGGAAGTCGGCGATCGTGGTCAGCATCTCGATCTGGATCGTTGCCGGGACCTGGTTGTCGAGGGCTTCGACGCGATTCCACAGCTCGGCGGTATCGAAAATGCTGCTTGCCGCCACATAGCCCAATGCGACACCCGCGATATCGGTGCCCACCTCTTCGCGCACGCGGAACCCGATGCCGGGGCCGACGTGGTCAACGATGTCACCGGCAACCGTCGTTGCGATGATCTCGCGGCGCAGGCGATGTTCCTTGATGTCTTCGGCAAACCGCTCGCCGAGCACGTCGGGGAAATACCCGATCAAGCGGTCGAGCATGAAAGGGTTGTCGGGGATATCCGAGGCGACGATGGCCTCGAAGTAGTTCATCTTGCTGTAGGCCAAAAGCACCGCAACCTCGGGCTTGGTCAGACCCTGCCCCTGCGCCATCCGGTCGGTTAGCACCTTCTTGGGCGGCAAGCCTTCAAGTTCGCGATTCAGAACGCCCTTGTTCTCCAAGAGTTCCATGAAGCGCGCATGCTCATACAGCCTCGCTCCACCCGCAGCCGCGACCATGCTGATCACCTGCGTCTGCGCATAGTTGTCAGCCAACACCAGGCGCGCGACTTCGTCGGTCATGTCGACCAACAACTGGTTGCGCTGCTTCAAGGTCATATCGCCGTTGGCGACGATCTTGTTGAGCAGTATCTTGATGTTGACCTCATGGTCGGAACAATCGACGCCGGCCGAGTTGTCTATTGCGTCGGTGTAGATCTGGCCGCCACCCCCTGCATACTCGATACGCGCCAGCTGGGTCAGACCAAGGTTTCCGCCTTCGCCGACGACGCGGCACCGCAACTCGGTCGCGTCGACACGGACCGCATCGTTTGCTTTGTCGCGCGCCTGATCGTGAGACTCGAAGGATGCCTTCACATAGGTACCGATGCCGCCGTTCCACAGCAGATCGACCGGGGCACGCAACATCGCACGGATCAGGGCGTTCGGGGTCAGACGATCGACCTGCAGACCGAGCATGCTCTTCACCTGCGGCGAGACGTCGATCGATTTGGCATCGCGGGCATACACGCCGCCGCCTTCCGATATCAAGCTGCGGTCATAGTCGGACCAGCCCGAGCGCGGCAGCTGGAATAGCCGTTCACGCTCGGCGAACGAGGCGGCCGCGTCGGGGTTCGGGTCAAGGAAGATGTGCAGATGATTGAAGGCCCCGACGAGACGAATGTGTTGCGACAACAGCATACCGTTGCCGAACACGTCGCCGGACATGTCGCCGATACCCAGCACGCTGAAATCAGTCGATTGGGTGTCCAGCCCCAGTTCGCGAAAATTGCGTTTGACCGATTCCCAGGCGCCGCGGGCAGTGATGCCCATGGCCTTGTGGTCGTACCCGGCCGAGCCCCCGGAGGCAAAGGCATCGCCGAGCCAGAAACCGTAATCGGCGGACACCTGGTTGGCGATATCAGAGAACGTGGCCGTACCCTTGTCGGCAGCGATAACCAGATAGGGATCGTCGCCATCGAAACGTACAACGCCTTGCGGCGGCACGACTTGCGCGCCCTCCAAGTTGTCCGTGATATCGAGCATGCCGCGCAACAGGGTTTTGTAGCAGGCAATGCCGGTCTGCAGACGCTGCTCACGATCCGCGCCTTCCGGGTAGCGCTTGACGACGAAACCGCCTTTCGAACCGACCGGCACGATAACCGTGTTCTTGACCATCTGCGCCTTCATTAGGCCGAGTATCTCGGTTCGGTAGTCTTCCATGCGATCCGACCAGCGCAAGCCACCGCGCGCCACGCGCCCGCCACGCAGATGCACGCCTTCCATCTCCGACGAGAACACGAAGATCTCGAACATGGGGCGCGGCAACGGCATATCGCTGACCTTGCCCGGATCGATCTTGAACGACAGGTAGGCGCAACGCGCCTGTTCACTGTTGGGATGAAAGAAATTAGTGCGCAAGGTGGCGTCGATCAGGTTGAGAAAGCCGCGCAGGATGCGGTCTTCGTCGAGGCTGGCGATCGATTCGAGGGCCACATCGAACTGGGTGCGCAATGCGGCCTCGCTCGGACCGTCGATCGACGACTGCGGTGAAAACCGCCGGCGAAATATCTGGTTGAGAATGCCGACGACTTCCGGGTGGCGATTGAGCACGTTGATCGTATACGCCTGGGTATAGGGCACCTTGATCTGGTGCAGATATCGGCTGTAGGCGCGAAACAGCAAGGCCTCGCGCCACGACAGTCGCGCGCGTAGCACGAGGCCGTTGAAGCCGTCGTCATCGATGTCGCCATTGAACACCCGCAGAAAGGTGTCGGCGAACAACTGTCTGACCTCGGCCGACACGGTCGGCGCATCGCTGCTGCGCCGTGTCGAGAAATCGTGAATCCACAGATCGGCCTGCGGATGACGGATGCGATACGGCCGCTCGCCGACAACCTGCAGGCCCATGTGTTCGAGCATCGGGATCACCTGCGACAGCGACACCCCTTCACCCGGCGCATAGACGCGCACGTGTAGCTGATCGGGCCTTTCGGTCATCGGGTGATACAGATGCAGGTCGAGTTCGCCGGAACTGCGGACCTGTTCTATGCGCTGGATATCGTTGACCGCGATACGCGGGTGGAAGTCTTCGCGATAGCCGCCCGGAAAGGCCTGGCCGTATTCGTGCAGATAGCGCGCGGCCACCACCTCGTCCACCTGCGCGAACAAGGCGCTACGCAGGCCGTCCAGCCAGGTCGTCGCGACCTCGACGACCCGCGCCTCGAGATCGTCGATCTCGTATTCCGGTTCCGAGCCGACCGGCACGCGCACCACGAAGTACACGCGGGCCAGGATCGATTCGGAGAACTGCGTCTCGAATACCACATCGGTACCGCCAAGCACTTCGATCAGAATATTCTGTATGGCGATGCGCACCTCGCGGCTGTAGCGTTCGCGTGGCAGATAGACCAGACAGGTAAAGAAGCGCTTGAACGGGTCACGTAAGATGAACAGCCGCGTGCGCTGCCGCTCCTGCAAGCCCAACACGCCAAGCGTTGTCGCCAGCAGATCGTCGGTGCTGATCTGAAACAAGGTATCGCGCGGAAAGTTATCGAGGATGTTGGCGACCACCCTGCCAGAATGACTGTTCGGCGATACTTGTGCGCCGCTGAACACGTTCTCGATCTTCTTACGCAACAAAGGTATCTGTCGCGGCGGCGTGCTGTAGGCGCTCGACGAGAACAAGCCGATCAGGCAATGCACCTGAACGTGATCACCTTCGGCGTGGTGGCGTTTCAAGGCCACGCAATCGAGAAATGCCGGACGGTGCACCGTCGATCGCGCATTCGCCTTGGTGACGATCAGGTCGTTGTCAAAAGCGGACAGGTCGATGCCGATGCCCGAGATCCATTGCTGTGCCCGTGCGGCGGCATCTTCTCCACCGCGCAGCGCGCCCAATCCCGACCCGGGCAGAAAGTTCATGACAGCCTGTTCGCCACTGGTGTCGAGATCGAAGGTACAACTGGCGATGAACAGGAAATGATCGTTGATCATCCAGTTGATGAAGGATTTGACCTCGCCGGGTTCTGCACCCTCATCGGCGCCCAGTTCCTCCTGCAACTTTTCCGCCTGACGCTTCATCTTCAACCAGTCGGATGTCGCCAGGTCGACGTCGGCGATAACCGCGCTCACCAACGCCTCGAGTTCAGCGAGCGCCTCCTGCGGTTGTCGGTCGACATGGAACTGGATCACGGCTTCGAGCGTGCCGTCTTCGATATCGGCCTTGGGGTCGCGCAGCTTCGTCAGTACACCGTTGCTGTCGCGCGCCACCCCGAACACCGGGTGAATGGTGAGACTGATGGTCAATCCGCGCTGGTTGAGCGCGGTCGATACCGAATCGACCAGGAAGGGCATGTCTTTGGCGACGGCTTCGACGATCGTATCGGCACTGCGCCAACCGTGCTCTTCTTGTTCCGGGTTGTAGACGCGCACCTTGCACTCGTCCGGTCGCCGCTGGCGCATCAACCGCCAGTGTGCGATCAAGGCGCCCAGCAGATCCTGCGGATCGGTTTCTTCGAGATCGCCCGGCGGGATATGCCGGTAGTAGACGCGCAGTAGTTGTTCAACCTGCGCGACCTCGACGTGCCCCACCCCGTCCGGGGGATTCGCCGCCAGTAGTTTGCTCAATGTCTGAATCAGTCGATTGCCGTTGCTTCTTGTCATCATTCTTTCCGCGGATCGGTTCGGCACGCATCAAGGTGCCGGGCATGCAGGGCCCATACTGATAAAGGTAGTCGAGCCGGCACGATCGGGGCGGCCTGCAAGATGCAGTCGAATGATCCGTGCAGCGCGTGGGCGAAACGCTCAGTCGGCCAGGATCGTGCGGTTGCGCCCCAGTCGCTTGGCACGGTAGAGCGCCTTGTCGGAACGCGCGACGAACTGCTCGGCAGTCTCGCCCTCGCGAAAGCAGGCGACACCCAGCGACACGGTCACCGCACCGAGCGATTCACCGGAACTGGAACGACGCAGACGCACCCTTTCGAGCGTTGCCCGGATGTTCTCGGCCACCGTGAAGGCATTGGTGATGCGGGTACCCGGCAACAGCACGGCGAACTCTTCGCCACCATAGCGTGCGATGAAATCACTGCGGCGCGTGAGTCGGCTGATCTGCTTGGCAAACTCGCTGAGTACCTTGTCGCCGACGATGTGCCCGTAGGTGTCGTTGATACGTTTGAAATTGTCGACATCGAGCAGCAACAGGCAGAACCCCGACGCCAGACCGTCGCTCATCGACATCAGGTCCGTCAGCCGCTTGTCGAACGCCCGGCGGTTGAAGACCCCGGTCAGCCCATCGATCGTCGCCTCGCGCTTGGCGTTCGACAACTCCTCCTTGAGCTTGTGCATCTCTTCGACCGATGACAGCAACTCGGCTTCGAGCGCCCGCGAATCGGTTACGAACTGACGGGTTTCGGAAAGAATCGCGGTCGCCGCGGCAACGACCTCGGTCGGATTTTTGGTATCGGCGAGCTTCTCGATCTGCGACGACACGCTGTCGCTGCTCAACGACGTCTTGCCGGCGATGTCGACCAGCGAGCCGATGACCTGCGCCACCATGGCCACAAGCTCTTTACGGATATCCTCGACCAAGGCCTCGGCCGCACCACCGAAAAACCGCTGGAACAGCGCTGCTGCCTCGTCCTGGGCCAGGCTACCCTGGTTCTCCAGCAAGGTATCGAGCTCTTTGTTGAGGCGCACGCTCTTGCCCGCGCAATAGGTGTAGAGCAGTGTATAAAACAGTGGTGAGGGTGCGACGCTGAGCTTGCCCAGCATGTTGAGCGCACCGCGCAGGTATTCGGCGGCCTGATCCGCGTCATCGACGTCGAACATCAAGGTCGACGACGGCATACTCAATTGTCCATCAGCGTTGTCTAGCTTGCTCACACCAATGACAGCCTTAACCTGCAATGCCCCAGCCGGACGCCCGTCCGGCCCCCAAGCCTTGCCCTTTCCACGCCGACGCCCCCTGTACGTACGCGTCCAAAATGGAAAAAACGACGAAATTTGAAGAACATAGATTCAATAGAACCCGTTCAACTAAGGATAGTCAGGATTTACCGATGCGCCACAAGGGTTTAACGCTCGGCAACCGACAACCAATCGACGACAATCCGGTCATACAGGTATAGCGACCACCAACCAGGTAACTCGACCTCGGCAAGCGACAACTCTTAGGTCAACGACCGATGCTAGATACGCTCGACAGACTCCTGCCGTCAAGCTTTCCCGCGATACGGCGGGGCCGAACCCAAACGTTGCAGATCAACCTCGGTTATCGCTGCAATCAGCAATGCCTGCACTGCCATGTCGCTGCCGGGCCGAATCGTTCCGAGGTGATGTCGGCCGAGGCGATCGACCTGGTCATCGACATCTTGGGCAGACAGCTGTTCACCACGCTCGACCTGACCGGCGGCGCTCCCGAGCTCAACCCCGATTTCCGTCGCCTGGTCGCCCGTGCAGCCGATCTGGGTGTCGAGATCATCGATCGATGCAACCTGACGATCCTCGACGAACCGGACCAGGAAGACCTTGCGGCGTTCCTTGCCGAACACCGCGTACGAATTGTCGCTTCGCTGCCCTGCTACCTCGAAGACAACGTCGACCGGCAGCGCGGCAAGGGCGTGTTCGCGAGCAGTATCGACGGCCTGAAGAAACTCAATGCCCTGGGCTACGGCAACTTCGCTTCACCGCTGCAACTCGACCTGGTCTACAACCCGCAGGGCCCCACGCTGCCGCCGGCGCAAGGCGGTCTCGAGGCCGATTATCGACGTGTCTTGCAGGACCGCTATGGCGTGCGCTTCAACCACCTGCTGGCCTTGGCCAATCTGCCCATCCAGCGCTTCGGCAGCACCCTGCTGTCGCGTGGCGAGTTCGACGACTACATGGCGCTGCTCAAGCGTAACCACAAGGACGCCAATCTCGACCAGGTTATGTGTCGCTCATTGATCTCGGTCGATTGGCAGGGGTATCTGTACGATTGCGATTTCAACCAGATGCTTGGCCTGACACTCGAGGCAGACGGCAAAAAGCGCCTGCACCTGGCCGATCTGTCTGCCCTTTCGCTGCTCGACAATCCCATTCGTGTCGCCGATCACTGCTTTGGCTGCACCGCCGGCCAGGGTTCGAGTTGTGGTGGCGCATTGTCGGACAACTGAGCATGCAGCCGCACGCGCCAGCACTTTCGATCATTATTCCGACGCTCAACGAGGCACGGGCCATCGGGCTGTTGCTGTCCGACCTGGCGGCACAAACCTGTGATCAAGCACTGCTGGAGATCATCGTGGTCGATGGCGGCAGCGATGATGCAACCCGCTCGATCGCCGGCACCTTCAACAGCGTGGTGACTACCGCCGCACGAGGGCGAGCTGCGCAGATGAATGCGGGCGCTGCGCTCGCCCGCGCAGACACGCTGTGGTTCGTGCACGCCGATTCGCGGCTCGCCCCCACGGCGGCGGCAACATTGCTGGAGCGAACCTCGCCGCCGGTATGGGGCTTTGTCGATGTGCGCCTGTCCGGTGCTGCGCGTTTGCTTCGTGTGGTCGAATTCCTGATGAACCTTCGTAGCGCCGCCAGCGGGATTGCGACCGGCGATCAGGGCATCTTCGTGCAGCGTTCGATCTTCGAGCAGCTCGGCGGTTTTCCGTCGATCCCCCTGATGGAAGACATCGCGCTGAGCAAGTCGCTCAAAGCGTTGGCGCGGCCAGTGCGTCTTAGACAACCGCGCATCGTCACCTCCAGTCGGCGCTGGGAATCGGCCGGGATCGTGCGCACGATCCTGTTGATGTGGCGGTTGCGCATGGCCTACGCCCTGGGCGTTCCACCCAGTACGCTGGCGAAGCTGTATCGATGACATCGCCCGATTCCTCTACATGCCTGATCGTGTTCGCACGCAATGCCGTGGCCGGCCGGGTGAAGACACGACTGATTCCCACGCTTGGCACCGAAGGGGCTACCCGACTGCACCGCGCCATGACGCAACAGACCCTCGCAACCGCAGCGAAGTCGACGGCGCAGCACCGCGAGCTGTGGCTCGACGCCCCGCCACACGATGACCCACCGCTTGATGAATGGATAGGCGATCTGCTGCATCGCTATGGCATGACCTGTCATGAGCAACGCGGCAACGATCTCGGTCGACGCATGTTTTACGCCATGCAGTGTGCCTTGCAAGCCTGCGCGAAGGTCGTGTTGATCGGCAGCGACTGCCCGGCTATCGATCCACCTTTTCTCACCGCCGCGTTCCGCGCGCTCGATGACCACGACGTGGTCTTGGGGCCGGCGCTGGATGGCGGTTATGTATTGATCGGCGCACGACGACTCGATCAACGTCTGTTCGATCGGGTACCCTGGGGAACCGGCGAGGTGCTGAGCACGACGCGCAGCCGCCTCAGCGCGTTGAACTGGTCGTGGACTGAGCTACCTGCGTTGCGCGACGTCGACGACATCGACGATCTCGAACATTACCCGCAACTGCGAGCCCTCGTCGGATCGGCATATAACCCAACTATCGTTTAGCAGGACTACCGTGAACTGGATCGATCGCCAACCGCTTGGATTGTTCATCATGATCGCGCTGACACTCGGCCTTGCGCCTTTCGTGCCCGAGCCGCATGTCTGGGAGAAGCTGAAGATGCTGTTCAACGGCACGCTCACCAAGCCGCTCGACATCTTCGACCTGGTGTTCCACGGCGCACCCTGGGCGCTGTTGGCGGTAAAACTCACCAGAACATTGACCCGACGTTCCGACTCCGCCGCATGAACGACCGACCAGGGTCGTTGCTGTTCGTCTACAACGCCGACAGCGGTTTGTTCAACACGCTCGCCGACATCGGCCACAAGATATTCTCACCATCGACCTATCAGTGCGCCTTGTGCTCGCTGACGCACGGCTACTTCAGCGAGCGCCGGCAGTGGCAGGCATTCGTCGAGCAACTCGACTGCCGGTGCGAATTCCTACACCGCGACGAGTTCTGCAAACGCTACCCAGACACACGACAAAGCTTGCCGGCGGTATTTCGGCT
Source organism: Thiosocius teredinicola (assembly GCF_002009425.1). Taxonomy (NCBI): domain Bacteria; kingdom Pseudomonadati; phylum Pseudomonadota; class Gammaproteobacteria; order Chromatiales; family Sedimenticolaceae; genus Thiosocius; species Thiosocius teredinicola. The sequence continues at coordinate 3,113,114 of NZ_CP019936.1, forward strand.
GCAAGACGACGCGCCGCTGTGTTGCCTCGATGCCGCCGCCATTGCCGCATGCGCCGACCTCGAACAATTGAAGACGGCGCTGCTCGAACGCTGCTGCAACGGCCACGGTGAGGGCCCCTGACCAGCTTGCCGCAGCATGCCAGAATATCGATAATCAACATTAATAATTAATTACAACTATTTGTTATATATCGTTAATTCATGTCATTTTGAAGCGATGTGAATGGCCACACGGTGGAGCACAGCGTGGCGCCCGCCCAAACGCCGTCTTTCGACACAGTTCCAGCTCACGACGTGCCAACTGCGTCACGCCGGGCCGACACATCGACCGGCGCCTAGGGGTACACTTCGCGCTTTGGCCGACGCATGGCATGATCGCCTTATGGGCCAGGAACGGCCCAAGCGGCATCGCTATTGCCGAAAAAAATCGTCAACCAGGAACTACGTCACGTGAACACACCGCTGCTGCCCAGCGTCGAACTCGTCCAGGGACCACAACACGCCGAACCGGCCCACGAAAAACGCGGCTGGCGCCGCTGGAAGGTCTTCTTTCTCGTCTTGCTCCTGGGCGTCGCTATCGGCGCAGCGTTCGTCTACGGCCGCTCGCCGGTCTACCGCGCCAGTGCGTCGGTACTCACGGTCAAGCCCAAGGCGGTGGACACCCGCAGTGCCGCGGCCGATGTCGAGCATGTCACGATCCAGAGCCGGCTGCTGCTCGGCGACGACATGCTGGACGAGCTCTCGCGCCACCTGATGGAGGGTAGCAGCGGCTTTGACCTCACAGCGGACGACCTGCGCAAACAGCTGGACGTGGTCGCGGTGCCCAGCACCAACCTGCTCGAACTGCGCGCCGACGGCACCGAGCCGGCCGCGCTCAAGCAGATCGTGAACCTATGGGCCGAGTACTACGAAAAACTGCGCGCCCGACAGATCGAAGAAATCACTGCCCGAACCTCCGCCGAGATCGAAGACCAACAGGTCGAACTCGAAGGCAAGATCGAAGCGGCGCGCGCCGAGATACTGGCTTTTCGCGAAGACAACGACATCATCAGCCTGGAGCGGTCCGAAAACCGCAGCCTGTCGCGCCTGAAAGGTCTCAACGACTCCGTCAACAAGGCGCGCGAGAAACTGGTGGATGCGCAGGCGCATCAACGCTCAGTGGAAGAGGCGATCGCGCGCGGCGAAACCGTAATCCCCAACGAGTTGAAATCCGAAGTCAGCAAGCTGCAGCGCGAGTTGCGCCGCAAGCAATCGCAGCTGGCGAATCTGCGCAGCAAGTACACCCAGGTGTATATCGAGCGCGACCCGAAACTCAAAGCGCTGCCCGACGAGGTCGCAGAACTCAAGATCGAACTGACCGAGACGCTCGAGCGCGCCAGCGTCACGGTGCGCGACGAGGCGCTGCAGGCAGTTGCAGCGGCCGAGGTCTCGGTCGAGGAACTGGAACGCAAACACGCCGACCACCAGAAGAACGTGCAATCGTTTACCGAGCAGTTCAAAGAGTTCAAGGCGCTCGAAGAAAGCCTGGCGCGCCTGGAACGCCTGTACGCCGAGAACAAGGAACGCCTGGCCGCCATTCAGGTCACCAACCTTGAGAAGTTTCCCCCGATCCAGGTCGTCGAATGGGCGCGTGAACCGACAACGCCGATCTACCCGGATTACGAGCGCGACATCCTGATCGCGCTGGGGATCGCCTTTGCGCTGGCGCTATTGGCCACCTGGCTTGTCGAATACCTGTCCGAACGCAGCAAACCGGCTGCCACCCCGCCCTATCTCGGCATTCGTATCTATCCCGGCGAACAGGCGCAGGCCCTGGGCGCCCCGCAGGCCAATGCGCACCTGGGTTACCAGCCGGGCCACGGCGGACCGGCGAACGCACCGCCACCCAACCTGCCGGTGCTGCCGCGCGAACTGACTGTCGCCGAATTGAGCTCGCTGATCGTGGTGGCCGATCCGAAAGTCGCAGCGCACGCCGCCCTGCTGCTGTCCGGCGTGTCGCCTTTCGAGCTTCCACTGCTGCATGCCGGCTGTCTGCACCCCGCCGACCGCTACATCGACGTACCGGGTTCGAGCCCGCGCGCCATCAGCGTCGCTGACTCAGTATGGCGCCGATTGGAGCCGATACGGTCGATGCTGGCCCAGACGCGGGGATTGATGTCGCTGCCCGATCTCGATGCCGGCGTCGCCGGTGCGGCACGAGATGCACAGCTGACCGACCCGGGCAGCATCAATGCGATGGCGCTATGGCACAGCTACGTGGTTTTTCTGATCCGTCAGGGCATCGACCGCGAAGACCTGGTGCATCGCGTCGGCGCAATCCCGCCCGAGGTCAACGCAACGCTCATGCACTTCGCCCCGCCGGGCGGCCCGCGCTCCCTGGCCAACATCGAGTTCACCCACCCGGTGATCGCCATCTGGTGACACGCACCGGACTACCGTGCCGGTACGCCGAATCGCTGATGGTAATGCATGCGCAGACAATCGAGTGTTTGCCGGTCATTTTGTTCACGCGCCTTATCGATTGCCCGCTGCCAGGCGGCTTGATCGTCAATGTCGAGCGGTAGCGCATCCGGGCATTGCGGCATCGCAACGATGGCGGAGGGAGACAGCCGCTGCTGACGCTGTTTGAGCTCGCCGCGCACCGCATCTTTCAAGGTCGGCGCGAGCGGCGCACCAGCGGGCGATGCGGCAGAAGACTCTGTTGACGATTGGGCCGGCGGCGCCGGCAGCGCGTGCCAGCCGAGCGGATGGTCAGCCCCCGGCGCAGGACGACTCTGCCCCGGTGGCGCACCACGGGGTGTCGGCTCGGTGATCGGCGCCGCAGGCGCAGCAGGCGGCGCGCCGTCCACATCGATTTCACTCGGCGCCTCAAATTCGAGCTCTTCATCCGACAGCCAGACCTGCCAGCCGACACCGACGCCGAGCACCAGTGTCGCCGCCACGGCCAGCCACTGCCCCACCCATTGACGCCGACGTCGGGCGACAGCACGCCGTGCGGCATCGACAATCAATCGATCGCTGTCGGCCGTCGGCTGATCGTCGCGGGTGCGCCGATACAACGCCGCGATGTGTTCGTCGTCGAGATCAGTCATCGCATCCGTCCAGGCCGCGCCGTAGTCGCTGCATCGCATAGCGCAGCCGGCTCTTCACGGTTTCGCGTTCAACGCCGGTGACCTCGCCGATCTGCGCCAGGCTGAGGCCGGCCTCTTCCTTCAACAGGAATGCACTGCGCTGAACTTCGGGCAACGCCGACAACAACGCCATCAGGCGTTGCACGCAATCACGCAACAACTCGATCGTCTCCTGCGCCAATCCCTGGTGAGGTAGCTCATCGGGCGCACAGTCGTCATCGGCAATCTGCTGTCCTTCACTCCGCCACAGGTCGATCACCCGGTTGTGCGCTATGCGGAACAGCCACGGCTTGAACAACTGATCGCGCCGCCACTGGTCACGACGGCCGATCACACGCATCCAGGTATCCTGAAACACCGCTTCGACATCCGTACCTTCGCTACACAGACGTTTAACGTAGCGAAATACGGGACCGCGATGGCGCCGGTAGAGCTGCTCAAAGGCCTCACCTTCGCCATCGCAATATCGTTTCATCAGCTGTTCATCGGTCTGCGTCATCCGAATGTTGCCCAACCATCGCACCTTTGACCGGCTGCAAGTCTGCGGCGAGTTTAACCAGTTGCAGGAAGTCAGAGCGATAGCCGGCGACATCCTGCCCTCGCGCGCCGCCTGCCAATTGTTGGATATCGGCGTAGTCGAAGTCCTCGATGAACGCCGACCCGCGCAGGCGCTGGGCGAAGGCGGCAACGGCGGCCGAGAACCGGAAATCGTCAGATGCAGCCGTCGTGGACTGCCGTTCGAGAACAGGATACTGCAGCAACTCGCTGACGTCGGCGTCAGGCTGTTTGTAGCGCAGCTTCACGAAGGCAAGCTCGGCAACGTGCGACGGGGGCGATGACGGCCGGCGCTGGTCGTCGTAACGCAGCGGGTCGACCCGCGATCCGCCCTCGCCGACCAACCCGATCTCGTACAGGGCCACCACGCTGTGACCCGCACCCAACTCGCCGGCATCGACACGGTCATTGTTGAAATCCTCACGCTGCAGGGCACGATTCTCGTAGCCGATCAGTCGATATTCCGCTACCCGGGCCGGGTTGAACTCGACCTGGATCTTCACGTCCTTCGCCACGGTCAGCAGCGTGCCGCCCACCTGTTCGACCAACACCTTGCGTGCCTCCATCAGGTTGTCGATATACGCGTAATTGCCATTGCCATGATCGGCCAGCTGCTCCATGGTTTCGTCGTTGAGGTTGCCCGTTCCGAATCCCAGCACACTGAGCGAGACGCCCGCTTCGCGTTCACGTTCGATCAGGTCGAGCAAGGCGCGGTGATCGACCGTGCCGACGTTGAAATCGCCATCGGTCGCCAGGATCACCCGGTTCACCCCACGTTCGATGAATGCCTCACGGGCCTTGGCGTAGGCCAGCATGATGCCGGCGCTGCCATGCGTCGACCCGCCCGCACTCAATTGGTCGAGGGCATTTTCGATAACGGCTTGGCGGTCGCCGGGGGTGGGCTCGAGCACGACACCGGCAGCACCAGCATAGACGACGAGGCTGACGCGATCTTGCGGTCGTAGCTGCCGGGTCAGCAATTTGATCGATCGTTTTAGCAACGGCAGCTTGTCGGAGGCGTGCATCGATCCGGAAACGTCGACGAGAAACACCAGATTGCTCGGCGGCAATTGCGCCTCGGGCAGTTCCCAGGCCTTCAACGCGATCCGCAGCAGGCGCGTTTGCCGATTCCACGGCGTCGGGGCCAGTTCAGTGGATACAAGGAACGGCTTCGTCCGATCGCGCGGCGCCGGGTCGTCATAGGCAAAATAGTTGATCAGTTCTTCAACGCGCACGGCGTCCTTGCGCGGCATATGCCCCTCCATCAGCATTCTTCTGACATTGCTGTATGACCCGGTGTCGACATCGATACTGAACGTCGAGACGGGCTCTTTGGCTACAAGCTTGATGCCGTGACTCTCGATTTCTGCATAGCGCTCTCGATCGACTATCTGCCCCGGCCCGCCGTGCAGTACGGCGCTGATCGGGCTGGCAAGGCCGATGCTCTGCTCTACAGATGGTGGCGGTGCCGACGGCGCCGGCATCCGGGTTTTGCTACTCGATGGCTCGAAACTGGCGGTGCAGCCGGTCAACGCGATGGCTGCCGCAATGGCTGCGACTTTCAACAACTGCATAATTGATTCTCCTTGTATCGACAGTTCTCTCATGCATTGATACGGACGGCGGGCCCAGATGGGGTTAACTCATGCCTTCGCGGAGTCGCGATTTGCTCCCAACGATCATTTGACCGATCGGTCTGTGAGCCGCAACGGTCTTGAGACGCGAATTCCGGGTGGCGAGACCCTCTTGACAATCACGCAAAAGCGGGCCTGCCTGTGTCAATGCCCGATACGTCTATGCCAACGAGGCTAATGGTGCCAAAATGGCGTCGCCGCCCGTTGTGATTTGGCGACGCATGAACGGCCGACTTCCGAGCCAAAGCGTTTCCCTACATCTGGTTTTGCGCGCTCGCTGCTGCAGCGTGAGATTTGTCGCCGCACCGGCCATCGTCGATCACTGCACTCGGCGCTGGCCGATCTACGGGATGCATAGCGCTATCTATGCCCCGGTTGAGCAACTGTCTTGTTCTTTGCAAGACGAAGCCGGCGCAGACAAGGTAAGAATGCAACAAAGAATCAACAACTGAATGACGTTGCCTATCCGACATCGTGCCGAACGGTCTTCACGCAAACACGGTTTGCTGATCAGCCTGTTGGGCCTGTTGATTCTGGTCGAGGCCTTCACGGTCTTCGTCGTGCTGGCGTCGCAGCAATTCGCCGCCGATCAGGCATTGCGAGAACACACCCACGAACTCCTGCAGAATGTCGTCGATGAAACCCGCGAGAACGCGGTCGGCTATCTGCGCCAGGCACAAGACAGCGTATCCCTCGCATCCAGCCTTTTCGAAGCCGGATTACTATCGTGCAGAAACCCGAAGAAGCTCGAACGCTATTTCCTCGAACAACTGCGCGTGATCCCACAGATCGATGGTCTGTACTTCGGCGACACCGAAGGCAACTTCGTATTCAGCAAGCGCCACAATGCCCAATCGCTCGGTGGCTTTCTGAGCAAGATCGTGCAGAACTCCAAGCCGGACGAATCGCGCGTTGAACTGATCAACCGCGATGCCCAGTTGAATCAACTGGATCGCCAGTTCGATGTCGACGACACCTACGATCCACGCAAACGCCCCTGGTTCGAACGCGCCACGGTGGCGGATGGTGAGGTCTGGACCGATCCCTATATTTTCTATACCTCGCAGCGGCCGGGACTGACGGTGGCGCGCGCCGTCTACAACCGGGACGGCGAACTCACCGGCGTGATGGGCGCAGACATCGAGCTTTCCGCGCTATCGGACTTCCTGACCGCACAACGCATCGGTAAATCCGGCGCGGCCTTCATCGTCTACAGCAACGGCAGCGTATTGGCCCACCCCAACGCTGCCGATCTCGCGCAGCGCGACAATGGCAGCAACCTGCGCCTCAAACGCCTGCACGAAATGGATGAGATCACAGCGCGGGCCGGCTCCCGCCTGAAGCAGCGCTTCCCCGATCTGATCGCCCTCAACTACACCCACTACGACACCTTCAATATCGGCGACAAACGCTACGTGAGCATGTTCGTTCCGCTGTTGGCGCACGGCCAGAACCAATGGGTCATGGGTGTCTACGCACCGGAAGATGAACTGGCCAAGACCATCCGTGACGGTCAGCGCGAGAGCATCTATCTGGGCATCGCAATGAGCCTGCTCACGATCACGGCCGCTATTGCGATCGGCCTGTTTGTGCTGCGCCCGATTTACACATTGCAGCGCCAGGCACGCGAAGATCCGCTCACCGGCCTGATGAACCGCCGTAGCTTCGACGAGACTGCGGGTCGGCGAATGACCAACGCTGTGCGCGACGGTCACGCGTTTACCGCCATCATGATCGATATCGATCGCTTCAAACCGATCAACGATGAGCATGGACACGCCGTCGGTGATGAGGTGCTGTTGATCGTGTCACGACGCATCAGCCGGGCACTGTCGGACGACGATCTGTTGTCGCGCTACGGGGGAGAAGAATTCGCCGTGGTTCTGCCTAACACCGATCTGGAAGCCGGTGTGCAGGTTGCAGAGCGCTTGCGCGAGTTCGTCGGCTCGGAACCGATCAAGACCACGGTCGGGCCGCTCGACGTAACCATCAGCCTCGGCGTCGCTCAGGCCGGCAGCACGACCAGAAGCATTGCCGACCTGCTCGATCGGGCCGACCAGGGGTTGCTGACGGCCAAACGCCAGGGACGCAATTGCGTTATTGCCATGCCGGGCTAGTGGCGTGTGCCCGCCTGCTTCGCCGCTTCAGATAAACGACGCTCACCAACGGTGCCGCCAGAACAATCATCGCCCCCAAGCCGGGTTGGCGTATCGCGATGCCGATGATCGTAAGCAGGCAAAAGGCAGCGAATATCGTGGCACCCACCCGTACCATCACCTGCGACAACCGGTCCTGTCGCAGACCGGCGTTCTTCTCGCGTATCGGCACGGAGCGGCGATAGCTATCCCACGAACCGTCGCGGATCGCCTGCAATGCGATGAAGTCGTCGCCGTTGAGTAGAATCTGTCGACCGGCGTGCACCCTTACCCACAGATCGGGTAGCGACAGCCCCGGATAGTCCTGCCAGATCTCCAACGCGATCCCGTTCTTCATCAGCCGCTTGCGGTACCGCTGAAACAGTTCCGCGCCGATGATCTCCAGATTGTCTTGCCAGTTCGCCATAGCTTGCTCCTTTCCCAGCGAGGTTGATGCCGACACCGACATCGGAGCTGCCATGCAGCACCCGGATGCCTGCCGTTGCCGACAGCATGCGGCGATAACTGGCTCATAAAATGAGCCAGTTGGCTGGTAAAATGGCCGTTATCGGCAACCGCTGTCGGACGACGGGAAATGAGCCAGACCGAACGCATCCATCAGATCGTGCATATGCTCGAGTACAGCCGCCATCCGGTCGGCATTCGCAGATTTCTCGATGAACTGGAGATCTCGCGCGCCACCTTCAAGCGCGATATCGAGTACCTGCGCGATCGACTGGGCGCACCGATCCTGTGGCGGCGCGGGGTGGATGGGCAACCGGGAGGTTACTATCTCGGCGGAGATCAGACCGACCCGAACCATGCCTATGGGATTCGCGGTCTGTGGTTCAACCAGAGCGAGATCTACGCGCTGCTGATGATGCATCAATTGGCGGGTAGCATGCAGCCAGGCCTGATACCTGCCGAATCGCAGGCGCTGCTAACGCGCATCACGCAGCTGCTGGGCACGGCAGACGACGACCCTCAAGACGTATTGTCGTACATCCAGATCCTGCACTCGGCCACCAAGAGAGGTAGCAGCGAAGGGTTCGAGGTGGTGGCTGCCGCCACGGTGCGCAGGCGCCGGCTGCGCATCACCTACTACACGCGCAGCCGCGACGAACTCGGCGAACGCGAGGTCTCACCGCAGCGTCTTCTGCACTACCGCGAAAACTGGTACCTGCTCGCCTGGTGCCACCAGGTCAATGACCTGCGTTTGTTCGCCCTCGACGCCTGCCGCGGCGTACAGCTACTCAACAGCAAAGCGCGCAGTGTCGGCAAACAGCGATTGGATACGGCCATGGGCAGCGGTTTCGGCATCTTCGGCGGCCGCGCCGATCAACTTGCCCGACTACGCTTCTCGCCGGTCGCATCGCGCTGGGTGGCGAACGAGACCTGGCACCCGAGACAGACACAGAATTGGGATGGCGACCACCTGATCCTCGAAGTGCCTTACGCGCAAAGTCGGGAACTCTTGATGGAGATCCTCAAGCACGGTGCCGACGTCGAGGTGCTGGCGCCACAGCAGTTACGCAAAGAGATCACTGAGCAGATCGAGGCGACGCGCAGGCACTATGCTTCCTGAGCTGCCCCAACCCCGCGCTGGCAAGACGACATCATTCAGGATTCCAGACGGCTGGCGTAGGTACTGTCGAACACCGCTTCGAGTTTCGGATGATGCCCGCGCAGACCGTCAATGACCGCTTTCGCCCATTCGATATAGGCATCACAGCGTTCGACTTCCCACCCCCTGGGCGGACTGCAGATCACATCGCGTAGGTTGCAGATCTTGTCGGCCAGTTTCACCGCGCGGGCTTCGACCGACAGGTCGGGCGCCTTTTCGATCTGCATCTGCTTGCGCGCCTGCTTGTCGAGGCGTTTGTCATCCGTGACCTCGAGCACGATGGAACAGACCAGTGCGCCGAACTCCGACTCGATTTCGTCGGCCGTGGTTTCGGTATCTTCGATCGTATCGTGGAGCAAGGCAGCCGCCAGGATCGCCACATCGGTAATCCCGCCTTCGTGCACCAACACATCGACCAAGCCGATCGGATGGTTGATGTAAGGCGACGCGGCCACATCTTTACGCCGCTGATTCTTGTGCTTGTCGGCCGCGAAAGTCATGGCTTTGACCACCATCGACAATTCATTCGGATTCATGATCGCTACTCCGATCCCGTCACCAGATACGGACCTATCGATGATACTCGTTCCCACGGCCCAGCTGAACAAACTGATAAAATCGGCAGACCTCCCCATGGAAGAGAACGAATAGCAATGTTGGATTTCACACGGCCTCGCCTCCCGGGCTTGCTGATCGTCCTGACCCTGCTGGCTGGCTGTGCGTCGGGGCCGAGCCAAAAACTGCACCATCGTGTGCTGGAGGGCGAAGCCTCGCTGTCGACCCAACCGCAGAGGCTGCTTCTGCTCCCGCTGTCAGTGGAGGTCAAAGAGATGTCGGCCAGTGGTCTGCACGAAGCCGTCCCCACCTGGACCGATGAAGCCAAGCGACACATCAATCACGCGCTTGTCGATGGCCCGCTGCGAGGCAAGCTGGAGATCATCGACCTTCCCGAGTTGAGCGACGACGAGAAGAGAATGCTCGATGAACATATCGCATTGTTTGACATCGTCGGCGGCGCTGCCGTCGGGCACACGATGATCGGACCGCAGACCGCGGCGTGGAAGCACAAATCCGATCACTTTGACTACACGATCGGGCCCGGCCTGGCGTTTCTGCGTGACAAGACCGGGGCTGACAAGGCGCTGTTTCTGTTCGGCGAAGATGTCATCTCTTCATCGGGCCGCAAGGCCGTTTTCATCGTGGCCGCCGCGTTCAGCGCGCGTATACCAATGGGGCACTCCTTTCTGATCGGCGGACTGGTCGACCTGGAAAGCGGCGATGTGTTGTGGCTGAACTACACCGCCTCTGCATCCAGCCGTTCCTTCCGCAACCGCGCAGACGTCGACACCGCATTGACCGAGTTGTTCAAGGAACACCCCGCCTTGAAACCGCAAACCGCCGCGGTCGAGAACGCTCAGTGATGCAGCGACCGCGTTTGATTTTCAGCCTCGCTGGGTGCCTTATGCTCGCGGCTTGCAGTAATGCCCCGGTGCGCGACCTGGACGCCGGCAGCGACGCGGCCAACCTGACCGAGGACCAAAGCCGGCTTTGGTATGCAGCCGAGAATCTCGAACAAACGATCAGAAAGCGCAACCTGACGTTCGAGAACGACATCCTCGAGGCCTATGTGCAATCGGTGATGGATCGCCTGTATCCCGAGTTCGTCGGGACGCTGAAGGTCAAACTGCTCGATTCGCCGCACCTGAACGCCTTCTGCCTGCCGAATGGCCACATCTATTTCAACACCGGCCTGCTCGCCCGCCTGGACAACGAGGCGCAGCTGGCGACCATCCTCGCCCACGAGGCCTCGCACTTCATTCGCCAGCATTCGCTGCGCCAGCGCAACAGCGCAGATGGCGCAGTGATGGTGGGCATCACGCTAACAGCGCTGACCGGTATCCCCTTGTCCGGCACGCTGCTTACCGAGGGTATTCTTTCAGGCTACTCGCGCACCTATGAGCGCCAGGCCGATAGCGACGGCTACGCGCGCATTGTTGCCAGCGGCTACGATCCGCGCGAAGCGGCCAAGACATTCAAGAAGCTGCTCGACGAGGTGGTGGTCCTCGAGATCGAACAACCGTTCCTGTTCAGCAGCCACCCAAAGCTGCAAGATCGGATCGATACCTTTGAAACGCTGGCCCGGGAAGCCCCTGGATCAGACGGAACGCTGAACGCAGAGACTTTTCTGCAACACACGCGATCGCTACGCGAATTCACGCTGACGCGTTATCTCGAAATGAACAACTACAAGGTGCTGTTGCTGATACTCGGCAACCAAGAGTTGCGCAGTCGTTATACCGCTCATCCAGACTATTTCCTCGGCGAGGCCTATCGCCTGCGCAATGCCGAAGGCGACGCCGAGCTGGCGGTAGAGGCGTTTTCCGACAGCATCGCCAGCTCACCCGACTTCGCGCCGGCTTACCGTTCAATGGGCGTATTGCTGATGAAACAGGGCAAGAATGACGAGGCGTCGACAGCGTTCGAACGCTACCTTGCGCTATCGCCCGAGGCGCAAGACCGCGCCTACGTCAGCCGTTATCTGCAACGACTGCAACCGTAAAGGAAGACCATGCCGTACAAACTTTTTATCGTATCGATCCTGGCCCTATTGCTTGGCGGCTGCGCCGGCACCTGGACCCGGGTGGACAACACCAACGCCCACTACACCGACCCACGCTACGAACTCGATCTGCCGGATGGCTGGGTGCGCGTCAAGGTCTTCGAGACTCTGTACGTGACACGCGACGGCGTTGGGGTGCAGCAGATCAGCGTGGCATTTCGCGAACACGAAAAGGCCTTCGAAAATTCAGAGCAGGATGCCGGCACCGACCTGCTGCCCGCCGAACTGGCAGATCGTTATATTGCCGAGATGAAAGCAAGCGATAGCAACGGCCTGCCGAGCCTGGAGGTCCTGTCGAACTCGCCGAGTACGGTCGATGGCCACGACGCATTTCGACTCCATGTGCGTTTCGTCAGCCACGACGGACTGCGCTACGAGCGCATCGCACATGGGTTCGCAACCGATGCGGGATTCTACCTTGTGACCTACCAGGCGCCGACGCTGCATTTCTTCGAGCGCGATCAGCTCACCTATCAACAGCTGTTGAATTCGTTCAAGGCCGGCTGAAGGGTTGCTCAATCGATCACCGGTGCTTCGCCACCGAGCAGGTCGAATACAATCGGCAGCGCCGGCGGCACCCGATCGCTGGTCATGCTGACGTTGCGCACGATCGACAGATGATTGCCCGGCACACGATACAAGGGAACGCCATCGAGACGTGCCGAATCGAAGCTGACCAGGCCATCGCCAATAGACTCGGCAAGCGGTAGCGGCTGACGTAGTCTGTTCTCGTCGGCCTCCGATTCGAAAAGGTCGGCAAGTTGCTGTGCCTCCTCGAGCCCCATCACCCCGGCGATCACGTACATCTGCGTGCCTGCGGGGTGCGGCCTTGCATTCAGATCGGTCAGAAAAACGCTGTCGGGCAACAGGTCGATGCCCGCCTCGCCCGCGCCGTCGAAATAACCATCGAACCAGCCTGCCTGCCCGGTGAATATCCGGTACAACTGCTCTCTTGCTTCGCCGAGCTCGCGAAGCATTGCCAGGTGAGAGCCATGATTGGGAGTGCCCACCATGATCAGGCGGTCGACGTGCGGGCGGTAGCAGGTGGGCGGTGCACAGACCAGGTTCGGGTGCGTCAGCAGTTCTCGACTGACCAAACCGCCCATACTGTGGGCCACGATCGAGATCGATCGCACATCGCGCATCGGCTCGGCTTGCAACGCGTCGGCAAATAACTGTGCCGAATCATGGATCGGCTGGTCATTCGGATAGTTCATGACACTGACGCCGAACCCCTGTGCACTCAATGCCGGGGCCAGATTCATCCACACCTTGCCCGGGTCATCGACCCCGTGCACAAGCACGACCTCATCCCTGCCCGGTTGTGCTTCGGTCAACCTGATCAAGCGGTAGCGCTCGCGCGCCGCCTCGGCCAATGTCGGAAAGGTCGTCTCGATCGATTGCCGAAGTTCGCTGCGCAATGCACGTTCTTCCTGGAGAAACTCCAAACGGGCGACCTGCCATGCCATCAGCGCGGTAAACACAATGAGGATGCCGCGTCCGATGCGTGTCATCCGTTTTTTCTTGTTGGTATCGTTGCTCGTCACTTGCTACTCCGTCAGCCTCGACATCCGACCGGGGCCTTGCCGCTTGGCGGCGCAGCCGCACCTTGGCCGGGCAACTGGAGCATATCAGTTTTCGTTCGGCCGACGGCGCAGGCGAACTCCGGCCGGCAAATTCAGGAACTATTCGATTTTCTGACGGGTGACCTCGGTGACCACCGGGTAGTGATCCGAGGCGATCCTTGCCAACCGACTGGTGTGCCTGCGGCAATGGCGCTGCTTCAACGGCGGGCTGACGAAGATACGGTCCAACGCGGCCAGCGGCCACCGCCAGTTCGGGAAACTGCGCACGGCGCAATGTTCGAAACCACGCCTCGCGAGCAGCGCCAGCGGCCGGCGTGACCACCAGACGTTGAAGTCGCCAAGCAATATGGTTGGCGCGCCGTTGCGGTTCACCAGCGCGGCCAGGCGTGCCAACTGATCGCGCCGCTCGCCCAGCGACAAGCCGAGATGGGTAGCCAGCACCCGGTAATGGTCACTGCCGTCATGCAGTACCGCGTCGACCACGCCACGCGGTTCACGGCTGCCGAATGCGATGTCGTGTGACCGGTTACCGACCACCCGATGTCGGGTGAGCAAGAGATTGCCGTAGTGACCGACGCCGCGCGCGAACAAGGTGCCATCGACGGCGACCATGCCGGTTGCCGCCTCGAACTGCCGCAGCAGGTCGCCTCCGTGATCGAGTGTCACCTCTTGCAGGGCGATCACGTCGGCATCGAGTTCGTTGATCACCGTTGTGATTCGCAGCGGATCGAAGCGCCCGTCACGACCGACACAATCGTGCACATTGTACGTAGCCACGCGCATGACGAAGCATCACTGTGCTTAAGCGGTTCTCAGCCAACGCCGGGCAAACCAGGTGAACCCCAACAGCAGCACACCGACCGCCGCGACGATAGCGATGTTGCTCGCCGACGGGTTCTGCACGGTCTGCCAAAGGCTGTCTGAGAACAACGTGATCGCCCCCAGGCCCGGCGCGAGACCAAGCAGACTGCCCAACATGAACTGACGCAGTGTCACATGCGAGCCGCCGGCCACCAGGTTGAACACCGCGAACGGCGCGATCGGCACCAAGCGCAACACGGCCACGGCGACGATGCCGCGCTTGGCGAGACGACGGCTGACGCGTTCCCAGCGCGTGCCACCCAATCTGCGCAAGGTATCGCCACTGATGAACCGGCCGGCGAGAAAACCGGTTGCCGACGAGAGCAATGCGGCCGCCAGAATAAACAGGAACGCCTTCCACCCTTCGAACATGATGCCGGCGACGACGGCCAACAACATCAACGGGATCATCGCCAGGCTGGCCAGCGCAAAGCCACCGATGGCCACAGCTGCGCGCCCCTCTTCCGACGGTACCGCCGACAACAACTGCGACATGCGTTCGGGTGTCGCCCACTCCTGCAATGGCGTCCAACGCCACGCTGCCGCCAGTGCCAGCAACGCGACAATCACGCCGACGAAGATAAACAACCGTTTGCGGCCCGTCTTGCGTCGTTCCTTGGGTACGTATTGCTGCATAAAGTAATCACCGCTGAACGGCTCCGTAGGGTCAATCAGGCCCGAATCGGGCACGGCTTCGTCGAGCGATTCAGACACGCTGCAATCCAGCGGTTTGAGGCCGCGCTCATCGCTGCCCAGTTCTTCGATTACATCGATCAACGTTGTGTGTTTCGACTCGGCCTGCTCCACCCGCTCAACGGATTGGCCAAGGTGCTCGGCCATCAGGCGGCGCCGGAAGTCGGTGATGAACAGGCCGACGTCGTCTCCGCTGTCGTGCGATTCGATCGCGACATCGCATTCGGTATCGAGACCCATCGAACGGCTACTGGCGTTGGCTGATCCCAGGCGCAAGGCGCGATCATCGATGATCATCAACTTTGCATGCACGCTGATGCACGTGTCGCCCAAACCCTCGCGGTGTGGATAAAGGACATGCAGCCGCCCGTGCTCATCGGCCTGCTGCATCCGGGCGACAACCCTGGCGCGCAGTACATCCATGGTCACCTGTTCAAGCCAGCCGCCGGTATGCTCCGGCAGCACCAGAACGACCTCGGGGCCGTTCTTCTCTCTCAGGCGATTGCGAATCGCATCAGCAAGACAACGTGCGGTGAAGTATTGGTTCTCGATGTAGATGAAGCGCTCGGCTGCAGCGATCATATCGAGATGCAATCGCTTGACCTCATCAACCGCGTCGTTGCCGTTGTACGCGGGAAAAGTGCGCGCGATAGCGGTTTCGGCATCGTGCAATACCGGCTGGACGCAGTCCGGCCACGGGCTTTCTAGGCCGGACGGCACATCCTTGATACGACGGCGATTGACCCGATGCCAGCGTTCACGCGCCAGTTCGCCGAGCCGCGCCGCCGCCTTACCCTCGATAACAAACATCATGTCGTGAAACGGTGGATAAGGTTTGCCGTTCGGATCGACCCGGCGCGGATCGTCCGGTGCATGTTCGTGCGTGTCCCAGCGCCATCGGCTCAAGTCTATGCCGCCGACGAAGGCGAGTTGGTTGTCGACAACAACAATCTTCTGGTGGTGCGACGCACCTTTGGGATGACGCCCATCGAGACGGAAATGGAAACGCGGCGGCGCCTGGGCACGCAGACGCAGAGCCGGCAGCAACTCGCGTTCCGCCGCGTAGATCATGTTGAAATCCCACGACAGCAGGTACACGTTCAGCTCGGGACGCTGCTTGACCAAGTGAACCAGAAAGGCGCCGAGTTCATCCGGGTAGTCACGTGGCTCGTCATCACGGTGCAAGCGCTCGTGCCGGTCGAAATCCCAACCGAGAATCACTATCTGCCGCTTGGCCTTCAAGCAGGCTTCGGCGAAGGCCGCAAAATAATCTGCCGCGTCGATCACGACGCCGACGCGCGAGGCCTCCTCGACAAGCCAGCAGTTGCGCCCCGGTTCGAGAATGGGCGAATGCGCCGTCGTGGCTTCATCCGCACGTGCTACCTGATTCATCTCATCATCCCTCTCGGTTCCTGACCCGACCTGGTCCGGGCATCGCTGATAGCGAAGCAATCGAGAGGCCAACGCCCAGAAAGACCTAAACCCTTGAAAAACGGGCCGTACCGTTTACAGCCCCGGCGTCCCAAGCATGCGAATCGGCCAATGCCGGCGGATATGCGCCAGTTGCCCTTGGCCGCCAGACCGTGCCGGTGAGATCGCGCGGGTGAATTTGAAAAGTCGACGAATCAGCGAGGGTCGGCGGCCATGCGTAGCGCCAGGTAACCCGCGACAGCAGCGACCAGAGAGGCCGTCACGATGGCCAGTTTGGCGACCGCCAGGCCATCGCCACCCTGGCCCAGTGCCAAGTGAGCAATGAAGGTAGACATCGTGAACCCCACGCCCGACAACAGGCCGATACCGATCAAGCGACGGTTGTTCATATCATCGGGTCGCTTGGCCCAGCGCAGAGACTCGCTTAACCACACACCGCCGACGATACCAATCGGCTTACCCAAAATCAGACCGGCAAGAATTCCCAGCGACACGGGATTGGACGCCAGTTCATCGAAGGCCGCACGGTCGATCACGATACCGGCGTTGAGGAAGGCAAACAGTGGCAGGACGATCAACGCCACCGGCAGCTCCAATCCATTCTCCCAGCGGCGCAGCGGTGTGGTCGCTGCCTGGGCGACACGCTCGACTTCGACGATTCGTTCATGCGTTTCGGCTTCGGCCAGCACATCGTGCGCGCTGGCCCTCGTCGATACCCGGCCCACCAGATCGCGCACCCGGCGTTTGAGCGTCGCTGCCTTGACCTGCGGCCGCGCGGGAACAGCCGCGGCAACCACGACGCCGGCAATGCTGGCATGTACGCCCGACTGTACGATCGCGGCCCAGATCAACACGCCCAGCACGGTGTAACCGAAGGGATGACGAACCCCAAGTGCGTTCAGCAGGATCAGCGCAAGCAGCAAGCTTGCTGCGACCAACAACGGCGTGATGTGCAGCGTTTCGGTGTAGACCAGCGCGATCACCAGGATGGCGCCGATATCGTCGAGTATCGCTACACCCACCAGAAAGGCGATAACGCTCTTGGGCACCCGCGAACCGAGCGCGGCCAGCACACCGATCGCGATCGCTGTATCGGTGGCCATCGGAATGCCCCAGCCGTGAGGCACGCCGCCCCCCATGCTCGCATTGACCGTCGCATAGAGAATCGCCGGCACCGCCATCCCGCCCAGCGCCGCTCCGGCCAACAGCTTGACGCGGTCGGTGTCTTTCAACTCGCCCGCCAGCAACTCGCGTTTGACCTCCAGGCCGATGAGAAAGAAGAACAGCGAAATCAAGCCGTCATTGACCAGGTGCAGCAACGACCAGGTTACCGTGTTCCCGCCGACGACGAACCCGAGTTCGAAGTGGCTGAGGTGTTCGAGTGTTTCAGCCAGCGGCGAGTTGGCCATGAACAAAGCCGCAAGCAGCGCGAGCAGCAGGAGCGCGCTGGCGGTGGCCTGCGCGCCGATGAAAGCCCGGAACGGGTTCCACAGTTTCTCCGCACGCCTTTCGAGCCCTGTCATCGCTGCATTCACTGCCGTTGGTGGGAATGTCGAGCGCAGCGACTGCCAGCGCTCATTGTTCACCGTGAATTGCAAGGTCGATGCCACGATGGGCTCGGCCAAACACGGGGCCGGGAAACTGGTCGGAAAACACAAAACGGTTGAAATAAGCCATTTTTTAGGTGCAAATAAGCCGATATCCCGCTCGGCCCCGGTTGTGCCGCGTTGTTTCGTCGAGGTTTTTTCGTCTGGTATGGAGCTTGCTCCGACGAGACCGGGAGGCGATGGAGACCCATCTTCGACCAACCCGTAACTTGCGACACGACGATGTTTCAACAACTGAAGGTGAAAAGTGATGTTGATCGCGACGCTCAAGCACGTGCCAACGATCCGATGAGCGACGCGGAGGATGCACGCCTGGCGGCAGCTACCGAATTGACGCGCACGGAACGTGGCGTTGCGCTACGCGCACTTGCCGGACAACTGGCCCACCAGATGCGTAACCCGCTTGCCGCCATCCGCGCCGCATGTTCGAGTCTGCGCGAAGATCTGTCGAACGAAGAACATCAGCAGCGGCTCGATATGACGCTACACGAAGTCGATCGACTGCTGACGCTGGTCACCGGTACCGTCAAGTCCGTCAGCGCGAAGCCGGAGCAACCGCGCCGCCTGGACCTGGCCGATGAAGTGCACGATGTGGTCGCCATTGCACGCGACAGTATTCCGCAACTCGGGACAGTCGACGTCTCCGGCGACACCGGCATTGAGTGCTCTTTGCCGCGCAACACGTTCCGGGCTTCGTTGTTCAGCCTGCTCGACCACGTCGTCGATACCTACCATCCCGATCCACTGCGCGTAGAACTTCGGCGCAGCAATGGACGGGCACAGATCGATTTCAAGGTGGCGGACGAATATGCCGCGGGTGCGCCCGATGGCTTTCACCAGACCACCCTGGTGCGTTCAGGAGACGGTCGCTCAATCGGCTTGGTCGTCGCCGAACGTTTTGCGAGAGACAACGGTGGAAGGTTGGCCCACTTTGTCAACGCCAATGACTCTCAAGCCCTAACTCTGGATCTACCCTGCACCGATGTCTGATTCCTTATTGATCATTGAAGACGAGCTCCTGCTCGGCAAAGAAATGCAACGCCGCTTTGTGAAACAGGGCTGGGATGTCATGCTCGCCGACGACATTGCCTCCGCTCGCCGCTACTTCATCGACGATGGCCTGCAACCGCTGGTGGTGCTCGCCGACATGAACCTGCCGGATGGCACCAGCCTCGACCTGCTCGACGAGTTGCGCGAAACGACGACCGTCAAAGGCGAATGGATTCTGCTGACCGCGTACGGCACGATTCCCGATTCGGTGCGCGCATTGCACCTGGGCGCGCACGACTTTCTCGAAAAGCCGGTCGACGATGCGCGACTCGACCTCGCGATTCAGCGCGCCGCACGCAGTGCGCGGGCTCACCGTCGCCTGCTGAACGAGTCGGCGAATCAGGCGGCGAAGAATGGCGCAGAACGCTTTATCGGGCGTAGTGAACGCGCCAAGGAGACACGCCACCTGCTACGCCAGATCGGCCAAGCCGATTTCAGCGCGTTGGTATTGCGTGGCGATACAGGTACCGGCAAGGGGCTGGCCGCGCGCATCCTCCACTATGGCGGCCCGCGCGCGGAAGGACCGATGGTCGAAGTCAACTGCGCCGCCCTGCCCGATGAACTGCTCGAATCCGAGCTGTTCGGTCACGAGGCCGGCGCATTCACCGGCGCCAAGGGCCGTCGCGAAGGCCTGTTCGAGCAAGCGCACGGCGGAACACTGTTTCTCGACGAGATCGGCGAAATGGAACTTGGCCTGCAGGCCAAGCTGTTGAAGGCCGTCGAAGATCGACGTATCCGACGGGTGGGCGGCAATCGCGAGATAACGATCGATGTGCGCATCATCGCGGCAACCAACCGCGACCTCGAGACCGAGGTCGCCGCCAACCGCTTCCGTAGCGATCTCTATCACCGTTTGAGCGTGTTTCAGATCGTGCTGCCGAGTCTCTCGCAGCGACTGGAAGATATCGAAGACCTCGTTACCGCCTTTGTTGCCGAGTTCAACGAGCGCACCAACCGCAAGATCGAAACGGTGCCGCACGAGGTTTGGGAAAAGCTGAAGGCTTACCACTGGCCCGGCAACGTGCGTGAACTGCGAAACGTGATCGAGCGATGCGTGTTGCTTTCCGAAGGTAACTCACTCGACCCACGCTGGCTGCAGCTTGGATCATCCGCGCCGCCACCGTCGATGCCCGAGAACGGCAACCAGATCGTGTTCCCGATTGACGGCAGCATCAGCCTCGATGAAATGGAGCGCAGGATGATCGAGGAAGCGTTGAAACGGAAGCGCGGCAACGTGACGAAAGCCGCTGGACTCCTGGGGATCAGCAGACAGACGATGCGCTATCGCATCGAGAAGCACCACATCGATGTTAGCGAACTGCACTGAAAACCCTCCCCGCAAGGGGAGATGTCCTCCTGTTCGATGATGGTGTAGCGGGTTCCCCATAAATGTACGACGAGCACCTCTCTCCCACAGCAACAGCCGCTGCCCGCGTGCTCGAAGCCGTAGACGGATTGCACGACCCTGTCATCGCACTCGACGAACAGGGTCGGCTCTATTACGTCAATCAGGCAGCGCGCAATCTGCTGAAGGTCGATGTGCGCGACCTGCCGGTACCCTATTCCCAGGCGTTGAGCGATGTCAGTTTCGCCCGTGCCATCGAGCAAGCTATGCCGCATGGCACGCCCGACGAAGCCGCAGCGGCGGGACGCATCAACGAATTCATGTGGAGCGTCAACCGCGTACCCTACACGGTCCGGGTTCGTCCGGTGGACAATGGCTACCTGGTCAGTTTCGTTCGCGAACCTGGCGGCACCACATACCGCGAACGCCTGGAGAACGAGCACACGCGGCGCTACCTGGCAACGGCGCTTGCCGGCATCGGCTCGTGGACCTGGGATCTCGAGACCAACAAGCTGACCTCAGACTCGATTCTCGCCGAGCTGACGGATGAAACCGTCGACGACACGATGCCCGCGACCGACATGCTGTCGCACATTCATCCCGACGATCTTCCCAAGGTCGAAGCGGTCATCGAACGCGCCATCCTCAGCACAGACGACGATGACGACGATGCCGACATCGATGTGATGTTTCGCTTTCTGACCGATGACGGTGAACAGATCTGGCTGGCCATGCGCGGCGGTGTCGTGCGCGACGCGGCCGGCAAACCGCTCCTTCTGTCCGGGGTGCACTTCGATGTCACCGACGCCAAGCGGGCCGAGCAATCGATCGTGCAGGCCAAAGAGGCGCTGGAACAGGCCAACCGCGCCAAAGACAGCTTCCTGGCCAAGGTCAGCCACGAGATCCGCACGCCGCTGACGGCGATTCTAGGCTATGCAGAGCTGATGGCGCGGCGCGCCGTCAAATCGCAGGATCGCAAAGACCTCGACGAGATTATCGACAGCGCACGCTATTTACAGAGCCTGGTCGACGACCTGCTCGACCTATCGCGCGTCATTGCGGGCAAGGTCACCATCGAACCCGAGCCGATCGATATCCGGCACCTCGGCCACGATCTGCTATCGACGATGAACATGCGGGCAGCAGAAAAAGGCCTCGGCTTTTCGCTGAATGTCGGCCCGAAAGTGCCGACGCGCACACTGTCCGACCCCGTCCGCGTTCGCCAGATCCTGATGAATCTTGTCGGCAACGCGGTGAAGTTCACCGATGAGGGTGAGGTATCGGTGACCATCAAGGCCCGCGAGATCGGCCGACAGCCCTTCATCGCCTTCGAAGTCATCGATACCGGCCCGGGCATCGACAACGAACAGATCGATGAGCTGTTTCAGCCTTTTGCACAGGCCGCGACGTCCGCATCGGGGCGCCACGGCGGTGTGGGGCTTGGACTGGCGATCAGCCAACGCATCGCCGAGGTGCTCGGCGGCACGATCAAGGTCGAGAGTGAAGTCAATGCAGGGAGCACCTTCACTTTTCTGCTGCCGGTCGAGAACGTCGAAGACCACATTGAGCACATCAAGAATCAGGGCAACGAGCGCGACCCTGCGCGTGGCGAACGTCCACGCCGGCGTACCGATATCCGCGGCAAAGTGCTGGTGGTCGACGATGTTCAGCCGATTCTTGCGTTGATCGAGCAATACCTGAGCGATGCCGGCGCCGACGTCGTCACCGCATCCAATGGTATCGAGGCACTCGAACGAGTCGAAGACCTGTCACGACGAGGCGAAGAGCTCGACGTAATACTCATGGATCTGCAGATGCCCCATCTTGATGGCCGCGAGACCTTGCAACGTCTCAGAGAGGCCGGATTACAAACGCCTGTGATCGCGCTCACGGCCAGCGCCATGAAGGGTGAACGCGAACGTTGCATGTCTTGGGGGTTCAGCGAGTTCATCTCCAAACCGTTCGAGGCCGAAGACCTCATCGAAGTGGTCGCCAGGGTAGTCACCGAAGGTGTCCCGCTGACGGCGCCCAGCGATGGCGCTGCGCTACCGCAAACGCTTTTGCTCGTTGAAGACCACGAATCGCTCGCCGATATCACCGCCAAGCAACTGGCCTCACTCGGGTACACCGTCGAGATTGCCCACACCGGAACCGCAGCAATTGACCGCGCCAAGGCGCTCAAGCCCGCGGCCATGGTGGTCGACCTGACCCTGCCCGACATGGAAGGTACGGACGTTTGCCGCATTCTTCTCGAAGACGAAACCCTCTCGAATTGCCGAATGATTGCCTACACGGGGCTGGAGGAACCAGACCATCACGCCCGCGCCCAGGCCGCGGGTTTCGCAGGCGTGCTGATCAAACCGGCAGAAATCAGCGACTTTGCGGCGTTGCTGGGTGCCAACCCGAACGCCGCGTAGCCGTCAAACAGTAAAAATCAGACAGTCTCACTGCTCGGCATGTAGGCCGACATATCGATGGCCGACTTGGGCAAGCCGGCTATGCGCCAGGCCACGGCTGGGTCGCCAAACAGTTGCGACACGCAGTCTTCTTCCTGATCCAGCGACGCACAGATCGTGCGAATCTGCGGTAACAGCCCGGCAGTGCCTGACTTGTAGCGCCTGCGCAGTTCTTCGATCACCGCGGCATGTCGCGGCGTTAGCTCGTCGATACCGGCTGACGCTGCGAGCTCGAATGCCACGTCCATCGACCATTCGCTGCTGTCCAATAAAAACCCGTCCGCGTCCGTGCGAACATCGTCAACGATATCGTTGCTCATACCATCGTCCTCAATGCCATGCGTGTGACCGTCAGGCCAAACGGTGCTTGTTGCGTGGACCGAACAGCAGCCACAAAATCAGGCCGAGGATCGGCAGAATGATGATTGCCAGAATCCAGGCAACCTTACTGCCGGTCGATGCACCACTTTCCACCGTCTTGACGATCGCCCATATGTCGAACGCCAAGATGATCAATCCAAACAAACCACCAACTTCGATACCCATCACTGCTCTCCTTCAGATCGTCGCGGATCCTTTGCGAGGATCCGCCGACGATACCTTTGTGTTTATGCGTCGAACTCTTTGACTTGGCGCTCCGCCTCTTCCTTGGCGATGCCGTAGCGTTCCTGAATCTTACCGACGAGCTTGTCACGTTCGCCTTCGATCACATCCAGGTCATCGTCGGTCAGTTCGCCCCAGCGGACCTTCAGGTGACCCTTGGCTTGATTCCAGTTGCCTTTGATTTGTTCCCAGTTCATGTTTGCCTCCAAACTCTGTTTACAGTGGTTGATTTACACGGTCCCCTGCCGCGGCAAGTCGACCTTTACGCCTGGTTCAAGAAGCTGCCGAGATCACTGCACCTTCTTCTCCTCCGAACTCGACCTCGGGGTGGTGGTGGATCACCAAACGCTTTGCTTCATCTCTACCGATCTCGGTGGTGTTGAGAATCAGCAGCACGCCACCCTGGTCAATAGAGCGTTCAAACTCCTTGATCTCGCGGTTGGGCACCGAGACACCGATCAGGCTGGATGCCCAGGCACCGAACGCGCCTCCGGCCAATACCATGCCGGCCAGCGCCGCACCGCCGACAACGAATCCGCCGGGAACCACCGCCGCGAGAACGCCGGCGGCCAACCCGGTCGCACCACCGACGGCGGCACCCTGTTTGAGCGCCGGCTTGATGTCGGACCGGTCGATAAGATCGGGTTCAGGCAGATCGTCCAACGCCACCTGATCATTGGCGACGAGGCCGATGTCTTCTTCGTACACGCCATTCAACTTGAGCTCGGCTACGATGCGGGCTGCCAGGTCGGCGTTCGGGACCAAAAAGTACAACTTGCTCATCTGTCTACCTTCGGACTTCGTGTTCACTGGATACGGAGCAAAGGCTGTGCCACGAGCGATTGCCTTAGACATCGCGCCGCAACACTCGGGTCAACGGCGCTGTACACCGCGTCGTGCGGAAAACGGATGGCGCAAATCCGCCGTCACGGCCTAAATCCAGCGCAATCCACACACGTCAGCGCGCGCGAATCGGCCGATCAAGTTAGAGTGTCCCTTGGCAACAGTCGGCCCCTTGGGGTAGCGATCGATGAGGTTTCACGAAAGCAGCAGATGATTGGTAGATACGCCTATTTGCGAGAACGACTTCAGACCAGCATCTGGCCGATACCCCTTTTGATGACACTGTTGAGTGGGCTGCTCGGTGCGCTCATGTTGTGGGTCGATCGCCTGGCATGGTTCGAAGACCTCGGCCCGGAATGGTTTGCGATGGAGATGGAACCGGCACGCCAGCTGCTCTCCTTGATAGCCGGTTCGACCATCGGTGTCGGCGGCGTGGCATTCTCCGTCACGATGGTCGCGCTGACGCTGACATCCGGCCAATACGGGCCCAAGATCCTACGTCACTTTCTCGAAGATGAGGCGAGCAAGACCAGTCTCGGCCTTTTCCTCGGCACCTATGTCTATTGCCTGATCGTGTTGACCGGGTTTCTGCCCGGCGACGAACCGCGCTGGACCACGATCATGGCGCTGACCCTGGCGGTATCCGCGCTGATCAGTTTTGTCCGCTTCACGCATCGCACAGCTACCGATCTGCAGGCCGACGAGATCGTCCATCGCATCGGTCGACAACTGCAAACTTCTCTCGAGCAGCTGGTAGGTGAAGCCAGCGGGGAAAACGGGCGCCGGCACGGCACGTTGGCGTGGCGACGCCAGGCCCGCGGCCATCGCCCCGTGTTCGTCGCGGCGAAGCAGCGCGGTTATATACAGACGATCGACTATGGCGCGCTGTGCCGTTGGTGCACCGAGAATGACTGCGCGATGCAGGTCCGGGTGCGGGCCGGCGATTTCATCGTCGCCGGCAGTTGTCTTTTGAAGGTCTATGCAGGCGATGCGACGACGGTTGAGACATCGCTGCAGATGCTGAGGGAAACCATCCTGGTCGGGCCGATCCGAACACCGGTTCAAGACCCGGAATACCCGATCACTCAACTTAACCAATTGGCGGCACGCGCCCTCTCGCCGGGAATCAACGACCCAGGTACGGCAGTCACCTGCATCGACGGTTTTAGCGCCGCTGTGGCAGACATCGTGGATCGTGACCTGCCCGGCAGCGCGTTCGTCGATGAAAACAACGTGGCGCGCGTCCTGATCAGGCAGACCACCTTCCCCGGGCTGATCAAGGCAATCTATGCACCATTGCGCCAATTCGCCACCAAGGATGTCGCCGTCAATATCAGCCTGATGGAGTCACTCTGTCGGGTCGCGGATTTGACCACCCGTGAACGACGCTTGCATGTGCTCGCGGAGCACGGTGAAACGATTTGGCGGGCAGTCAAGGCGCAGGACTTTGCGGACTACGACGAGCGCGATATTCGACAGCGCTATCGCCGATTGATGTCGATCACCACGCGACTTCGGCGTAGTTGATCGCGCATATCGAACGGGAATCAATCGTCAGCGGCTCCGCTAGCAGAGCCGCTGACCGGCGAACGATCAGTTGTTGGTGCTGCTCTCGATCTTGTCGCCGGCATTCTCAATGGCTTCGCCTGCGTTTTCGACAGCATTATCGATTTTCTCGCCCGCCTGTTCAGCAGGCCCATCCTGGTCACAGGCCCACAGCAGCATCGCCGCAAAGGTCACCACTGCAATACGCATTCCCATAGCTTTCATCTTTCTCTCCTCTGGCCGCGACTACGGCCTCTTCAGTTAATTTTCGCGATCAAGTTTTACGGATTCGGTGTTACACGGACGTTATGCAACTCACGCCTTCAGCAACACGCAGGTGATTCAGTTCACGGTGCGGACATCCACATCCACCTCAACGCGACGGTCGGGCGCCAAACAGGCGATCAACCGATTTCCACTTTCGCCGTCACATTGGGTTGTCGCCATCGATTCGCCCTTGCCGACCGCAACGATGCGTTCGGAGAGCTCCAACTGGCCTGCGAGATAATCGCGCACGGTTGCAGCCCGCGCCTCCGAAAGGTTCTGGTTGTACGCATCGTTGCCGATCCGATCGGTATGGCCGGTTACCGTGACCTGACCGATTTCTTCGGCTTGTTTGATCTCGCTGATGAGCGTGTCAAGCTTGTCCGCCGCGCCTGGTTTCAAGGTCGCCTTGTCGAACTCAAAATAGGTATCGGCATCCAAAGAGACCGCGGACACAGTTTCTGAAGCACTGACCGGCTCAGCTGGCGGCACATGTGCCAGGGCGACCACCATGCCGACCTTCTCCGGTTCACAGGGCACGACGCCATTGGCCTCTTTCTGGTAGCGCGAGTGCCAACACTCGCCATAGCTGTTTTGTGCGATGCTGCCTGATGAATCGCGCAGGTAATCTGCGTGCGCGCCAGTCGACACCAAGGCCAATGTCATGGCGGCCAAGACTTTGTTTTTATTCATGTCCAACTCCGGTTATTCAACTTACGTTGTCCTTATCGCAAGTTGAATGCCAACTACGTCGCAGCGTGAGCCACCGCGATATAGAAAGGATGCAGGTCTTCCGACCGCCCCCAGCGCCCACCGATTGGTCTGAATCGGCCGGCCTGGTTTGCGCATTTACGCCGTTTCACCATCCGGCCGTGGTGGTTGACTGCATGCTTAATGAAGGAGCCTCTGCGAACGATGCCGTGTGCCGCGCAAAAAAAAGCCGCCCACTGAGGACGGCAAACAGGGTGATCTTCAAGACCTAAAAGAAAGTAAGGCGTCGGTTGCGAACGAAGCCGGGCTGCGACTCCGGGCTGTGATACCAGACTCCTTCGAGTAAGCGAATCGGCACCACTTGCTCTCCTACGCTCCGACTCAGCATTCGGTCGGTGCGAATACGCTCGCCAGGCGCCACCTCCATCGGCTGAATGCTTGGCGCGACCCTTTCAGTGCTTGCAGCCAGAACGTTTGCGCGACCCGGTTCCCCTGCATCGCAGCATGCATCGATTGCACGGAAGCTGTGGCCCGCGACTGCCGATTCTGCGAGCAATGCGACGCCATCGCTCGAAACGAGCGCCGTGCCGTTGTTACGGTCACTACCTCGCGCCAACGCCGCGACAGCGAGCAGTGCCAACCCAGCAAACGCTGCTACGCGTAAATCATGATTTGTCATTCTGTTGCTCTATCACTGCGACCGATTTGGTGGCGATCACAAATTGCACCGAGCGCTGTTCGATCACTCTGCATTTTGTTCGGTGCATCGCATTTTTCATGCGTTTTAGGTTTGATCCGGTCTCTACGACACATAGCGACCCCAGGTTGTCGGAGCGACGTGGCCGCTGGTTGCGCCGGTCAGCAAATGCTGCCGGCGCATTCGTCACGCATCAGACCGTAGGACGGCGGCCAGCGATTGCAAAGACCACTGCCAGTACCAAACCGACCACGAACAGAATCCAGGCGATGTTGCCAGCCATACCGGCAATACCACTGAAACCCAATACGGCCGCAATCAACGCCACCACCAAGAAAGTTAAAGCCCAACCAATCATGTTTTATCTCCTCTGAGCCGGTCACATCGCCGGCAAGTCAGACATCGCAAGCGCCGTGCCAGATTTGCATCAAGCGGGATAAGGCCTGTGCTTCAGACGTTGAGCTCAACCAGGGTTCGTCAATGGGTGTTTCCGCCCGTGTCGCGGCGGCTTATATCCGCCAAATTTGCTATTTTCAACACCGCCCGCCTTCGCCAGCCACTGCCGGTAAGAACGCCGTCGGTAACCTTGATGGAAAATTCGTCGGGCAAAAAAAAGCGCCCTGTACGGGCGCTGGGTGGCGGGATCACTCCCTAGTTATATCTGCTTGCCGAGCATCTTTCGTGATGCCTGAAACTGCGCATTGTCGATGCTCTCTCGGTACAAGACTTTAAGAATCTTCGCCTTCGGAGAAGTCGCGTTTGACCTGCGGGTCGAATTCTTTGGCGCGCGCCTTACCTTTGCGCTCGGCAGTCGTCGCCTCGTCGCTGGATTGCTCGCCGGCCCGTTCGGCTGCGTCTTTCACTTTGCCCGATTCAACGAACTCCTTGGTCGACTCGTTGTAACGCTTGGCCGACTCGCGATCACCTTCACCCTGCATATCATTCTGTTTGGCGTATCCCATCTGAGCTTCCTCCACGATTCATGCTATTGACGTTTCGCCGCACACCGCGGTGAGCGACGTTGTTTCGGAAAGTGCACAAGACATGCCACCAGCGCAAACACGGCCGAAAGGCCATTTCAGCGTTTCACCGCTGGCTGATTGGGGTTCATTTCCAACGCGTCGGTTGATATCCCCCGCAGCGTAATTCATGCGGGCACGAGCCTTGCAGCACGGCAACCGTGAACGGCGAAGAACACTTCGACCCTATGAGCACTGAACGAGGCGATAGAGAGATGGAAAGACACAACGAAGATTTCGATGGCTACGGTTTCTTGAAACCCGGCGTTGCGTGGAACCCGGACAAGGCACAGGCAATTGCCAGCCTGCTTGGTTTAACGGATCTGACGGATCAGCACCTGGCGGTTGCGCGGAAGTTGCGGGCACACTACTTCGCTCACAGGACCATTCTGCCACCTAACCTGTTGTGCGAAGAGCTCGAACTGAACGAAGCATGTCTCGATGACCTGTTCGATGGCCCGCTACATGCCTGGAAGATCGCCGGATTGCCCAACCCGGGCGAAGAGGCGCGTGTCTATCTCGACAATCAAACGCTCGACCAGCAAGTCAAATCCGGCTGACACCGCCGGTAAAAGCAAGCGGACGCCCGTTCGTGGTCAGTTCGAGCGATCGCCTTCGGGCGCGTCGATTGCCCGTAGCCAGTCGATATCCGGATGGAGGAATGCGTCGTCGAACTCGGCCAGCTCCGCCAACGCGTCTCTGTCGAGGATATGCATACGGTGACGGCTATAGGATATCAAGCTGCGACTCTTCAACTCGCTCATGCAGCGACTGACGTGCACAGCACTCAGGCCGGTCAGGTCCGCCAGGTCCTGCTGATCGATCGGAAAGTTAAAATCCTTTCTCACGTCGATGCGCACACCTTCGAGGCGAATCGCCGTTTCGAGGATGAAATGTGCCAACCGGCGCACGCCGTCGCGCCTGGCCACGGTTACCAGGCGTTGAACGAGCTGAGCGTGTTCACGCGACATGATGGCGAAGAAGGCTTCGGTCAACTTCACCGAGCGGTTGAACAATCCATGCAGCTGCCGCTTGGTGAACGGGCAGATGACGGCGTGTGAACTCAAGCACTGAAGGGACGACAGGTGCTGGCGAAACGTGACATCGCGTAGCCCGATGACGTCACCCGGCAATGCCACTTCGGTGATCGCACGCGTACCATCGACCAGCTCTTTGACACTCGCGAACCAGCCGGACTTGACCACGTAGAGATGCTCAGACCGAGCGCCATCGGTATGCACGAAATTACCGGCCTCGATTGGCCGCTCGTCAACCTGCAGGCCATTGAGTAACGTTTCTTCCGCTTCGTCCAGCTCTGTATAGGTGCGGAACTTCTCAACCAGGCAGTTGTGTTCTTTCGTCGCCATTATCTTTGATTGCCGCTACAGACCGGACAAGGGAAAATGCTATTTAGCACAGGTTGGCGACTCGCACCAAGCGATGCAAGCTGCCGGCGTGGCCGGCGCAACACCGATCACCGGCGGCACCAATCAATCGCCGCAATCGCCTACGCCGCCACCGTGCGCAGCATCGCGCACCGACTCCGTCACTCGTTGGAAGGTTCGACATGTTCAAAACAATCTGGAAATGGTTTCTGCAAGGTATCGTGCTCGTTGCGCCGGCCGCGTTGACGATCGCGCTGTTGTACTGGCTGGGCAGCTGGGCCGAGCGCACCGTCGGATCGATGATTGCCGCGATTCTGCCGCATGGTTGGTACTTTCGCGGCATGGGCCTCGTGGTCGGTTTCTTGGCCGTGCTGGCCGTCGGTCTGGCCGGCAACATCTTCTTGATCCGTTGGGTCGTCGGCACCGTGGAGCAGATCCTCGACCGCATTCCGCTGATCAAGCTCCTGGTACAGGCGTTCAAAGATGTGGCGCGTCTGTTCAGTCAAGGCGTCGACGACCAGCTCGGCCAGGTGGTCGCTGTGGATATTGCAGGCACACGCCTGGTCGGTTTCATTACGCAGCACGACGTCCACCTGCCACAAGCCGAACCCGACGGCACACCGCGCGTCGCGGTCTACCTGCCCATGAGCTACCAGCTCGGCGGTTACACGCTCTACCTCGAGCGCGATCAGATAACACCGCTGGACATCCCGGTCGATCAAGCGATGCGCGCGGTTCTGACCGGAGGGTCGCTATCAGGCGGCAGTTCGAAATCGCCGGCTGCGTGAATCTCGCAACTTCAGTGACGATGTCTCGAGCACCGCTACACGACTAGCCATCCGTGCAGCGGGAACACAGGTGATGTGTCGGAACACATCGGGCACGGTCTCGCCAAGCGGTCGGCATGCAGCGCGCCAACCACGGGCATGAGCGGCAAGGCGCGCAACGCAAGAACGACAACCGAGCGCAGTCCGGCCTGATCCAACGGCAACCCGCTGCTACCCAGCAATCCGAGCACGAACGGTGTTCCCGCCAGCCCCGGTACACCTCGCAGAACCAGCAAACCGAATAACTCTTCCCAGATTGCTTCTTCGATTGTCATATCGGCCTGCCGCGATATCGCATCCGACGGCACGCCTGATCGTCGCGTGGCAACGCAGCCGAACAAACCGTGGATCAGAGCAGGCCCGGCCGGGAGGCCATCAGGCAATTCCTACAGCCCACCAGGGACAGCCGGAGTTGCCTCGCAATCGACAGGTTTTGATAGAATCGCAACCCGGGCAGTGCTAAAGCATCGCCTCAATACGTCGCCAACAAGCAGGAGCCGCGTGGACCGCAACCAGGCAACGTCTAACAAAAACACTTTGTGAAGGAACCAAACAATGACGGATCAAGCCAACCCCTATCAGGCGCCAAGCGCCGATGTATCAGTCCCGCTTAGCGGCGGTGAAGACCAAACGGGCCCCTTTTCGCCGAAAGGCCGTTTCGGGCGCCTCAGCTACTTGGCCTGGGGTTTGTTGACCAGTCTGGTGTTCGGTTTTCTCGTGTTCATCGTCGCCGGTGGCGCCGCGGTATTCACCGATCCAACGACGATGGCAGCGGCCGGTGGACCGGTAGTGATCCTGATCCAGGTGATATCGATCATTCCGGCAATTATCTTTGCCATACGTCGTCTGCATGATTTCAACGCCTCGGGTTGGTGGGCGATCGCGATGGTTATACCGTTCGCCAACTTGATCCTCGCACTGTTTCTGTTGTTCAAAGGCGGCGACGAAGGCACAAACCGCTTCGGTCCGGCGCGCGTCACGCGCGGTTGGGAGAAAGTTCTGGGTTACATCGCGATTGGCTTCGCCGTACTGGGTATTGTCCTGGTGATCTTCGGCGGGCTGATGGGCGCCTTCGCCTAAAGCGCCTCCACCCGCTCCAATGCAGTTATTGGATACGGTCCACACCTTCGAAACACCCGAAGGTGTGGATCTCAGCCTCCGCGTGGCCGGCCCCGTTCCGCGCGCCCTGGCTGTCACGCTCGATGCAATCATTCGCTACTCGGTGCTGTTCGGCATCTCGCTGGCGGTCATGCCGTTTGCCGACCTGGGCGTCGGCGCACTGCTGATCGCAATGTTCTTTATGGAGTGGCTGTACCCGGTCTTCTTCGAAGTCATGCGCGGTGCAACACCCGGCAAGAAAGCGTTCGGCCTGCTCGTCGTGCACGACAACGGGACCCCTATCGGTTGGCCGGCATCGATGATCCGCAACCTGTTGCGTGTCGTCGATTTTCTACCTTTGCTGTACACCGTGGGTCTGGTCACGATGGTCGTCAACAAGCGCTTCCAGCGATTGGGAGACCTGGCCGCCGGTACGTTGGTCGTCTACACGGAGAGTTCCAAGCCGGTGATCAACAATGGCGACACGTCCGCCCGTTCCCTACCGGTTTTGCTGCCGGTGGAAGATCAACGCGCAATCCTCGATTTCGCCGAACGCAGCGCGGCGTTGTCACCTGCTCGCGTGCAGGAGCTCGCAGAGATTCTGAGTGATACGCAGGGTGAAGCGGCCGTCAAACAGGTGCTTGGGCATGCGCGTTGGTTGGTGAGCGGCTCATGAAGCAGCAGCAGTTCACCGATCACCAACGCCCGACATGGGATTCATTGGCGACACTGATCGAGCAGGCCGGAGAGCCGGCTCGGCGTCGCGACAACGATGCCCTTGCCGAACTGCCCGCACTGTATCGACGCGTGTGTGCCGACTATGCGTTGGCCCGCCACCGACGCTACAGCACCGGTCTGGTCGAAGAACTCCACGATCTGGTGCAACGCGGTCACCGCGTGCTCTATCAGCGCAAGAGTATCTGGCTGTGGCGTTTGATCATGTTTCTGTGGGCCGGTTTTCCCAACGCGGTGCGCAGGCATTGGCGTGCATTCGCGTTGGCCTCCGCATTGTTCTACGTGCCGGCTTTTGTCGTCGGCATCGCTTGCTACTTCAATGCCGATTTCATCTATTCGGTCATGGATGCCGATTCGGTGGCCGGCATGGAACATATGTACGATCCGTCCAATCCGAAACTCGGGCGCACCGAAGAACGCTCCGATGACAGCAACTTCATGATGTTCGGGTTCTACATCCAGAACAATATCGGTATCGGGTTTCGCACGTTCGCCGGTGGCATCGTGGCGGGGATCGGCACGGTACTCGTTCTGCTGTTCAACGGCGTCGTCATCGGCGGTGTTGCCGGCCACCTGACGCAACTGGGCTTCACCGAAACGTTCTGGCCCTTCGTCGCCGGGCATAGTGCTTTCGAGCTGACGGCGATCTGCATCAGCGGCGCGGCCGGGCTGCTGCTGGGCAAGGCGGTGATTGCGCCGGGCCGACGCAAACGTAGCGAGGCATTGAAGGTCGCCGGGCTCGAGGCAGTGAACCTCGTGGTCGGTGCAGCGTTCATGTTGCTTGCCGCGGCATTCGTCGAGGCATTCTGGTCGCCCAATCAGGCAGTGAGTCACGGGGTCAAATACCTGGTTTCGGCCACGTTGTGGCTTTTGCTGATTCTTTATCTCGCGTTCGCCGGCAGAAACATCCGTGCAGATTGACCAGATCACCGCCAATGTTCGCAATCGCACACCCTGGGAAGGTGTCGATCTGGGCTTTGCCATGGCACGCCAATGGTTCCTGCCATTATGGAAGCTGTGGTGGATCACCGCGTTACCCTTGGCGTTGGTCGCTGGTGTTGCGCTGCATAGCGTGCCCTGGGTGGCAGGTATCGTCGTCTGGTGGTTCAAACCGCTGTACGAGCCGCTACTGCTGTTTTGGCTCAGCCGACGCCTGTTCGGCGAAGAACTGACCCTGCGGCAGACACTGTCGCATTGGCGCCAGGCGATACTGCCGTTTCTACTGGCCAACCTGACGTTCCGTCGACTGACACCGAACCGTTCGCTATACATGCCGGTTACCCACCTTGAAGGGCTGCGTGGCACCGAACGAACTCAGCGCCAGAAGGTATTGACGCGCAATCATTCGGCGGGCACCTGGCTGACGATTGCCGGTGTCCATATGGAAGGCGCGCTGCAGCTTTCCGCCGTGCTGATGGTCATCTTCTTTATCCCCGAATCGCTGCGTACCACCGATACCTGGGAATTTCTGATCGACGGCTCAGATGCCTCTGTGTGGCTCAACAACCTCGTCTGGCTGATCGCCATCTCGGTTATGGCGCCGTTCTACGTGGCCGGTGGATTTGGCCTGTACCTGTCACGCCGCTCGACGCTCGAGGCGTGGGATATCGAGTTGGCGTTTCGGCGTATCGCACCGCGATTCACCCAGGCTCGCTCGACCACCGCAGCCGCCATGGTCCTCGCCGGTGCTTTGTCGGCGGCACTCTGCCTGTTCCCCGACCAGGCGGCGCTGGCCGACTTTCCCATTAGCCACGATCGGGCGGAGACCACGATCACCGACGTGTTGAAGAGCAAGGATTTCGGCGAAAAACGCACCGAGAAGTACTGGCGATACACCGGCGAGAAAGACGATCCCGACTTCGACTGGTTCGATAGCCTCGAGCGGGACGGCACACCCGGCTGGCTG
Organism: Thiosocius teredinicola; assembly: GCF_002009425.1. Lineage (NCBI taxonomy): Bacteria > Pseudomonadati > Pseudomonadota > Gammaproteobacteria > Chromatiales > Sedimenticolaceae > Thiosocius > Thiosocius teredinicola. Next base: position 3,147,475 of record NZ_CP019936.1, read on the forward strand.
TCGGGCCTTGCCACCCTGCTGAAGTACCTGATGTGGCTCGGTCTGGCGGTGCTTATCGCGTTGTTGGTGCCGTACATCGCGCGCTTGGTCAATCACCTGCCGCGCGGTAGAACGGTAACCAAGCGATCGGCCCCGGAGGTGTTATTCGGTATGGATGTGCGACCGGATTCGCTACCCGCCGATCTCGTCAGGGCCGTCAACGAGTTGCTGACTGAGCACAAAATGCGCGAGGCCATGAGCCTGCTGTACCGCGCAACGCTCGCGCGCTTCATCCACGAACGGCACATCGACATACCCGACAGTGCGACCGAATACGAATGCCAGCGCATCGTTGCCGACGAACGACCAGAAAACGAGAGCAGCTATTTTCTCGAACTGACGCGCACCTGGGTACGCTGCGCGTACGGCCACATCGAGCCACCGGCATCGCAGGTCACCCAGCTCACTCAATCGTGGCATCAGCTTTTCGGAGCACCGAGCGATGCGTAATAAGCGCCTGCTCATCGGGATCGCGGTCGGCATCCTGGCAGTGTTGGCAACCGTCGCCGTCACCGCTTGGTTCTTCAACAATTTCGAGCAGGACGAACGCGAAATCCTGGGCGGCTTTTCGGAGAAAGCGATTCGCAACCCCTTGCTTGCGGCCGAAAGGTTTCTGGACAAACTGGGCTACGACGTCAAGAGCGTCGCCAACGTCGACCTCTGGCGAAGTCTGCCGCCACGCGATCACGCGATCGTCATCTACCGCTTCTCTCCCCCGGCGGGTGAACAGCGCCGGCGCCAACTGCGTGAATGGGTCGAATCCGGCGGTACACTGATCGTCGAAGCCGATAGCTCGCTGGTGGTCGATGACGATGACATGTACAGCGGTACCTCGAGCCTGCTCGCAGACCTGGGCGTGCGAGTGCGCGAACGACCCTTCATCTTCGACGTCGGCCTGGAGAACGCCGCCGAGACGAACGTCGATATCGACTTTACCGACGTTGCAGAACCCGTCCGGATCACGTTATCGAATCGGCGCTATCTGCAAGATGAATTCGGCAATGCAACTTCTTCGGTTTCACTCGACCAAGGGTTCGCCTTGCTTCAGTACAAAGTCGGTGACGGCCTGATCACCGTGTTGTCCGACATCGGCTTTCTGAATTCAAAGCGCATCGGCGAACAGGACCATGCCTATACCCTCGCTTTGCTGGTCGGCGCACCCGGCGATGTCGGTGTCTGGCTGGTCCACGATATCGATATGCCTTCGCTGTGGGATCTGGCGTGGAAATATGCACCACAAGCGCTGGTGTCGCTTATCGTGCTGCTCGGTTTGCTGCTGTGGTCGATGAACAGGCGGCTCGGCCCGCCCCTGCCGCCGATTGAGGCTGAGAGACGCGACATCGGCGAACACCTGTCGGCCAGTGCAAATTTTCTGTGGCGACTCGATCACGCCCGCAAACTGCTGGCAAACAACCAGCAACAACTCGAACAGGCCTGGCTGAGCAAACACTACCTGTTGCGCAGCATGAACGACGCAGAGCGCGACGAATGGATCGCAGCGCGAACCGATCTCACGCCGTCAGACGTCACCAGGGCTTTGCGCGACGAGATCAAGAATGAGCGCGAGTTCATCGAGCTAAGCAACCTGTTGCAGTCACTAAGATCAGCGCTATGAATACCCATCGATATTTCAACGATCTCGAACCGAATCATCTTGCATTGAATGGCGCAGGCCCTTCGACCGAAGTACCTGCGCATTTGCCATGGAGGAGCTTTCGTCAATGAACGAAGCCAACGCACCCACACCGTCGATCGATCAAGCCGCTGCGCGAGTGCGCGAGCTCGAGGCCATGGTCAGTCGGGCCATCATTGGTCAGCGCGATGTTATTCGCGAAACAATCGTCGCCCTGATCGCGGGTGGACATGTCCTCGTCGAAGGCCTACCCGGCCTGGGTAAGACCCTGCTGGTTCGCAGCCTGAGCAAGGCTGTCGGCGGCAAGTTCTCACGCATACAGCTCACCCCCGACCTGATGCCGAGCGACGTCACCGGGCACGCGGTGTTCGACATGAAGGAAGAGACCTTCCGCATCCGCCGCGGACCGATCTTCTGCAACTTCCTGCTCGGTGACGAGATCAACCGCGCGCCGGCCAAGACCCAATCGGCACTGCTCGAGGCCATGCAGGAAGAGCAGGTAACGATCGAAGGCAAGACCTATGAGCTGGAGCAACCCTTTCTGGTGATGGCGACGCAGAACCCCATCGAGCAGGAAGGTACCTATCCACTGCCGCAGGCGCAGCTCGACCGCTTTCTGATCAACGTGCAGATCAGCTATCCAAGCGAGGAAGAAGAAAGCGAGATGATCCGTCAGGTCACGGCCACCTCAGTGGGCAACCAGTTGGACATTTCATCGATCGAACCGATTCTCACCCCGGGAGATGTCCTTGGATTGCAACGTGCCGCCGTGCAGATCGAAGTCGACAAGGCGATCCTCGACTACATCGTGCGAATCGTGCGTACCACCCGCGACTGGCAGGGTATCGAGACCGGCGCCGGCCCCCGCGCAGGCATCGCCTTATTGCGTTGCGCTCGCGCCCAGGCCCTGTTCAACAGCAACGATTTCGTGACACCGGACGACGTCAAATCGATTGCGCCGGCCGTGCTGCGTCACCGTGTGAAGCTGACGGCAGACCTCGAAATCGAGGGCTACCAGCCCGATGACGTGCTTTCCGAGATGCTGGCCAACGTCGCCGCGCCCCGTCAATGAGGTTCTACCCGACGCCAACATTGCTGGCGTGCGCCGGAATTTGGTTGGGGCTCGGCGTTATCGCCGCCATGGCGCCCGGCCTGGTTGTGGTGTGGCAGGCCTCGGGAGCGGCAATCGCCGGTGTCGCCATCGCCGACCGGCTGCGCCAACGCCGCCGCGCGTCGCCAAGCATCGAGCGCAAACTGAGCCGTAACCTGCCGGTCGGGACCTGGTCGAAAGCCGTCATCGAGATGCGTAATACGAGCAGCTTGCCGTTACGCTGCGAAGTGCATGACCTTCATCCCGGCAGCTTCGAAGTTGAGGGACAGCCGGCAACGGTGGATCTGCAACCCAATCAATGGGCGCACGTGCGTTACCGCCTGCAACCGCCGACGCGTGGCACTTACCAAGTGCCGGGCACCGAATTAATGATGACCTCGCCGTGGCACCTGTGGCGCGAACGCCGAACCGTCGGTACGCCACAGGAGCTGCGTGTGTACCCCAACTTTTCGCGGATTGCGCACTACACCCTGCTGACCACCGATAACCGGCAGAGCCAGATGGGCGTCAAACGCCGTCAGCGACGCGGCGAAGGCAGCGATTTTCACCAACTGCGTGAATACCGGGTCGGCGACACGTTACGCCAGATCGACTGGAAAGCCACGTCGCGCCTGCGCAAACTGATCTCGCGAGAATTTCAGGACGAGCGCGACCAGCAGATTATGTTCCTTATCGACTGCGGTCGTCGCATGCGCCATGCCGAGGTTGGACGGGTGCATCTCGACGAGGCGCTGAATGCCGTACTGCTCGTCTCTTACGTCTCGCTGCGCCAAGGCGATGCCGTGGGTTTCATGACGATGGGCGGCGTGCGCCGCTGGTACGCACCACGCAAAGGCCAACACCTGGTGAGCAGCCTGCTGAATGCCACGTACGACCTGCAATCGACACTCGAAACCACCGATTACCGGGCTGCTGCCAGTGAACTCCTCGCCCGCCAGCGTCGTCGCGCACTGGTGGTGGTCATCACCAATACCCATGATGAAGACCAATCGGACCTGGAGGCCGCCGTCAAGCTGCTACGTCGCAGCCACCTGGTGTTGGTCGCGGACATGCGTGAATCGTTGCTCGACGAGATCGAATCGCGAGAGGTCACGTCGCTGAAAGAGGCACTCCAGTTCCAGGCCACCGAAGACTACCTGGGGCGTCGAAGAGATAACCACGAGCGGTTAATGCATCATGGTGCGAGAATTCTGGACATCCGCCCCGACCAACTACCCATCGCGCTGGTCAACCAATACTTCGCGATAAAGCGCGAAGGTGCCTTGTAGGCAACCTTCAGCGATCGCCTTACCTTACTTCATGGTGTACTTGAACTCACCATTCTTGCCCGCCGACACCTTGATCCGCGAAATCTCGCCCTCTTCCGCCATGCGGCCGAGGACCGTTTCGGCCATCTCAGGCAGCAGCGTGCCACTGAGAATGTGATCGACATTGCGCGCGCCCGAGTCGACCTCGGTGCAACGTGCCAACACTGCCTCGACCAGCTTGTCGTCCCATACGAAATCTGCCTTGTGGTTTGCCGCCACGCGGTCGCGAATCCGACCAAGCTTGAGTTCGATGATCTGCACCAACACGTCGTCGGAGATCGGGTAGTACGGAACCACCTTCAGCCGCCCCAGAAAGGCCGGTTTGAAATGTTTGAACAATACCGGGCGAAGCGCCTCGGCCAGGTCATCCGGATCGGGCAGTTCTTCCGCGGCCTTGTTCAGACAACTCTGCATGATCTGGCTCGAACCGACATTGCTGGTCAAAATGATCAGCGTGTTGCGGAAATCGATCTCGCGACCTTCGGCGTCATCCAACACCCCCTTATCGAACACCTGGAAGAACAATTCCATGACATCCGGATGTGCCTTCTCGACCTCGTCGAGCAGGACGACACTGTACGGATTGCGACGGACCGCCTCGGTAAGCACCCCGCCTTCACCGTAACCCACATAGCCCGGTGGCGAGCCTTTGAGACCGGAGACCGTATGCGCCTCCTGGTACTCGCTCATATTGATCGTGACCAGCTTGCGCTCACCACCGTACAGGATGTCGGCAAGTGCCAGCGCCGTCTCGGTCTTGCCGACACCAGAGGGTCCAACGAAGAGAAACACGCCTTTCGGCTTGTTCGGGTCTTCAAGGTTCGCGCGGGCCGTGCGAACACGCTGGGCGACCGCTTCCAGGGCATGATCCTGACCGATGACACGCGCCTGCAGCAATGGCTTGAGCTGCAACACCGTCTTGATCTCGTCCTTGACCATCTTCCCCAGCGGGATACCGGTCCACGAGGAGATAACCTCGGCAACGACGTGTCCATCAACCTGCAAAGGCACCATCGGCTCTTCACCCTGCAGGGCATGCAGCTTGGCGATCAGTTCATCAAGGCCGGTAGTGCGCGCCGATGCTGCTTTTCGCCTGCGGCCACCGCCACCGACTGCGGCAACGGCCGGTTCGGCGACTGTCTCGCCATTTTCGAGACCGGCACGCATTTCGATGATCTGCTTGACCAGAGCCGACTCAGCCTCATGCCGGGCCTTGTAGTCATCAAGATCTTTTTCCAGCGCTTTGATTTGCGCCTTGAGCTCTTTCAGGCGCGCGTCATGCCACATGCCGCTGGCCGCTTCCTTTTCCAATGCGGCCAACTCCGCGCGTTCACGCACCAAGCGCTTGTCGGTTTCATCGATCAGAGCGGGTGTGGCGCTCTGCCCCAAGGCAACCTTGGCACACGCCGTGTCGAGCACACTGACTGCTTTGTCGGGCAACTGCCGGCCGCTGATGTAACGATGAGACAAGCGCACTGCTTCAGTCACAGCCTCGTCCATCACGCGTATGTTGAAGTGTTCTTCCATCAAGGGAACCATGCCTCGCAGCATCGCTGCGGCCAGTGGCTCGGTAGGTTCTTCGACCTTGACGACCTGGAACCGACGCGCAAGCGCCGCGTCTTTCTCGAAGTATTTCTTGTATTCGGCCCAGGTCGTAGCGGCGACCGTACGCAGCTCACCACGTGCCAGTGCCGGTTTCAGCAGGTTGGCCGCATCATTCTGACCCGACTGGCCACCGGCCCCGATCATTGTGTGGGCCTCGTCGATAAACAGGATAATCGGCCTGGGGCTCTTTTTGACTTCATCAATGACATTCTTGAGGCGATTCTCGAACTCACCTTTGACGCTCGCGCCCGCTTGAAGCAGCCCCATGTCAAGCACGTGCAATTCAACCCCCTGAAGTGGCGGCGGCACGTCTCCATCGGCTATACGCAGGGCAAGCCCTTCAACGACTGCCGTCTTGCCGACGCCGGCCTCACCCGTGAGTATTGGGTTGTTCTGGCGTCGACGCAGCAGGATGTCGACCAGTTGTCGTATCTCGCTGTCCCGGCCGATCACGGGATCGACCTTGCCGTCGCGGGCGCGCTGGGTGAGATTCGTCGTGAACTGGTCCAAGGCCGGGGTCTTGCTGACACCCGGCATCGCGGACGCGGCGGCGTCGGCATCACCGTCACTCAAATCTTGCTCGCCACCCTCTCCCGCTACTTCTGCGGCTTCGAGCGAACCCTGGGTCAACTCATCGAAGTTGTGCTTCAGCTCGCCAAGATTGATCTTCTCGAAGGCCCGCGAACCACGCGAGGCCAGCTGAACGAGGTCAGGCTCGGTCAATAGCGCAAGCAACAGGTGTCCGGAGCGAATGCGCTGCAGGCGCGAATCCAGCGAGGCGACCAGCCACGCCTGCTCGAACAGCTTCTGCAAATGGGGCGAGAACACCGGCGTGCGGGTGTTGCCCGTCTTGAGCAGACCGAGCGCGTTGTCAAGTTCACGCTCGAGACCGGTGACGCTGATATCGCTGCGACTCGCGACCTTCACGACATCGCTACCCGGCTGCTCGCACAGCGCCAGGAACAGGTGTTCCAGGTCCACCTCGTAGTGGCCGCGATTCATGCAAATGACGGCAGCCCGTTCGGTCGCCGTGCGACTGAGTCCATTCAGCTTGCTGATCAGTGTTTTGAGTGAAGTGCTCATAAGACGATATCCCTATTCAGGCGGCATGCAGTTCAAACACCGTGTCATCACGGTCTTCCGTCACTGCGCGAGTACAAAGAAAAGTGTCGAATCCGAGGCGGGGCTGCTGCTCAGCTCCGAGCTGGCTGGGAAGAACATCTGCGGCCCTAAGTACTGGACGAATCTCGTATTCGAATTGATATGAAGTCGCCAACGTCAGAATCTTATGTAGCGCTGCCGACAGTTCGCTTCCCGGCAGAAATGCCAGATAGCGATCGCGAGACAATGGCCCGATGCGAATACGAACACGCAGGTTGCGTTGCCAGACGCGCTCGCCGACCATCATGGTCTTTCCCAGAGCGGCATTGGCACCGCCGAGCTTAGAATGCTGCGACTCCGGTAGCGTGTACCATTTGCCGACAAACTGCTCGACCTTGACGCTGGTACGAAAATACTGGGACAGGATTGTCTGCAACGTCGTTGCAGATACAGGGCGTTGCCGCAGCATGCCCGCAAAGTACGCCATCGATTCATCATCGATACTGCCAGGACTGTCACGCAGCCGGTCACGAAGTGAATCGAATCCAAGTCCGCCGAGCGCTAGTACCAGCGGAAGAAACTGGTCATGGCGCTCAGTTTCGTAGAGAAGCGGTAAGCGATACTTCTTCCATGCGTTGTAGAACTGCCCTACCGACCGGTTCGAAAACAGATCAAGGAAATGCCGCGCCCCACGGTCTCGATGGTAGCGCTCGCGATCGGCGATCTGCTCCGTATAGTGTGCCGGCAGTGTACCGTGCAGTCCCAACAACCCCATGAATGCCGGCGTCAATGAAACCCTTCGCAGCTGGTCGGTTTCATTACCTTCATCGTCGCTCGCATACTCGACATCGAGCGTCTCTATTTGGCTGGGCGCGAATGCGAGAGCAAGAGAATTGCGGAATCTCAGTCGATCGGCGACCGGCTCTTTGGCGCCCTGTTTGCGCAAGTGGCGGTCGAGCACACGCACGGCCTGAAAGAAATCAAACCGCTGTGGCTCACTGGTCAGCTGCTCGATCAGAGCAGGATCGATTCGCCGGCGCGCGGAGCACATCTGACCAATTCCTCACCGGTTCGGCTGGAGACAAGCACCAGTTCAATAAAGCTGTTCAGGTGGACGTACAAGCCGAGAAAGCGATCGATTACGCGTGCGAAGATATCCAGACCGGTTCCGACGAAACTCTCCTCGTCGACTGTCAAGGTGATTTCCAGGCCGCGGACAAAACTCGCAAACGGATTGCCGGGTAACCAGACCGTCTTGTCACGCTGTGAGATCTCGGCAATCCCGACAATCTGCCGACGCGATACCGCCGTCCGCGGCAGGTCGTACAAGCTCAACATCTCGCGAAACGCGTTCAGCCCACTACCACTGATCGACAGGTGATTCAGCGCCAGATGCGATATCAGGCGCCATTGCCCGGCTCCGCGATAGTCGAAGCGATAGGGTTTGGTCGGTTTACGCAACATGCTGATCGCCTTAGCGACCGATCCGCCCTCCATCGTCAGATCACCGCCGGGTAAACCCGTGGCAAGGTGATGAGGCAGATCGCGGTTGGTGCATGTCAAAGCGACACTCAATACATCGGATTTGGCATGTAGCGGTTCGAAATCGGCATCGACGACCGATATCTCGGTCTCGTACCCGGGACTGTGTTCCGCCACGAGATGGTTGCGCTGCGCATGCCAATACTGGCCATCTTTCTCTGGTGTCTCGCCGTGGTAGAGCGAGAAAAAAGGGCGAAATTCGGTTATCGATTCGCCCTGCGGCGTTTGACGCACGCGACGCACCGAGTCGATCGAATAAACCTCGTAAGCGAACGCCTTACGCGAATCGGCAACGACCGGGTAAGCGCTGCTGCGCTCGGTCAGGCGTATGGGGTCACCCTTTTGCGCAAAGAGGTTGACGATCGGCACGCAGCCCAGCCGCAGGTGCTCAGCGGCGATGGTCTGCAAGAGCCGCGACGCATCACTGTCGGCCCGCAGATCGGCGAACGCCAGATGGATCTCGATCGTTTCTTTGGACCGCAGGGAGACAGGCAGACTATCCAGGCGCAGATCGAAGAAATTGTATTTTTCAGGGAACGCGAAATACTCTGTAAGGTGTCGATAGGCGTTGTGCGCATTGTCCGGAAACCGGATCAGAGATTCTTCGTCGGCAAACCCCACCTCACCGATGATATCGTCGCTCAATGACTGCCACCGTTCCTCCGCAGTCGATGCGTAACTCTTCACCACGCGCAAAAACAAGGCATCACGCAGCGCTGCTGCGATCGATGGCTCGGCATCGACAAAGAACCGTAGCGCGCCGAACTCTCCCTCTCCCCAGCGACCTTGCTTGGACGTCTTGCGCAGCTCAAGCGTGAGTGACGCTGTACAGTCGACCGGCAAACGAATCCCGCCTCGCGCTTCGGCGATAGGATCGAATCTGACCTGGCGAACCTGCACGGGGAGCAACGACACGTCCCAAGCTGTCTTGAAACGACAGGGAACGCCCTTGACTGGCCGGGATTGAAGCTCCAATCCCCGTTTCATGACCACAGGTTTGGAAAGGCTCGCTTCATCGCCGGCCGTGTCGAACCAGGCAATGGAACACGATGGAAAGGGGCGCAGGTAATGCGGATAGAGTACGTTCAGCAACGCCTCGGTGAACTGCGGGTATGAATCCTCAAGTTTCTTGTTGACCCGTGCGCTAAGCAGCGCGAACGACTCAATCATTCTCTCGATATGGGGATCATCACACCCATCACCGTGCAACAAAAGCTGTCCGGCAATCTTCGGGTAGCGTTCTGCAAACTCGCGCGAATGACGACGCAAGAAAGCCAGTTCGCGTTCGTAATAAGGCAGCAAATCTTCCATGTCAGCCTGTCACACCCGACGCCTTCTGTCGGTTTACCGAATATTGCAGTGTCGTCGGCTGCAACATCGCATCGAAGTTCACCGGCTCGCGAGCCGGTTTAACCACCAACATTGCTTTGATGGAAAACGCCAGGGAGTTGACCGACCGACGGTCCAGGTCGAGCGACACCTGTACGTTCTTCAATCGCGGTTCGTGCTTGGAGATTGCGCTTTCGAGAGACCGACATATTGTCACGCGGTCATGCACGCTGGCCAACGAAAGGCCGGCAAAATCGACGAGCCCGAAAGACGCAATGGAGCGCGCGGCTTCGGGATAACCTTCCATCACCGAATCATCGAACACCGTGCGTGCATTCAACAGCGCTTCGAGATCACGTGCGACAGAGTCTTTTAATTCATCAACCGACAGTCGACGATGCACCGGACCCACTGGCGAGTCGTCACAGAGCTTGTCGAACAGTGTCGGTTCAAATCCTCGCATAAGGAATGCAGCACAAGAACATGGCGGCAAGGCACCGCCATGTTCATATCAGAAGCTACGCTCAGGTCAGATTGGGCGTGTTCTTGGCGAGGTTCCAGGCGCCCTGGATGTTGACCTTGCCGGACTTGTCACCATTGATGTTCAGTTCATCATAGGTCCACTTGACCGCCGAGTACTTGAGCGCAAACGTTTCGGTCGGAATACCCTCGCTTGAAACGGAAGGTGAAACCGACGAAACGAGAACGTCTTTCAGCTCAATACGCATGTACTGATGACGGTTCTGCGTGGTGCTGGGATTGCCGGTGGTGTTCTTACCGCCAAATGCACGGTAGAAGGTGATCACAACGTCGTTGATGATCAGACCTGACGAACACGCTTGGTACAGCTTGGGGCTGGAGCCATCGATGTCTTTGGTGAAAACCATTTCATCGTGCTCACAACGCTCAGCAGTATGACCGCCCGAACCAGAAGCCGTCGCCGACTTCGGCTGACGCATAGCGTGGCTCCAGGTGTAAACCTCGACCTGGTCCTTGTGCTTCTGGTCGCGCGCATCTCCCTTGATGTCGCTTCCTTTGAACTCTACGTAAATGTCCTTCATTACGGAACAACTCCTTACAGTGTTGGTTAATTATCCATTGCTTGCCTGCGGCAACTCGGCCACCAGGCGTAACGACACAGAAAGCTCATCGAGCTGGAAGTGCGGTCGAATGAACGAGACCGCACGGTAGACGCCAGGCCTTCCGGGGACCTCGCTGACTTCGACAGACGCTTCGCGCAGCGGAAACTGTGCCTTGGTTTCCTGAGAAGCGGAATCGTCCGCAGTGACATATTGGTCAATCCAACGCTGCAGATAGGTCTCTACGTTGGACGGCGCGGCAAAGCTGCCGATTTTGTCGCGCATCATGGCCTTCATGTAATGCGCAATTCGACTGACGGCAAATATGTACTGCAACTGGGCAGACAAAGATGCATTGGCATTCGCTGCATCGGTGTCGTATTTCTTGGGTTTTTGTGCCGATTGAGCACCGAAGAACGCTGCGTAATCGGTGTTCTTACAGTGAACCAACGGAATGAAACCGAGATCACTGAGCTCTTTTTCACGTCGGTCAGTAATGGAAATCTCGGTAGGACACTTCAGCGCCACTTCACCATCGTCGGTACGGAAAGTATGCGTAGGCAGGTCTTCAACCAGACCGCCACCCTCAACGCCGCGAATGGCTGCGCACCAGCCGTAGTTCTCGAATGCGTTGGTAAGGCGCGACCCCATGGCGAATGCCGCGTTGCACCAGAGATACTTCGAGTGATCCGTGCCGTCGACATCCTCGACGTAGTTGAACCCTTCGGTGGTAACACCATCAACCGGGTTATACGGCAAGCGACCTAGAAAACGCGGCATCGTCAGGCCGACATAGCGTGAATCTTCCGATTCGCGGAACGATTTCCACTTCGCGTACTCAACTGTGTCGAAGACCTTCGACATATCGCGCGGCTTGCCAAGTTCGGTGTACGAATCCAGCCCGAACAGTTCCGGTGAGGCAGCGGCGATGAACGGTGCGTGTGCAGCAGCCGCGACATGCGACATCTGCTCGACGAAATACATGTCTTCAGGCTGTCGCGTCAGTTCGAACTGACCGATCAGCGTGCCGAACGGCGCCCCGCCGAAGGTTCCGAACTCTTCTTCATACACTTTCTTGAACAGCGCACTCTGATCGAAATCGATCGCCGTCTTGAAGTCTTTGACGAGTTCCTTCTGCGTCGCGTTCATGAGCTTGATCTTCATCATCGAGCCCGTAGACGTCTGCTTCGCAAGATAATGCAGGCCGGTCCATGCGCTCTCGAGTTTCTGAAACTCAGGCGCGTGCATGACCTCACTAAGCTGTTCAGAGATCAGTTTGTCGAGCTCTGCGACACGTGCATCCAACGAAGCCGAAAGGTTTTCCGATACGACAACTTCGCCTTCAAGCACCTGACTGGCCAGCTCGCTGATGATATCGCGCGCACGCGCGCGCTCCGCGTCAGATTTGGCAACCCGACTCTCGGCAATGATGTTGTCGAGAAGTCCACCTTCCGCAGCCGGGGCTGCCGGCTGTTCACCCTGCGCTGCGCTCATCAGTCTTCCTCCTTCTTGCCGAGTTTCTGCAGCTGTTCGGTACTTTGCAGCACGTCACTCAGTAGATCCTCAAGCTTTTCATTGCCCGCCATTTTGTTGCGCAGATCGGCGAGTTTGGATCTCGCCTCCATGAGCTTGCGTAGGGGCTCAACGTTCTGCACAACCGCTTCCGGACGAAAATCTTCGAACTTGTCGAAGGTAAGATCGATCCCGATCTCACCACCTTCGTCAGTCAACTTGTTCTTGACGCGATAAGCGGCGCGCGGAGCAATGCTGCCAATCACATCATCCAGATTGTCCATGTCCACGTTTACAAATTTACGATCGCGAAGTTTGCCTTGATCTTTCTCGCTCTGACCGGAGAAATCACCAAGCACACCAACAACGAACGGAATCTCTTTCTGTTCGATTGCATCGCCGATCTCGACATCGTAGGTAAGCTGGACACGCGGCGGACGCACCTTCTGCAACCGCTTCTGAACGCTTTCTTTTTTTGCCATCTCAATCTCCCGATTTCCGATCACCGACAACCCGGCGAATTGAAATCCTTAATTTGCAAAATAAACGCTGTCTGAGTCACTTGGACCGACGGCACCTCAAGTCCGTATCGAGAACCACGACACGCGAATAATCTTTCATCGACTAGCGCAACACGTTAAAGGGATCACCGTCGAGTGCCGGTGCTTTATCGCTGATCGCATCTTCCAGCGCCTTGCCTGCCTCCGCTTGCGCCTTGGCTTTGGCCGCCTCCCTGGCGGCCCGGCGAGCAGCCCGCGCACGTCTTTCGGCACGGCGGACCGCGGCTTCTTCAGCCATGCGTTGCTTCTTGAGCCGCTCCTGATCGATCGGCGGAACGAGCACTTCCTCACCCAGTATTTCACGCAGAACCTTGGCAAGGTTCTTCGCATCGTCGCGTGCGGAACCGGTGGTTTCGGTGTCTTCGCGAAGGTCCCACAGAGACTCTGTGGCTACGCGCAACCCGCTAACGGCGCGTACACTTTTCGCAGTGCTGTCGGCCGGGTCGCGCTGCAGCACTTCCTCGGAAGCCACGATAGCTTCGCCATATTGCGCATTGCCAAAATACAGCTTTGCCATGTTCACCCACGGTTCTTTCCGCCCGGGATGCATGCTCGCGGCTTTGGTCAATATGCCGATTGCCTGTTCGTATTTGCCGGCAGAAACCAGTTCGTTGGCTTTTAGCTCGGCCTCGGTGAGATGTCGTGTACGTTCTTCGTCGGACATGCGCGACGGCATGCCGGAACAACCCACGAGCGTCGCTTGCAAAGCGACAACGAAAATCAAGATAGAGAAGCGCACTTGAACCCTAATCGTCCCTAATCCGGGTGTGTCTGGTGATTGAATCGTCCTTGTGCACGGAAGCGTTTAACACGTCGCTACCGTACGGCCGGTAACGTACATTAATTGCCGACCGCTCGCAATAGGCTTCGCGTCAGGTAACGAATTTGTAGCATGTAAATTGCAGTAAATTTAATGCAAGCAAAGCAAAGCGATCGATATGCACAAGCGTCGAGCGCACCGATGATGTAACATTGTGGCGCCTTCCACCATTGATATGGAACGATGGGAATGCAAGCTCCTTAAGGATAGATGTACAGCTGAGCGAATAACGTGCAAGGACAGCCACGACAAAGCGCCAATTCGATACGGCGTTGGTTAACACTAGTCTGCTTCTTACCGCTTCTATACGGCTGCGTAACCACAGTTGCCACTGAGGTTGCCGGGGCTGCTTTGGGTGCGGCAATGAAGTCTGTCGGCCTTACGCCGCCGGACCCGAACGCACCGCGTCCGATGCTGGTCACGCTTTCGGCCGGCGAGCTGTTGAACGCGACTGAATCGGGCGAGTCACTCTCTCTCGTCGTTCGCTTGTATCAACTGCGAAACGAGGCAGGATTTTCGACACTGCCCTATGCGAAGGTCGGTAACGAGGATTCAGAGAAAGCCGTTATTTCCGAAGATCTGGTAAACGTGCGCGAACTGACGCTTATCCCGGGCAAGACCTATCAGCTCGAAGAGCAGGTGGAACCCGGCGTCAAGGTCATCGGCGTTGTCGCCCTGTTTAGAGATCCGGCACCGAACCGTTGGAAGCTGGCGTTCAACCGCGAGACATCTGAAGAAACCGGCATCGCCGTCGGTTTCCATAGCTGTGCCATGACCGTCGCCGAAGGTGAACTGACTGATGCGGGCGCCACGGATGCCACCCGCTCCCTTAGCGGCATTCGCTGCTTTTAGAAGAGTAATGACACGTGAAACAGGCAAAGATTCTTTGGGGCGAAGGACTCTTCCTCAGACCTCAGCACTTTCAACAACAGGACGCCTACCACGAATCACTGGTGAGTGATGCGTTGCTGACGGCCCAACCCTTCGGATGGGGTGTGCGTCATCTGGTTGTCGACAATGACGCCCTCAGGGGCGGCATACTGCGTATCGATCACATCGATGCCGTCTTGCCCGACGGCGAAAGCTATATAGCCCCCGATAGAGACCTCTTACCACCGCCGGTGGCGCTTGACGAAATTGTCGGCGACGAGTCCACCGAGTTCCGCCTGGCCCTACATCAGATGCGGCAGCACGGCGGAAACTCAGTACCCGAAGACAACGAGCAGGAGCAACGTCGCTACGTCGTCTCACATCAGAACAGCGCCGACCTCTTCACCGACGCGGCAGAAGCCGAGATTCCCGTACTCAAGAAAGCAGCACGCTTGAAACCCGCCGACGACCCGCTCGACCAATATGTTTCTATGGCACTGTTGCGCGTGCGCAAGACGCCGGCCAGCGGATTCGAACTGGATACGGCTTACATGCCCCCTACCCTGTCTATCGGTGCCGCACCGATGATCATGTTGCAGCTGAGGCGATTGCTCGATGCCTTGCAAGCCAAGGTCAACGCCCTGTACGGCTTCCACCGAGAGCCATCAAAAAACATCATCGAGTTTCGTTCTGGCGATATCGCATCGTTCTGGTTGTTGCACACGATCAGCAGTGCCGTTGCATCGCTCGCGCACCTGCATCAGAACCCGGTGCTTCATCCTGAACGGCTGTTTCAGGAACAGTTGCGCCTCGCGGGCGGCCTGCTGACATTCTCGAAAACCTATTCGTTGGCCGACCTTCCGACGTACGATCACGCCCATCCCGGCTCCGGTTTTCTCAAACTCGACCAGATACTGCGTGACCTGCTCGATACGGTCATCTCGACGCGATACTTCAGAATTGCGTTGACCGAAACCAAACCTGCTTTTCATGCCGGGCGCCTCGATTCGGAAAAGATCAACGACAAGACTGCTTTCTATCTTGGCGTGTCGGCCGCTCAACCTTTGCCGAAGCTTATCGAATCGGTGCCGGTGCGTATGAAGATCGGTGCGCCCGATGACGTCGAGAAACTCGTCCTTTCGGCAATGCATGGCGTGAAGCTGGTGCATGCGGCCCAGGTTCCGCCGGCCATACCAGTACGCCCGGGGGCTTGCTATTTTTCGCTGGATCCGCGCAGTCCGCTCTATGAACGGATGCTGCAAGCCCAGTCTGTCACCATCTATGCCCCAGAAGGCTTCGATGACCTTTCACTTGAACTGATCGCGGTGAACGCATGAGCTCTGTCGCCACCCTGTACGCCGACCCACCAGTCGAAACCACAGCACCCGCTGATCGCCATGAAGTCGAAACGCTTGCCGATCTACTCTACGAGGGGTTCTATCTGAGCTACCTGCTGCGCAACGGCTGGGAACCCACGAGCGCAGCGAGCTTCGTCGATCGCGTGAGCCGCTTTCTGGATGATTTCGAACGTCGCGCAACACGACACGATTTCGCGGCCGCCGATATCTACGATGCCAAGTATGCTTTCTGCGCCACCATCGATGAGGCCGTACTTTCGACACCCGGACATATCCGGGATGAATGGGAACGCCAGCCGCTGCAACTCACCTTGTTCGGCGATCAGCTCGCCGGCGAGCATTTTTACGACAAGCTCGAAGAAGCCCGCCGGGATGGTCACAATCGCTTGCCGGCACTCGAAGTGTTTCACCTTTGCCTGTTGCTCGGCTTTAAAGGCAAGTATCTGCTCGAAGGACCGGAAAAGCTGAGCTATTTCACGCGCCAGTTAGGCGAGCAGATAGCCCATCTCAAGGGGCAGCGAGCACCATTCGCACCGCATTGGCAGGCACCTGACCGAATCGCCCATCGCCTGCGACGCAACTTCCCCGCATGGGCATTGGCCTCAGTGCTGGCACTGTCCGGACTGTTGGCATACATCGGTCTGCGCGACTATTCGGCCGACCAGACTGCCGCGGCGCTGAGCCCGTATCAAAACCTGGTTTCACTGCCACCGCGCGCACCGTACCTGCAGATCACTCTGCCCTGACGGCGCCAGTAGCTACGGAATACGATGCATGGATCGCTCATTCTTCCCTGACCTGCTAAGCCAGCAGAATCGCCTGATTGAGATCGCTACCGCGCTGCCGGAGGCTGCACTTCTGGTCGAGCGCTTCCATGGGCGGGAAGCCGTGTTCGAGAACTTCGTTTTCGAGATCGACTGTGTGTCGACCTCGGCCAACCTCGAACTCAAGACCCTGATCGGCGAAGAAGTCACGCTTTATCTACTGCAAGCAGACGACAGCAAACGTGCATGGCACGGCTATGTCACCGAAGCCATGCAGCTCGGCGCCGACGGCGGTCTCGCACGTTACCGACTGCGTATAGAACCCTGGTTGCGATTCCTCTCGTACCGGCACAACAGCCTGGTCTTTCAGGATGTCGACATCCGCGGCATCTGCGAGCGGATCTTCGCCGACTACCCCCAAGCCGACTGGCAGTGGGACGTCAGCCAACAACTTCGCATGCGCAGCCTGTGTGTCCAATACCGCGAAACGGACCTCGACTTCGTCCGCCGCCTGTTGGCCGAAGAAGGCCTGTCGTTTCGTTTTGAACACGACCAGCAGGCGCAGGCCGGCGACGAGATCACGCATGCGCGCCACAAGCTGATCGTTTTCGATCGCGAGGCCGAGCTGCCGGACAACGCCCAACCGGATATCCGCTTCCACCGCGCCGATGCCCCGGAGGTCAGCGACAGTATCCAGCTGTTTAGCGAAACCCGCAGGGTGCTGCCCAATGTCGCAATTCAAAGCAGCTGGAACTACAAAGAACTGGTCGCAACCGATGCTGAAGCCGGCAGCGCGCTCGAGAACGGCGATTTGCCGGTGCTCGAAGTCTACGACGGCTCGGGCGCTTACCAATTCGAGTCCACTGATGCCGCCCAACTACGCACCGACCTGTTGTTGGCCGCGCACGAAGCGGGCTACCGACGCTTCGAAGGCGGCGGCAGCGTGCGCCAGCTCAACGAGGGTACCGTCTTCGCCCTGAGCCAGCACGAAGACTATGTGGGCGACGATGCTCAGTTTGTTGTCTTGGCGGTTGAACACGAAGGTGCCAACAATCTCGGCACGCAAGCGGCCAAACTGATCGAGGCCGCGAGTATCGAGGCGGGCACCTATCGCAACCGCTTTCATGTCCAGCCCACTGGTGTGCCGATTGTGCCGCTACCGCGGTCCAAGCCGTCGATTCGACCACAGACAGCCCTGGTTGTCGGCCTGCCCGATGCGCCGCTGACGACCGAGCGCGACCACCGCATCAAGGTGCAGTTCGCCTGGCAGCGCGGCGAGCGGCCCAATGCTGGCGGGCTGACCGAAGGCATACCGGCCGAAACTCAAGGCAATGCGCCCGGCAACGACCAGGCAGGTACCTGGGTGCGTGTCGCCGAATGGCTGGCTGGCCCGAATTGGGGCAGCCATAACCTGCCACGCCTCGGAACCGAGGTGCTGGTCGACTTTGTTGAAGGCGACATCGACCGACCACTGGTCAGCCGGCAGCTCTATAACGGGGCCGACATGCCACCCTTCTCGGCCGGGGTCGATGCCAGCGCCAACCATCCCGGCGTACTCTCCGGCTGGATGAGCCACAATCATAACGATGGCTTCAACCAATGGGTGGCCGACGATGCCCCCGATCAGCTGCGCACGCGCTTCGCCAGTAGCTATGCGGATAGCCAGCTTGGTCTCGGTCACCTGATCCACCAGGATCCACGCTCAGCACAACGCGGCGCATGGCGGGGCGCGGGCTTCGAACTGCGCTCGGATGCCTGGGTGGCAGTACGTGCCGGTGAAGGCCTGCTGATCTCGGCCACCGCTCGACCCCAGAGTGTTTCAACGCAGATGGATGTCGCTGAAACCGTCGGCCAGCTACGTGCAGCAGAGAAGACCGCCGAAGCCCTCTCCGACGCAGCGGTTGCGCAAGGCGCCAAACCGCTGGCCAGCAATCCCGACCAAACCACCTTCATCGACAGCCTCGATCCCTCCAAGGGAGGCAAATACGAAGGAGGTATTGGCGGCCAAGCCGCCAAGAAGGCCAAACCGGGCAGTCGTGACCTGGGCGACCCAACAGAACGGTTCGAGGCGCCTTTTATCGTCAGCGAGGCCCCCGGTGACATCGGACTGAGCTCACCGGCAAGCACCGTGTTGTTTGCCGGTCAGCACATCCACGCCACCGTGCAGCAGGATCTGCACACCGCCGCGGCACATACCTTCAGCAGCGCAGTTGGCCAAGGGGCAAGTTGGTTCAGTCACACCGGTGGCATCAAGACCATCGCCGCCGCCGGCGAGGTCAGCCTGCAAGCGCACACGGATGAACTGGAAGTGCTCGCCGACAAGTCCGTGACCGTGACCAGTTCTAGCGACGAGATCCACATTCTCGCCAAAGACAGCATCGTACTGAAGGCCGGACATAGCTCGATCACGATCAAAGGCGGGGATGTGACCTTTGCCTGCCCTGGGCAGTTTTCGGTCAAGGGTAATTGGAATGCGTTTATTGGGCCGGGGAGTCGGCCGGCCGTGCGCCCTCCACTCCCGTCCGGCCTTGAAGACCTCCAGAACTGGATCGAAGTCAGTTACCACGAAGCAGACTTGAAACCAATTGCCGGCGCGAAGTACATCCTGACCTTCAAAGATGGTTCAGTACGGCGCGGCATCTTGAATGACCAAGGCATGGTCCATCTCGATGATGTGCCAGCCGGCGTCGGCAAAGTGGAACTCGTCGATGCACGAAAATACGATCCCAGCTCAGCCTCTGGCGCACAAGCAAGCGCAAACAAGAATGATTGGATAACCGCCCTAAAAGCGGCGGCATCGGGAACTGCATCGGAGATATCTTAAGTGAGTACATTGACCATATCGGATCGCGGCACCCTCGTCAGCCTGGAAGACGACAACGCAATGTATTTCCTAGAAGACTCGTTCGATTGGATACGCGACTTAGCCGCCAAGGGAGCGCGTGAGGGTGCCGAGACACTGGACGAATTCGCGAAAGGTTTTGCTGCACTCGAGCTTGATCCCGTCAACGGGGGATTGGCCGATTACCTCGAAAAACAAGACAGTTGGCTAGCCAACCTGTTCGCCGACATCCTGCGCCTGATCTCGTCAATTAACCCGTTGACCATGGGTAAACAGATCGCCGTTTGGTATCTGGAGGATTTTCGCGACTTGTTTGCCGCTCTCGCCACGTTGGTCGATACGGAAGACGACACGAACGAGGAAACGCAGCAGGCCGTCGCCGAACTCGCACTGGCCGTCGCCGCCATGGTAATCCCTTACATTGGGCGGGCAGGAAAGATCATCTATCGCGTCTATGCTCGCACCGACGATATGGTCGATGGCCTGGCAATGCTGCGCCATGTCTCTCCCGGCAATTCGCTAGACTATCTAAGCAACCTCAACTTGCCTCAGTATGCCGGTAAGATCTCTGAGATGATCCGCAAGGTCCTCAACAAAATGGGTGAGTATCTAGGCGACTGGTTCTCCAGCATCAAACGCACCCTGACAGAATGGGGCCAGAAACTGGCAAACTGGATCACCCGCGCGCTGAAACGGGTTCAGGATTTCCTCGTCAAGGCCGTCGCTGCTGTGCAGGACAAGGTTTACCAGGCCGCGACCAATATCAACAATTCGAAGATCGTAGACAAACTGCCCGACTTCCTGCTCGACTGGGTGGCCAATCAGATCAATGGCAACCTGTGCGAAAGCTGTGTCGACAATTTTCTGGTCAACTACGCGGACTACGATCGTATCTACCCAAAACCTGGTCAGGACAAGCGCGACAACAGTTCCTTCTTCAGTCCCGACCAAGGCATCGATGGTGTGTATGAGAAACCCGCATCCCGCCTGTCCGTGCCCGTTGTCTATCCGAAAACGTACAGCGGTCTGCCACTATCGGCAGGGATGGTGTTTGATGAGCTCGGCATCGAAATAGAAGGGGAAGTGGTCCCGAAGATGATCACCCGCGCAGTGGAACCCTTCGGCGACATACCCGCGGAGTTTTCCCCCACCAGCCACCGGCCGCCCACTTACCCGCGATTTGTGGTCATGGAGGCGAAATTCGGTTACCAGACGAATAAAGACAAACCGCTCACTGATTATCAGTTCAAGAAAAAGCTGAAAAAGACCCAGTCCGGTAGGCAGATGAGTAAGAAGTGGATAGAGCAACGACTCGTAGACGCATTCCCCAACCAAGAGGATGGCACGGATAACCCGAAACATATTGAGATTGATATCGAAGGCTACGCCCGCTGGCTTTACGGCTGCCAGCCTCACAAATCGAAGAACGGCAAGTATGCGCGCCCCAGGGCTGGAAAACGAAGAATGAAAGGAGCGGCCTACTTTCCTCCCTATGCACTACGCGGCTTCGACATCGACGGCATGCCGACCTGGAAAGTCTAAGCCAATCGGATAACGTTTATGAGCAGATTCGAGAAAAACAAACGTGAACGGTTTTTGAATGAGAATTCTTACAACGCACTTATGAAGGGCATTGCGAGCAGGCTCAACCGCGTAGAACAGCTCTTCTATAACGAACTCCCGAAACGATCTGATGCGTTTCGGATGTATAGTCAGTGGAGTGCAACTATTTCCAACGAGTATTTCGAACAATTTGTTGGGCAGTACTCCGCAGGAGTACCTATAGAGGAATTAGGTGCAAAGTTTACAAAGGTTGTCGAAGTTTCTGAGGCAGATTCTCTGCCTCACCCTGTATATAAAACCGAACCCTTTTATCTAGACGAAATCGATGCCTACTACCGTATTTTAGCGCTGCTCAGTCTCGCGAAGCTGCTGCGCTACGACTATCTCGTCCCACGTATAGTGGAGCTAACCAACGTTGCCCACGATGACAATCGTGGCACCGACGCCCTCTACGAAACCCTGATCGATAAGCTCGGTCTACCCAGTGAGCCGGCACCCAAGGTTATGAGCATGCTCAAGGCTCACCCGATCCTACTGGAACTCACTCAGGCGCCGCCCGATAAACAACCCAAGCTGATGGCCCAGTTCCTCAAAAAGTGGTACGGCTCGATGCGTGGATGCTACTGGCATAACCGTCACAAGCGGGTTCCACAGCACTTTTCCGGCTACTGGGCCTTCGAATCCGGCCTCGTCACCTACCTGTGGGACATCGATGACAGCAGCTATCGCGATCTGCCCTTCTATCCGAAAGACCTCGTCGACTACGCCCGAACACATGACGCAGTGCCTGAGCCAGAGCCCGATACCGGCCAGTCCGGCACGCCCCAACGCCCAAGTATTCCCGCCGGCCAAGCCTGCCCGGAAACGGGTTGGTGGTTTACACCCGCCAAAGCCGATTCCCGCCGCTACTTCAAAGCCGGCGAGGTGATGCCTTCGATTGACAGTGATTATGGTGAAACCTTCTGGCAGTGGTCGCCGGATCAATCTCCGCCGAAACTCTAGCGTAAGAGGCTCAAGGGAATGAACATCGATTGGTTGAATGCCGGATCAACGCTCATTGCCGCTGCTATCGGCGGCATTATCGCCGCACGCGTCGCAACCTATCAGACACGGGCCACGCTCAAAGCTGAGCAGGATGGCCGCAAACAGGAAACCGCCCGCGAACTACTCGAAGCGATCGATTCGTTTATGCACATCGCCTATCGCGGTGAACACGAAGAACGGCAACGCCACTGCCGCCGCGTCCTCACGTTGAGCGCCCTGCTCATCCCCGATCAGTTCGACGCAATCCAAAGCCGCCTGAACTACGTCCACCTTTGGCACCGGCGTGAAGAAGGAGACAAACCACGAGGCATTGGTCTGACCGCGACGGAGGGTTTCTTTGCGAAGATCAAACAACACCTCTTTCAAACCATCTTCGGCGTGCAGTTCAAGGCGGTCGATGACAGATCGTCAGACAGTGGTCATGCGGCGTAATCAGGCGATTCAGCGGTAAAGTGCAAGTGCGACAGCGAATCAGAAAAACCACCACGTCTGAGACAGGAATATGAGTAGAGAGAACAAGGGACTGCTCCCCAGCTGGATATCGGCTATCACTGCGGTGATTGGCCTGCTGTTTGGTGGTGGATTGGTAAAAGCCTTCGACTATCAGAAGATCAACGAACTCCATGCGATCGTCGAAAGCTTAAGAACACCAGGGCAGAATCCGAAGATTGAGCAAGGGTTTGAGTTTCGCCTCGATCGTTTTCATTTTGCGGATCGCAAAGCCGTCATCGAACTGCTGGTGACGAGCGAAGAACGCAATCAGGTACTGAACCTCACACAGGACTCGCGCCTCATCGATAGTGAAGGTAATGTTTACGAACCTTCCGAAGTTACATTTGGCAGCAGCTCGAATAAAGGCCCTTGGTTTCGGGAAGAGCTGCCAGCGGATGTTCCGGTTAGAATCACGATGAAGTTCGACAATATCAGCAGCAAAGCCGAAGGGTTCAATCTGCTCGAGGTGGCGGCAAACAGTTTCAAGGTTGCATTCAGCAACGGCGACTTCATCGACCTGGTGTTGGCCGATAGGTGAACCATACACACTTCGCTGGGCATCACCTCGAGCATCCTTGAGGTCTTCGCCGACTACCCCCAGGCCGACTGGCAATGGGACGTCAGCCAACAACTTCGCATGCACAGCCTGTGTGTCCAATACCTCGAAACGGATTTCGACTTCGTCCGCCGCCTGTTGGCCGAAGAAGGCATGTCGTTTCATTTTGAAAAGGCGCGAGCTGGTTCAGTCACTCCGGTGGCATCAAGACCATCGCCGCCGCCGGCGAGGTCAGCCTGCAGGCGCACACCAATGAACTGGAAGTGCTCGCCGACAAGCCCGTAACGGTGACCAGCTCCAGCGACGAGATCCACATCCTCGCCAAAGACAGCATTGTGCTCAAGGCTGGACAGAGCTCGATCACGATCAAAGGCGGAGACGTGACCTTTGCCTGCCCTGGGCAGTTTTCGGTTAAAGGCAATTGCAATGCGTTTATTAGGCGGGGGAGCAGGCCGGCGGCGCTTCAAGGACTTCCACAAGGACTCGCAGATCGCCCACCCAAGTTCATCGAGCTGAATTTGCACGACAGCGCGCTACGCCCGAAGGCAGGCCATCCGTACGTTATCACCTTCAATGACGGTACACGCTACACGGGCCATCTCGATGACCGTACCCCCGTAATCCGAGCCATGCGTGATGTGGGATTTCCTTGTATTTTGACCCCAAGGAGGTCCCAAGATGAAGCGCAAGCGCTACACAGAAGAACAGATTATCTCGATCCTCAAGGAGCACCAGGCCGGAGCCTCAGTGCCAGACCTGGCCCGTCGCCACGGGATCGTGGAGAACACGATCTACCGCTGGAAATCGAAGTACGGCGGCATGGAGGTCTCGGAAGCCAAGCGGCTGCGGGACCTTGAGCAGGAGAATGCCAAGCTCAAGCGCCTGCTGGCTGAGGCTGAGCTCGACAAAGCCGCGCTCAAGGAGTTGGTGGAGGGAAAGTGGTGACGGCTGCGCAACGGCGACGGGCCGTAGAACACCTCAAGGATCGCCGTTTCAGTGAACGTCGTGCTTGCCGTGTCGTCGGTTTTAGCCGTTCTGCCATCTGGTCGCCGCTGAAAGGTTGCGATGATACGGGCCTGCGCGAGAGGCTCAAGATGTTGGCCGAGCAATACCCTCGCTATGGTTACCCGACGCTGCATGACATGCTGAGGGCCGCCGGTCACGTGATGAATCACAAACGGACCTACCGGATCTACCGCGAAGAAGGGCTGCAGGTGCGCACCAAGCGCCGTAAGAAGCTGACGAGGCCGCGTGTGCCGATGCTGGTACCAGACAAGGTTAATCAGCGCTGGTCGATGGATTTCGTCTCGGATCAGCTAGCCAATGGGCGGCGCTTCCGCGTCCTCAACGTCGTCGACGATTACTCCCGAGAGTGCGTACTGCAGATCGTCGACACATCGATCTCCGGACACCGGGTTGCTCGTGCTCTTGATCAGCTGAGCAGGCCGTTACCGAAAACCATCGTTGTCGACAATGGCCCAGAGTTCACGTCAAAGGCAATGTTCTTTTGGGCGAAGCGTGCCAAGGTGACGCCGCATTTCATTCAACCCGGCAGGCCCACCCAGAACGCGTTCGTCGAGAGCTTCAACGGCAAGTTCCGAGACTACTGTCTCGATCTGAATTGGTTCGCTAGCTTGGAGGACGCGCGCGAAACGATCGATGCCTGGCGAGACCACTACAACGATATCGGGCCACACCGATCACTGGGCAAGAAACCACCCGCCGTGTTCGCTCAGGAAGTGGCCTGATATGCTCAGACTCCCACATCAAACGTGGCTCACTTCCAAGGGGTACGGTCATCGACAGTAACGGCCACGCTCGGATCGAAAGCGTACCCAACTGTGCCACAAAAATATTCTACAGCGACAGCCCGAATCCGTTCACTCCTGACCCGGTATCTGTATTGCAAGTAACCGAACAAGGCGTGTCCGCCGACCTCCGCAAGCTCGGCTTGAATCCCGAGTCTACCGACCTTGAGGCGTTGATAAGAAGCGAGACAGGACGCTCTAAATGACCGACGATTCCACCAACACCGATAATCAACAGACTTGCGAAGAAACACCTGACACACCGGGTTGCGAAGCGCAACGAGAGGCCGAACTCGAGGAAGCATACGACGATGCCGTAGTCGAACTTGGAATCGGCATTGGAATAGGTTTGGTGCCGATACTCGGGCAGGCCATTGATGCGTACGACACGATCGAGTCGGCGATTGCACTCTACACCGCCGAAGAAGGTCTGGAGAAAGAGGATGCTCAGTTCGACTTTCTGTTGGCACTCATTGGCTGGATTCCAGGCCCTGGGGACGGCGTTAAGAAAAGCTTGCGCATCGTCAACCGTGACCCTGAACGCTTCGCGCCGGTTTTGTTCGACTTACTGAGGGAGGTACTGGAACAAACCGGCGTCGAGACCAGCCCCGAGGAACTACTCGATCAAATATTCAACGCCGCAATGCTCAAAGCACAGATCGAAAAAATCAAGCAAGGCGTTACCGACTCCGACACCTTTGAAGCGTTACCCGAGTCAATTCAAGACATGGTGATCAGCTCATTGGATATGGCGGCGACCAACATGCCCATGCTGGTCGGTATCGTTGAGAAATGCATCCAGAAATGGAAAAAGATGCAGCGAAACAGCAGTGCGAAGTCACCATCTCGTGGTAAAGCCGATGAAAACTATCCAAACGCTAAATCTGGGGATGTCGCCAAGCAAGGCACTTCCGGTCACGCCGACGGCCATGCCAATACGATAGACAACAGCACGCTCGGCACCCAAGCCCTACAGCAACTGACCAACGAGCTGATCGGAATCGGCGGCGAGCATATCGCCGACTACATCTGCGCTTATCAGTTTGGCTGGGGCAAAGACTGGCAAAACCACGATGACGGCAGCGAAGGCCAATGGTCCGAGGGTACACCGAGCAAGACGAAACCAGGGAAGCTCAGCAAGGGAGGTAGCCCAAAAGCGCCGCACGTATTGTATAAGCTGGATGATCCGACAAACGGCACGGGGCTCGATGCCGTTTGGCGCGCCGACGGCCACAATGAAGGCAAGAATTACGCCATCGTAGAGGCCAAAGCCAGTAGGAACGAGGATGCACCGAAATTTCTGCGCAAACGCAACAACACGCGCCAGCCAAGCGTTACCAGCCAGTTGGGCGCCAATGTGGCTCCGGTTAAAAACGCCAGTGAGCTGCTGGAGCCCATAGATGAAGCACCCAGCAAAGCTAAGCCCGGAAAACCCGGCGGGAAAACGGGCAAGTCAGGTCAGGCCGGAAAAGCCCAAGTGCGCACAAACAACCAAACCTCCAAACGAGACAAAACAGATAGCGATGCCAAATCACCTACTGGTACAAAGTCCGTACTTGTGCAAATGAGCCATGAATGGATCATCAACAATATTAAAAAGGCGGTCACTGGCGCCATAGCTGATGAGATTAGGCTAAAAAGACAGAAAGCTTACGCTCGCCACCTCTTCTTCAGCCCCGCTTATCATCCGAGTGGAAGTCCAGCCGCGCACATGAAAGCACGATTGGAGAATCTTCCGCCAGCAGATCATGAAGACCATAAAGCTTTTCATTACGCCGAAAATGAGGTACGCAAAGCGGTTAATCGACGGAAAGCTTCGCTACGGAAAAAACATGGCAAACTGCCGAGCCTTAAGGATGAGAAATGACCGGAGATTCCTACAGTATGCGCAGGCAGCAATTTCTTACTGAGGATTTTGTACAGCATCAAATCGATAGAAGAGAAAAACTTCTCATAGCTTTTGCAAAAGAATTAGCACTGCCGGATACGGATAAAGAAGGTGCCTCGTTACTACATCAGGCATTGTCGGGCGATCACTATGAAGCACTGTCTCTCCGCTACACTGCCGGCCAACCTATTGGACAGCTCCGTCCTCAGATCACCAACGTGATCGAAGCCTATGAACGATACCAAAAGGCGCTTGCAGAGTACGAAGAAGCACCCGACATGTCTCCGCTCGGACTCGACCAATTGGACGACTATGAGCGCGCAATGCAAATCATCGGGCTATGCGTCCTCATGCATCGTCCTGATCTCCTCAAACGCATCGCCGCGTTGATCGATCCGGGCTATAAAGGAGAAGACACACTCTACGAAGACATTCTCGCATTCTACTTGACTGACCGAATCGAATTGGACGAGTGGTATCACGAAGCCCCTTATACCCCACTGATTCGAGCGATGTATGAGGAAGACGATCAAATAGCCGCAAGATTGCTGAACGACTACGTCAACAACTGGTATCCGGCCTTCAAGTACGCACCCTGGCATGATGGCCACTTGCGCACCGAGGGTACCGACGGTGACTATTTTGGCTATTGGGCTTTCGAAGCCGGGGCCGTCGCCTATCTGTGCAACATCGACGACAGCCAGATCACCCACATGGTCTACCCAAAAGATCTAGTGGCCTGGGCTCGCGAGTACGCTACCGAATACCCGCAGAGCGCCCCAGTAGTTCACGCACAACCCCATCAATCCGTCCCCGCTGGCCAACCCTGCCCCGAAACCGGCTGGTGGTTCACGCCAGCGAAAGCCGATTCTCGCCGTTACTTCAAAGCCGGGGATGTGATGCCTGCGATAAGTAGCGACTACGGTGAGACACTTTGGCAATGGGCGCAAGATCAATCTCCACCGATGCTTTAGTTTCAAAGCTGCCCCCTGCTTCTAGGCTCAATCGAATGTGGGAAGATTTCGCAGTGAGCTCCCATGGAAGTCGGATTCTGGGGGCATTATTGAGAGCTGAAAGTGCTCTTACTTTGGAAGAACTCGATCAGAAAACTCGTAGACATCTGTGCTAGCGAGAAGTTCCTAATTGGATTCTGCGTCATTTTCTTCGCCTGAGCGAGAAATGGCTGGCTTGCGTTTCAACCGGCCAGATGAGGTGGTCTTCTGCGTCGTCAACGCACGAAGATTCTTGAGCTCTGAAAAAATCTTGGCCGTGTTCTCTTGCGTACGGAGGTCGATATCCAGTTTCCCTTCCATTACGTGCACAAGCGGGTAGATACTGGTTTCCAACGTATCGACCATCTTCTTGAGCAGCACATCGATACCCGGCACTGGTTCATTCACCACCTCGACGTAGTATTGAACGTTGCTGAGCGACTTAACCAGCTCTTGCACCTGCTCCAGCACCTTGTCGCTGAAGTTCGGTGCGTTGCGCGCCTCGACTTCAGCGCGATTGCGCTCTTCGAACAGTCCAATCGCCGATTGCATTTGATGGTTCAAATCGTATAACTGACCCGCGATCCGGGTTCCGGGATCGTCCCCTCCTGCGGCACTGTTGCGGCGGAAGCTCTCGAGGATTTCTAGCCAACGCTTACTCTGCTCAGGCGACATATTGCCGCGTAATTCTGCCAGCTTCAGCAGATTCTCTTCCGCACCGGAGGTGAGCATCTGTGCTTCGCCAACATAGTGGTCGGCAATCATCTGCATCATCTCGTCTTCGTTCATCACGGCAGAGATCTTCTCCGCCATTTTGTTCATGTTTCGATAGCTGCCTTGTAGTTTGAAAGGCGGCTCAGTCCGATTATTGTCAGATTGCGCCGCCGACGCTATGTACTGCTGGTTGATCTTCAGCACGATCGATTGAACTACGAACAGCTTTTTCAGAACGCCCGTCATCTCATTGACCTCGGCACTGCTGTACTCGTGCGACAAGTCCGTGGTCGCCACCTGCTTTCCTTTGGCCATGTCGACCAGCTTGTAGACATCGCTCATTTCACGTGTTGCCAGTGGGGCAAGCACCGGGTTCGATGTAAGCGAATTCTCGATATAGCTCAACGCGAACTGATCTTCCATGCCACCCAAGATGTCGCCGAGGTTGTAGACGTCGGCGCGGTTTGCGAGCATGTCCGGGACCTTGAAGGCCTCACCCGATTCGGTATACGGGTTGCCCGCCATAACAACGCAGAATTTGCGTCCGCGCATGTCGTAGGTCTTGGTCTGACCCTTCCAAACGCCTTCGATGCGCCGCGTTGCGTCGGTCAGAGAGATGAATTTCTGCAGGAACTCAGGATTCGTGTGCTGGATATCGTCGAGGTACAACATTACGTTGTTGCCCATTTCCAGTCCGAGATTCAGTTTCTCCAGTTCGCGCGCTGCAGTTACATCGGGGGCTTGCTGTGGATCGAGTGATACAACCTCTGCACCGAGCGACGGGCAGTTGATCTTCATGAAGATCAGGCCAAGTCGGTTCGCCACATATTCCATCAACGTGGTCTTACCGTAACCCGGTGGCGAGATCATCATCAGGAGGCCCATCAGGTCGGTACGCTTGTTATCACCCAGCGTTCCCATCTGTTTCGCCAAGTTGTCACCGATGATCGGCAGGTAGGCGTCATTGATCAAACGGTTGCGCACGAATGAACTCAGCGGGCGAGGTTTGAACTCCTGCGGCCTGAGCAGACGGCGCTCTTCATCAAGTATCGCCTGTCTCGTTTGCTGGTATCGATGAAAGCTCGGGACAGTAACGGCCTTATGGGCTTCCAACCGCTGCAAGAACGTATCGCAGGCCATTTGCAGCGTCTGGTCTGCGATCCGTGGGTGCTCGCCAAACAGACCGTTAACCGTGAATTCTAGATCGACTTCCGATGAACGATGAGTCAACTGCCCATCGATGTTCAACAACGCAGCCGCTTCTGGCACGTATCGTTCTAGACCTTTCAGATTCTTGCGGTCGACCAGGGCGCTCAACCAAGCCACACTCAGATTCCAACGCTCGGCGATGCGGCCGTCCAAGGCCAACATCACGTCTTTGTAGTGACGCCACGTATCATCGTCCAACGAGCGCTTCAGCTCGTCGACAAGCTCGCGGCCATACTTGCTGACAATGAATTCGGGACGCTCCCGACTCAACTCAACAACCAGATAACGCGCAGCGGCGTTCACCACCATTGCATCAAATTCAAGCGGTTGCTCGTTAAGAAATGCCTGGATACCCGCTTCAATTTCGTCGCTCAGCAGACGAATCGCTGCCTCGCTGGCCAATGCTGAGCGCATCTGCTGGGCCGACTGCGCGCGTTTCTGCCACGTAAGGTGCTGCACCTGCTCCTTGTTTTCATCATCTGACAACGTCGCCCAAAACAAATGAGCCAGAGCACGGCTCATCGGATCGTAGCGAAGCAGGTCCGCACTCTCGAGTGCCGGTAGCAATTGCTGAAGGATCAACGCGGCGTCACGGTCATGCACGCCTTTTTCGTACCCTTCCTTGTAACGCGGCTGAGCGAACTTGCTGACGAGGGTGTTGATCGCTCCATCATCAAGCGCAGCAGCACGGAGACTCTCCATACTCAGCTGCTCCCGCTGTTCCTCAGCCGCCGAGAGAATCTGCGCGGCGAGGAACTCGCTTCGATACACGTCTGGACTCTCTGATTCGAGTGATAGATTCCAATAGTCGCGCAGCGCCAAGAGATCGGGATGTGTCAGCTCGTCGTAGTAGTCGGTGCCCGTAAGGTGCAGAAACAGCGCATCACCGCGTGGAATGATCGTTAGATCCAGTTCTTGTGTATTGACGCTGAACCTATGCCGCGGACCAAGCTTGATGACATTTCCGCCGTCTTCAAATATCTCGGTTTTGTCGCGTAAAGCCCGCTGCGCCTGATCTTTGACACCTTTGAAACGAGCGGCTACATCGTCCGCTTTCACCGCGCTACCCAACTCTCGCAGTTGTGCTTCCAGTTCCTGCGCCTTCAGCACCAAGGCATCGGATGCGAAGTAGGTGTTAAGGTCTTCTGCTTCGGTGAACTTTAGGGAACGCCGCTCGATGCTCTTGAGCACGCGATCGGCGGCGTCGCCGATCGCTTGGGCGCGGCGCTGACGATCGTCGAGCAGTTGCTGCTTGTGCGCTTCGAAGCTCTCGTAGATCTCCTCGCGCTTGCCGAGGATATCGGACAGGAATTCCTCGTGCTCGCTGAACTGGCTCTCCATTTCTTCGAGTTGAACCAGCAGCCGCGACATCTGCTCATCGCTGCGCTCCGGTGTCGTCGACAGTCCCAAGGCATTGGCGATGCTTTGCGAGAACAGTTTAAACTGCGCTGCAAATTGCGCCTTGGCCTCCGCCGAACCCATGCTCTTGCGCTTGTGTTTGGCTGAGGCCTTGGTTTGATTCAAGCGTGAGTAGAGTTGTGAAATCGAATCGACGATTTGCGTTCGAACGGTCGCATCCGCAACGTCCAGTGTCGTCAGCAACTCCGACAACAAGTCAAGGCCCACACCCGTAGACTCAAGCTCATCGACCAGCGGATCAAGATCCGCAACCTTGGTCGCTTTCTCGATCTCGTGCTCGAGGCCGTCGAGCTTGTCGTTATAAGGATCGAGTGCCTGATCCGTGGATAAGAAAGCGATGGTTTTCGCGCCCAGCGCCTCTCGCGCCTCGATAAGCTCTTCGTCGAGTGCGGCTATGCGCTCCCGATCGATGTAACGGTAATCTTTGATCGTCGCCAGATGGCCGCGTTGGCGCTGCACCCGTTTGAGCGCTTCGACATAGTCCTCGGCCACCTGCCAATTCTCCGCACGCAGCTCACGCAATATCTCTTCTTGGGCCTCCTCAGCCTCGGTCATCTTCTTGGACGACTCTCTGCGGATCGCCTCAACCTTGACGAATTCATCGATGACCAGGTCTGATGTTTCCGCAATCGCCTTGACGAGCTCACCGACCCCGCCTGCCTCTTCGGATTCTATCCAGTAATAGGCATCAAACAGCTTGCGCGCAGACCTGCTGAGCGATTCATACAGTTTCACCGAAGCCGTCTGGCTGTCGATGATCCGCTGAATGGCGTAGAGATCAGAGATACCGCGCACAAGATCGTTGTTGCCGATGCGGCCGTAGAACGAGTCACTGATGGGTGCTTTGCTGGCGTATTCGTCAGATACGTAGGGCGTTTCCCATATCTGCATGGGGTGCACCCGCGTAGGCTGCCCCTCTGACGTAAAGATCACTAGTCGCCCGTCTTCCGACAACGCGTAGCCGTGACCGTACATCGGATTTTTGAGCTCTTTTTCGATGAGGTTATAAGCCAACAGCGCAACAACGCCGTCGTCCGGCCGATAGAACACATACAAGACATCCTCGCCATTCGGTGAGCGTCTTATGCGTTTGAATTTCAGGCCCTGTGTTTCTTCATCGAAGGTCTTGTAGGTGCCGGTCTGTAGATAGTATCCGCCGGGGAAGACGATACCGTGGTCTTCCGGCAGTTGGACGCAGGATTCTCCGATCGCGTCGATACGCAGAACCTGCTGCGTGAGTGTATTGAACACCAGGTAACGCCAGACCGTTTCTTTGTAAGGCAGTATCTTCAGCAGGATCAGGCCATTGACGGATGCGTAATACACCTCCGCATCGCCCAGCGCCTGAGTCTGATCTTCTACCGGCTCACGATAGATACCCAGCCCGTCCTCGGTGTTGTCTTCAACCTTGATCGTCAGGTCGCCACCCAACGTGTCGACAAACACCTTGTCGAGAATATTGATATGCGAGTGGCGCCCTTGAATGATGTTGTCGCGCGTTGCCATCTGCCATTCGAAATCGTAAGCGGGCGGCAATTGAATATCGCGTTCGCCGCGGTTGTCGATGTAGGTAACGGCGGCTCCATCCGGCGATAGCGACCAGCGGAACACGCGAATGTCTTCGACACGCTCGCCAACCTGAAAACCGGCCAGCAGCTTGCCGTCCCTAACCGTCAACTGAACCAGGTGGGTGTGTTTGTAGTATTTATAGAGCTCGGCGAAATCCTTGGTGAAACCAGGGTCGGAAAGGAACGTGCCCTCGGTTTTAACCGGGGTCATCTCGTAACTATCGCCCGATTCCTGCAGACTGAACAAGGCGAAAACATCGTCAACCTTGGTCTCCTGCTTCAGGCCGATGAAGACGTTGTAGCCGAAAAGCAGCAGGCCACCGACCTGGACGATGTCGCGCGATACGCAGTTGTTCTCGGTGCGAACATTGAACCTGCCGGCAAGGCGCATATCAGCGTCACCGAACTCAGCCAAGCGCGCCTCATTGAGTGCCTTGGCTTTCTCTGCGAGTTGCTTCCTCTGCTCCTGCAAACGCTTGCGAATGACTTCATAGGCGCCACCTTCTGCGACAGCCTGATCGACGACGTCTGCAGCCAACGTTTCCTGCGACATGTGCGAGTTCCTGCTCTGTTCGGTCTTGAGAGATATTCGGGCGCACGGGTGGCCCGAGGCTCTCTGTTTGCTCGCGATAACCGACCAAGTAATCTCAGCCGGTCATCGCCGGTGACAACGCACCCCTGCTTAGTGGGTGGTCTTATCCTTGTCGTTGAGGAACCGCTCGACGAGCGCCTCGACCAAGCCGCTCTTTGAGGCGAAGCCATCCACCGCCTTGCCCAGCGACAACGACTTCGCGAATGTATCGAAGAAGTGACCCTCGCCGCCCACGATGTCGATGTTGGATTTCTCCAGCGCCTTGGCAAGCACGTCCGCATTCTCGCGGGCAACGTCCTTGCCGGCTTCGATCGACGCGATGGCCTCCTTAAAGGCGGTCTCCAGGCTCATACGGAACTCTTCGTGCTCGCGAGCCTGGTCGCTCATCGTGCCCATGGCCTCGAACTTCTCGACCAAGCCGTCTGCCTCGGCCTTGAACTGCTCGCGTGTAACGTCGGCGGCAGCCATACCGATCTCTTTCTGGGTCTGTGCTTCAGCAGTCCCCTTGGCGAGAATGACCTTGGCTTCCGCGTCACCCTTCGAATTGATAACCTGGGCTTCGGCATCACCTTTGGCACTGATGACACGCGACTCAGCCAAGCCCTCTTTCTCGATCGCATCGGCACGTGCCTCTTGCACACGAACGTCAGCAAGTCCCGGCGCAGCGCGTTCGGCCTGCAGACCTTCGGCCAGTTTCTTCTGACCGTCTGCCTTTTTGGCCGCAGCTTCGAGTTCGGCCTGCGCCATCACCGTGATCTCTTCGGCGTGGAAGCGCGCCGACTCCTGCTCGGCGGCAGCCGCAGTCACCTGCTTGACCTTCTCCTCGTTGGCCGCTGCTTCGGCCGCCAGCACCTGAACCTGTTTCTGGCGATCCGCTTCGGAAACCTCGCGAACCTCTTTGATGCGCTCTTCTTCGACCGCAACGGTTTTGTCGACCATGACTCGTTCGCGAATGACATTGGCGATCTCTTTCTTCTCGACTTCGATCGCCTTCTCGGCCTCAATCGTCTGGAGTTCGACTTCACGGTTACGCGCAACGATCTCGAGATCGCGTGCACGCGTAACGCGCTCCTGCTCGATGACGACCGCGCGCTGACGGTTCTGCTCAGCAACTTCGATCTCGCGCTGTTGGTTTTCGGTCTGAACCGCCAGGTCCTGCTCGACCTGGATCTTCGTCGCTTCGGCCTTGCGCCGTTCTTCTTCCTGCACCTTGACGGTTTCGGCCTCTTCGCGCGCCTGGATCGAGGCAATCTCACGCTGCTGTTTCGCCTCGGCATCTGCCTGTTGGCGCTCGAGCGAGAGCATCGCTTCAACGGTCTCAACGTTCTTTTTCTTGATCGCCAGTTCTTCGTCTCGCTCCAGTTCGTTGGTACGAACGTTCTGCGTAGCTGTCAGCTCAGTGATCTTCTTGATACCTTCGGCATCGAGAATGTTTGCCGGATCCAGCGAGTTCTTCGGTGTCTGTTCCAGGTAGTCGATCGCGACGTCTTCAAGCACGTAGCCATTCAGATCGTTGCCGATAACCTCAATGATCTTGTCGCGGAAGTCCTGACGATTCTCGAAAAGCTGCACGAACTCGATCTGCTTGCCAACCGTTTTAAGGGCCTCAGAGAACTTGGCGGCGAACAACTCGTAGACGGCGTCTTTGTCGGATGCACGCCCTGCGCCGATCGACTTGGCGACCTTCAATACGTCTTCCGCGGTTTCGTTGACTCGCAGATAGAATGCGACGGTGATATCCGCACGCATGTTGTCACGACAGATCAGGCCATCTTTGCCGCGCCGATCGACCTCGAGGGTGATCAGCGATATCCGCATCAATTCCTTCTTGTAGATGATCGGATAGACCAAGGCACCGGTGAAATGCACCTTGGGCTTGGACGTCATATCGTTGACGATGAGGGCAGTGCCCTGCTCCACCTTGATATAGAACGCCTTGAACAGCGCTGCGATACCCAGCAACACCACGAAGAAAATACCAACCCCGGTCAGGATAGGCATCAGTACGGACAAATCAGCCATGGCAATAGACTCCCATTTCAATTGTTAGATCCAAACATCGTGTCGACCATTGCCGGGCCGTCACTTGGAGCATCTGACAATGCGATTGCGGCACGCAAGTCCGCGACATCATCAACTCATAAATTCGTTCTCGGAGATCACCCGGTAGGCGTTTTCAGTTTCCAGGTATTCGAGCAGCACGACGACGTCGCCACGCTGAAACTGCTCACCGCCGGTGCTACGTACTTTCAAGATCAAACCGGCACCGCCATCTTCGAGAACGGCTTCGCCGAAGTCGTTGCGGACCACCGACGTACGAACTACGGCCTTCTGACCCAATAGTTGCTTGGGAACACCCTGCTGGGCCTTTTTGAACAACGGTCGCAGCGGCCGGATCATGACACCGGTGATCAACGTAGCGACGTACAACGCGCCGATGAGGATCGCCACGCCGACAAGAAAGCTGAGAATACCGTCGGGGACAAGCGGTGACAGAAAGTGCACGGCGTAGTAACTGATCAACCAGCCGAACAGCGAAACCAGTGAAAGAATGATCGTAACCGGCACGCCCTGTAGGCCGAAACGCAACAACACGCCGGCCAAGGCATTCGGATTGGCAAAGTCGCCCGCCTCAGCGCCGAACTCAGGAAGATCGACGTCAAGAAAATCGATATCGATTACGCCCAACACCGCCGCGAGCCAGAACAATACGCACAACAGCAGCATGAACGTAAAGACGGCGGTCGGAAACGAGGCAATGTTCTGATAGAACGGATCCATGCCCTCGCTTAACAAGATTGCGAACATCGTCCCTTACCTTCGCTCAACGAGTTAGCTTTCATATTCCTTTATCCCGATGTTCCCGACGCGCCGTACACTCGCGTGTTCGATGTTCGGATCTACGCCGACTTCGATTTCTTCAGTCGAGCCAGTACATCTTCCGCGCTATGGCCACGCGGTGAAATGCCGGCTTCTTCAAGCTTTGCCTGCAAGCTGCCATCTGCGCTCGACTCCGCCATTTCGGCGGCGGCGCTGATCTGCGCACCGGTCAACGCCTGTTTTTCCTTGATGCGTTCAAGCGACTCCATCGCCGTGCGCAGCTTCGAGTTCGAGCCACTGTGGCGCTCAGCAACCGCCTTTTGAGCCCGCTGAACATTTTCCGTGGCTTTGACGGTATCAACCTGCTGTTTCAGGCGCTTGATGTTCTGCTCTGCCTGTTTTAACGCAGCTTGCAGTTTTTCAGCACTCGCGGCATACCCGTCGCCCGCTTCTTTCTCCAAACGCAGCTGATTTTCGAGATCTGCAATCTTTGCAGCAACCTCTAGGGCAAGCGCCTCGTCGCCTTTGTCGAGAGCCTTTACCGCATAGCCCTCATACTCGTCGATCTGCGTTCGCAACGCGCTGCACTTTTCCTCGCTGACCTTCTTGCGGGCAAGGATGGAAGCGAGACTGTCTTTCGATTGACGGATCTCTTCGGCCGCATCACGCACCTCTTGGTCGAGGATACGCAGCGCCTGGCTATCCACGATCGCCTCACCTGCTTCATTAACGCCACCGCGCAAAGCGGTCAGCATTTTGGCCCAAACGTTCATTTGCTCCACTCCTTACCCAGCCATCGGATATTTGAGAAACTCGCCGTAGGCCTCCGTGGCCTGAATGACATTGCTGGCGAGCGTCTCGATTTCCAAAACGATTTCTGACAATCCCGATTCGGCGCTCAAGGCACCGAACATCTGGTAGTAGTCTTTGCCGTCTTCCAGACGGTCGAGACTGATCGTCGACAACGGAAAGTACTTGTGCGTGCGTAGAACTGCGTCGTTGAAAGCGTCGAAATCTACGACGTCATCTTTGTCCCACAGCACCGATTCCACGATGATCTGGTCACCGGACACCGTAAGAAACAACGGCAGATCACCGAATTCACGCATTTCCAGGTAGATCGAAGGCCCCACGCCGTCAATCAGTTCCGCTGATGCGCGGCCTTCCTTCACAAGAGACTCTTTCGACAGGGCCTCGTGCAACACGTCAATCTTCCAACCTGGCGTGTGACCTTTCATAGCGAGCTCTCCCATATCATTGTTCGCGTCCGCCGAACGCAACTTTTTCTCTAGGATTCCCAATAACTTAGCGTTACTCGGGTAGATCCACACCTCTTTCTTGACCAATCCCTTATCGCGCATACGACGACGGAATTCGCGCTGGTAGTGGGCTGAGGTTTTTCTGTTCACGCAGCCACTATAGTAATTACATGTAATACCGTCAATGTGCATATTACATGTAATACTTTTTATTCCCATGCCCCTGGTGGCGCATCAATAACGGCAGGCGGCTTTTCGGGTATCGACGGACGAAACAGATGCATGAGAGAAAAAAGCATGGTTCACGAGAGCGGCTTGGCAAAACCCGGGGTGGCATGCATGCACTGCCGCCGGCATCAACGGTCGATTGCCGCAGCCCTTGGGAGTCACTGCTTTTGCAGTTTCGCGTAGCGTCAGCATCGTTGTCCGCTGGGTCGCCGGCGCGCGCGGTAGAAACGACCGATACCTAAGCACACAACCCGCTACCCACAATCCGGCATTACGGCAATCAACAACGACGATTTCGTATTGGACCGAAGCGACCGCGGCCGTAAGCGGGTATCTCGCAGTCTCGGTCACAAGCAGAATCGCTGAACGAATGGAAGAACTCAGACCCCTCGCACGCAACGCTGCGCCACGGGCTTATGCCTAATTGTCGGCGACTAATGAATGACTAGTGGGAAGCGCCACGTTGAAGCTGGTTGAAGCGCGGAATACTGCTGCTCTCAAATCACACCAGCCGTCCGGCATGGAGCCCACGCGAGCATCAATCAAAGGGCAGTGCCACGCGATCTTGGCTTCGGCGATGCACGAGCGATCTCGGGCGCGCAGTCTCTGACTATTTCAGCACTCGCCCTTCAATTATGGCTGCGATGATATCCACATCGGAATCACTCTTCGCAGGGCTTCGCTTTTTCTTTGCAGGTGGTGCCACTGCTTTCTTGGCCGGCACGACTAACGGCAACTCGGAGTTCAACGCCGCGGCAATTGCGTCGACCGACGCGCTATCACCCGCAACTGAACCAGATGAAACACGGAATGGTTCAGCCGGCGGCACGACAACAGGCTGGACCTGGGGGCGAAGCCGGGGTTGCGATTCTGCGAGCGAGATCTCGCTTTCGTAGCGCTTACTCTGATCGACCCCACCTGCTTCAGCACTGTTTGACGAAGCCGTTTCCGGTCGACGCTCGAGAATGGTGGCGAACACCGGTGCCGGAGATGAATCCGATTCGCGAATTTCCACGCTGTTCGACGGCGTGTCCATCGCGTCAACACCCGTGTTAACCGATGTAAGTTCTGCTGCAGTTGGCGTAAATGACGTGTCGGAGCGACCGTCACCGCTCATCCACCAGTTCCCAAAACTGTAGGCAACAAAAAAGATCAGCAATATCACGGCGATACCAACAAGAATCGCACGCTGCCCGGGGGCACCGATGGGCTTGTTTACCGCCTTTTTAGGCGCGGTATCATTGAGATCGTCGAGAATACTGAATCCGTGCTCTTTCGACGCGATGTTTGCTTCTGAGAACAAACTTGGAAGGTCCCTGGCGGGAAATGCCGCACTGTTTTTCATAATCCCTTGCGCAAAAACATATGCCAATGGCCGGTAGTCTGTCATAAAATACCGCACGGTAGTAGATGGCAGTTGATCTCCTCGAATCAAGCGACTGATCAGGCGCTGCCTACCCCACCCGAGCAAAAGGAAAGGCGAGATGTATTTGGTGGTCGTTGGATATTTCGTGCTGGTTGCGATCGCGCTGGCACTGGTCATATTCCCTCAGTTTCGAATATCGGTGGTTTCGGCTTTGATCGCCGGCCTTGCTGCGATCACGCAGCGAGTCGGCCAGCTGGGCCAATCGAGCAGCACGTTCGTTTCAACTATCGGCAGATCGATCTCAAGGTCCGCGATTGGGATCTTTCGATTCATTCAACACAACCGATTGCTGGCGACAGCGACCGTGAGCGTGCTCATCGCGCCACCGCTACTTGCTCTTTCGCTGAACAAAGGTGCGATGTTCGAATACAGCGAACTGACCAACGCGCCGGATGAGCGCATCGCGATGCTGCTGAGAGGCGAACGACTGGTGCCGCCGCCCGGCCTTGCCCCCGAGGTGTTCACCACGCGCGAGGTTCACCTGATCCGTCCGGAAACAGTCTGGGCTAGCCGTAACTGGGAACTGCTGGATCCCGAATTCAGGCAGCGACTCCTCCTCGTGTTCAAGTTGATGCGCGAACGGCACGGCTACGAAGTTGTATTGCTCGAAGGTTATCGCAGCCCGGAACGTCAGACCATGCTCGCCGCGCGCGGCTCGCATGTGACGCAGGCCGCAGCGTATCGCAGTTACCACCAGTACGGCTTGGCCGCCGATTGCGCCTTCCTGCGTAACGGCAAGCTTGTGATCTCAGAAAAAGATCCCTGGGCGATGCGCGGCTACCAGCTCTATGGTGAGCTTGCAGAAGCGGCAGGCCTTACCTGGGGCGGCGAGTGGCGTATGCAGGACTTCGGTCACGTGGAACTGCGTCGCAGCGGTGTACTCGGCAAGCCGACGACCATCGCATCGCGCTGAAGCCATTCATCAGCATCAACAGTCAACACCGCACACCCGCGGGCCGGTTTAAGGAGAAATCGACATGACGCGCCCTTTCATTCTACTGGGAGACAAAACGGACCACGGAGGTACCGTGATCACTGCGTCGGAATCGAGCGACTGCAACGGTCGGGGCATCGCACGGGTCGGCGACAAAGTGACCTGCCCGAAAAAAGGCCACGGGCGCGTGGTCGTGATCGCCACAGGCGATCCAACCGCCATCATCGACGGTCAACCGGCTGCCCGTCATGGTGACAAGACGTCGTGTGGGGCGACCCTGATCGCCAGCCAGACACTGACGACCGACTGATCAGCAGACGTCGCCCCGACTACCCTATCGTACCGCCATGTTGATGCGCCTCCCCAAGATCCTTCTGGTGCTGCTCATAACGGGCATCGTCTGGATGCTCGTGCTCGGGTGGTGGCGCGCGAACGACCACCAACCCGCGACCGGCGAGACCCTGTTCTACCTGATCGGCATACCCGTCGCACTGTTTGGCGGCTATTGGTTGTTGAGCCGCTTCTTCGATTATCTGCGGACGCCGACGTCGCCGACCTCTGCCGCAGCCACTCAACGTGCTACCGATGTTGCATCGTCCGAGGAGTCCGGCCCAGTCCCGAACGAATTCTTCCACCTACTCGCCGGCGCTGTGGCAGGTAATAACGGACAGACGCCTGACAGCCTGCTCGCTGCGGCAAAAGCAGGCCAACGCGCGTCTATCGATCGTTCGTTGATCGACGATGACGGCTTTCCCGTATTCAGTTGCCGAAGCGAGCAAGCAGACAGCCTGGCGAGCGAGATGGCTGAAGATGCGGTCGGTCCTCTCGCACACTCGCGGTTCAGTGAAGAGACCTGGCGTGCGCTTTCACTGATTAGTCTCGCGCTGGAAGAACTGGCGCCTCAGCTGAGTTCTTTGATGAACCAAGAGAATAGCGCCGTCAAATTCCAGCTACTGTGGCTGCAGCCCGAAGACTGGCCTGCCGTTCAAGACTCGGCCTGGAAGGACTGGATTCTCACACTGCTACCCGCAGACCTGCAGGCATCCGATGTCACGTTTGCCTGGCAACGCGTCGCGACCGATACCGATGCGCTTGCGGCCGTCGACAAAGCGATGAATGCAGCGGCGATGGATCAACTCACCATCGTCGTTGCCGGGATATCACACATTGGCGAGGCGACCGTTCGCCGATGGCAGGCAGGCGGACGTTTGTTCACAGCCAACCGCCAGTCTGGGCAAGTACCGGGAGAGACCGCTGTTGCAATGCTGCTGGCAACGCAAGACTCCGAGTTGGCGAACGCGACCGACTCATTGATCTCCGTTTACAAAACCGTGGCGGATAGCAAAAGCCCACAGAACAAGAAGAAAGAACAGACGCTGAACGCCCTGATTACGCAGGCGACCCAGGCCGCGATGATCGACACGCCAGACATTGCCGCAATCGTCGCCGACACGGACCATCGCGCCGACCCGTTGCAAGAACTCCTTGCAGCTACAAACGAATCGTTCGAAGAACTCGACCCCGTCGAAGACTGCGCGACGATCGGCTCGGCTTGCGGCACCACGGAACCTTTCGGCAGCCTGCTGGCGCTGCTGTGCGCCGCCAACAGCGCGGAAAACCTTCAACAACCAGTGCTGGGCATCAGTACCCAGCATCACACATCGCGGGCAGTCACGTTGGTGAAACCCGTCAATTGGAGCAACCAATCGCCGCAAGGCGACTCCTGAACTATAACGACCACGCCCGAATCATGTATCGACTACGCTCTTTCTTAACCGACTCACGCACGCTGTCTGCTATAGGCCTCATTGCGCTGATCGCTTTCCTATTCCTTGGCGCCAGCACGTTGCAGGTAGCACTCAAATGGATTGCCATTGTAGGCGCCGTATTGCTGTTCATCTGGCTGGTCGTCTGGTTTGTACGCCGCCGCAAGGCCCGCGCCGCCAGCGAAGATCTCGGCACGATGCTCGAGCAACAGGCAGAAAGCGGCAAACGCGGAAACAACAGCAAAACCAACCAGGAAATCGCCGCCCTGCGCGCACGCATGCAGGATGCAGTGCGCA
This sequence comes from Thiosocius teredinicola, assembly GCF_002009425.1. NCBI lineage: Bacteria > Pseudomonadati > Pseudomonadota > Gammaproteobacteria > Chromatiales > Sedimenticolaceae > Thiosocius > Thiosocius teredinicola. The sequence continues at coordinate 3,189,522 of NZ_CP019936.1, forward strand.
CGATCAAGACGTCGAAACTCGGCCAGACATCCGGTCGCGCCGCGCTGTACGAACTACCCTGGTACATCACAATCGGTAACCCGGCGGCGGGCAAGAGCACTGCTCTGGTGAACTCCGGGCTGACATTTCCGTTTCAGGACGATACAGGACAGGTCATCAAGGGTATCGGCGGCACACGGAACTGCGACTGGTTCTTCACCACCGAAGGCATTCTTCTCGATACCGCCGGTCGCTATTCGGTACACGAAGAAGATCGCGACGAATGGCTGGGCTTCCTCGACCAGTTGAAGAAACACCGTTCGCGGGCGCCGATCAACGGCATCGTCGTGACGGTCAGCATTCCCGAACTGATCGACAACCCGCCGGCATTCTCGATCAAACTCGCAAAGAATCTTCGCCAACGCGTACAGGAACTCACCGAACGCCTTGCCGTGTTCGCGCCGGTCTATGTGATGTTCAGCAAGGCCGACCTGATTGCTGGATTCGGCGAGTTCTTCAACGACCTCGATTGGAACGAGCGAGACCGCGTTTGGGGCGCCACCCTGCCCTACCAGCGTGAGACGCGCAACGACGCCATCGCCCTGTTCGACAAACATTTTGATGAGCTGTACCAGGGCCTGCGCGAGATGAGCATCGCGCAGCTCGCCGCTGCGCGTACCCGTGAGGTGCAGCCGGGCGTGTTGAGCTTCCCGCTCGAGTTCGCCGCGATCAAGCCCGCGCTGCGGAGCTTCATCGCAACCTTCTTTGAAGACAATCCGTACCAGTTCGAGCCGGTGTTCCGCGGCTTCTATATAACGTCGGCGGTACAGACCGGCGAACCGCACACCGCGTCGAGCCGACAGATCGCCGACCGGTTCGAGTTGCAAGGCGACCACCTGCCGCCCGAGCGGCCTGCCTCCGAGCATGGGTTCTTTTTGAAGGACCTGTTCTCGAAAGTGATCTTTGCCGACCGCGATCTCGTGCAGCAATACACGAGCCGCAGCAAACAACGACTGCGTTACGCCGGATTCTTTGCCGCGATTGCCGCTCTAGGCATTGCGCTGGGCGGCTGGAGCTGGTCGTATGTCAATAACCGTACGCTGGTGGAAAACGTTCAGGCCGACCTCGATCAGGTAGTGCGCATCCAGCAAGACACCTTCGACCTCCAATCGCGGATGCAGGCCCTGCAGATCCTTCAGGACCGCATCGATCAACTCGAACGGTTGTCCGAAGATCGGCCACTGAGTGTCACCCTGGGGTTGTTCCAGGGAGAAGAGCTGGCGGACAAATTGCGACGCGAGTTCTACGCCGGCATGAGCAACATCATGCTCGAGCCCGTCGCCGGTCGTATCGAAACCTTCCTCACCAAGGTCAACAACAACGCCGATGCACTGCAGGCGCAGGAAGGCAACAAGGTTGCCGTCAGCAAGGTGCGGTCATCCACCTACAAAGACATGGATCCCACCAATGTCGAGGATGCCTACAACGCTCTCAAGACCTACATCATGCTCGCCAATCGTGAGCACATCGAGGTTGGACATCTATCCGATCAGCTGACGCGCTTCTGGCGGGGCTGGCTGGAGGACAATCGCGGTGACATGTCGCGCGACCAATTGGTTCGCAGTGCAGAACGCCTGTTGTCTTTCCACCTGGAACACGCCAACGACCAGCACTGGCCGCTGATTCAAAACAACCTGTCCATCGTCGACAACTCGCGCGACAACCTGCGCAAAGTGGTTCGCGGCATGGCGGCTACGGAGCGCGTATACGCAGTTATCCGAGCACGTGCGTCGACGCGTTTCCCGGCGATCACCGTCGACAACGTAATCGGCCCCGAGAATGCCGGGCTGGTCACCGGCGGCCACGTGATCTCCGGCGCGTTCACCAAGCAAGCCTGGCAGGCATACGTCAAAGACGCGCTCAAAGATGCCGCGCTCAACGAACTGGCCAGTGCCGATTGGGTACTGAAGACATCGACGCGCGACGATCTCTCGCTCGAAGGCAGCCCGGAGCAGATCCAGAAGTCTCTGGTTGCCATGTACAAGAAAGAGTACGCCGGAGAATGGTCGCAGTTCCTCAAGAACATCTCCGTCGCCGGTTTCGACGACTTCGGCGCTGCGGTCAAGGCGATGAACCGCATCGGTGACAAAACCACCTCGCCCATCTCAAAGCTGTTGCAGACGGCGTTTGAAGAAACCTCGTGGGACAACCCGGCGATGGCAAACGTCGGTGCCGAGCGTGCCCAGAAAGGCTTCGTCGAGTGGTTCAAACGTTCCGTGCTGCGCATGTCGCCGGGACGCGTGGCGGTCGATGTCAATGTCACCGCCGACAAGCTCAAGGTGCAAAAAGGTCCGGTCGGTCAACGTTTCAGCGGCCTCGACCGCATCATGGCCGTACGCGAGAACAATGAATCGATGGGCGGTCTCTACCTCAAGCAACTGGCGAAGATCCGTTCGCGCATGAACGAGCTGACCAACCAGGGTGACCCAGGCCCTGGAGCCATCAAACTGATGAGAGAGACCGTCGAAGGCGGCAACTCGGAACTCGCCGAAACCCTGCACTTCATCGACGAACAGATGCTGGCCGGCATCCCGAAAGAACAGCGCGCTGACCTGCGCAGCCTGCTCGTCGCGCCGCTGCTGAACACCTACGAAGCAGTTATAGAGCCGAGCGAGCGGGAGCTGAACAAGACCTGGAGGGCCCAGGTGTTCGACCCATTCAATCGCAAGCTTGCCAACAAGTACCCGTTCTCGCCCGAATCCGACATCGAGGCAGCGCCGGCGGAGATCGCCCAGATTTTCGGTCCGGATGGCGCGATTGCCAAGTACGTGGAAAAGTCCATGGGCCCGCTGGTGGTCCGACGCGGCAACACGATCGCCGCGCGCACCTGGGGAGATCTCGGCTTGCACATCAAGCCCCAGTTCCAGGCGGAGTTTGCACGCTGGGTGCAGCCGCTGGAAGGTGGCGCGGCAGCTGGTGGCGACGCGGCCTCACCGCAGACCGCCTTCATGTTGATGCCACACCCTGCGCCGGGCACGACGGAATACACGATCGAGATCGACGGCCAGCAGCTGCGCTATCGCAACGGTGCAGCCCAGTGGGCGAACTTCGTGTGGCCGAATCCAGGCGGCAGCCCGGGCGCCAAGATCATCGCAACGTCTTTCGAAGGGCGCAGCATCGAGATCATCAACTACACAGGACGCTTCGGCCTGGAGAAGCTGATCAACTCCGCCGAACGATTGCGCAAGCCCGACGGTTCGTACCAGCTTACCTGGCAGAAAGACGAAATGAAGATCAACGTCGACCTGCGTGTGATCAGCAGTGTCCAGGCCGAGTCTGATCCGAATGGTCAGACGCGGGTCGGCCTGCGGGGCGTAACCCTGCCCGAGCTGATCACCGGCAACGATTCGATCAAAGCTTCTGCGCCGATCGCACTGAGCAATTACGGACAATAACAATGACAATGGCGACACAACAAAACGGCGCCACCTACTTCGGCAAGGTGCCGGCACGGGGTGATTTCATCAAGGGTAATGGGCATACACAACTCATTGGCCGTCTCGACGAATGGATATCCGGCAGCATGGCGATGCTCGCCGACGACCCGCGCTGGAAGATCGTTTACGACAGTATGCCGCAGCTCAACTTCGCCTTCGTCGGCGCACACAGCGGCACGGCGATCGTCGGCCATCTCAAATCGAGCATGGATGCCTCTCAGCGGCGCTTCCCGTTCCTCGCAGCTGCATCGATCAGCCGCGGCGACTCGTTGCTGTTTCGTTGTGGTCCAATCTCATTCAGCGGTATCTGGAACAAGCTGCACACCGCAGCCGATATAGCGTGCAGCTCGGATGACCCGGCCACGGCGTTGCACGAGCTGATTCAGTTTGACTGTACGGCCCAGGTCAAGGACGCCTTACAAGGCGATCCTCTCGGCACCTTCGTGCGCAACACCACCTTGCAACGGCTCGCCGAACAGCTGACGTGTGACGGCAGGCCGGTCGATGTTCGGCGCATCATTCTTGCTATCGGCCTGTTGCTGCGGCCGACGATAAACAATGCGGCGCTGAGAATCGAAAAAGGCCTGCTGCTACCGTTGCCGGCAGAAAGCAGTCAACGCGACCAGGTGGCCGCATTGTGGGTTTACCTGGTCTCGGCCTTTCTGCGCAACACGCAAACCGAGCTGCAGCTGTTGCTTGGCCAGATCGACAACAGGCACTGCATGGTCATCGGGTTCAATGGTGCATCGCCGCGCACACTGCTAAGCCTGATCGCACCTTCCGCTTCCGGCGAAGCCAACCTGGTCCTCGATGACCCGGAGTGGATCGAGGAACATCACGATCTGAGTCACGACTACGGCGTCGCCAAGCTGTCGACCTATCTGCAGCAGCCAGGCCTCACCCTCGAGGAAGCCGTGAACACGTTCAGAGAGGTATTTTTCGGAGAATGAACACGCTATCCAAGCATCTGATCGGCGCGGCACTGACGTTGATTACGCTATCTGCCGCAGCCGCCGAAGACCGGCAGCTGCCTGCCGATCCCCTCGCCGACAAGGTCATCGTCAACGGCGCCGTCCCCGACGAAGCTTCGCGTGCAGCGATCGTCGGACGTTTGCGTTCGCTGTACGGCGTCTCCAACGTCATCGATCAACTCGAAGTCGGTGGTGTTACACCACCACCCAATTGGACCAACTATGTAACCGGGGCGCTGACCGACAACCTCACGCAGGTACACGAAGGTCAGTTGAACATTGACGGAACCCGCGTCGAATTGCTGGGTTCGGTCGATAGCGAAGAACTGCGAAGCAAAGTCGCTACCGATATCGCGGCGGCGTTGAACGAGACCTATACGGTCGAGAACGCATTGGCCGTCAACGGCAATTCGCAGACGGTGCTGGACGATACGCTCGCCGATCGCGTGGTCGAGTTCAACGTCGGCAAAGCCACGCTTACCAACGAAGGTCAACAGATCCTCGACGAGATCGCCACTGCGATGGACACGTTGGGCAACCCCCAGATCCAGGTCATCGGCCATACCGACAGCACCGGCAACCGTCTCGCCAACATCGGGCTAAGTCTCGCGCGCGCCGATACCGTCAAGGCCTACCTGGCAAACAAGGGAATTCCGGAAACGCAGATGACGGCGCTGGGCGCAGGCCCGGACCATCCGATCACCAGCAACGATACAGCGGAAGGGCGAGCAAAAAATCGTCGTATCGAGTTCCGCATCGTGAAGTGATCAACAGCGGATCAGAGTTATGGACCTAGAAACACTTCTCCAACCGATCAACGCCGACTCACCGAGCGGCGAAGACATGAGTTTCTCCGTCGAGTTCGACGCCATCGCCGAAGCACGGCGCTTCGACGACCCATCGCTCAATCAGGGCGAATGGGTCACCGACCTCAAACAGGCCGACTGGGCCGAGGTTATTCGTCTGTGCTCCGAGCTGCTTGCCCACCGCACGAAAGACCTGCGTCTGGCCGTGTGGTTGACCGAAGCAATGGCCAAGACGAACGGCATTGCGGGACTTGCCCACGGTCTCGAACTCATCAAGAACCTGTGCTCTACGTTCTGGACAGATCTGCATCCGGTACCTGACGACGACGGCGATCAGGAACAACGCGTCGGCAACCTGGAATGGTTGATCGCACGCGCCGAGAGCCTAGCGCGCGAGATGCCACTGACGCTTTCAAGCAAAGGCGCCTATTCGACCGCCGACTTGGAAAGCGCGATGAATCTCGCCAAAGCGATCGAACGCAATCCCAGCGATGCCGAGAACCTGCAAGCCAACGCCCGCGTCTCTCAGGGGGATTTCGATGCCGCGCGCGAGGATACGCCGGGCAATCAGTTCGTCGAATGGCGCGACCGGACACGCGACGCCCTGCAGGCCCTGTCGAGCCTGCAGCAACTGGTCGACGACTTGCTCGGTACCGATGCTCCGGGATTCGGCGCTGCGCGCAACGCGCTCGAGTCCTTGGAGCACACGCTCGGCCGATTCGCCGTTGCCGCCGGTGTCGGCGATACCGCGGATGCCGATACATCCTCGTTGTCCGACACCCCGACGGATGAACAACACTCGAACATCGCCACCGGAGCCCCGCCCATGTCAGGCCCGCTGCAAAATCGTACTCAGGCGCTGCAACAGCTGCGGCAGGTCGCCGACTTCTTCCGCCGCACCGAACCCCACAGCCCGGTGGCCTACCTCGCGGACAAGGCGGCACAATGGGGCGAAATGAGCTTGCACGAGTGGCTGAAGACCGTCGTCAAGGACGATGGCGCGCTTGCCCACGTCGAAGAATTGCTCGGCATTCCAGCACCTTACTCTTCCGACGACCAATACGGCTGATACCCGTCCCTCGCTCGGCAGGCCGGGGGAAGGCATGGGTCGCCCAAGCCGTAGAACCAACAACGAACGCCACTGTCTCACTAGTCGGGGTGGCTGACAGGCGCCACCCGCGTTACATTTGAGATTGATGAACGCAGACAGATTGGGGTGTTGACATGACGGCGACCCGTGGCAGATGCCTTGCACTGTTGATCCTGGTTGGCAGTCCCTTCGGCGCAGTCAATGCCGAAGCCCTGTATCGCTGGATCGACAGCGAAGGCCAACCGCACTTTGGTGATCAGCCGCCACCGGCGGGCGCTGAGCAAGTGCAACAATTGCCTCCTCCCCAGTTCGCGGCGCCCAACGTGCCGCCTGCGCAAAACCATTACTCGATCAATAATCAGCTCAGGCGCATGGAAGAGGCCAGGCTGGCGGAATCACGTGAACGCTGGCAGCGCGAACAGCAACGCCGGGAGTACGAACTTCGCCAACGCGAGCTCGAAGCGCGGGAGAATCCTCCCCCCGTCTCTTCTCCAACCCCGGTATACGCCTACCCGAGGTATCGCCCGAGTTGGCCTCAGCACCCGGCGTCGAGCTGGCCAAATCCGAATCAGCAGCCGCGTAGCCTGTGGAAGCCGGATGCGCCCGTGTATCAACCCTATTCGGGCAGACCGCACCACCATCGAAGCGTGCCGACTACCGGCAGTCGCATCGTCATCGATCTCGAGAAATGACTGCATCGCGCGGCCGGATCAGTCGCTATCGATTGACGAGGCCAGCTTCAAAGCTTGCGCTCTTACCGAAGAATTGACGCGGTACTGCAGACTACCGTGTGCGACTTCACCGATGAATGCCTGCGCCTCGCGCAATCCCCATTCGTTGTAGAGATCCCGCATGATACCGAGTGCCTCGCGCTTCTCGGCATCGCCTAATGACGCAAAGGAATCCTTCAATCGTTCAAAATCGGGCATTGCGTCGTCTTTCGTGAGGTAGTCGTAGCGCATCGCCGGCAGGGTTTTGTTCGTTGTCGGCTGTGCCGCCGGCGCCGATTGAGTCTTCTTCGACGTGTAGATCGTTGCCTCGTCTATCAGCGCCGAGCGCAGGGGCACGAGTTTGTAAGCACAAGCATTCTGCCAGCGCTTATTCGGCACAATCGCGTAGGCATAGCTGACTCGCCGCCGGTTCAATTCAACCAGGATGGACGCAAGCTCCGGCTCAGAAACCTGGGCGGTCAACAGATGTGCTTCTCCTGCCTTCGCCGGCGCCACCTCCGTCGAACAGGACCGATCACGAACAAGCTGCGTGACCAAACGTCCGGCTTGCGGGTCAAGCGAGGCTGGCATTTCGACACACAATGGACGCACACCAGTTTGTTCGCATTGCGCCTGAGCTGCTGACGCGTTTGCAAGCAGCAGTGAGGTTGCCAGTAACCTGCAGATGACGCGACAACATGCGGGCGCAATACGGCGATCAACGCATGCCATCGGCACGCTCCTGCCCGGGACGAATCAGGAACATCGTGACGCTCGCGCGCACATGGTCACCGGCGGCGGGATGAATCTTCGAGATCATGTGTGGATTGCCGGTCTTCATGACGACCAGTCGGTTGGGTTTGGGCATCACATAGAAACCCATGCCGGCGGACATCAATGCCTCGTTGACCTCTGCATTGTCCAGGTGCCCTGAGAGCTGCACCAATCCTTTGCCCATGACCTCTTTCGGCGAGATCATCGACGGTCCGTTGCGCTCGGGTATCTCGCGCGCCGAAGGATGTGCGATAAACAACTCACCGCCCCACTGCACATTCCAGCTCTTGTGTGAGTAATAGGTGCAACTGCCCGTGACGACCGCGGGGGTATCGCGATGCCAGTAAAGGCTGCTTCCCCGCTCGTACAGGCGTGGCGCTGCAGCCAAGGTGCGCCAATCCTTACCTTCTTTGCCGACCAGCTTCTCGTACAACTCGCCGCTGCGGCTGAACTGCTGGATCAGCAGGTCGATCCCGGTGCCTGTTGGAAAGGCGAAGGCACCAGGATCAGAATCGGCAACCTGCTTCGCGACCGAACCATAGTAGATGTCCGGGCCACGCATCACGCGACCATCGTCCAGGCGCCAGGCGCCGTATAGCCCGCGGATATCGTTGGGAAAGAATGGCGCCACGTGGAACCAGCGCCACATCTGTTCAAACTGCTCACTCGGCAGAAAGTCGTCTACGACCATGAATTGGTCATTCTCGAAGAATATGTTCATGTTGTCTTTCGGCAGTAAATGTCACGCACTGCGATGACTGGAAAACTCGACCGTGTAACCCCAGGTATCGAGGCGATCCGGTATGGCGTTCAACGCAATGGTGATACGGCGATCACCCTGGTTGACGGGTACCTCGTGCAGCATGTAGCTCGGGAACAGAACCAGGTCTCCGGGCTGCGGTTCGGGCGAGACCCACTTTGTGCCATTGAACTGCCCCATCTCGGCCTTTGCGTTCTCATTGCTGAAGATGAACTGCTGGCCTCCTATCGCACGGTGGAAGACCGTTCTGGCGGATGGATGACAGCTCGTCAGGTACACAACGCCCGAGATGAAACTGTTGGCATGGGTGTGCAGTGCCTGGTGCCCGCCCGGCTCCAGCACGTTGGTCCATATTTCTTTGACCGACCATTTCAATGCCTCGCCGAACAACAGCTCGCCGAACTGCGACAGGAACGGCAGCGCGCGTTCATTGACTTGCTGATAAGGACCGGAGGAGTCTGGGTTGACTATATCGGTATGCCGCAACAGGTCGGACTTGGCATTGCGCTGTTGGTCTTGCGACAGTATGTGGTCGATACAGGCGTCGACCAGCGCTTTATCCAGGAGCCCCGGCACGCGCATGAACGGTGTCGGAAACAGCGCTTTGATGTCAAAATCGCTCATTCCTTCTTATCTCCGTCTGCGTTCAAAACGATGCGCTTGGCAAACGGTTTCGGCCAGGGCTTGAGCCCGGCATCCAGGCGCGTCGCTTCGTGATCACCATCGGTATCCACGGTCACGATGGCCCGCTTCACGTGAGCACGATACTCATCCACGCTGATCTGCCCATCGCGGTTGGCATCCGCGTTGTCGAACAAAGCCTGCCCCCCGTCCGCAGCCAAAGCCCGGTGGCTCATGGCGTACTCTTTCGGACTGAGCGAGCGCGACCGGTCGTTGTCGATCGGGTGCCAAAGCTGGGCGATATGGTCGTCAACCTCGGATGGTTCTACGGTCCCGTCGAGGTCGCAATCGAGTCGATTGAACAAAAGGTTGACGACGGCCTTGGCGTGCTCTCGCTGCAACGGCTGTTCGGCCCTCGCCGATGCCGTCGCAAGCAAAGCGCAGCCCAGCAACAAAGTAAAAAACGACAGTTTCATCAATATCAACCACACATAAGCTAAACGAACGAAGCCTCCGGCGTCGGCCGGAGGCTTATCAGGACATCGGAGGTGCGCGTCCCTGCACACCCGGTCCGATGTGATGGACTACACGCCGGCAGTATCAGCCGCGACCATGCGTCTTGCCGTGCTTTCCATGATGCTTGCCGTGGTGTTTATCGTTCTTGGCATGGTGACCTCTACGCCCCTCGACCTCGACGAAGATCGGGTTGCTGTAGAACCAGATATCACCCCAGGCTTCGACGTCTTTGTCCATCTTGCCGTCGATGTGCGGCGGGCAAAGCGGATCAGAGCAAGCGATGTTGCCGCGCAGATAGTCGGCGAGTGGGTTGCCATCCATATCACGTGCGTTCGGCGTGTTTGGCGGCAGGTTGGAACCACGTGCGCGCACGTAACTGTCGTCGTAAGCACGGAAGCTGTAGACCATCTTCTTGACGGGACCGCGACCCCAATCGTACTTGTTCCAATGCTGGGCGATGCGCGTGGTGGCCGGTGCCTGCGGGTTGTAGTACTCGGCATCGGTCGGCTCGACCGGACCGGTTACCCGACCCTTGATCAACTCGACATGTGCGAGTTCCGGCTCGTTCATCGGCTGCTCAACACCGATCTGCATCAATGCAGGGTTGTTGAACTTATAGGGGCTGCTGTTCTCACCCTTCGGATCGCGCACGTTCAGGAAGACCTTGACGACCGCACCCTTGCGCACCTTCAGCGTCTCGCCCATCGTGGCGCACTTGCCGCCGCTACAGGCAACGAACTTCATCTTGTCGATCAGCTGACCCTGAACAACGAAGGTGTTACCCGAACGCAGCGCGTCGACGACATCCTGAGCCGGATTTTCCGGGTTGCTGTCGACCACACGAGTGTAGTTGTCCTGGTACTCGCCCGGCCAGAAGTCGTTGTCGGATTCGAAATCCAATGGACCGAACGAACCACGGTTATGCCAGTCGGAAGAACCGAAGAACCAGAAACGGCGGCCTTCGCTCAGCAAGGCGTCCCACATGGTGTGGACACCCGGACGACTGAGTACAGTACGCGGCACATTGCTGCAGTTCACGCCCTCGAGCTGGCACTGCGGCGTGGTGGCCGGATCGATCGGATTGCCGTCGAAGTCGAGACCGGGCTTGGACACCTCTGCAGCTGCATAGGCCCCGGTACCGCCGTAGGTCCAGAAACCTGCGGTCGGGCGGCTGGCCGAGTACGAGCCACGGTTCGACTGCGCCTGGTGACCGGGCTGTGACTCGAAACCGATCGAAGCCTGCGGTACCAGCGTGTTGATGTCGCGCATGTGCTCGACGTTCCAGCCGCGGTTTTCGTCCGGCAGATAGGCACCCTGACGTTCGACGTGCGCCTGGGCAAAAAAGCCCTCACCCGGAAACTTCTCTTCCATCCACAAGATGGCCGCAGCCGCCTTGACGTGCTCACCGTCGTCCGAGATGTTGATACCGTCGACCAGGGTCGAGTTGTAATCAGCGATGCCTTCTTCAGGACGACCAGTGAACAGCTCTTTCAGCTTCTCGTTGTTTTCGTTCGAGATCTCGCAGGTCCAGCCCTGACCGCCGCCCTGACTGGTGTCGTCGGAGTTACGCGCAAAGCAGTATTCGAACTGTGCGAGTGCATCCGAACGCGGCGTGTCTTCGTACTGGCCGGTGATGATCGAGTTTGACGCATGCTCGTGACCGGGTACGACCCACTCCAAACCCAGGAACGCCACCTTGTTGTCGTTGCCGGGGTAATTGCGCTCATCGACGATGCCGCCCAGGTTGAATTCCTGCAGCGACTGCCAGCGCCACATGTCCTGCACGGTCTGCGTCGACTCGGTACCGTCGTAGCTCTTCATCGTGAAGGTGCGCAGGCGCTCGTCACCCTTGATCTCTTCCGGCTGGAGGGTGTTGGTCCACAGACCGACGCTCGAACCACCGCCTTGGGCATGATAGAGAAAGTCGGATACGCGGCAATCGCGCGGACCGCGACCCGAGTGACCGACATGGATGAACCAATCGTGACGCGCGAGTGCCTCGCGGGTCAGCGTACGTACCGACGTCGATCCGTCGGAACAGGTCGTATGGTTATGAAAGTCACCGGCACGGTATTCGCCATCGCGGTTGATGTCGAAGGCACGGTTTTCGCGTGCATCCTTGTTACCGGCGACGGCGCCCGTCGTCGCCGTCAATGCGGCAACGACCGCCGTAGCAAGTATCTTGCGCTTATGCATCTGCATGTCTTGGAGTCTCCACCTGGCTGCATTATTCGATTTGGGTGGACGCCAACACGGCGCCCAATAGAAGCGAACACAAGAGCGCCTGTCACACTCGGCGTGCTTCAGGCAAGGTCACGCTAATGTGAATTGGTGACATTTGCAGTTAGAAGCGGTGAAGCTTTTACGGCAGGTATGTGACACGTCGCAGACCGGACCAAAGCGACAGACAGGCAGCAAAAAGCAATGCCCCCGTGGTTGAACAGACGCAAGACCGTCATCAATCTGTCATTCCGGGGTGATTCACTGCTGCGGCCGAGCCCGTCCGATCTCTAACAAAAAAGCCGTACGCCATGAATCTCTTGAAACAGCCGCTGGTCCAGTTCTTGTTGCTCGGAGCACTGATCTTCGGGCTTGAGAAAGCATTGGTGGCCGATGAGTCCGACCCGCGCAAAATACTGATCGACGACGCACGCTATGCCGAGATCGCCGGTATCTACCGCGACAACCAGGGGCGTGATCCCAGTGAAGACGAAATGGCCGATCTGGTGGTGACCTGGGCGCAGAACGAGGTGCTGTACCGCGAAGCCAGCCTGATGGGGCTGGACAAGGGCGACGAGATGATCCGCCAGCGCCTGATCCTCAAGCTGCGCAATGTACTGTTCAATCGCCTGGTCGCCGACGCACCCAGCGAACAACAGTTGCGCGGCTGGTTCGAACAGCACCGGGATCGCTACGACCGGCCGGATACTTTCGATTTCGAGCAGTTCAAGATCGGCGACGACGCGTCTGCCGAACAAACCGCGCGCACGCTGGTCAATGAACTCGACACGCAGGATCCTGGCGCGCAATGGCTGGATCAGATTCGTCGCTACCAGCGCCGCCCGGCGAGCAACATCGCGCTGGTGTTCGGCGACAGCGACGCAGCAAGCCTGATCGATGCCGCCGATAGACGCTGGCATGCCGTGCGCTCGCCCGCCGGCTGGCACCTGGCACGCGTGACTGCCCGGCATGCCGGCAAAAAAGCCGATTTCGATGTTGTTCGCAGCCGCGTTGGAGAAGACTGGAAGTCTCAGGCAATGCAGGCCGAACTGTCGGTCGCGCTGCACGATATCGCGCAACGCTACGATGTACGCATCGAGCTGAGCGCCCCGCCGGAAAACTGGGATGCTGCGCGTATCGAGGAAGAGCGCCTGGCGATGCGCTCTGCGCAATGATGTCGGACGCTCGTTTGCACATCGCGATCATATTGCTGGCCGCCTTGTTACTGCCGAATGTGTGCTGGTCGCATGAAACGCCGATCGCGCTGTTGGAAGTTCGCGAAACGCCCAACGGTAGCTACCTCGCCCACTGGACCTATTCATCGTCGACCAACATGCAGCCGCCCACTGCCGTGTTCCCGGCACATTGCTCGTTCGATGAACCGCGATTGGATTGTGGTGAGCGCGGCCTGATCGGACAACTCAGTTTCGAGCGCTTGGGCAAGAGCTATTCGGCCGTGGTCGTACGCATTTCGCGGATAGATCAGGCGGCACAGAGCTTCACCCTGACCGGCGCCCAACCCAGCGTAGCCCTGACGCCCGATGGCAAGCTGCCGCTGTCGCAGGTCATGGCCAGTTACGTTCCGCTGGGCATCGAGCACATCCTGCTGGGAATCGATCACCTGTTATTCGTTCTGGGGCTGATGGTACTGGTAACGGGGGTGCGTTCACTGATCGAAACCATTACCGCCTTCACCATCGCACACAGCCTGACGCTTGCCGCGGCCACCTTCGGCTGGATCGGCGTGCCGGAGGCATCAGTGAACGCGGCCATCGCACTGAGCATCGTCATCGTTGCCGTGGAGATCCTGCGCGAACGACAGGGCGAACGCAGCCTGACCGGGCGTTTTCCGTGGGCCGTCGCATTCGGTTTCGGCCTGCTGCATGGCTTCGGCTTTGCAAGCGCCCTGACGGACATCGGCCTACCGCAAGAAAACGTGCCCGCCGCATTGCTGTTCTTCAACGTCGGCGTAGAAATCGGTCAGATCGGCTTTGTGCTGCTGGTGCTGGCACTGGTGTGGTCGCATCGCAGACTCAAAGCCTTGCTGCCGACCTGGTCGGAGAGTGTCGGTATCTACGCCATGGGCACGCTTGCGAGCTTCTGGTTCGTCGGCCGAATCTTCAACATGGTTATAACCAAGGTAGCGATCTGATGAAGTCTTGCCAAAGCCTGTTTAGTGCTCCCATCGCGTCGTCGGTCCCCGTCCGGTTCGCGCTGTTCGCCTTGCTGCTGTCGTCGGTGACAGCCAGTCATGCCCACACTGATGTCGGAGCGGCGAGCGGATTTCTCTCCGGCTTTCTCCACCCGGTGTTCGGCGTCGATCACCTGATCGCCATGGTCGCGGTCGGCCTGTGGGGCGCACAGCTTGGCAAGCCCGCCATCTGGATATTGCCGATCACCTTTCCGGCGGTCATGGCATTGGGTGCCCTGTTCGGTATCGCCGGTCTTCCACTGCCAGGTGTCGAGATCGGTATTGCAGCATCTGCCCTGATACTGGGCCTGATGGTGACCTTCGCGGCCAAGCCTGCGCTGTGGATCGCCGGACTTGTGGTCGCGGCATTCGCCCTATGGCACGGGCATGCGCACGGCACCGAGATTCCGGACGCGACCAATCCGCTGGCTTACGGGATCGGTTTCGTCGTGTCCACCGGTCTTCTTCATCTGGCCGGCATCATCATCGGCCTGCTGGTACGTTGGCCGGCCGGTGCGATCATGGTGCGCGCCTCCGGCTCCGCCATCGCGGCCCTTGGCGTGTATTTCCTCGGTGCCAATCTCGGTCTTCTGGCATGAAGACAACAGCGTGGGCCTGGTTGACGCCATTGATTCTCGTACCCGGCGCAGCCGACGCGCACTTGGTGTCGACCCGCTTCGGCGAGCTGTATAGCGGCCTGCTCCATCCCCTGACGGCGCTGCAGCATCTCGTACCCTGGATTGCACTCGCGTTACTTGGCGGACTGCAGGACACCCGTACCGCTCGCTGGGCACTGATCGCCTTTCCGATCAGTGTCGGCTGCGGCGTGGTTACGGCTGACCTAGCGCCCGGCGTGGCCTACGCGACCAGCGTCAATGCCGCCTCATTCGTCGTGTTGGGGCTGTTGGTTGCGATCAAAAAACGACTACCGCTGATCGAGTTCATGGCTTTGGCGGTCATCATCGGGATCACCCACGGCTACGCCAATGCAGCGACCGATGTGCAGGGGTTCGGCGCCTTGTTGTACGTCAGCGGCGTAACCCTGGCGGCCTATCTCATCATCACCCTCGGCACCGCCTCGTCACATTCGCTGGCGGGCGGGCCGGCTTGGGGAAGCATCGCCATTCGCGCCGTCGGTAGCTGGATAGCGGCAGTCGGTCTGATCTATGCGGGTTTCCTGGCAACCACCTGACCCGGGTACATCTAACCGGGCCGCAGCCGACTATTATGAGCACCACACCTGAGCGCATTTCCCTTGGCCACTCGCACGGCACCGATCGCGTGCTGGATGCCCGGCGATGGATCTACCCCGTCGTCTTCCTGTCGGGTTTCGCTGGGCTCGGCTACGAGATGGTGTGGACACGGATGCTCGCCCTGTCGCTCGGCCACGAAATCCTTGCTGTGCTCGCCGTACTCGCCGCGTTCTTCGCCGGCCTGTCTGTGGGAGCGGTCGTATTCGGCGAACTGATCCGCCGGTCCACACGACCGGCACTATGGTACGGCTGGCTGGAGATCGCTATCGGCATCTGGGCCATCGCACTGATCTGGCTGATTCCGATATTCAACGCCACCATTCCGCAGTGGATCGGCGAAGCACCACAACCCGTCTGGCATTGGGGCATTGCCTTCGGCGCGACCTTCGTGTTGCTTTTGCCCGCCACCGCGGCCATGGGCGGCACTTTGCCAAGTCTTGAGCGGACCAGTGCGATCCTGTTCGGTCCGGGGCGCTATGTCGGCGGCGTGTATGGCAGCAATACCTTCGGCGCGGTCGCCGGTACGATATCGACAACGTTCGTGCTGGCACCGCTGCTGGGGTTCACGACGACCCTGTGGTCGAGCGCCGCGATCAATATCCTGTGTGGGCTATGGGCCTTCATCGCATGGCGCTCACTGCCGGCTGACGCTACAGCGCGTCCCACCGGCATTACCAACGCTGCGGGTCCGTCGTCATCGCGGCTGCTGGCCAGCCTGTTTGTCACCGGCTTTCTCGGCCTGGCATTCGAAGTCATCGTGATCCGCGTGCTCAGCCAGGTGCTGGAGAACACTGTTTACACCTTCGCCGTAGTGCTTAGCATCTATCTGCTGGGTACCGCCATCGGCGCGTCGCTCTATCAACGATATGCAACCGACGATGACTACGGATCCAGGTTGCGAAAGCTTTTGGGCCTGACGGCGATCGGCTGCCTGCTGGGCAGTGCAGCCTTATGGCTGTCGGACAACGTCTACGATGCGATTACCTATGCGTTGCCGCGAACCTCGTCGATCGCCATCGGCGCGGAGTTGCTGGTGGCAGCGTCTGTTTTCCTGCTGCCCACGATCGCGATGGGCGGATTGTTCAGCCACCTCGCCCAGTCTGCAACCGCACGTTTCGGTTTTGGCCGGGCGCTCGCCGTCAACACCCTGGGGGCCGCGATTGCGCCCTTGGTGGCCGGCGTCGTGTTGCTTCCTGCACTCGGCCCGCAAGGCATGTTGATCGTGATCTCGCTGGGTTATCTGTTGCTTCTGCCGTGGCCGGCAGCGAAGCCAGTCCGCCCGACGTTCCCCGCCGCGACCGCGGCTGTATTAGTGATTGCACTGGCACTGTTGCCACCGCTGCGATTCGTTGAGGTACCCGAGGGCGGGCGGATTCTCGATTACCAGGATGGCGTGATGGCCTCGGTAGCCGTTGTGTCCGATGCGCAAGACGTCCGCTACCTGAAGATCAACAACCATTTCACCATGGGTAGCACCTCGTCGGGATATGCAGATCACCGGCAGACACATATCCCGCTGCTGCTGCATCCGAAACCGCGCGACGTACTCTATCTCGGCGTCGGCACGGGCATGACGCTGAACGCAGCGCAGTACCATCCGGGCCTCGATGTCACCGCAGTGGAACTGGTGCCGGAGAGCCTGCAGACGCTCGAGTACTTCGGCACTGCGACGGCGCAAAATGACTGGCCGCAGTCGCCGCGTCTCTTGTCCTCAGATGCCCGACGCTTCGTGGTATCTACCGACAAGACCTTCGACGTCGTCATCGCTGACCTGTTCCACCCGTCGCGTGACGGTGCCGGTGCACTGTATACCCGCGAGCATTTTGACGCTGTGCGGCAACGCCTGAACGACGACGGTCTTTTCTGCCAGTGGCTGCCGCTGTTTCAGATGGATCTCGAGACGTTCAAAGTGATCGCGAAAACCTTCAGCGAGAGCTTTCCGAACGTCCAGGTCTATCTACCGCATAACAGTATCAGCCAGCCGATCGTCGGATTGATCGGTACCAACCATCCGCTGACCATGCAGCCCGATTACCTGCTTAACCGCGTACACGCGCGTACGTTGCAACGCGAACTGGTCAAGCTGCGGCTCAATTCCGACTTCGCCCTGTATGGCGGCTTCGTCGCGGACCGCGAAGCACTACGACAGTTCGCGCAACAAGCCCAACTGAATACCGATGATAAGACCACGGTGACCTACCGCGCACCGCAGTTCGCCTATCGACAAAAGCAATCTCATGGCGAACGCCTGGTGAGCCTGGTCGACGCACTGGCTGCGTTGCGCACCCTGCCCGCCGACGACCGGCCATCGCGCGATACCGGATTCAACGAGCGCCTTATCGCTTACTGGCGTGCGCGCGACGCCTACCTGCGTGCCGGCATTGGTGTGAGTGCCGAAGACGATCTGCCAACGATGCTTGCCAAGACGCGCGCACCGCTGCTCGACGTGGTACGCATCAGCGAAGACTTTCGATCAGCGTACGAACCGTTGCTGGCCATGGCCGAGTCGCTCAATCAGGTCGACCCCGGCGCCGCCCGTGAGCTTCTCATCGAACTCGACAGGGCCGCACCTGCGCGCACCGAGGCACGCCGACTGCTCGCGACGCTACGGCGTAACTGAACAACGACAGGAGCCCCGTATGTCTCGTGCCGAGACCGCACATACCGCAGCGGACGCTGCACAACCGCTGGACATCGCCAAGACCATCGTTCCTTTGTTCGCGAGTCCTATTTCGAACTACATCTGGCCCGAATCCGAAGCGATCAACGACCAGCTCCGGCACACGATCACCGAGATGGCGTCGAACGACCCAGGTATCCAGCGCAGCAATGTCGGCGGCTGGCATTCGCGCACGGACTTTTTCAACACCGATGCCGAATGCGTGAGCCTATTGCACGACCGCATCTCACAGCACATCAAGCAGCTGATGCACGCGGTCGCCATCGATTCGTCAGCTAGCAACAACATCCGTTTCGCTATCGAAGGGTGGGCCAACGTGCTGCGCTACGGCCAGTACCACAGTGTCCACAGTCATCCGAATGCGTTTTGGTCCGGGGTCTACTATGTGTCTGGCAACCCGGTCGCAGAGGCCGATCACCCGTTCAGTGGAAAGCTCGAGTTGCTCGATCCACGTCCGGGAGCGGCACTGAGCTACGCCGAGCAAACCCGACTCTATGGACGCTTCCTCGTCAACCCAAGACCGGGACAGATGGTCGTGTTTCCAGGCTGGATGCAGCACCAGGTACATCCGTTTTTCGGACCAGACGAGCGCATCACAGTGGCGTTCAATGTGGTTGTTGAGTAGACGACGCAAGATCCACTAGGTCGCCAAACGACGCGCAAACCCGAAGCGCTACAGCCCGAAACGGATTTTGTAACCCAGGCTGTCCAGCTGATGTGGGATGGCGTTAAACGCCAGGGTAACGCGGCGTTCTCCCTCGTTGGGTGGCACCCCGTGCATCAAGTAGCTCGGGTAGAGCAACAAATCACCGGCCTGCACATCGGTCAGTACCCAGGTATCGCTGCTGTAATGGTCGAGCGGCACGTCGTTTTTGAAGATAAACTCGCCGCCGCCACCGGTCTTGCGAAACACCGTGTTCGCCGACGGATCGGGTGTGGTCAGGTAGAGAATCCCCGATGCGAAGCTGTTGGCATGCGTATGCATGAACTGGCTGCCACCTGTTTCGAGGACGTTCATCCACGCCTCTTTGATTGCCCAGTTCAGACGTTCTGCGAACAACAGCTCGCCGAATGCAACCAGGTGCGGTGCCACCGCTTCGCTGAGCCGCGCATATTCCCAGCTTTCGCCGGGGTCGATCATCTGGGTATGCGATAGCAGATCGGTCGCCGAGTTGCTCTGGCGGTCGGGTGCAAGGGCCTTCTCGAGAAACGCCTGAACCAGATCGGTCGAGATCAGTCCATCGACCTTCATCACCGGCGTGGGGAACAGGCCGATTACTTTGCCCATGAGAACCAGCGGCTAAGAAACAGTGACAACATCGCGTCATCATGCCGCGCTTTCTTTACCGTTTCTTGACCGGACGCAGCCCTCCCCTGGCCACTTGGCGGCCCCGCGTACGCGGCCCACAGCCCGCCAATCCGGCCTCAGTGATGGTTGCCGCGATGGGCGTTGTCACTGTACGGCAGCAGGAAGTGGATCTGCTTGCTGGTGTATTCGCAATAACCCTGCGATCGAAGCACGTCGAGAAAGTCCAATACGTCGCGCTCGTCGGTGCCTGCCGCGGCAGCCAGCTCGCCCGGCCCGGCTCGCAGAATACTGGTGCCATCCGCCTTGTGGGTGAGCTTCGCCGACTCGAGAAAACCCTTTAGCGCAAAATCGAGACGCTGTTTCGGTGATCCGTAGGCCAGCAACTTGGCGAACTCGTCGGTGCGCCGCAGGCGGTCCGAAATGAACTTGAGCACGATGTCGAGCCGTTCGGGGTGTTCCGCCAGACCCTGCATGAAATCCTCGCGACGCAGCACGATGACCTCGGTATCCGTTTCAGCGGTGGCATCGGCCGACCGGGTTTTGGCATCGATCAGGGCCATCTCGCCGAATATCTCACCGGGCCCGAGCACGGCGAACACCAGCTCGCGACCATCGACGGCATTGGTTGTCGTGATCTTCACCCGACCGACATCGACGACGTAGCACTCGGAGGCGTCCTCGAACTCGCTGAATATCTTCTCGCCGGCGCGAAACACCATGCGCTGAAACTGGTTCGAAAAACATTTGAGTAGTGCGATGTTTTCGAGCGCATTGCCGACGGTTCGGGCATGGATACGCGACAGGGTCGAGACCATCGGGATGATGTAGTTGCCGATATCCTCGACCCAGACTTTGTCGTTGACCGGCGTGAAACCCACGCGCTTGTACATGGTCACATTCTCATGATTGGCCGTCACGAACACGTGCGTGCCGCCCATCGACTTGCCCACCGTCGAGGCCAATTTGAGCAAGGCACGAATCACGTCGCGCCGACGCCGCCAATCCTTGCGCACCGCCAACATGCCGGCGCTGGTGATCTTGGGCTCGGTCTTGCTGCGTGTTGCCCATTGCTCGCGAATGCGTGCCTTTTCCTCCGAAAAGTCGAACAGCGCCTCGGGTGGCAGCCCGACATCGGACTCCAGGTTGACCCGGATGGTCGCGATCGGCTCGTCGTACTCGTAGGCGATCAAATTCGCACAATTTGGATGGCTGTCAAAGCGATCGGAAAGGTAGATATCGTCTTTCCGCCGTCCGCCGAATTTCCCCTCTTCGAAGGTAAATACCTGGCGCCTTACCCAAAATACGTCGTCGAGTTCCTTAGCGGTTTCCGCCTGTTTAAGTCGTATACCCATACTCTACTCGCAGTTGAGGCACCAGCGCGGTGCCGTGCGTCTCCGTGAGAACGACCTTGTCGAATCCTTGAAATTTGTCGTCAGTCGGGACCGGTGCATGCGGCGGCCAGTGGGCCATGCAGATGAATCCGTAACGCGCAGCCGCGCCGCAAGCCCTTTGGGCAAGGCGCACAAAGCCGCGAAGGCGACCCCTTTCCGAGGCCACGCACAGCCCACAGGGCATACACCCCGACCCTTCCGGCGCGAGCACGACTCGGTGTTGCAAACCTTAGCCAGGGCCTGCCGTTGCCTGCGCAGCGCGCATTGACTCGCACTTGCATAAGTGGCTCGGAGCGTTACAGAATCATCCGCATGGCCCACTACGGACAGCCCGTGTATCGGCGTCCCCCCGAAACACATGAGTTGCTATCCACAGCAGACCGGTCATTCGGAAAATCAGCGTTACTGACCGTAAATTCGACCGACAGTTTCGCTGAGTCCCCTATTCAGCGTGATCAATGCTAGTTGCCGAATTACCGCTGATACTTGAACCAAGTCGCCAAAACTACGCCGAATACCCTTGGATATAGACGAAATTTGAGCCAGTTGCCGATTTCTTCCGATATTCCGGGCAAGTTGCGAAATTTGTGGCGACGCGCTTGCCAGGCAACGGGTATTTGGGTGTAGGGCTTCCTGGCCTGGTCTTCGTTCCGGCGCGCAATTACCGCGCAGGCAGGCACAACCGCTCCGCTGGGCTAGCCTGCTCGAAAAACGCCAAAAACCCTGCGCGCTGCAGGCGTCAGTTCCGACCCGACATCCGCAGGGTCTGGCCCTGTTGGCGGTATCGTTTGGCACGCTGTGTATCACCAGCGCATCGTCCGCCGGAGATCGGAAAAAAAGCGGCGCGCCAAAGGTTGACCGCGCCGCCAAGGTGCCGAACTCAGTTTCGACGGACGCCGTCCGTTACCGGCTCACGTACCGCACGATATCGGCCAGCTCGAGCTGGCAGTCACCGGCAATCTCCGCCAATGGACGCCACGTTTCGTGGTGTGCGCACTTTTTCAGTTCGTCCTCGGTAAGGTGACACTTCTCGGTAAGGTAGGTCTTGCAGTTCAACAGCATCGAACCGAACGTTCTCAGCACGATCGCCGAACCCACCGGGCCGAGATTTTTTCCATGGCCGGCCACGCGCGCCTCGCGCATCAGATAGAAGAACAGCGGTGTATGCGCAGCCAACTTGGTCTTCATTGGGTCGGGTAGATGCTCCCAACCCTCGATGCCATCAAAGCCGAGGTTCTGGGCCGGGTTGACCGGTATCCCGAGGTCCGCAAGTTTCTGGGCGGCACATTGCCCGCTCGGCAGGCCCATCACGTAACCGCGCAACAAATTGCGGAACGCCAGTGAGCGCTCGTTGGCCGAGGCGCGTTTGCCGACGATCGGATCCGGCATGCTGATCAGTTCATCGATCAGCAAGTGGTTGAACTCCTTGGTCATAACCGGCGCAACGTCGGCCTCCACCGGCAGCAGGTAGCGCCAATCAACGACCAAGTCCCTCGGCACCGCTGAGAAACCCAACGTACTGAAGCGTTCATCGAACAATTCGACGACCGGCGTGTCTTTATTGACCGGGTAGTTGGAGCGCACCGTGACATGTCCGAAACGGTACGCCGCCACCGAGAACTCGACCGGCATCAGGATTCTGTCGCAGTGATCGACGAGATTGAACAAGCCCTTCGGGTCGTACTTCGCATCCCCTTCGCATTTCTTTTTCGACGCGTCGAGCAACGCGGTATTCATGTGATCGTAGACCTTCGGATCACAGATACGCTTGAGGAAATCGTTCCAGACGATGTATTGATAATGGAAACGCGCCTCGCGCTGCGCCGCTTCGAATGAGCGCCCGGCCATCAAACGATTGTGGAAACGGATGAACAACAACTGCATCTGCGAAACAAAGATGTTTTCATCGTTGCGTGGATCGCCGATCAGCGCGCGCCCCTCGGCATTGCGATACAGGTCGTCCGGATTGGCAGGGTTACCGGTAGACATCACGCCGGTGCCGTCTTCGCGATACAGGTAGGGCGATGCTTCCGGCCCGAGGCCGTAAACGCAGTCGAGATCGAGCGACGCCGAACGCAGGTTCGGAAGTTTCTCGATCTCGTGGTCGCCGCCACCGGCCCGCTTGTCGCTGTCGCTGAGAGAGGTCGTTACATCGAGCGTCACGTCGTGATCGACGAACTGGGCGAAAAAGGTATAGCCCGCCGGCACGTTTGAGAAGCAGTCGTTGCCTTCGAGTTTACCGTCCATCAAGCCGCCTGCTGAGCCAAGCCGCGATGCGATGTCGGCAGCATCATGTGGCGAGATCGATTGCCCCGGCGTTTCCGAGTAGTCGACACCCCAACTCGTACAGTTTTTGAACATTACACCGAACCTACCGAGTTCGGCGTGACCGCAGCCGCGCGCCTTGGTCGTACCATGCATACATGCGTTTTTCATTATTTCCCTCTTCCGGCAGTTGGGCATCGGTCTTCGCCGACGCGGTTAAAGATTCCATTCAAAACCTTGCGACGCCGCTGCTCGATCACAGCCAATTCGTGCAATCAGCGCTCAAGGCCACCAAGCCGCGAGACCTCGCTAAGAGCAGCTCCCTTCGGCATTGCACACTTTTCCGACGTGGCTGGCGGCCTGCGGCGTGCCCGACGCATCGACGCGATCCGCCGTGCGTTCGACTGCCATCGGCACCGTGACCTGAGTACGCGTCATGTCGGTGATCTTCACGTCTACCTTTCCTTCGCCGACCAGTTCGTCAACCAAGCCTTGCGGGAAAGGCCAGTAGCGCAGCGTGGCCTTCGCTTTCAGCGGCCCGACGGCACCTTCCGGCACGATGAATGCGAACACCGCAGACGCTTTACCGTTCGGCAGAATCCGGTTGTCGGAAATGATGTGGGTCACATCCCAGACCGCGTACTCGACTTCGTTGCCGTCCTTGTCGCCGAGATGGACACGGAAGTTGCGCGTGCCGGGCTCGGTGCGGCCGTTACGTACCTGTCCGAGACGGTAGACCGACTTGCCGGTGGCATCGCTTACTTCGAAGTCGATCCATACCTCGCGCCCTTCCGGAAAGCCGGTCGGCAGTTTGTGACCGGCGCCGGTGTTGTGAACCTCGACAGTGAAGTTGGCGAGTTCACCCGGGGCCAACGATTGTGGTTGCTCGACAATCTCAATCTGCGCGGCGCTCTGCAGCATGCGGCTCCCCATCTGCGCTGCCTCGTCGTCACCGAAATGCGATAGCAACGTCGCGTTGGCGCCGGCAAACCAATGCGATGCGACGTCGTCGCGTTCCGGACCCATGATCGCTGCCTTGCCCTTGAAGCCAGCCATGTGACACGACTGGCAATCGATACCCTTCACGGCGTACTCGCTTTCCAGCCACTCGTCATAGGTGCGTTCGATGGCAACCCCGTTGAAGGGATGTGTCACGTTATGGCAGGTGCCGCAGAAATCGCTGCGGGTATGCAGTTCGGAGTAGACGGTTTCGTGATACGGCGACTCGGCATCCGATCGCGGCCCGTACTTGGTGGGCCGCCCGCCGCGCGAACGCGGCGCCAGCACGTAGGCGCCGTTGTCGATGCCGGTGCGCGCATTGATGTTGTGGCAGGCCTCGCAATCCACACCTGGCATGGGATGCGACTCAGCGGTTTCTTCAACCGACGCGCGATTGACCGCCGAGGTGATCTTGCCGGTCGTCAGCCCTACCGGCGTGTGACAACCGGTACAGAAGTTATCTACCGCGCCATCGGTTGCCTCGCTGGCTTTCTTCAGCAGCGCCCGGTAGATCGGATCGTCCCAGGACCTGGCCATGGCCGAGGTTCGCCACTGGGCGTAGATCTCCTGGTGGCAGGTGCCGCAGACCTCGGCGTCGTCGAACATGCCGCTGCTCAGTACGGCATTGTCACTGGTGTTGGCGCGGTGCGGAAAGAATGGCAGTCGCTCAGGCGTATCCAGCAATGCCTGTTTGTCAGGACCCAACCATTTGGAATTAGCGTCGGCGAATGCGACACCTTGCAGAAATACAACGAGTGCCCCTGCGAGGCACAAAGCTACCTTGCTCATTGTTCTTCATCCTTGAAGAAAACCTGTCTTGGGAAAAATAGTCCCAGCCTGTCGCTTCGTCAACCTGACTGCAGATAGAAATTTTTTGGGCGACGTCTGCCGCTATCCAATGCCACTTATATCGGCAACAGTCGTTGTTGACGTGATTCAGGCTTCAGCGAAGGCGCGAGCTGGTCTGCGATGAATCGGAATTCGCAGACCAGAGGGTCAGCATCGTCAAAAGAGAAAGGCGTGTTTCTTCGGCGCCACCTTGCCTTCACCCGAGGTTGCTCGCGGCACCTCTACGATGAACGTGGCGCCACCTTCCTCGTTGTTGGACGCGTGAATCGTTCCCTTGTGGCGGGTAACGATCTCCCGACAGATGGCCAGTCCCAACCCGGTGCCACCGGCGCCGGTTTTGGTCTTGGAACTCTGCTCGAACTTGTCGAACACGCTCTCGAGTTCGTCCTCGGGTATGCCCGGTCCCTGGTCGGCGATACTGAACCGCAGCGCAGCCGTATCGGCGGCATCGTCGAACCTGATCAAGATGCGACTGTCATGCGGCGTGAACTTGATCGCGTTGGACAGCAAGTTGAGTATCACCTGCGAGAACTGGTCCGGGTCGACTTCCGCCATGCGGTTGTCGGTCGCCGTCTGCACGTCCACCTGTATCGACTTGGAAGCAATCAGGCCGTCCAACTGGCGACGCAGACTTTCTTCCAGCTCCACGATATCGGTCGGCTTGGGATCCGGCGGTTGGTGACCGGCTTCGAGCTTTGCCAGATCGAGCAGATCATTGACCATGCGCGACAAGCGACTGCCACTTTCCTCGATACGTTGGAAATACGAGCCGAGCTTTTCCAACGGAGCCTCGTTGAGCCTCTTGTTGCCGAAACCCGCGAACGAAAGTATCGCGTGCAGCGGTGTTCGAAACTCGTGCGAGACGTTCGCAATGAACTCGCTCTTCATCCGGTTGGCACGCTCGGCCTCTTCCTTCGCCTTGAGCAGATCCAAGGTGCGCTCTTCGACCATCTCGCTCAAATGGTCGCGGTGCATCCGTAACTCGTCTTCCATCTGGCGGCGCTCAGTGATGTCTTTCGCGGTACCGCGATAACCTTGAAATACGCCTTGACGATCGTAAACCGGCTTGCCGCTTACGCTCATCCAGACCAGGTCCGACTCGGCATGAAAGCGGCACTCGAAATCGCGGAACGGACGTTGCGCCGCAATATCGTCGAGGTGTTCACGCCACGGTATCGCCTTGGAGTCGAGATCTTCGGGCGGCGCGAACTCTTTGGGATGGTGACCCGGGGACAAAGGTGAAGATGCCGAATTCGTCAACGACGTACCTTCGGCGGTGCCGAACAAGATGTGAGATTCGTCTGTCTGCCAGAAGAAATCGGATGACACCTGCGAGTAGTCGCGGAAGCGCTTTTCGCTTTCGATCAACGCCTGCTCGCGCTGACGCAAGGAAGTCACATCCGAACCGACAATCACGGCGCCTTCGAGCTTGCCCGCCCTGTCGTAGATCGGTGAGCCGCGCAACAGGAACCGGGGGTGCGGCATGGGATGCTTTTTCGGTTGGAGGTTGACCTCCAGTTGCATGCTGTCCTCGCCCACCGTCCGACGAAACAACACCAATCCTTCAGGGTAAGAGGAACCGTTGCCGGTAACGGAAAGCTCGGCGAGTTGCTGTGGCTCGATGAGCCTGTCGGCCGACTGGCCTTCGAGATCCTGCGCCGTATAACCCAGCGCCTTGCAGCCGGCTGCATTGACCTGCATCACCATCCCGCGCGCATCCAGCACAACGAGCAAGCCATCCATGGTATCGACCACGCGGTTGACGAACGCCGACAGGCGGCGCTGCTCATCGCTTTGTCGTTGCAAGGCATTCGACTTCTGCGACAACTCGTCGAGCACGTGCTCGACCTGGTCGGAAACATTGAGCACCTGGCTTTGCAGAGCGGTATTGGCCTGGCGTAGTGAGATCACTTCCTGGCGCAGACGTACCAGCTCGTCATCTGACCGTCCTTCCACGAAGCTACCCGGAGGAATAATGAAGAACTCACCGGCAATCTCGTTTACCCGGTAGTTCTCGTTGTTCTCGTCCATCGGAACCAATTGACCATGCGCCGGGCAGACCAACTTGCCGGTCTCATCCATTTCGCTGTTCGCGAGTGACACACCCTCATGCGGACAATTCGCGGGTACCGCAATCAGTTCGTCCTTGTGGTGCACGATGAGTACGTGGCGCGATGCTGAATCTCCCGGCAGCGTGACATGCCCGCACCATCGATCGTCCCGCCCTTCGACGGCGCGCACCTGTTGTACCGGTATGAGGCGGGTCGCCGGCGTATTAGTCATTGTTCAGCCACCGCACGACCTGCTCTACGACAAGCGGCACCGCCGCTGCCACACATGGCGTCAGGCCTGGTTCAAATGCGGCCACGCGTTCCACTTCGGCACCGATCACGTCGACGTCGGGCAACGACGGCAGTGCCGAAGGCAACAGCTCGAGTACCGCACCGACACCCGCGCCGTGACCGCTCAGGCTTTGCTCGACAAGCACGTCATCTCGGTTGAGCGCGTGCACCGAGCCGGCCGGCCCGTAGCCTTGCAGCGCGTCTATGACCAGCGCCCGTTCGCAATTGGCGAAGCAGTTGATCGCGCTCAGCCCCGAAACATCAGCACGGAAAAGCCGAACCGAATCGGGTAGCTGCCTGGCGTCGAGCGCGGCGAACACCGCCGGTCCGAATCCGTCGTCGCCATGAAGTTCATTGCCGAAACAGATCACGTGGCTGCGCTCAAACGCCATAACGCACCTTCTTGCCGGCGCCGACAAAGTGCACCGTGCATACCAGGCAGGGATCGTGTGAACGCACCACGTGACTGATCTCGATGGGGTTGTCTATGTCGGTCAGCGGCAACCCGATAACGCTTTGTTCCCAATGTCCGTGGCGACCGGCGCTGTCTTTCGGCGAGGCATTCCACGCAGTCGGCGTCACGATTTGATAGCGGGTAATTTCACCGTTTCGCACCTGCACCCAGTGCCCCAAGGTACCTCTTGCAGCCTGTACGAAGCCGAACCCATCACCGTCGTCCAGACTCCCATCAGCGGGCGCGAGATAGTGCGGATTGTTCAGTTCCTGGCTCAAGGCTTTCAATTGCGCGCGCATCAGGTCGAGCAACACACTCGCCCGGCGCAGACGGGCGAACTGGCGCAACCAGGTATTGGCACCTTCTTTCTTCAGCAGATCGACGATGAGTGCATCACCGCCGGTCAGCAATTCAGCCAAAGGCCCGGTTTCCACCACCCGGTCGTCATAGCGCGGCGCCTTGGCCCAGCTGTAGCGATCCGACTCCGGCTGATAGTCCGGCACCGTCTCCCCTTCGAACGGATGCCGCCCGTCCGGATACGGGCGATACCAGGAATGACGAACATGTTCGGTGATGAGCTCCGGGCGGAATGCCTCAATCTTGTGTGTGGCGCCGTCGTAGACGCCGCCCGCTAGCAAGGTGCGCTGTTCGCCGTAAGGCGCCTGCCATTCGACAGGGTCGTAGTGCGCGCCGGCACTGAGAAACTGATCGGTGCCTGCGCCGTAGGTGTGCAGCCCCTGATCGCGTGCAAACCGGGTAAACAGGCCGAGCGCCGTATCGCGGTGTGCCGGTTCGTCGACCCACTCGAGAAACCGCTCGGCCGTGTCGAGAGACAGCCAGTTGTCCAGCGAGTCGCCGACCACTTCTTTCTCGAACCATCGGACGGCTTTGTCGACGATCTCGCGGCAATCGATGATGTCGCTGACCGTCGCCGGCCGCGTCACCCCACCCGGAATCATGTAGGTCGAATGTGGCCACTGGCCGCCGAAGATGGCAACGATCTCGACCAGGGTGCGCGACACGTCCAGTGCAGACAGAACCACACTGCCCTGCAACGGCTTGAAGGCCTTTTCCAGGGCCGGGGCAAGCGCATGATCGGCATACCGCGGATTGAGCAGGTCCGGCGCGAAAAACAAGAACGTCTGCCGGATGTCGCTCTGTACGTTCTCCGCCATCAGGCAGAGGTTTCGAATAATGGTTGCATGCGCCGGCACCGGCACATCGTTCATTCTTTCCAAGGCGAGCGCCGTAGTGAACAAGTGGGCCGTACCGCAGATGCCGCAGACCCTGGGCGTGATCACCAAGGCGTCCTTCGGTGCACGACCGATCAGCAACTGCTCGAAGCCGCGAAACAGCGTACCGATGCAGCGTGCATCGGCCACGCGGTCGCCTTCGAGGTCTACCTGGAACTCGAGGTCACCCTCGACACGATTGAGTTCGATGTTGACGGTCTTTCTGGCCATACCCACCCGGATCAGGTGTCCATTTTCTTGTCGCGGACCCGCATAGGTGCAGCGGCCTGGGCGAGATTCTTGTAGGCCATGTAGTGGCCCCGAGAAACACCCAGTGGAAGCGTGACCGGCACTTCGCCCATCTTCTCGGTTCGGAACAGGTCACCGTTCTTCGGGAAATTCGGCGAGGTGCATCCAAAGCATGGCACACCGGCCCGCGTCTTGCTGCTGCGCTGGTTCCACAGCTCACTGTTGCAATTGGCCATCGTCGTCGGCCCCTGACAACCGAGGTTGAAGAACATGCAGGCGCGGCCACCCAATTCGGTGTCTTCCACGTCGTACTCGTGATACTCGTTGCGCGTGCAACCCTGGTGCACCATCTGGTTGAAGAAGGCGGTCGGCCGGTTGTGCGCGTCGAGTTCGACCGGCAGCCCCTGCGCCAGCATCGCCAGGGTGCGGGTAATCGTCAGCGGGTGCGTCGGGCAGCCACCGAGGTTGATGACGGGCATCCCGGATTTGGATCGCCACGCGGTATCGAACATGCCGCCGGCCGTGTCGCGGGTGAACTGCATGCCGGTACAGTCCGTCGGGTTTGGCGGCGCCGCCGGGATCCCACCGAAGGCCGCGCAAGAACCGACGGCGAGAACGGCCTGTGCCTGCCCGGCCAAAGCCCGCACGATGTCGATCTTGGCTCGGCCACGAAAGCTGTCGAACATGCCGGTGCCGTAGGGGCCGGTGATGAGGCTGCCTTCGACACACAGGATGTCGAGCTCGCGCTCGCCCTTTTCGATCTGCTCGATCAACTTCGCCAGGTGGCTGGTCGGTTCGGTACTGATCGACGGGTGCCAAAGCACCTGGATATCGCCGTTCGCGACCAGCGACTCCAGCGATGGTCCGTGCGCATTGAGTAGTGACATGGTGTCCCCACTACAGGCACCTGTTTGCAGCCACAACATAGTTGCCATCACGGCCTCCGTAGGGACACGGGATAACCCGGTTTCGCACACATTGGAACGTTAGCGGCAGCGTACGGGGCCGGCTTTAGACACGGTTCAAGCAGGCATTAGGTTCGGCCGGCAACAAGCGGCATGTGCCGGATTGTCGGGTCAGCGGAGGCGCTGCTCGACCTGCTGATGATGGGCCAGGACTACGGCTCGGCACGTCTCAATGGCTGTCGCCGATGTGTTGCTTCTTGCCGGGCATGCGCGGCGAAGCGAGCGCGCCGGCGGCTCAATCCGAGACGCCGCCCTGTCGACTCACGTTCAGCCGGTCCGCCGGATGCCAGGTCACGACTTGACCGTCCATTTCCGGCTGCAGGGTGACGTGATCGATATCGAAGGTATCCGCCAGCATCCGACGCATCTGGTCGAGCACATTGGGCCAATCGGCCATGTCGTGGATCACCAGGTGTGCCGAAAGCGCCGTTCGATTGGCCGACAGTGACCAGACGTGCAGGTCGTGCACCGAGACCACCCCGTCAATACCTGCCATGGCGTAACCGATGCGCTCCAGGTTGAGATGCAAGGGAACGCCTTCCATCAAGGCATGCAAGGCCTCACGCAGAATGCGCAGGGCAGAGACCAGGATAAGTACGACGATCAACAACGACAGCAGGGGGTCGATCGTCGTCCAGCCGGTGAGCATGATCACAGCGCCGGACAACAAAGCGGCCACGGAGCCCAACAGATCACCGAGCACATGCAGCAGCGCGGCACGCACGTTCAGATCGTGCCCATGATGACCCGCAGACAACAACCAGGCGGCGCCGATGTTGATCAATAGTCCGACGAAGGCCACGCCCATCACGATGACGCCGTTGACCGCGGACGGTTGTCGAAACCGCTCCACCGCTTCGGCAACGATGAACACCACGATCGCCACCATGGCGACGGCGTTGATCAGCGCTGCGAGAATCTCTGCCCTGCCGAGCCCATACGAATGGCGCACCGAAGGTTTGCGTTTAGCCAGCATCGCAGCGCCCGCCGCCAGTCCCAGCGCCAGGGTATCGGTAAGCATGTGGCCTGCATCGCCGAGCAAGGCCAGCGAACCCGACCACCAACCGGCAACGGCCTCGACGACCGCAAAACTCAGGGTCAAACCCAAGGCCCAGAGCAGACGCCGAGACGAGCCGTGAGCATGATGATGCTCGTGACCATGTGAGCCGTGTGTGTGCTGGTGCATCGGCCGATCTTCTCCGCGGATAAACGGGCCGCCGGCATATCTCCGGCCGCCGCAACACTCAGAACGCGTCATTCCATTGAACGCCAACCGCGTTGGCCACTGCAAGCCTTATCCTTACCCGCAGAACGAAGACCGTGCGCGACCATTGCCAGCCGACGAAGGTAGTTACTGCATCCCTGCCCTTTGTGGCACCATGGTGTGAGCCGCGAATCAACGTGGCACGAGGTTCACCCGTCCGCCGTCTCCGCCATGTACAAGCGTCTACTTCTGGCCGCACTGCTTACATTCGCTATCGCGATTGCATATGTCTACCGTGATCATTTGCATGTCGATGGTTTGCGCACCTGGGTAGACGCCGGCGGTGCTGCGGCAATCGCGGCATTTATCGTCCTGTACACCATCGCAACCGTGCTGATGATTCCCGGTTCGGTGTTGACCTTACTTGGGGGCGCACTGTTCGGGCCCGTTTTCGGTACGCTCTACAATCTCGCCGGCGCCACGCTGGGCGCAACTTTGGCGTTCGTCGTTTCGCGCTACATCGCGGGCGACTGGATTGCCCGACGAACCGGCGGCATATCACGACGCCTGCTCGACGGCGTGGCCAGCGAAGGTTGGCGGTTTGTGGCCTTGACCCGTTTGGTGCCTCTGATCCCGTTCAACCTGCTGAATTACCTACTGGGGCTCACCCGGATCCCGCTCCGTCAATATGTGCTCACCTCTGCGATCTGCATGGTCCCTGGTGCCGCTGCCTATACCTATCTCGGCCACCTCGGCAACGCGGCGGTAAGTGGCGACGCCAATATCGCGCAGAAGCTGCTGCTCGGCTTGGCGTTGGTGGGCGCGCTGCTGTTCGTGCCACGCCTGGTGATTCGCCTTCGCCGGAAACCGATGATGACCGTGCAGACGCTCAGCAACCGGCTGGCGGACGGCGACGAATTGCTCTTGCTGGATGTTCGCTCGGCCGACGAGTTCTGCGGTGAGCAAGGCCACGTGTCAGGGTCACGCAACATCCCCATCGACCAGCTTGAAAGCCACCTGGATGAACTCAACGGCTACTTGGAACGCCCCATCGCCATAATCTGTAAGACCGATCGTCGATCCGCCAAGGCCGGCCGGCTGTTGTTGAAGAACGGGTTCAACGATGTGCATGTCGTCGAGAACGGTATGACCGCATGGTGTGAGGCAGGGCTACCCGTTGAACGTTGAATCGAAGTGAGCGTGCGCCGCCGCATGCATCGAACCATCAAAGCGTTCGCCGTCATGCTGCTATCCGGCAATCGCAACAGACTGCCGGATAGACTGTGCCGGTCTACAACGTCTCAGTGACGTTGCTCACCTCATCATTGAGCAGTTCTTTGGCGCGTTTGTGCTGACTGTCGTTGGCGGCATGCACAACGACAGTCCACTTTCCGTGCTCGGAAGCGTCGCGCACATCAGTGACGACCTTCTGATGATCGGGGCGAGCCGTGACCAGACCGCCAGCCAATAGGCCGAGCACCGTTCCGAGAATGCCAAGAGTAAAGAAGGTATACCCTGGGCTGGAGACGGCGAGGTCCACGCCGCCGAGAACCAACGCTCCGGCGATAAGAAGTCCGACGACCAGACCAACGCCACCGAGAATCACGTGGGCTCGAATTGCCGTTTCCACAATGCCGAGTGTTTCCGGCTCCAACTTTCTGCCGAGCGCAAAATCCATGGGCTGGACGACGTCGATCTGTCGTCGCGGAATATCTGCCTGGGTCACAAGTTTATGCACGGTATGGTCGGCTTCATACGGGGTGTTCAGAAACGCCGCGAGTTTGGCCGGGTACTGCTCTCCGAGTATTGCTGCGTTAGACATAGTGTCCTCCTAACCTTCTGTTGTTTCGTCTCAGGCGCGCACCGACATAGCCGTTAGATCGGCGCCGATTGCTGACCGGAAGAACGCCTCGCCAGGTGTCCATCCTTACTCAGGAACTTACGGCGGACTTCCAGCCAGGCCGCTTTGTGCGCCACATCCTGTCGTGAACGATTCGCGGGGCGTAAGCCGCCTCCCTCGACATAGCTGTCCCAGGCACCGTTGTAGGCGCGACGAAAGATCTCTTGCGCAGAAACCGGCAAGTGTGTTCGCAAAGCTTCCGGTAAGTCTTGAATCGTCTGATACGGCATCGCTGTTCTCCTGCAAGTCACTTGCGTTGATCACCATCGGCGAATCGGCGTTCATCAATCGTCCGCCCGTTTCGCTGTTACAAAAGGCTTTTTGCAATCACTATGCCGATGCGGAAGAAAAGGCCGCTCAGCGCCGGTCTAGAGCTCAATGCCACGTGTGTACCTTGCCGCCGGGAACGCCGTCTTGGGTTGAGATGCACCGGGCGGGTGATGGATTTCATCCGATCGATGCCGCGCCTCTACCGGCTGTCAGACACCACCTTTGCCACCGCCGGCTGCGTATACCTCGTCAAGCGAACGCTTACCAAAGTCTTTGTCGCCAACATCGATGCAAAGGTATTTGCGGCCACTTTTGTCTGTGACGTTCGTGAACTTGATTTTCGGCTCGGTGAACTTGTCCGCCGAACCTACAATGAAGTGAAACCGGTTGTTCACTTCAACCTCATATTCACCGCCCAGACTTACGCCGTAGTCGCGCCAACGGGTCTTGGGATCACCGCCGGGGATATCGGGTGCAAACTCGCCCCGCTCTTCGTCATACCAGCTCAGCACAACGGGCGACGCAACCTTGTCGGGAATGCAGCCGATGGCGTCGTCGCGGGCATCCTGCACCGTTGTCGCACTGCTGTTTTCGGCTTTGATGTATTCCATGGTTTTCTCCCTTTCATGTATCTCGATTGCAAATTCAATCGGCAATGGTGGTGCAAGCGAAATGCCAGCTGTGTGCTGCTACGTGGATGGAGAAAAAGGATGTAAAGCAGGCGTCGCTCAAACCCGCCTGATCGCTGACCGAAACCCGCTATTCACACCGTGCTCGCAGGGTTCCGCGGCGAAACGTAAAGAAAGGTTGTTATCTGTTTTTGATAACAGGTACTGATAGAAACGAGTTCCGCTAACAAATAGATCACGGATTGGCTGCGCTTATGCGCCAGCGCGAAAGATATCCACCATCGCTCAATCGAGAACCACATCACATAGCCTGAGAAACAATTCGAATTTCTGCCGATATGGACCATTCTGCCTATTGCGTCACAAGTCATTTCGCAACTGGGGCTGTCGAACAAAGTGGCACAGTTGGTGCGAAGCCGAGCGTACTGCCATTGGCATAAACGGCTTGGACAGCATCGTTAGAACCGACAGAGGAGATAAACCATGAAGCGTACTTTGTTAGCTACCGCAGTCAGTGTTGCGTTGAGTGTTGCCGCCATTGCACCGGCAATGGCTGCGTCCGATGAGATGACACCCGCGCCACCGATGAACGAACAGGCGGCCACCACCGGCACATCGATCAACGCCGGTGAACTGGTGGGTAAAAACATCACCAATACGCACGGCGAGGCGATTGGCGAAGTGACGTCCATCGTTCGCGACAGCACCAGCAATGATCCTTACGCCGTCGTATCGGTCGGCGGTATTCTCGGCTTCGGCGACAAAAAGGTGACCATCCCGCTGCAAGAAATGCAGATGCAGCAGGACACGCTGAGCGCGCCGTTGGCAGCCACCGAAGATGAGCTGAAGACGCGCCCCGCCTTTGACGAAGCGCGCTACACCGGTGTCGACGATGCCGAGCTGGTTCAAGTGGGCATCCAGGGAGATATGCCTGCCACCGGCACTGCGGCACCACTGGGTGGCGAGATGGCGGCCGAGCCGATGGCACCCCCGCCAGGCACGGCCGCAGAGACATCGGGCTTCGGCTCGCTTGACGCCAACCAGGACGGCTACGTCAGCAAAGACGAAGCGACCGTCGACCAAGGCATTAGCGAGAACTGGGAGCGCGTCGATACCAACGGCGACAACCGACTCGACCAATCGGAGTTCAGCGCCTTTGAACCGACCGGCATGTCGTCGCCCAGCGATTCAATGCGTCCGATGACCGAGCCCGGCGGCATGATGGAAGGCACCGGAGAGGGACTTGCTCCCGCCGCGCCGACTTCTGACCGCATGATGAAATAACGGCACGTCTGCCAGGCCACGTCGCTGTAGGCCTGCGCCCCGGCCGGGCAGCCGCGCGCTGCCCGACCGGACCAATACGTCTCCCCCAACGCTGCCGGCGCTTCAGATAGCGCCCGCAGCGCCGATACCCGTTTGCATAACGGACGCTCTCCAGGATAGGCTTTATGGCGTATGACCATGGTCATATGCAGGATCCGGGAGCGGTTCCACGGCCCAACTGAATCGGACGTCTCAGCTGGAATCAGACTATGCAACGCGTTTTTCGGACCCTGTCGCTGTGCCTGCTGACCACGATCGCAGCCAGCTTCCCTGCCCTCGCTCTCGACGATTTCGCTACTCATGTCGCCATGCAGGAACGCTCGGCCGCGACCTTTTACGTGCGCAGCCAGATCGATGGCCTGGGTGATGTCGACCTGATGGTCGATACCGGCTCGGGTTTCATGACCATCAACGAGCAGACGCTGGCGACGCTCAAGGCCAAAAACCGGGTTCAATTCGTCCGCAACATCGAAGGGATTTTGGCCGACGGCAGTACCTTGGTGGTCCCCGTCTACCTGATCGAGCGCATGAGTATCGGCAACAGTTGTTGGCTGGATAATGTCGAAGCGGCCGTGTTCCCCGGCACAGGCCGCCAGATTCTGGGGCTCAGCGCCCTGCGCAAGGCATCACCCTTTGTCTTTTCGGTCGATCCGCCCAAACTGATGTTGAGCCAGTGCGGCGAGGTCACCACCCCGCCCAGCGATATCTCGCCGATCGAAGCGGCTGCGTTCGTCAGCGAATAGCGACACGTTCAGCAAGCGGCGGATATCAGCCTATCGACGGCGACAGGCTGGGCAAGCTGGATCAAGAGGTGATCAGGCGCGTCCCGGATCGGGCTTGGAGCGTTGTTCGAGCAGCCACAGCACGTCGCGCCGGCTGACGACACCCACCACCCGGCCGCTTTCCAACACCGGCAGGCGCCGAAAATGCTTGGTGGCGAAGTGTTCGGCAATCTCGATCACCGGCGTATCGGCATCGACCGTCATCACCTCGGTGCTCATATAGTCTCGGACCTTGCCGCCCGATTCGCCGTGATACCCGGCGCTGAGCGCGATCGCCATGCAGTCCTTTTCCGTGAGTATGCCGAGCAGGTTACCGATATTGTCGATCACCGGCGCACCGGAGATCCTGTTTTCAACCAACACCCGAACCGCCGCCAGAACATCATCGTCGGGTCTGAGCGAGTTGACTTTACGCGACATGCAATCGCGTGCCGTCATCGTAGGCAGCATGCCTATCCCTCCGCGAGCGCCTTTTTTCAAGGCTGATTGTTGTCCACTCATGGTTCAGACGGTGCCGATTTTCGGCGGCGTTCACAGCTTGCGCGGCAGGTGCCGCCACAATCCGATTCCACGCCCGGGATCTGGTTCAGGCCGCCGCAGCTACCGGTGATAGCCGCGCGCCCCTTGATGACACCGATCGCCATCCCCGCCACAACGAGCAGGAACACGATCATCGTGAGAAGCCATTCAATCATATCGCTACCTGATCAATAACCGCTGGCAGCACAACCCATCGGCGACTCGCATCCGACGATCCCCGGTCTGCCATGGCCCAACCCACGACCGACCCCCGTCGCATCTTCCCTTTTAGCGCTAACCACCGAAATCGTCCAGCAGGATGTTGTCTTTTTCGACGCCCAGGTCGCCGAGCATCGTGATCACCGCCGAGCTCATCACCGGCGGGCCACACATGTAGTACTCGCAATCCTCCGGTGCCGGATGTTCCTTGAGATGGTTTTCCTTCAGTACATTGTGAATGAAGCCGGTATAGCCTTCCCAGTTGTCGTCGGGCAACGGGTCGGATAGGGCCACATGCCATTCGAAGTTATCGCACTCGGCGGCCAGCTTGTCGAAGTCCTCCTGATAGAAGATCTCGCGCTTGCTGCGCGCACCGTACCAATAGGTGATCTTGCGCTGACTGGCCAGGCGCTTGAGCTGGTCGAAGATGTGCGAGCGCATCGGCGCCATGCCGGCACCACCGCCGACGAACACCATCTCCGCCTGCGTGTCCTTGGCGAAGAACTCGCCGAACGGCCCCGAGATGGTCACCTTGTCGCCCGGCTTCAGGTTGAAGATGTACGACGACATGATGCCCGGCGGCGCATCCGGTTGGTCGGGTGGCGGCGTGGCGATGCGCACGTTGAGCATGATGATACCCTTCTCGTCCGGGTAGTTCGCCATCGAGTAGGCACGCAGCGTCTCTTCCTCGCACACCGATTCGAATCGCCACAGGTCGAAACGATCCCAGTCGTCACGGAAGCGCTCGGGGATATCGAAATCCTTGTAGCTGACGCGATGCGGCGGACATTCGATCTGAATAAAGCCGCCGGCGCGGAACTGCACGTCTTCGCCCTCGGGCAGCTCGAGCACCAATTCCTTGATGAAGGTCGACACACTGTCGTTGGAACGCACGGTGCATTGCCATTTCTTGACGCCGAACACCTCGCGCGGCACCTCGACCTTCATCGGCTGCTTGACGCCCACCTGGCAGGCCAAGCGATAACCGGCCTCGGCGTCGCGCCGATTGATGTGCGAGGCCTCGGTCGGCAACAGCTCGCCGCCGCCTTCGAGTACCTTCACCCGGCACTGGCCGCAGGTACCGCCACCGCCGCAGGCCGACGAGATGTACAGATGGTCGGTGGCCAGCGCGCCGAGCAGCTTCGGCCCGACCGGAGAGGCAATGTCGCGCTCGCCGTTGACGTTGATCGTAACGTTGCCGCTCGGCACCAGCTTGCTGCGCGCGAACAGGATCAACGCAACCAGTGACAACACAACCAGCGTGAAGGCGACGACGCCAAGACTGATCTCAAACATAGCGCCCCCTTACAGCTGTACGCCGGAAAACGACATGAAGGCCAACGCCATCAAGCCGGCCGAGATGAAGGTGATACCGAGGCCCTGCAGACCGGCCGGCACATCGGAGTACTTGAGCTTTTCGCGGATACCGGCCAGCGCGACGATCGCCAGCGCCCAGCCCAGCCCGCTGCCGAAGCCGTACACCACGCTCTCGCCGAAGTCATAACTGCGCTCGACCATGAACAATGAGCCACCCAGGATGGCGCAGTTCACGGTGATCAGCGGCAGGAAGATACCGAGCGAGTGATACAGCGCCGGGAAATAGCGATCGAGCACCATCTCGAGGATCTGCACCATCGCCGCGATGATGCCGATGTAGACGATCAGGCCGAGGAACGACAGATCGACCTCTTCGAGGCCGAGCCACGCCAAGGCGCCCTCTTTGAGCAACAACGTGTTGACGACGTTGTTGGCCGGCACCGTGATGGTCTGCACCAGCATCACCGCAATACCCAGGCCGATCGCCGTCTTGACCTGTTTCGATACGGCCAGGAAGGTGCACATGCCGAGGAAGAACGACAACGCGAGGTTCTCGACGAACACCGCACGGAAGAACAGACTCAGATAGTGTTCCATCAGCTGTGCTCCGTCTGTCCATCGGCGATGCGGAAGTCCGGCGCCTCTTTCTGCTTCGGCCGCCACACACGGATGCCCCAGATCATCAGGCCGATGATGAAGAACGCGCCGGGCGCCAGCAGCATCAGACCGTTGGGCTTGTACCAGCCGCCGTTGCTGACCAGCGGCAGGATCTCGTAGCCAAGCAGGGTGCCGGCACCGAACAACTCACGTACGGCGGCAACGCTGATCAGGATTGCGCTGTAACCGGCGCCATGACCGAGTGCGTCGAGCAGGCTCGGCCACGGCGGGTTCTGCGTGGCGAATGCCTCGGCGCGGCCGAGCACGATACAGTTGGTGATGATCAGGCCGACGAATACCGACAGCTGTTTGCTCAGCTCATAGGCATAGGCCTTGAGTATCTGATCGACCACGATAACCAGCGAGGCGATGATCGTCATCTGGATGATGATGCGGATGCTGCTCGGCATGTGGTTGCGGATCAGGCTGATGATCACGTTCGATCCCATCAGCACCACCGTCAGGCCGATCGACATGATGATCGCCGGCGCCAGCTGCGTGGTGACCGCCAGCGCCGAACAGATGCCGAGAATCTGCAGCGTGATCGGGTTGTTGTCGACGATCGGCGTAACAACGAGCTTTTTGAACTGTGATGCCATCGATCAGTCCTCCGTGCCTTTGCGCACCCGGTCGAGGTAGGGGCCGTAGCCCATGTCACCCATCCAGAAACGCACGAGATTGGTCACACCGTTGCTGGTCAGGGTCGCACCCGACAGGCTGTCGACCTGGTATTCGATGTTTGCCGAACTCGGGTTGACGCCACCCTTGACCAGTTCGAAGCGCGGTTTGCCGCTTTCGTCGGCGACCTGCTTGCCGGTCCAGGTCGCCTGCCACTTGGGATTGGCCACCTCGCCGCCCAGGCCGGCGGTTTCCTGCTGGTCGTAGAAGCTCACGTCGCGCACCGTGCGACCGTCCGGCTCAAGTGCGAGCAGGCCATACATCGTCGACCACAAACCGTAGCCATAGATCGGCAGGATCATGCCATCGAGCTTGTCGCCGTCGCGCAGCAGGTAGACCGGCATGATCTTCGAACGCGTACGGATGCGCGCCAGGTCCTGCTCGCCGGTCAGGCTCAACGCCAGTTCCGGATCATTGGCTGCCTTGCGCATGTCGAAGTCACCGAACGCGATCTGGTCCGTATAGTTGCCGGATTCGAGATCGACCAGGCGTGCATCGAGATTGGCAAACTTGGCCTCGATGTCGTCACCCGCCTGAAACAGCCCGGCGACCTTGAGGATCTCGCGCTTGAGCGCCAGCGATTCGTTGCGCTCCTGCATCGGGCGCAGGCCGACAGCTGCAGCGCTGACGATCAAGGAGCAGACCAGGCACATCACGACCGCAACGGCGACCACCTTGCGTGGATCGGAATTGGGCAATGCAAACACGGCAAACGGACCGCCGGCCGCATTGTTGGTGTCGGAATCAGACATTGCGCTGCGCCCTCCTGCGAATGTTCGATTGCACGACAAACCAATCGATAACCGGGGCGAACAGGTTGCCGAACAGCACCGCGAGCATCATGCCCTCCGGGAACGCCGGATTGATCACGCGGATCATCACGACCATCAGGCCGATCAACGCACCGTAGATCCATTTTCCGGTGTTGGTCATCGCTGCCGACACCGGGTCGGTCGCCATGTACACCAGCGCGAACATGTAACCGCCGAGCACCAGGTGCCAGTACCAGGGCATGGCGAACAGCGGATTGGTATCGCTGCCGATCAGGTTGAACAACCAGGTCATGCCGACCATGCCGACCAGCACGCCGGCCATGATCCGCCACGAGGCGATCTTGGTGTACAACAGCATCGCCGCACCGAACAGACAGGCCAGCGCCGAGGTCTCGCCGATCGAACCGGGGATAAAGCCGAAGAATGCCTGACTCCATTCAAAACCGGCCGCCTGCACCGCATCGATGCCGCCTTCGGCAGCCAGCGTCAGCGGGGTTGCACCGGTGTAGCCGTCGACCGCCGTCCACACCGCGTTGCCGGAGATTTCGGCCGGATAGGCGAAGAACAGAAAGGCGCGGCCGGTCAGTGCCGGGTTGAGGAAGTTCTTGCCGGTGCCACCGAATACCTCTTTGCCGATCACCACGCCGAACGAGATACCGAGTGCGACCTGCCACAAGGGGATGGTCGGCGGCAACGTCAGCGAAAACAGGATCGAGGTCACGAAGAAACCTTCGTTGACCTCGTGACCGCGCACGATGGCGAAGATCACCTCCCAGATACCGCCGACGATAAAGGTGACCAAGTAGATCGGTAGCCAGTACGACGCGCCGAGCAGCAGGTTGTCCCACCAGCTATCCGGGTTGTTGCCGGCGCCGAACAACGCCAGCAGGCTGCCGCGGAAGCCCTCGATCTGCTCGATGCCCATCGTCGCCATCGCCGAGTTGGCCTGGAAACCGACGTTGAACATACCGATGAAAGCGCACGGCATCACGGCGATCCACACCGCGATCATCACGCGCTTCAGGTCGATCGCGTCGCGCACATGCGGTGCGGTACGGGTAACGGCCGAAGGCGAATACAGGAAGGTATCCACCATTTCATACAGCGCGCCAAACTTTTCGAGTTTGCCGCCACGCAGAAAATGGCGTTCGTTGCGGTCAAGAAACTTGCGTAGACCTTTCATTGGTTTTCCTTCCAGATCTCATGCAGATTGCGCTGCAGGATCGGTCCGAAATCGTGTTTGCCGGTATCGACGAAACTGCACAGCGCCAGATCTTCTTCATCCAGTTCGAGGCAACCGAGCGCTTCGGCGGTCTCGGTATCGTCGACCACCAGGGCGCGCAGCAGCTGGGTCGGCAGGATGTCGAGCGGCATCACGTTTTCGTAAAGGCCCAACGGCACCATCGCGCGCGGGCTGCCGTTCTGCGAGGTATGCAGCGGAAAGCCGACACGTTTGACCAGGCTCGACAGGAAGGCGCGGGTCGCTGAGAACTTGTTCTTGCCGGGCGACACCCAGCCAAGAAACTCGCGCTGCCTGCCCTCTTCGATGACCGTGATCTGGTTGTGGAATCGCCCGAGAAACGCGGTATTGCCCACGGCATGCTTGCCGTTGAGGATCGAACCGGAGATCACGCGCAGCTCGGGCTTGGTATCGATGTTGCCGAGCACCACGTCATTGGTGCTCACGCCCATCAGGGTGCGAACCAGGCGTGGCTCGTGCACGCCGGTACCGGCCAGCGCGACGACGCGCTCGGGATTCAACCGGCCCGTGGTGAATAGGCGACCGACGGCAATCACGTCCTGGTAGCCGATGTGCCACACCAGCCGGTTGATGTTGACCGGGTGCAGAAAGTGAATGTGCGTACCGACCAGGCCCGCCGGATGCGGGCCGGCAAACTCCGCGACCTCGACGCGTTCGAGTGTCGGCACATCGATCTGTGCACCGGCGGCGCGGCATACATAGGTCTTGCCTTCGGTCAGCTTGCGCAACACCCGCAGGCCGTTGGCGAAGGCATCACCGGCCGCTGCGATGACGACCGCAGGGTCGGGGGCCAGCGGATTGGTATCGATCGCCGTAACGAACAGCGCCTCGGGTTTCTGGTCGGGCAGCGCGACCATCGTGAACGGTCGGGTGCGCAGGCCTAGCCACAGGCCCGAAGCCAGCAGGTTGGCGTGAACCTGTTCGATGCTCAGGTCATCCAAGGCAGACGCATCGTACTGCTCGAAGGTTTCTTCTTCATCGCCCTCCACCCTGATCACTATCGTCTCGATGACGCGCTTGTGACCGCGGTGGATAGCCTCGACGACACCGGCTGCCGGTGCGGTACCGACGACCTCCGGATAGGCCTTGCCGCGGTACAACACCTGGCCGCGTTTAACCCGGTCGCCGACGGCGACTTCCAGGCTTGGCAGCTTCTTGACGCCCACATAGTCGTAGCCGAGCAAAGCCACCCGGCTCGGCGCAGGCGCGTCTTCAATTGTCTGGCGAGGTTCGCCGGACAAAGGGATCTGCAGGCCTTTTTTCAGCGTAATCAGCATGATGGATTGATGCAGTGCAAAAACAGATGCAATCCTATCGTCATGCCCAAGCCAATTAAAAGGCGTCATAGGCATGCCTTATTCCTAATTCGATTAAGGCTAGACTATTGGTGGAATTCGAGTGTGACGCGCTTGAGTGCGAAAGTTTTTTGGGGTTTAGGCACGCGCAACAGCGGCCGGAGTTCGCAGGTTGTCGGCAATTGCGTCGCGCAATCAGTGACATACCGGATGGGCAATCGCTCTACCGCGGAGCTCTCCTCGCCTGCCGCCTACGCTGGCGCCGCTGCGACAGAACCATTGTCCGTCGAATGTCATTACGACATAACGGCATGATTTCCGTGTACAGAGCGCGTGTTAGATCGCGACGACGACCGACGCGAACGCCGGTCTGAAGCGCAAGACAGCAGATTCCCAAGACGAGCGCCGTCGACAAAAACGCCGGCGCGACCTCATTAGACGGAGGCGCGCCGGCGCTCGCTGGACCGTTACGCATGCCGTCAGATGACGGTACCGAAACCCTCGTCTTCGTTATGCGTGAGCGAAGGCAGTCCCGCCAGCTGGTGGATCAAGGTCAGTACGCCGAGTTCATCGGCACTCTCCGCCTGGTCGAACAACTGGTAGAGGTACTTGCTGCCGCCGCGATCGCTATATTCGTCGATCAGGTAACGCATATGCGGAGACGCGGCGCGACAATCCTGCTGCTGACAATCCTGGCGGTAGTGATCGACCAGCGTGTTGATCACCGCGAGATGTTCATCGTTCACGGCAAGACCGAGTTCGCCGGCGTTTTCCTGAACGCGATAAGCGATATCGGCATAGCTCAACTCATTGACGGCGCTGAAAAGTGGACGTTCGCCGTCCAGCGTTTGGCTTTGCATCGGTGTTTCCTCCTGGATGTAATGCGTCAGGCACTCAGCCGGCAGCGATGCCGACCGAGCACTTCGAACCTGTAGGGTTCGGGTGCGATGTGCACCTGGGTTTGGCCTGGCCTGTCGGCTCGCTATCAGCGGCGACGGGTCAGGATAGAGAACAGCACGCCTGCACCGAATGCCATGGCCAGCGAGGCCAGAGGGCGATCGCGTACGTAGTCCGTCGTGGCAACTTTTGCGTCCTCGCCCATGAACCGAGCGTGATCGCGCATTTCACCCGAGCGTCGGCGCACGTCTTCGGCTGTGGCGCGCAAATGCTCCTCCGCTTTGGAGGCCTGCGCCCCGACACGGTCGACGGCGTCGTGCGCAGCCGATGTCGCGCGCTCCGAATAATTGCGCTTGCTCTTCATATCGTTGATGTCGTTGATTTCGTTTGGCTCGTTCATGGCCCACTCCTATACGTCTGTGTGACATTGATACTCATCACTGAAGGAGCAATCGCTATGCCAGGCCAAGCAACGCACAACGAGACGTACAACAGGCGCTTTCTCGGCAATCGAACGGAACCAGATCGCAATGCAACGGTGTATTTGCACCGCCCTTGCCGCATATCCGCAACCGTTCTCTCAGTTCAGCGCAGCGATCAACGCAGCAAGCAACGCAATCAACAACCATACAATCAGCACCAGCATGGCAACGATTGCCAACACGGTGATCACCAGCACCGTCGTACTGCGTCGATTGGTCGGCACCGGCTGCTCGAAGTAATCGAGCATTAATTGCACATTGCGTTGGTTGGCCTTGAAAGCGAAGTCGAACAGATCGCCGAACACCGGTATCACCCCGACCAGGCTCTCCAGCACAATGTTGAGTGCCATGCGCAAAGAGACCGCCCAGGGTACGCCGAGACGCACCGCCTGCAGGAGGATGTAACTGGATGCGGCCCCAGCCAACAGATCCCCCACCCC
Source organism: Thiosocius teredinicola (assembly GCF_002009425.1). Lineage (NCBI taxonomy): Bacteria > Pseudomonadati > Pseudomonadota > Gammaproteobacteria > Chromatiales > Sedimenticolaceae > Thiosocius > Thiosocius teredinicola. The sequence continues at coordinate 3,234,291 of NZ_CP019936.1, forward strand.
CGGTATCAGACCGACCAGGCCGTCCAAGCCGATCCGCCAGCGCGTACCGGGCACACGAATCGAGCTGTCGAGCAACCATGCAAGACGTTCGAGTTTCTTGATCTCTGTGGCGCTCATATCAGCTCCGCATGTGAGGGGGCCTTTACTATTGGCAACCGATCGCTTGAACACGATCGCCGCTCTCTACGTCGTCGGCAACGCCGATGAAGGTCGACTGCAATGACAAGAGACTTCGTAGATAACGCATCGGCCGCGTGCGGGCGCAATGCTCGGAGAACGGACTGCAGGCTGGCCAACCCATCGTGATGGCCGGAAACGGAACGCGGAAGATCGTCGTGACGACGAACTGCCGCGGCAATTTCGACACAAAGAAAAGAATCACCTGTCGCGGCAGCGTTCGACTGCCGACATCCACGGCGCCGCGCGCACCCAGTCTGCCGCACATACCCTGCGGGAATGGTCCGCAAACTTCACGCCGAATAATGGTCAGGCGATGCCGCGCAAAGCAGAAGCTTCAGCGCGCGGTTATGCAGGGTCACCCAAGTAAGCCGAGGCAAGCTCGTCTGCCTCGTCGGCTGTGACGCCATAGACCTCGATCAGGCACTCAGCCAACTCGTGACATTCAGCGGCCGTCGACACCGCATGCGGCTCGACCACTTGCAGCAGATAGGGGGCGTGCAATTCGACCTGGGTACGGGGGATAACAAGATGTGGTGCTGTGCTCATTCGTTCTCTCCAAGACCTCAACGGGCTCTCTAGGTAGGGACCGGCCAGACGGCCCCACCCTTTCAGTCACTCGTGTAACCGGCGGCGCTGCAGTGTGCTTACCGCTTGGGAAGATCGGCAGTCGATACAGGATCAAGCAGCTCCCTCACGACCCGGTCTCGCCATTTGGCGGCCAATACCAACGGAGAGAGCAATTGGTGTGCCTAAAAGCTGAAAAGCCGGGCCATCGACGCAGAACACACGCTGTGAGGGCGATTGGCGGAAGGATGGGCAGACGGACCGCCTATGCAGATCAACCAACAAGGCGCAAATAGACCCTCAATTGCCGCACAACTGTTTGTCTGCAGCCAACATAATCAGGACAAGAGGACCGGGCGACGCTACTCGCGACCGAGAGGTAGAGGATCAGCTACGCCGGCGCGCGCCGGCCTGGTCGAGATCGGAGATCGCAAAATGGTGGCTGTTGATATCGAACCCTTCGCGCAGGTAAAAGCGATGCGCGCCGAATCGCTGTACGCCCGAATCTAGATGAATTTGCCCGCACCCCTGCTCTGCCGCATAGCGTTTGAACCAATCGATCAGCAGACCGCCGGCGCCGCTCGAGCGATGCGCCTCGGCAGTCACCAGATCGTCGATATAGATATGCTTTCCCCATGCCAATTTGTGGCCGATAACAAAGCCCGCGACGCAGATCACGGCATCGCCCAGCTCGACGAAAGCAAGCTGATAACCGAAGGCCTGCTGCTTTTCGATCTGCGCCACGAGGTCTTCATGCGAATAGGCTGGGCGTAGTTCGCGCATCACCGGGCTGATGCGGTCGATGTCCCGCTCGGTTTGGGCCAGTTTGACTTTCATTGCGGGGCTCTCCGGGAATAGAGTGCGAGGTCGCCCGCGATTGCAGAACCAGTCTGCTAGGCCGGGGCCTCGACAAAGTCGCACAACTGCAGCAGGTTGGCAAAGCTCGCCACGGCATCAGCATGCTCTGCCCTGCCTACGAGAACGCAATCGATCCCCGCGGCCTTCGCGCCCCCCAGGTCGCGACGCGCCGAATCGCCGACCACCAACGCCTGATCGGGCTGCGTGCCGAGTTCGCGCAAGAGGTGTAGAAAGGGCTGCGGTGAAGGTTTGACCACGCCGTGATCCGAAGAGAAAGAACACGCCGCGAACAGATCGACGACCCCGGCACGCTCGAACTCGCGCAGCCACAGAGGTTTGGGCGCCCAGATATCGACGATGGCCGCCAATGTGAAGCGTCGATTCAGACTGTGCAGCGCCTGCGCATAGGCAGCCGGAATATAACCCAGCTCGTGAAAGGCAAATGTGTTGACGATTCGGTGCACCTCGTCGGCAACGAGCTGCTGCCCGAACAGATCGCGAATCGCGGTCTCGACCGACGGAAAGCAGTGGCGGTACTGCTCGTCCGGATACCGCACGTCCAGGTAGGCATAGATCGCCCGTATTGCGGCGTTCACCTGGCGCGCAGGGAGTTCGCCACCCAGCGCCGCATAATGCGCGGCATAGTCTTCGTCAGGACCGAAGCGATCCTCACCGAACATAAAGGTGCCGTTCATATCGAGCAGCAATACCTTCTTTTCTTCGATCAGCGCCCGCGTGTTGGCACGAGCCGAGATCACATCGGTATCACCCTGATCGGATACCGCAACCGACGCTACACCAGACATCACTACCTCATCAGACTACGGATAACACGCCCCCGCGCCACTGCTGAGAACAACGAAGCCGGAGATGACAATGACAGTGTAGGCAGTCGACACGATAGATAATTCACCTTGCGTCACAGCTTTGGTGCGGTTGGGTGCGCGTTTCGACGATGCAAGCGAGGCCACGGCCAGCCCGCGCCTTTATGGCGCTGTCGTTGGCGAGCCCGCGTCAGTTCTTGTCCCACATCACGTTGACCTCGTCGCGCGCCGCCGACTTCAACAACTCGATCAATGGCATGGCACGGTGGCGCAGCGTGACAGCGGCCTCACCGTCGTCTTCGTCGTCTTCGTGCTTGGATGGCGCCGGCTCATCGGGATTGGCGTCGACAGCCGCCTGCAGGCGCTGCAGCGCAGCCGGCACGTCTTCGGCGAGCAACGCACTTGGAATCGTGCCGCTGTGCCCCATCAGCTTCAGCAAATGCGCGGCGACATCGCCGAACATGGTGATGTCTGCATAAGCGGGGGTCGAAAATGTCACCAACATGGATTCAATACCTCGAATGTTGAGAAGCTGCTTAAAGCGGCCTCGCGTTCACGCTACTCCAAAAATACAAGCCCAGCCACGAGCGCCGGCGCCTGTTATAGGCTGGCAACCAGCGGCGGGAACCTGTTGTGGTTCGGTGAACATCAAGCTGATGTCATCCTAGCTCAAGTCGTTGGCCTGCCTGCAACAGCAGGTGCGGCACGATGAGTTGCGAGCAAGGCCACTGCTGAAGACCGTTGAGACACACGCGCCGCGCGCCGCTCTTGCACACTGAATACCGCACCTGCGGTCGATGTTGACGGTCAAGTTGCAAGGCACGTGCCCTCGCAAGCCGAGCCTGTTGGCAATCCGGAATGCCGCACGGCAGAGCCAAAGTAACGTTGGCGACAGACCGGCCGCCGTCTACGCTTTGTTCATATCGACCGCATCCGGCTGATTTACGACAACGGCCTTTGCGAGGTTTCGTGCCGATACGGTCCATTCGACCGCGTAAACGTCGGCGCACGCTCGGAATCTCACGCGCGATGCGGCCTTCGAAAAGACCCGGCAGCGAATCCTGCAGTGGCACAGATGCTGCGTTCATCGTCGCAACAAACCCCGGGTAAGCAACCAAGAGGCCAGCACAATGAGCAGCGACGAGATCACCAAGTACGAAGGCAAAGAGGTCACCGTGTCATGGGACGAACGCCTGTGCATCGGTATTGCCGAATGCGGCAAATCGGAAGGCGAGCTGTTTGTCGGCGGCCGCGATCCTTGGTGCATCCCCGACAAATCGCAACCCGACGAGGTCGTCGACATCTGCACACGCTGTCCGAGCGGCGCCCTGAGCGTACACGATGCCTCAGGCGGTCTGGTCGAACAATTACCGACCGAGAATAGTGTTTTCGTCGTCTACAACGGCCCTCTGTATGTCAGTGGTGATCTGGCGATCGACGGTGCACCCGACGATATGCCCGGCATACGCTACCGTGCCGCCCTATGCCGTTGCGGAAAGTCGACCAACAAACCGTTCTGCGACAACAGCCACCAAAAGGCGGGCTTTGAAGACACCGCCGCGGTCGGCGAAAAAGGCCCGGGTACACACGAGCCGAACGGTGAACTGCACATCGAACCACTCAAAGACGGGCCACTCATGCTCAAGGGCGGTGTCGTGATCTTTGCAGGTAGCGGTCGCGCTGCCTGGCGCGGCGAGAAAGTGGCATTGTGTCGCTGCGGACACTCGAGCAACAAACCCTTCTGCGATGGTTCACATGCCAAGGAAGGGTTCAAAAGCGAAGAATAAACAGCGATGTTCACCAACCCAACTACGCTACGCAAGCATCGGGTCGGCCGGCGACTAGTGGCAAGTCAGCAGTAACACGAGAGATTGATGCAAATTCTGTCGTCAGAACTGACTTGCGACAGTCGGAGTCTGATCTGACAATCGCTTTCAGGTGGATTCAAAACCTACGCCTGCTCTCGGCCAATAGCAGACATTCACCGAGTGGACAAAAATGAAAAGATAAGCGAATTTAATCTATTGGGGGTTCTATTGCCCAACAAATCTCTGAATATTCTTCTTTAACGGCTCCACATCGACACCGTCTGATTCTACAATGATCTGGTAAAGGCGTTCTACACTAACGTGTTTTATTTGAGTCAACCATTTCCAATACGTTTTTGAGGCCTTTTTTTCCTTGTTCGACTCTGGATAGTCCGGCAATAAATCATTGCCGATTAACATCTCTCGATTCAGATACAAATATTTCTCTAGATCATCTATATGCGTACAAAGCACCTTTGTGGGCCCTTTATATTCAGCTTCTAAGTCTGGATAAACATCACCATCAACGATGCATAGCGCCTTGTCCGAATTCGCGAAGATCTGTTGGTCGTCGTTCTTTTCAACGATCATTTTCAGCTGATGAACCCCTCCCACGCCAATAGTGATATGTCGGTAGTGACAATCTATTGAAAAGTGCCTTATTAGGAATTCAATGAACCCCTCAAGTACCGCGTCTTCCGTTAGAATATATCGGTCATACCCACGGAACCCAAATAAATCCGACTTCACATACCCGAACGATCGCGCCTCAAGCGAGACCTCCTCTCCTATTTTTTCCAGGTAATACAAGCCACCCTCATCTACCGTAGAAAAAAACGCCAACGAGTGTGAGACAACAATCAACCTGGAATTGTTCGCTTGCAGAATTGGCTTGATTGCCGCATAAAGATTAACTTGCGCGACCGCATCTAGAGCCACGTCGAGCTCATCAACAAGAATCAGATCCGCCCCAGAGTTAATTAGCCTGTAAAGCTGGATAAGAAAAAACTCTCCTGAACTAAAATGATCTTCCCTTATGTAGTAGTCGTCATCCTTTAAGATGAAGTAAAACTCATCAGTTCCTATCTTAGTTGCTAATAAATCTTCAAACTTTCCTGAGGAATACACCTCTGACAAGAAACCAATCAAATCAGTCGCAGGTTCGTAATCGCTCGATGCAATGTTAACCTTTAAGTCATTGTCAAATTTAGCAACTTTCGCGAACTGCTGAAACCTGGACCCATAAGGTATTGGTAACTCAGCAACAACCTCTTTGGCATCAGGAATCGAATCCTTGGAGTCGAATGCTCTAAGGTTTGGGTTGAAGTTGAAGGAAAATGGTTTCATCTCGCTAAGTTCAAACGCTGCCTGGCTTGCGCCACTAAGCGCGTCCTCACCCGAGGTCTTTGCGAAAATATTTGGTTCTGATGGCAACCCAAAAGACTTGATGACAGTAGTCTTTCCGACCCCATTTCTACCTGTAACGACAATTATTCTTGAGTCAGGGTATTCGAACTCGATATCTAGACTTTTAACATTGTTTACGCTGCGTAAGGAGACTTTATCCCTTGTCACTCCACCTCTCCTCCATGAGCATTTTCAAAGCCAGGACTCCGTACTTTTTCTGAAGCTTTTCAAGGTATGCAGAATCAGTAGCTTTAACGTAGTGAAGTAGCCCGAATAAGGAATGCTCCTTGCCATCGAAGCGCTTGCTCAATAGATCGTCATACCGACTCCTATCAGTCGTGTAGAAATGTAAAATGCTCTCAAGCGTCTTCTTGTATTTTGAATCTATGGTCACATGACCATCTGGAGTGATAATCAGGCCAAGTATTTTGACTTTGTTCCCAATGTGGGTTATTCGGGTTTTTTCAGCGTTAATGAGCAGCTTGGGGGATGCATGGGTATGAAGAAGCTCTTGGACCGAGTCCCTAAGAGACAACAATGCCTCTTTGTCATCACTAGAAATAACTATGTCATCGGAATAACGCGTATACGTCAGGCCTCTTGATTCACAAAATTTCAGCAACGCATTATCGAACTCAAAGAGAAAGGCATTGCTTAGCTGCGGGGAAGTCGGGAAGCCCACTGGAATTGAATCATTCCAAGTCATGAGTTGGGCACAATACGGAATGTGGGTATCAAAATCCGATATCGGAATCAACTCTTTGCCCCTCGAAAGGACTCTTTCTACGTCTGCTGTCGTCACATTAGGGAAAAATGATTTTATATCAGTCAAAAAGAACGCGCTGTTTCCAGCGTGAGCGGTGACAGCGGTTAACACGCTTCGCTGTTTAATGTATGAGTGAACGACTTCGCTATTTTTTGCCAAGTGTCGCAACACTACCTTATCTAAGAACCTTAAGTAGCTTTTGTACTTCTTAGATGTTCTATAGATCTTTCGATCCTTAAAATGGAACTCTTCTATATGGTCTTCCCGAGCAAGCGTGAGGAAACCCTCAAAGCTATCCTTTTTATGGAAAACCGCATTGAAGGCCTGTTCTAGAGTCCGATTGCCCACGTTTAATCCTAGTTTGAGGGTCTATCTCTGCCATTATAAAAAGCTCAACTACTCCAGCTATAAGGATTGTCGCAGCGAAGCTAACGACGAGCAAACACTGAGCGATCTACAGGGGAAAAGTGAATGCGGGAGAGAGGGCGAAGTAAGAAGTGCCGAATTTTCAACCACCTGCCCCGCTAGGGGGCAGCCAGAAGAAACTACCTTAATGGCACTTAGGGACCAGATGAACGACTGGAGATGCTCCTAGTCACTGGTAGAGTCATTATAGTCACGCGAAAAACAGTGGTCAAAGCCAGGCCGATCCGCAAAATTTCAAGGTCGCCAAAAAATCCCCATACCCGAGAGCAATCCCTAAGGAGCCTCTGAAATAGTCCTGGAGAGCAAGGGGAGCAAACCACATTTTAGTCGAGAGTCATGTCTGCTCTGGTCGCGGAGCGGACCCAGCAATCTGACACCGACTGTCAGATCAAACCCGGCTTTTCACAACGTGATGCCCGAATGCGCAAAGCCCGACGCTTTATACGGGGCACCGGATGTAACTGTTCACAGATGCGGATGCTCTTTGCCTGTCGGCGATGGCGGCACCAAAACTGCCTTCGTCCAAATGTCTCGATAGACGATCGTCGGAATCAACACCCGACCTTTCGAGTGTCTGTACCTGACTAAGCCGTCCCATGTCATCACCCGCACCCTCACCTTCGCCCACCGGCCACAAACAGGCGTCGAAATTGCCCCACTCACTCCGCTTCGACCGATCAGAGGACTCGCAGTTTGTGGCGAAACCGGAAAGGTACATCGCGGTCCGAAACCATACCTCCGATGTATGCGCCACGTGCTACGGCCTGCCGACCAGGATTTCGTTGAACAAGGCCGACCGGCAACGAACTGGCACACCGACTGCATAGCGAATCCGTCTATTGTCCGACAGCGATTTCTCAACAGGTTCATCGATGACTGAAGTCAGCCCCAATCCCCACCGTATCGTCATCGTCGGCGGCGGCGCCGGCGGGCTCGCGCTCGCGACCTATCTGGGGCGAAAACTCGGCAAACGAGGCAAGGCCGAAGTCACGCTGATCGACTGCAGTCGCACCCATATATGGAAGCCGCTATTGCACGAGGTGGCAGCCGGAACGCTCGATACCCATGAGAACGAGGTTGAGTATCTGGCGCAGGCGACGCATAACCATTTTCGGTTTCGTTTGGGCGAAATGACCGGCCTGGATCGCGACAAACGCGAAATCGAGGTTGCACCGACAATCAACGACGAAGGCGAGGAGATCATCCCGCAGCGGCATTTCGGCTACGACACCCTGGCCATCGCCGTGGGTAGCGTCAGCAACCATTTCGGCTTGCCCGGCGTGAAAGAGCACTGCCTGTTTCTCGATACCACGCAGCAGGCCGAGCACTTTCAACGCCGTCTGCTCGAAAACTACATCAAGGCGCAGACCCAGGGGCATCCGCTCGAACCGGGTCAGCTCGACGTCGCCATCGTGGGCGCCGGCGCGACCGGTGTTGAACTGGCTGCACAGCTGCACGCTGTGTCTCATCTGTTGAACACCTACGGCCTCGACAACGTGCACCCGGAGGCGATCAAGCTGAAACTGATCGAGGCTGCAGACCGTGTCTTACCCGGGGTAGCACCGAGATTGTCGGCCGCCACCCGCACCGAACTTGAGCGGCTCGGCATCGAGGTCATCACCGGTGCGCGAGTCGCCGAGGTTCGCGAAGACGGCATCGCGACCGAAGACGGCACACTGATCCCGAGCCGGCTCAAGGTGTGGGCAGCCGGCATCAAGGCTCCGAATTTCCTCAAAGACCTGGCCGGACTCGAAACCAACAGGATGAATCAGCTGGTCGTCAGGCAGACACTGCAAACCACGCACGACGACAACATCTTCGCCTTCGGTGACTGCGCGGCCTGCCCTTGGCCGGGCCACGACAACAACGTGCCACCGCGTGCCCAGGCTGCCCATCAACAGGCGACACTGCTCGGCAAATCAATACGTGCCAAGCTCGCCGGCAAGGCACTGCCCGACTACAAGTACAAAGACTACGGCTCCCTGGTGTCGCTCGGCGAGTACAGCACGGTCGGCAACCTGATGGGCAACCTGCTCGGCCAGGTCATGATCGAAGGCTTTGTCGCACGCCTGGTCTATCTGTCACTGTACAAGATGCACCAGGTCGCGTTGTTCGGCATCTTTCGCACCGCATTGGTAACCGCCGGACACATGTTCCGCCGCAGTGTGCATCCTTCGATCAAGCTACATTGAGCACGCGATAACGAGCTATTGCGTTATGCGCACCGCAGGGGGAGAACCGCGCTACGCAGTCGGGACGTAGCCACTAGCATAGGTAGACCGCCATCCCCAGCTTGTGCGTCGCGCAATGTGCTACAAAAGATTTCAGCGTCTGAAAATACTCTGCGATGTAGTCGAATCCTTCATCGCCGTCTCTCGCCCAGATGTTCGGGTAGATATCCAACGCATCCATCTCGCGTGGATCGTAGTTATCACGCAGTTGCTCGATCGTAATCCGGGAAAGCTGCTCGTCAATCGCTGTCACGGTCTCACTGTCGAGTAGCCTTGCAGGGCCGTATCCCACTTCGACGTCTCCGGCCGTCTGCCCGCCAAGGGTAATGAAATCCATCGGCGGCTCGGCTTCGAATGCCGTTTTGTTGAGACAGTAATGAATCCCCTGCCAGGATTTGTCGAGATCGTCTTCCACGTCCTCACCTGTACCAAGTTCCAGGCTGGGCAAAGGCGGTGGGGGCTCGGCGGGCTTATTACCGAACAACCTGGCAAAAAAGCCTTTTCTCGCATTCGGCATGCTTTGCAGATACATCTCGGGATCGTCCGGCGCGATGAGCCGCCAGATCAACGGCGGCGAAGCGAGGATCCTCTCGATATTCTTGTCGGACACGCTGTGAAGCGCCAGACACATTCCCATAGCAGATGCTCCGTTTCATAGACAATGCGCAATTCACTCGCACGTCGAGCCTAGCAAATCTTGATGGCCCCGGATTCGCTCGGACCCGCTTCGCGCGGCAGTCGATGCTTTTCGCTTTGCGCAGAATCCGTACAGATCAATGCGTAATATTGACGCTGCCTGTGGCATTTCAGGAACAGGCGTGCCTCAAGTGCCGCCTACCCTATCACTGAGGCGCCATCGGTAGCGGCTGCGCCAACTCTAGAGGCAGCCCTGCTTCTTCCCAGCCGTCCGTACCCTCGGCGTACCAATACAGGCGTCGGTAGCCGAGCGCATCGGCGCGCTTGACGGCATTCCAAGACATCCAGCAATCGACAATGCAATAGAAAACGATCGGCCTGTTCTTATCGCCGCCGGTCAGGCGATCGAGATGACGATTGAGATAATCCGCCATCTCGACGCTCAGTTCGCCGTAGCCGACATTCGGCAGCCAGACACTGTTCGGCAAGTGATAACGGGGCGAAGACGGCAGCCAGGTCTGCCCAAACTCGACGGACTCGCCGCGCACGGTCACCGCCTGCACGTCGACCAACACCGGCGCATCGCGTTCGATCAACTCAAGCAACGCCTGCGTTCCGATACGCTGACCCGCCGGTGGTTGCTCGACCAAGGCGGCGCGATAGCGGGAGATGCGATAACCGTCGGGCGAGAACAACCCGCCATCGGATGCTATTGCCGGCACATCGGTGATGACAAGCGATGACAGGGCGACGAACAACACTGCCCCGCGCTTCACTCGAGAACCTGTTCGACTTGTCCTTTGCGCAAGGCCGCAGACTCGTAGGCCGGATAAAGATGGGCAACCGAGCGCTCAAACTCAGACGCGAATACGTCCAGCGACGCCAAATCGGCCGGCGGCACCACTACGGACAACACCTCGGCCATATCCAGACCTTTCTCTGCGCTTTCGGCAAGTGTCGCCTCGAGCCAGACCAGGTAGCGGCGGGTTAGATCGATCGGCGAGCGGTCGCTTGCCACAGCGCCGTGGCCCGAAACCAGCACCTTGAACGGCAGCGTATCGAGCGCGTCCAGCGATGCAAGCCATTGCACAATCTCGGCATGCGGCGTGGTCGGTGTGCGTCCGTTGAAGACGAGGTCGCCGGCGAACAGCACACCGGTAGTTTCGTCGAACACCACCAAATCACCATCGCTGTGGCCCGTCATCGCCAGCAGACGCAAGCGGTGGCCGCCGATGCGTTCAACGCCGTCTGCGGTCGCTATTGCTGGTGCGACCACGTGTGTTCCCGCCTCCCACGGACCGCACAGGCGGTACATATTCTCGTTGAAACCATCGCCATCGCGCCGGATGCCGTCGATCGTCGCCGGCAGAGCAGCCAACACGCTTGCATCGAATGCCTGGTTGCCGAGAAAGTGATCGGGATGAAGGTGGGTGTTGTAGACGCGTACAACTGGTTTTTCGGTGATCGCGCGAATCGCTGCGATCATCTGTTCGCCGTACAACCGCGACGGCCCGGTGTCGATCACCACAACACCGTCATCGGTAACAATGAAACCCGTATTGGCAATGTTGCCGCCGTTGGCGAAACTGAAATGCTCATTGGCCCCGATGAGCACATAGGTGTTCGGCGCGACCTGCTGCGGTTCAAGCGCATAGTCGCGGGCAGCAAATACGCTTTGGGTGGCGCACAGCAACATCGCCCAAGCCAACCAACATACAGCGCGTCGCGATACCAACACTACCGGCCTCCCTGCCCGGTCGAGATCCTGGCCGACACCGGGTTGCCGTTGTTGTCGCGTGCTTCGATTGTCACCCTGTCGAGTTTTGGCAGATCGAACGTCAGCATCGGGTTCTCGGCAACCGGCTCGAACAGTTTCAAACGACTCAGGACATCACCTTGCGCATCGCGCAGCGCGAGTCGCTCGAGGTAAAAGGCCGGTATGCCATCGACCAGGCCGGTATCCATCGGGTGCATCACGCGCAGTCGCAGCCGAGTTGCCTGTGGTTTCTGCCAAAGCCTTGCGCTGACTTCGCCCAGGCGGCTCGACCAATCCGGATTTGCACTACCCAGACTCGGCGCCGTACAGCCACCACCGGCCGCGCCGACGATGCGCCCACCGAGATGCCAGACGCCGTCGCCGGTCAACACCGCTGCCCGCACCGGCGTAGTCTGCTGTACCTTCAGGCGAAAGCCGATACGCGCCAGGGCCTGCAACGGCTCGAACTCGAGCACCTTGGGGATCGGGTTGAGCTCGGCGAACACGACGATACGCACCACGTCGTCGAGTTGTGATGCATCGACCAACACCGGCACGTTCATCGAGTCCTCGGCCTCGTCGGGCAGCAACACCTTGACACGCTCGTCGAACGTGACGGGCGCGTTATCGAGCAACCGCGCGTGCATCTCGTGCCACACGAACGACTGCAATGGGTCTTCAGCCGTCGATCCGGCGTGCAGTTCCGTCGTGCTGACGGCGATCAAAAGCAGACAGGTCAGCGCGCAGACATGGCGCGCAGCAGGCATATGTATCGCGCAGGGCGATGTCCTGCTACCGCCAAGGTTTTCGCAGCCAATTCTCATGCGGTCGGAGTGGCAACTGTCATCGACGTAACGCACGACCTGGCTCAAGGCCGGCGCTTGGAGCCTTCGGGGGCATCCGTCATGGCCAGGTCCGTATCACCTGCGATGGCTGCCGGCTTGTCCTGATCCGGCGCCTGGTAGGTCGCATGGTGTTGACTGAAGATGCGTTCGATCACCCCACCGTCGCGCAAGCGCTGCATGCCCGCTGCGATCTCCGAAGCCAACTCGTCATTGCCCTGCTTGACCGCCGCACCGAGGTCCCAGCCGCCGCGGCCCAGCCCGGGCAGCGCCTGCACGACATAGTCTTTTCGCTGTTCGCCAAGCGCAAACTCCACCTCGGCCCGCGGACCGGCCACACCGGCGAGTTCACCGCGCTTGAGGGCCTCGACCGCTTCTCCCATATTGCGGTAGTGAACCACCTGGTTGCGCATCGCCCCGCCTCGGGCACTCAGCAAAAAGAAGTCAGCCATGGTGTCGAGCTCCACCCCGACACGCTGTTCATCGAACGCCTCCAACGGAGCGCCGGCCAATACCTGCGTGGTAGCGACAACGATCTGCTCGCGAAAATAAGGTGCCAGAATGACCACGCGATCATTCTCTTGTGCAAACGCCTTGTCGACGGGGACGTGCAACATGATGTCGGCGACACCGCCACCGAGATAATGACCCTTCCACACATTGTTGCGCAGATCGTCTTCCATCGACTCGTCGGCACCGACGGCGCGAATGACTGCGCCTACGCCCAGTCGCTCCGCCAATGCCTTGGCCACCGATACGTCGATGCCGACCATTCTCCCCTTGGCGTCGCGATACGAGTAAGGCGGAAAATCGTCGTATACCGCGACTGTGAGCGCGCCGCTCGACAACACACGCTGCAATGCGTTCGGCTCGTCATCGGATGCTACCGCCTGGCCAACGACACAGAGCGCCACCCAGCACACCAGCACCACGGAATATCTGATCGTCTTCATCACACTGTCCCTCATTGTCTCTTGTAATTATTCGTCGGCCGGCAGGGTCGCGAGCCAGGCACGGATCGACCACAGCGCCTCTTGCGTCAATGTGCCCTCGAACGATGGCATGTAGGTCACGCCGTTGCGCACCGAGCCGTTGCGCACGCGGTAGATAAACCACTCGTCGCCTTCATCTTCCGGCGGCAACAATCTGAGGTCGGGCGCGATGCCGCCCGAGACTGCACCCAGACCGTGGCAACGCGCACAGTTCTGGTTGTATGCCGATGCACCGGTCGTGATGGCATCGGCGTTGTCACGATAAGGGTTGACCTCTCGCCACTCGTCACCCAGCTGCGGCAGGTTCGAGGTATCAATCGGTTGCGGCGATACATTGCCGTGCCCAATCGCGGCACCGCACATGATGCTGCTGAACAGCACAGCGCCGACGAATCGTCGATGCACCTTGTTAAACATGTCGGGAACACTCCATTAAACAAAAAATTTTCGTTACGTCGCTTTCGACTGCGTATTGGCCGGCCCTTCAGACAGGGCCGGCCTGTCGCGTGATCAGGCGTCAGTGAGCTTGAACACCCACAGCGAACCACCCTGGTTCAGGTACTTGACCTTCTTGGCCACATCCCCGCCCCACAGCGGCACGGCGCCACCCCAGCCAGACGGCACGGCAACAAACTGTTCGCCGTCCTGCTCCCAGGTGATCGGGCAACCGACAACACCGGAACCGGTCTGGAAGCTCCACAGCTCTTCACCGGTCTGATCGTCGAACGCCTTCAGATAGCCTTCGGGCGTTCCGGTGAACACCAGGCCACCGGCGGTCGTCATAACGCCGCCCCACAGCGGGGCATTGTTCTTGTATTCCCACTTGATCTTGCCGGTACGCGGGTCAACAGCGCGCAGTGCACCGATATAGTCATCGTTGAGCGGTTTGATGGTGAACCCGGCACCCAGGTAGGCAGCGCCCTTCTTATAGGTGATCGGCTCGTTCCACAGGTCCATGCCCCACTCGTTCGACGGCACATAGAACAGTTCAGTCTTCGGGCTGTACGCCATCGGCATCCAGTTCTTTGCACCGAGGAACGAAGGCGCAACAAAGATGGTTTCGCCCTTCTTGCCATCGGCACTCTTCGAAGGGTCACCGGGACGGGCACCGTTCTCGATCGGTCGGCCGGTCTTCAGGTCGATGCCCTTCGCCCAATCGATCTGGTTGACGAACGGGAAAGCGTTCTCCAACTTACCGTTGGTACGATCGAGGACATAGAAAAAGCCGTTGCGGTCGGCGTGACCGGCGAGCTGCTTGCCGTCGACGTTGAACGAAACGACTTCGTTGACACCGTCGTAGTCCCAGCCGTCGTTCGGCGTGTACTGGAAATGCCAGGCGATCTTGCCCGTCTTCGGATCAATCGCGAGCGTAGAAGTCGAGTACAGGTTGTCGCCCGGGCGAAGATGCGCATTCCACGGTGCCGGGTTGCCGGTGCCATAGAAGATCAGCCCGGTCTCGTGATCGTAGGTGCCGCCCTGCCAGGTCGCCGCACCGCCGGTCTTCCACATATCGCCCGGCCAAGTGGCGTTGGTCTTTCCCGTCAGGCCGTTCTCGACCTTCTCGCCGTCCTTCCACATATACCCCATGTGGCCTTCGACGGACGGGCGCACCCACCGCATCTCGCCGGTCTTCGCGTCGCGCGCCTCTACCCGACCGATAACGCCGAACTCCCCACCCGACACGCCGGTGATGACCATGTCATGCACGATCAGTGGCGCCGCGGTGTTCGAGTAGCCCGCCTTGTAGTCGTCGATCTTGGCCCGCCATACGACTTTGCCGGTTTCCTGGCTGAGCGCGATCACGCGTGCATCCAGCGTGGTGAAGATCACCAGGTCGTCATACAGGGCTGCGCCACGGTTGATGACATCGCAGCACGGAAGGATGCCGTCGGGCAGTCGATGATCGTATTGCCAGAGTTCCTCGCCGGTCTTGGCGTCGATCGCGAACAGTCGCGAGTACGACCCGGTGACGAACATCTTGCCGTTGGCGACGACCGGTTGTGCCTCCTGACCACGTTGCTTCTCGCCGCCGAAAGAGAAACTCCATGCGGGCACCAACTTCTTGACGTTGCCCTTGTTGATCTTTGTCAGCGGACTGAAGCGCTGACCTTGTTGTCCCATCCCCCAACTGAGCACGTTCGACACACTGTTGGCGTCGTCGTCGATCGCCGATTGAGTCACGCTCTTCGCCTGTACGGCGTTGGTGGATACGAAGCCGACGCTGAGTGCGACGGCTATGGCACCGCTCAGTGCCGTTTGACGAAATGTACGATTCATTCAGTTTCTCCTCCCAAAAATTTGGTCTTATGTCGTCTCACCCGACGCAACCGTTGCGCTTCGTTGATAGGCTTGTAGCCGCAGCTGCCGTACTGGCGAGAGCAACAAGCAAGCCAACCGCAACTTTGCGGTAGCGTTTGTAAATCGTTAAAAACGTTTCTGTTTTCCACCCGCCCTTGGCGTCGTTGCGCGATACCCCAGCGGGCGATGAAATTTCTGAACGCATTGCTGTCACGAAACCGCGACACCCGTTACAGCGCCACGTCGTCGAGCAAGGCACGACGTTGCGATTGATACTCGTCGTCGCTGATGAGGCCCTTTTGCTGCAAACGTTTCAGAGTCTCGAGCCCTTCCTCGAGGTCTTTCCATCGATTGGCTGTAGGGGCTTTGACTGATGAATGCTGTTTCGGCGACGTGCGCGCCGGCTCGGCCGATGCCTTGCTCGACATTTCGCCTGACTGCAGGCGCAGCAGGCGTCGCGGGCTCTGTGTCAGGTCGATGGGAAACAGCACCCAGTCTTTGCGCCCGGGTTTGAACGTGAACCAGTCCGCCGGTTGAATGGTTGCGCCGCTCAAAGCAGCAAGCTGGCGGGCACCGGGACGTGCACGTTTCTGGTAAGGCTCACGAAATTCGTCGAGAAACTCGTCGACCTGTCCGAAGATCAGGTTCAGTTGCCCATCTTCAACGAATATCCGCGCACCCGTAGCCAGACGACGACTGACCGGAAACGAACCCACTTGGCGGAACGTCACCAGGTGCACGTCGCGCTTGTCATCGATGCGCGAAAGGGCCGATGCCAACTCTGCACCCGCCTCGATCGCCTGGTTTTCGCTCATCAGGTAAATCGCATTGCCGGCTTCGGATGAATCGACCTGCAACGATGCCAGCAGCTGCGCCAACGAATCAGGATCGACAAAGTTCACCGGATGCGCATTGTGAACTTCGCCCTCTGCATCGAGCGTGTACAGCTCGAGCGAACTTGAACGGTGCAGAGTTATCGCCGATGCGGAACCGGCGAACAGAGACAACAAGCCGAGCAAACCAAGTGCTCTCATATGCCGTTGCATGGAACTCTCCTTGGGTCACGACAGACGGCAATCCGGCGCCGCGTCGTGCAACCTCAGTGATCGGAAAAAAAAGGCCGGTGGAGGTCCGGCCAATGCGCGAGGGACAGAAAGCACAGCTTCGCGCCACTCAGAAGAACAGGATTGCGCCGACGTTGAAGCTCGATGTCTTATCGGTGCCGCCACCGGACAAGGAGCTTTCCTGCATGCTGTATTCGCCCAGCAAGGTCAGCGCCGGTGTAAGGTTGTGGTACACGCCGAGGGTCAGGCGTTCGTTCTCGACTTTGGTGAGTTCTTCCTGCTCACTCTCGGCCCAGTGGATACCGAACTTGGTGTTGTTCCAGGTATACGTACCCTGCACGTAGTAGCCGCTCGACTCTTCTGCATCGGCGGTATCCGAAAACCCGGGAAATACCAGACCACCCAGCGCCAGCGACGTCATGCCTTCGCCATCGTAGTAGTAGCCGGCGAAACCGAAGTCACCGATGCTGACCTTGCCGAAGATGTCCCAGCCCTGGATATCGCTGCTGCCGACATCGGCACCCGCAGCCGTCTGGATGTCGATGTCCTGCTTGAGGAAGGTCGTCGACACATAACCGGGATATGCGCCATCCCACTCGTAGCTGGCCTTGCCGTGGAATCCGAGGCTGGACTCCCCGATCGCCTTGGTCGCAGCGCTCGATGTCTGACCGTCGAACGGGTTGAACACACCCACGGTGCCCTGAAAACCGCCCCACTTCGGCGAGGTCCAGTTGATCTGTGCCAAGCGGTCGGTATAGACATAGCCATAGCCGAGACCGCCCAGCGTCGTGTGCCCCGGGTTTGCCGTAGTGAATGCAGAACCGGCACCGAGCAGGCTCATGTCGTTGATGATGGCATCGAATGCGAACAGACCGAAATCGCGGCCCATCTTCACCGTGCCCATGTCGGCGTTGCCGAAGGTCAGATAGACCTGACGTGCATCGACCGAGCTGAACTTCAGCGCGTCCGGTGTGTTGTCGGCGTTTGAATCGCCGTCCGCGCCCGAGCTGGTGATGCCGTAGTAGA
Source organism: Thiosocius teredinicola (assembly GCF_002009425.1). NCBI lineage: Bacteria > Pseudomonadati > Pseudomonadota > Gammaproteobacteria > Chromatiales > Sedimenticolaceae > Thiosocius > Thiosocius teredinicola. The sequence goes on from NZ_CP019936.1 coordinate 3,251,969, forward strand.
CGTTGATGTGTGCCGAGATATCGAAACCGTTCTGGGTCGTCTCGGCACTGAAGTTCAATGACGCAGGAAGCAAGCCGTTATTGACGCTGTTCTTGTCGCCATCCGTCGGACAAGCCAGGCTCGCCAGCGTTGTGCCGCCCGAATCAAGGTCGGACGCATCGCAGTTGGTACGGGTATAGAACGCGTTGACGTTACCGCCCAGCCCGAGCGTCCAATCCCCGGCATCCCAGGTGACGGCGTGCGCCGTGCCGGTCACGCCCAAGCTCGATGACAGCGCCAGCGCTCGCAGCAGTGTATTTTTTCTCATAGTCGACAACTCCTCGATGGCAGATCAATTCTGTTTCCAGTGGCTTCGAGGCCACTTCTGTCACGATCATGGCGATCGTGGTGGCTTGCGATTTCAAGGTTCGTGCCATGCAAGGAAGCGTCTTTTTATTGATTTTTTTCAATAGGTTATCGATTCTTGGAGAGTCACCGGAAAAGCATGGAAAACGGCCGGATCAGCGATGGCGCACGATTGTGCTCAATCGGCACAGCGCCTGTGACACATGGTTGTCACATCTCATCGGGCGGGCGCCGGCGTGTTGGCGGGAACTGATAGAAACGACGCTCAGACACGCCGTTGGATACGCGAAAGTTGACGAAGCGGGTCTTTGTCATGGCGCGCGCAACAGACACGACGACGCTGCCATCTAATGATCATGCAATGCCTGACAGGCATCGACGAAGTGACTTGAGACGGTGTGAAGCACGCGCTTGCAGTCGCGCCTTGCACCGGATCAAACCAACCGGTTACCCGCGAACCGCAGTTTTAAGCAACTGAAGCATTCTGCGTCACATCGCTCAGAACTGTCGCCATCAGCGACACCCATCCGCGGTCCGGACGATGACGCCGCGAGACTACGCGTGCTCAGAACCTCTGCGTTCACGCTGTCGAGGCAGACGAGAGCAAGGTCGGACGTCGTCTCGGCAGCGATCCGCGCCTGCGCAAAGCCGCACGGCTACGCGATGGTTCAAACATTGCAATCAGACGAGGACGCTCGTCGAGCAGCTTGATCCCGGTGGCCGTGTCCAGAGGTGATCGCTGCGGACGCGCAGGCGAACATGCACCAAGCGTCGACGCATGGCTGGCAGACATGCGGCGTGAATACTGCTTGTGCATACAGAACGAACACCATGACGTACGGCCGCTTCGCTTGGGGCAGACCGGTATGCCGCGCCTAACAGGCGAGTTCGCATCGCAGGGTTGAATCTGTAGCGCAAGCGGCGGTGCCACCTTCGCCTCGACCGTTTTCAACCAAAGACACAGGAGCAACTTGCATACCACACAATCGAAAAACTGAAACTCGTTTAGCCGTTGATACCGTCTGATCGCGAAATGACAGATCCGGATATAGCCGCAACTGCTGATGACTAGGGGACTTTTAGCGCAAGCGCCAATCTTTGGGCAGCACTGAGGCGCGCGCTAATGCTCCCGCATCGGCCAGTCACCGAAGCCGCCGTTTCAAATGCTCGGTGTGCTGTCTATGTGTTTCGGATGCGTCAATCCCGATACAACGACACATATAACAACACCTCAAACCAATAACCTTCGACCCAAAGTAGGTTGATGGAGGAGACAGAGACGATGCCGCACACCCATCTCATGCGTCAGCACGCTCAGAAGATCTCCAATGTTGCGAGCTGTGACCAAGCCGTGCGCAACCTTGGAATAGACAACACCATCTTTGCATCGTGGAAGCGATGTATTCACGAACGCGACCTCGACCCGATGCGTTGCCCCGATCTGCGCGTACTCGAAAACGACCAGTTGAACGAAGCGCGCAGTCGCCTCGAAGGCCTGTTGCGACTTGCAGAACCCGCCTTGGTCGAATTGGCCAAGATCCAGGCGGGCACAGACTACGCCGTGTTGCTCACCGATCACCGGGGCCTTGTGCTGCAGCAGATCGTCGAGGAGACAATCGAAAGACAGTTTCGCGCAGCCGGTCTGTGTCTCGGCGCCGACTGGGGCGAGGCATTACTCGGAACGAATGGCATCGGCACCTGTATCGCCGAACAGCGACCGGTCACCGTGCATCGCGATGAGCACTTCCTCAGCCAGAATATCGGGCTGACCTGCTCCGCCTCCCCGATTCACGACCCACATGGCAATCTACTCGCGGTACTGGATTCTTCATCGTGCAGTTCGACCGACTCGCGCGCCGCGCAAACGCATACACTGGCGCTGATCTCGGCGTATGCAAGGCTGATCGAAAGCCAATACTTCCTGCGCGAGTACCGCAACCAGAAGATTCTGCGATTCCAGGATCGTCCCGAACTGGTCACGTTGCCCGACAAGGCGCTGATCGCTTTGAGCGACGACAACCGCGTGCTTGCCGCCAACGATGTGACGCTCAAGATGCTCGACATCGGCGATCGATCGCTGATTGTCGGCAAGACGCTGAACGACGTGATCGGTCACGATCTGCAAGGGCTGTTCGACGGCTCGCGCAAAGACCCGGAAACCGTACGACCGTTCCGCGATGCCAACAGCGGCAAACAGTTCTTCGGCATGCTGTACACCTACAGAAAGCCGCCGCGCCGCCGCGGGCTGGTGGTGCCGCCGACGGCTTCGTCTAGCGACGACTGTCGTGGCGAACTCTGCGAACTGCGCGTGCTCGCCGGTGACGACCCACAGATGATGGATGCCGCGCACCGTGCCCGCAAAGTCGTCGACAAGCGGATACCGATCTTGATCACCGGCGAAACCGGTACCGGCAAAGACCTGTTCTCACAGGCGCTACATCGGGCCAGTCGCCGCAAGGACATGCCGTTTGTCGCGCTGAACTGTGCGTCGATACCGGAAAGCCTGATCGAGAGCGAGTTGTTCGGCTACAAGCACGGCGCGTTTACCGGCGCCAGCCGCGAAGGCCGACGCGGCAAGATACTCGAATCCAACGGCGGTTCTCTGTTTCTCGACGAGATCGGCGACATGCCGCTGCACCTGCAATCGCGCCTGTTGCGCGTACTCGAAACCCAGGAGGTTGCTCCCTTGGGTTCCGACAGAACGGTGCGCGTCGAACTCAATATCATCTCGGCCACCCATCGCGACCTCGCCCAACTGGTGCACGAAGGCAGTTTTCGCGAGGACCTCTACTACCGTCTGAACGGCATCACGATATCGCTGCCGCCGCTGCGCCTGCGACGCGACCTGTCCGACATCGTGCTCAAGGTGTTCGAGGCCGAGAACGACACCGGCAAAGACCTGCGCGTTTCTCCCGAGGCCATGACCACGCTACTGCGCTACCCCTGGCCGGGCAACCTGCGCCAACTGCGCAACGTGGTGCGCGCGGCGATCGCATTGAGCGAAGACGGCGTCGTCAACGTTACTGATATCAATCTGCCGAAACAAAAACTCCAGCCGGTGGAGCCAGTTGCTCCGCCCGTCGGAACCGCCATGCCACCCTGCGTCGAAGCCGAGAGCGACGACGGCGGCAACCCACTCTACTCTGCGGAACAGCAGGTGATACTCGCCACCTTGAATACCCATGCCTGGAATATTTCAAGGACCGCAGACGCACTCGACATGAGCCGCAACACGCTCTATCGCAAAATGCGCAAGCACGGAATCACACCGGCACGCGAGTGACCAAACAGTAGCGGCCTTCACTGCCCTAGACGGAAAGCCCGGGCTTCAAAGCTCGGGCTTTTCAATATCCGGCATCGGCAAATAGACGCAAAAGCCGGTTTCACCACTTCTCTCACATTCCACGGCACACGTTGATCCCGTTTCGCGATCAGCCTAATCAACGCAAGCATCCCGCTCATGCGCAAACCGCGGCAATGAGCCATTTCGTGATCCTTCACCGTCGCGTGCGCCGCGAAGAGGCCAGCCTTCAGCACCCTACGAATCATCCGCAACATTGATCAGGCCTGCCCCGCCATGCCATTCGCGCCACGCACCAACATCGCGCCGGACGAACGCCCGACGCACCGAATCGATGCATCGCCATGCGGATGCGGAACACCGGCTTTTGCACAAGTCTCGGATTATCAAAGATGTTTTGGAAATGGCACCTAACATGCAAAGACTAGGGCTCCAGGCGCTCGCGAACTCAGAAAAACATCGTCAAACCTGGATACGGTCAGCTAAGCTGACCGCAAGTAATAGAGCGCTAGGGTTCCGGTCGCTGCTGCAAGCGATGTCTGGTCCGAGAGCGGTCGACCTTTCCCATGAAAGGTTACACGGCGGGACAAAAGCCCGGGAGGTATCAGGCTCGATAGACGAGTCTCGAGTGCCCCTACGTGTAACTTCGGAGGTCCAACCGTGAAGTCGCTTGCTCTAGCCCTGTCTCTCTTTCTCCTCGTTCCCTCTGCTTTCGCCCGAGACTCGTTCAAGGTCGCGTGGTCCATCTACGTGGGCTGGATGCCATGGGGCTATGCGGCCGACCACGGCATCGTCAAGAAGTGGGCGGACAAGTACGACATCGATATCGAAGTCGTGCAGATCAACGACTATGTCGAGTCGATCAACCAGTACACCGCCGGCGGATTCGATGCCTGCGTCATGACCAATATGGACGCGCTGACGATACCCGCAGCCGGTGGCGTCGACAGCACCGCCTTGATCGTGGGCGATTTCTCCAACGGCAACGATGGTGTCGTACTCAAAGGCAAGGACTCGCTGAAAGACATCGCCGGCCAGAAGGTCAACCTGGTCGAGCTGAGCGTATCGCACTACCTGCTGGCGCGTGGCTTGGAAAGTGTCGGCCTGAGCGAATCCGACCTGACCGTCGTCAACACCTCAGACGCCGACATGGTAGCCGCCTATGCAACCGACGACGTGACGGCGGTGGTTACCTGGAACCCGCTGCTCAGCGAGATCCTGGCGATGCCCAACAGTCACAAAGTATTCGATTCCTCACAGATTCCCGGTGAGATCATCGACCTGCTGGTCATCAACACCAAGACGATGGAAGCCAATCCGAAGCTCGCCAAGGCCCTGGTCGGCGCCTGGTACGAGACCATGGCGCTGATGAGCAGCGACAGCGACGCAGGCATCGCTGCGCGCACCGCGATGGGTACGGCATCCGGTACCGATCTGGCCGGTTACGATGCCCAGCTCGCCAGCACCAAGATGTTCTACACGCCCACCGATGCCGTGGCTTTCACCAACAGCCCTGCACTGAAAGACACCATGCAGGCCGTCGCCGAGTTCTCATTTGACCACGGCCTGCTGGGTGAAGGCGCCCCGGATGCCGGATTCATCGGCATCGAAACACCGGCCGGCACCTACGGCAGCACCAGCAACGTGAAGCTGCGCTTTACGCCGGAGTACATGCAGATGGCGGCCGACGGCAAACTCTAAACACCCCTTCCAGTCAGGCTCATCGGCATGAAGAAACTCGTCAATTTCACTCCGAGTCGCCCGTGGGCCTGGCTGTTGGGGGTCATTCCGCTGGTCTTGGTAATCGGTCTCTACATCTGGGGATCGAATGCCAGGCTGGCGGAAAATCCCAACGACAAACTGTTGCCGTCGTTTTCGCAGATGGGCAATGCCATGGAACGCATGGCCCTGCAGCCCAGCAAGCGCAGCGGCGAGTATCTATTCTGGACCGATACCGCGGCCAGCCTGCGCCGTCTCGGACTGGGTATCGCCATCGCTGCGGTCGTCGGCCTGGCATTCGGCCTGCTGACCGGTGCCTTTCCGGTCGTCAATGCGTCAGTCTCTCCGCTGTTGACGGTGATATCGCTGATACCGCCGTTGGCGTTGCTGCCGATTCTTTTCATTGTGCTCGGCCTGGATGAGCTATCGAAGGTCGTGCTGATCGTGATCGGTGTGGCACCGTTCATCGCACGCGATTTGCAGAAACACACCCTCGAACTGCCACGCGAGATGTTGGTCAAGGCACAAACGCTGGGTGCCAACAGCCTGCAGATTCTGTTGCGGGTGCTGCTGCCGCAGATCATGCCGCGCCTGATCGATGCAGTACGTCTGTCGCTCGGCACGGGCTGGTTGTTTCTGATCGCCGCCGAGGCGATCGCGGCGACCGACGGCCTGGGTTATCGCATCTTCCTGGTTCGGCGTTATCTCGCCATGGATGTGATCATTCCCTATGTCTTCTGGATAACCTTGCTGGCCTTCTTGCTCGACGTCGCGCTGGCATGGTTCAGTCGTGTGCTGTACCCATGGCACCACCGGAGCGACAAGTCATGATCGAAGCAAACAACGTCTGGAAACGCTACGGTGACCAAGTCGTGCTGGAACGCGTCAACGTCAAGGTCGACGAAGGCGAGTTCATCACGCTGGTCGGCACCTCGGGATGCGGCAAGAGCACCTTTCTCAAAATGCTGCTGGGTATCGAAAGCGCCAGCCAAGGCAGTCTGACGCTCGACGGCAAACCGATACCCGATGAACCGGGGCTCGATCGCGGCATCGTGTTTCAACAGTACTCGGTCTTTCCACATCTCACCGTGCTCGAGAATCTCACCATCGCACGCGCCTTCGAACATCACCCGATACTCGGCCACCTATTCGGCAAGAAGAAGCGTGAAGCCATCGAAGAGGCGAAAGCGATGCTCGAGGCCGTCGGCCTGAGTGCGGCAATGGATCGCTATCCGCATCAATTGTCAGGCGGTATGCGCCAGCGTCTCGCGATTGCCCAGGCACTGATTCGCAAGCCGCGTATTCTGTTGCTCGATGAACCCTTCGGTGCGCTGGACCCCGGCATACGCGCCGACATGCACGCCCTGGTCTTGTCGCTGAGGCGTGAGTTCAAGCTGACCATCTTCATGGTCACGCACGACATCAAAGAGGGTTTTTATCTCGGCACCCGCCTGTGGGTGTTCGACAAGACACGCTACGACCCACAGGCACCGCATGCCTACGGCGCGACCATCACCTACGACCTGCCGGTAGGCACCGTCGACCGCGCGACCTTCGAACAGATCGACGACCAATTGAACCCGGTCACCGCACCAATTAACTGATCATGCACCACTGATCACGCACCCTTGATTACGCAAAGGAGCAATCATGCAAACCTGTTCCTACACCACGGAATTGCCGGGCGCAGCGCACTGGTCGCTGACCATGCGACGCGGCACCGAAATGCGTCTGACCGACCTGCACGGCGGCGCCAACGTCGGCATGTTGTTCTACAACCCGCACAACCTGCTGGAACGTTACAACGCACCAGATACGCTGAAGTGCCAACACACCTTCAAGCTCACCCGCGGCAACTGCCTGTATTCCGACATGGGGCGCATCTTCTGCTCGATCGTCGCCGACGACCTCGGTTGGCACGAGAGCGTGTGCGGCAACATGAATGCCGAACAGGTCGCAAGCCGCTGGGGTGAGCGCAACTATCAGCAGGATCGCAACGAGTGGCACCAGAATGGCCATGACGCATTCCTGGTCGAACTCGCCAAGTACGGCCTCGGCAAGGCAGACCTTGCCGCCAACGTGAACTGGTTCAGCAAGGTGGGCGCCGATGCCGACGGCAACCTTTCTCTGCATGCCGGCCATAGCCAGGCGGGTAACAGTGTCAGTCTGCGCTTCGAGATGGAAACACTGGTGCTGTTGCACACCTGTCCCCATCCATTGAGTCAGGCAGAAACCTATCCGGCCAAGCCGATCAAGATCGAACTCGGACTGGCCGAACCGGTGGCCGACGACGACTACTGCAAGAACTTCCGCCCGGAAAACCAGCGCGGCTTTCAAAACAACGCCCTTTACCATCTTGGCCTGTGAGGTAAACCGATATGCTCAAGACCAGTGAACTGCAAGCCAGGGATGCGCTCAGCCGCAGTACCGTCGGCGCCGGCGACTACTACATAGCGCGCCTGAAGGCCGGTCGCACTGTGCGCATACTCGACCTCGAAGGCAACCAGGCGGCCGACACCCTGTTTTTCGATGCCAACGATCCGAGCGAGCGCTATAGCGCCATCGACACGATCCGCGAACAGGGCAACCTGTATCTGACGACCGGCAGTACCCTGCTCTCGCAGACGGGCAACGCGCTGCTCGAGATCGTCGCCGACACCTGCGGCCGCCACGACACCATTGGCGGCGCCTGTGCGACAGAGAGCAACACCGTGCGCTACGACCTCGAAAAGCGCCACATGCATGCCTGTCGCGACAGTTGGATGCTCGCGGTCGCCGAGAACCCGGAGTACGGCATTGCCAAGCGCGATATCGGGCACAACATCAACTTCTTCATGAACGTGCCGGTAACCGAAGAAGGCGGACTGACCTTTGAAGACGGCATTTCAGCACCGGGCAAGTATGTCGAACTGCGCGCCTGTACCGATGTCCTGGTGTTGGTGTCGAACTGCCCGCAGTTGAACAACCCATGCAATGGCTACAACCCGACACCGATCGAGATCCTGACCTGGAAGTGATCTCGTACTGAATCTCCCGATCCTGCGTGGACGACCACGACAGCAGCCTTGATATGCGGGACGACCCGCAGCGGATGAACCATGTTCGATAAAGTGCTTATCGCCAACCGCGGTGCAATCGCGGTGCGCATCCAACGCACCTTGAAGCACCTGGGCATTGCATCGGTTGCGGTATACGCCGAGGCCGATGCCGACAGCCTGCATGTTCGCAACGCCGACGAGGCCTATTGCCTGGGCGACGGCCCGGCCAGCGATACCTATCTGAATGCCCGACAACTATTGGCGATTGCCACAGAAACCGGTGCACAGGCAATCCACCCCGGTTACGGCTTTCTCAGTGAGAATCCCGGTTTTGTCGAGGCCTGCGAGTCTGGGGGTATCCGCTTCGTCGGTCCGACTGCGCAGCAGATGCGCGACTTCGGCCTGAAACATCGTGCCCGTGCGCTCGCTGAAGCGGCTGGTGTGCCGCTGTTACCGGGATCGGAACTGCTCACCGACGAAGCCGAGGCGCGACAGGTCGCCGACCGGATCGGCTACCCGGTGATGCTCAAGGCGACCGCCGGCGGTGGCGGCATTGGTATGCAGTTGTGTCACGACAACGAAGAACTCGGCGCGGCATTCGCCAAGGTCAAGCGACTCGGCGAAAGCCACTTCGCCGACGGCGGCGTGTTTCTCGAAAAGTTCATCGCGTCGGCACGGCACATCGAGGTCCAGGTGATCGGCGACGGCAACGGGACTGCGGTAGCCATCGGTGAACGCGATTGTTCCAGCCAACGACGCAACCAGAAGGTCATCGAGGAATGCCCGGCACCCAACCTGTCGGAGACTACACGCCAACAACTGCATGCGACCGCCGAGCGTCTGCTGGCCTCGGTCGACTATCGCAATGCCGGTACGATCGAGTTCATCGTCGACCAGGCGACAGAGGCGTTCTATTTTCTTGAGGTCAACACGCGGCTGCAGGTCGAGCACGGTGTGACCGAGATGGTCTATGGCGTCGACCTGGTCGAATGGATGCTGACGATTGCGTCCGAACAGGCGTTCGATCTGGCCGCCGCACGCGCCGCGCTTGCGCCGAATGGTCATGCCGTTCAGGCGCGCGTGTATGCCGAAGATCCCTACCGCGATTTCCAACCGAGTGCGGGCCTGCTATCGCTGGTGCAATGGCCGCAGGCAAGCACTGAATTGCGTATCGATCACTGGATCGAATCCGGCATCGAGATCCCTGCCTGGTTCGATCCCATGCTGGCCAAGGTCATCGTCCATGCCGACGATCGCACCACCGCGTTACAACGTCTGCAACAGGCGCTGAATGCCACGACCCTGTACGGCTGTGAAACCAACCTGTCGTACCTGCAAGCCTTGTTGAGCGATCCGAAGGTACTCGCGGGTGAGGTGACCACACGCTACCTCAACAGCTTCGCCTTCACCCCAGCACGCATCGACGTGCTGCAGGGCGGTACCCAGTCGACCTTGCAAGAGGCAGTCGGGCGACGCGGTTACTGGCATGTGGGTGTGCCGCCGTCCGGGCCGTTTGATGGCTATTCGTTGCGCCTGGGTAACCGGCTGCTGGGCAGCCCGGATGATGCCGCCGGCATCGAGATCACGCTGCAAGGCCCGCAGCTGCAGTTCAGTCGCGATACCCGGATCGTGCTGTGCGGCGCCGATATCGAGGCCAGCACCTCGGACGGTTCGGTACCGATGTGGACCAGTGTGACGATCAACGCCGGCGACACACTGCGCATCGGCCGCGTAACGGGCGCCGGTGTGCGCAGTTATCTGTGCGTCGCCGGTGGCATTCAATGCCCCGAGTATTTGGGTTCACGCTCGACCTTCACCCTCGGTCAATTCGGTGGGCACAACGGCCGCGCATTGCGTAGCGGCGATGTATTGCACCTCGTCTCATCAAACGACGCACCTGCCGGCGAAGTGCCTACCGGTGAAGTGCCCACAGCCTTGCGACCGACGATCGGCAGTGATTGGGTGTTGCGCGTGGTGTACGGCCCGCATGGCGCGCCGGACTTCTTCACCGAACGGGATATCCGAACCTTTTTCGACACCGACTGGGAGGTGCACTACAACTCCAGCCGTACAGGTGTTCGCCTGATCGGGCCCAAGCCGGAATGGGCGCGCCCCGATGGTGGCGAGGCCGGTATGCACCCGTCCAATATCCACGACAATGCCTATGCGTTCGGCACGGTCGACTTCACCGGCGACATGCCGGTGATACTCGGCCCAGACGGGCCGTCGCTGGGTGGCTTCGTCTGTCCGGCCACGGTCATACACGCCGACCTGTGGAAGCTCGGCCAGCTCAAAGCCGGCGACAGGATCCGTTTCGAGGCGGTCGATCTGCACACCGCCGTTCAACTTGAATACCATCAACTCCAATCGATCGAACGACTGCAACCGCTCGACGCGGCGCCTGCGATCAACCCGGTCGATGCCCCGCAGTCGACGCCGGTGTTGAAGACCCTGGATGCCGCCCAATACGGCGAGCGGATCGTGTATCGCGCCGCCGGTGATCACTTCCTGTTGTTGGAGTATGGCGAGCCGGAACTGGCTATCCGCCTGCGTTTTCGTGTGCATGCGCTGATGCGCTGGTTGGAGGCCCATCGACTCGATGGCATGTACGAGTTCACCCCGGGGATCCGCACACTGCAGATCCATTTCGATCCCAAGGTGCTGTCGCACGATGCGCTGCTCGCGCACCTGGAAGATGCCGAGGTGCAGCTTGCGCAGAATCTCGACGAATTGACGGTGCCCTCGCGGATCGTCCATCTACCGTTGTCGTGGGACGATCCTGCCTGCCAGCAGGCGATCGACAAGTACATACAATCGGTGCGCAAAGATGCCCCATGGTGTCCCAGCAACCTGGAGTTTATTCGCCGCATCAATGGGCTCGACTCGATCGATGCAGTCAAGTCGGTATTGTTCGACGCCAGCTATCTGGTGATGGGCCTGGGTGACGTCTATCTCGGCGCACCGGTCGCAACACCGATCGACCCGCGTCACCGCTTGGTCACGACCAAGTACAACCCCGCACGTACCTGGACGGCGGAGAACTCGGTCGGTATCGGCGGCTCTTATCTGTGCGTCTATGGCATGGAAGGTCCGGGCGGTTATCAATTCGTCGGTCGCACACTGCAGATGTGGAACCGCTATCGCCAGACGGACACGTTCACCCAGCCCTGGCTGCTGCGTTTCTTCGACCAGATCCGCTTCTTCGAGGTATCGGCCGACGAGCTGCAGCAGATCCGTCGCGACTTCCCACAAGGACGTTACCCGTTGCAGATCGAACCCACCGAGTTCAGCCTGGCCGATTACGAAGCCTTTCTTGAACAACACCGATCAGGTATCGATGCCTTCAACCAACGCCGCCAATTGACATTCGATGAAGAACTCGCGCGCTGGCATGCCAACGGTCAGTTCAACTTTGCGTCGGATGACGCGATCGTCGAGCAAGACGACGCACCGGCTTGGCCCGAAGACAGCCACGTGGTCGACGGCCCGGTGTCCGGCAGCGTCTGGCAGATCAATGTCGCCGTCGGCGACGAGGTACATGTCGGCGACACGCTGTTGGTGCTGGAGTCGATGAAGACCGAGATTACGGTGACCGCCGGTGTCGATGGCACCGTTACGCATATTTTGAAAGCACAGGGTGCGCAGCTGCGCGCCGGCGACCCCCTCGTTGTTCTGGAGGAACGCACATGATTCCCAACCTGTCTCTCACCGCGCTGCGCGATGCCTACCGCAACGGCGACACGACACCGGCGCAGGTCGTCGCCGACATCGCGCGTCGTACCGCTGACTACGAGCAGCACAACATCTGGATTCATCGTTTGAGCGATGCCGAGTTGGCCCCCTATCTGGCGCGACTCGACGACATGGACCCAGCGACACATCCCTTATGGGGCGTTCCGTTCGCGATCAAGGACAACATCGATCTGGCCGGCATCCCGACCACAGCGGCCTGCCCGGCGTTCGCTTATACGCCCGACAAATCGGCACAGGTCGTCGAGCAGTTGTTGGCCGCCGGTGCGATTCCGATCGGCAAGACCAACCTCGATCAGTTCGCGACCGGTCTGGTCGGCAGCCGTTCACCTTACGGCGCCTGTGCCAACGCGTTCAATCCGGACTACATCAGCGGCGGATCGAGCGCCGGCTCAGCCGTTGCCGTTGCACTCGGCCTTGCAAGTTTCAGCCTGGGTACGGACACCGCAGGCTCAGGCCGCGTGCCGGCCGCTTTCAACAACCTGGTCGGCGTGAAACCGACACGCGGCCTGCTCTCGGCCAGCGGCATGCTGCCGGCCTGCCAGAGCCTCGATTGCATGACGATATTCGCGCTGAACTGTGACGATGCAGCCGAGCTGTTGGCCTCGGCCGAAGGCGAAGATGCAGGCGATCCCTATAGTCGGAGGAACCCCTTCTCGAACCGCGCACGACACTACGGACCCTGGCAAGGACCACTGCGCGTTGGCGTGATCGATGAGCAGCAACTGAAGTTCTTTGGCGACGGACACTATGCTGAGGCCTACGCACTCGCACTACAGCGATTGAGCGATGCCGGTATAGAGATGGTCACCATTGACTACACGGCATTCGATGAAACGGCGCGCTTGCTGTACGAAGGGCCTTGGGTGGCCGAGCGCTACATCGCGACCTATCCCTTGATCGTCGAACAGCCCGATGCATTCTTACCGGTGACATACGGCATCATCGAGCCTGGCGGTCGTGCCAATGCGGTCGATCTGTTCAAGGCACAATACCGCCTTGAAGCCCTGAAGAAACAGGCCTACGCAATAATGGATACGGTCGACTGCCTGCTCACGCCTACCGCCGGCCGTCTGTTCACCCTGGCCGAGGTCGCCGAAGAGCCGGTCAAGCGCAACAGCGAGTTGGGCTATTACACCAACTACATGAATCTGCTCGACCTCAGTGCGCTGGCGATACCGGCCGGCTTCACCGGCACTGATCTACCCTTCGGCATCACGCTCGTCGGCAAGACCTTCGAAGACCGCAAGTTGTTGGGCATAGGCGCCTACCTGCAGCAGGTGCTGCCATCATTGCAGGGTGCAAGTCACGACCCATGCCCGCCATCGACCATGGCGCCGCAACGACAGACATCGACGATACCCGTGGTGGTCTGCGGCGCGCATCTGGAGGGATTGCCGCTCAACTGGCAATTGCGCGAGCGCGGCGCACAGTTGTTGGAACGCACAACCACCAGCGATGGCTATCGCCTGTATGCCCTTGCCGGCGGCCCACCCTATCGGCCGGGACTCGTGCGCGACGAGGCAGGTTCCGCGATCGAGGTCGAGGTGTGGTCAGTACCCGCAGAAAACTTCGGCAGTTTCGTCGCCGGCATACCCAGCCCGCTGGGTATCGGCAAAGTACGGTTGGCCGATGGTCGGGAGCTGCCGGGGTTCATCTGTGAACCCGCGGGTATCGAGGGTGCGGTAGAGATCACCCAGCTGGGTGGGTGGCGCGCCTATTTGGACCAAGGGTGACGGCGCAATTGCTAAGCTTGCTTTCGCCGTCTCTCACGGCATTGCAGCCACTTACCCTTAAGTTTGATATCTGGTGGGCATCGAGACAGGAGTGACTCGCTCCGCTCGTGCTGCGCGCCTGCCGGCGCTTGTGAGCCTGACCTTTTTGAGACGTCGTAGGTTCAAATCCGGGCTGGTTCAGGCAATAAAAAAGGCCGCAGATTTGCGGCCTTTTTAGATTTGGTAGCGGGGGCAGGATTGACTCGCTCTGCTCGTGCTGCGCACCTCCCGGCGCTTGTGAACCTGACCTTTTTGAGACGCCGTAGGTTCAAATCTGGGCTGGTTCAGGCAATAAAAAAGGCCGCAGATTTGCGGCCTTTTTAGATTTGGTAGCGGGGGCAGGATTTGAACCTACGACCTTCGGGTTATGAGCCCGACGAGCTGCCAGACTGCTCCACCCCGCAACTGACGAGTGCATACTATACGGATGAAGCCGCCTCGCTTCAAGCCCAGATGACAATTATTGTTCAGTACAGGGTCAGTGTCAGGAGGCGAACGCCGCTTGACACACGGCGAGCAGACCGGCCGGGAACAGGCCGAAGCCGAGTACAGCCAAACCATTGATCGACATCATGACGCGGGTGTCCATAGACGAGGCCAGCGGCGCGGTATCGATTGGCTTGTCGAAATACATGACCTTGACGGCGCGTAGGTAGTAGAAGGCACCGATGATCGAGAAGAACACCGCCACGCCGGCCAACCACACCAGGTCGATGGAAATGACGGCGTCGAGCACGAACAGCTTGGCGAAGAAGCCGACCGTCGGCGGCACACCGGCCATCGAGAACAGGATCAGCATCATCATGAACGCCAGCCAGGGGCTACGTTCGTTCAGGCCCTTGAGATCGTGGATGTTTTCGGCATCGAAGCCCTTGCGGCTGAGCATCGCGACGACACCGAAACCGCCGGCGGCGGTCAGCGCGTAGACGATCGCGTAGAACATTGCGGCCGAAAAGCCCTTGTCGTTGCCGGCCAGCAGCCCGAGGAAGATGAAGCCGACGTGCGAAATCGTCGAGTAGGCCAGCATACGCTTGATATTGGTCTGCGCGATGGCGACCAGGTTGCCGAGCGCCAGCGACAGAATTGACAGGATGATCAGCATGTCTTGCCACTGCACCAGCAGGCCGCCCAAGCCGTCGACCAGCAGGCGCATCGCCAGGGCGAACGCAGCGATCTTGGGGGCGCTGCCCAGGAACAGGGTCACCGCGGTCGGGGCACCGTGGTACACGTCCGGCACCCACATATGAAACGGCACGGCGCCGAACTTGAACGACACACCGATCACGACGAACACCAGCCCGAAGACAAGCACCGTGGTGTCGGCGCCGCCGGCGGCGATCACTGCGGCCACCTCGGGGAACTGCAGTTTGCCGGTCGCGCCGTACAGCATCGAGATGCCGTACAACAGCATGCCCGAGGCCAGCGCGCCGAGTACGAAATACTTCATGGCCGCCTCTGCCCCGCCGGTCGATTCGCGGTTGAACGCGACCAGCGCGTACAGGCACAGCGCCAGCAATTCGAGGCCGAGGTACACAGTAAGGAAGCTGTTGGCCGAGATCATGACCATCATGCCGAGCACGGCAAACAGGCCCAGAACATAGTATTCGCCGCGCAGCATGCCGAGCGCGCGCAGATAATCCTTGGCATAGACGAACGCAAATAGCGAGATCAGCAGCAGACCGGTCTTGAGCACATCGGACATCGGGTCGCGCACGAAGCTGCCGTCAAACAGATAGGCAGTATCCGCGCTGGCACCGAACTGCACCAGGGCGATGGTGCCGATCAGCGTGGCGATCGCCAGGCCATAAGTCAGCAACCGGGTGCGCTCGGACAGGAACAGGTCGATCACGAGTAGCGCGCAGGTGGCGCTGAGCAGAAAGATCTCTGGTAGCGCGGGTTGCATTGCAGCGAAGTTGTATTCCATGCGGTTTTACCGAATCAGGACCGTTCCGACAGAAGGTTCAAAGTTTGGTCACAGCGATGTGCTTGACGAGGTTGACGATCGACTCGTCCATCACCTCGATCAGCGGCGCCGGCCAGATACCGAGCACCAGCACCGCGGCGGCAAGCGACGTCAGCACCAGGGCCTCGCGCTTGTTGATGTCCTGCAGTGCGGCGACCTTGTCGGATCCGACCTCGCCATACACCACGCGCTTGACCATCCACAGGGTGTAGGCCGCGCCGACGATCAGCGTGGTCGCGGCCAGCAAGGCGAACCAGAAATCGGCGCGGAAGCTGGCGATGATCACCATGAATTCGCCGACGAAGCCGGACGTGCCCGGCAGACCCGCGTTGGCCATCGCGAAGAACACCATGAACGCCGCAAACCACGGCATCACGTTGACGACGCCGCCGTAGTCGTTGATCTCGCGACTGTGCAGGCGGTCGTACAACACGCCGACACACAGGAACATCGCCGCCGAGATGAAGCCATGCGACACCATCTGCACCATGCCGCCCTGCATGCCGAGCACCGCGCCGCTGTCGACATCGCTGCGCGACATGATGATGAAGGCGATGAAGAAACCGAGGGTGACGAAACCCATGTGCGCAATCG
This sequence comes from Thiosocius teredinicola, assembly GCF_002009425.1. Taxonomy (NCBI): domain Bacteria; kingdom Pseudomonadati; phylum Pseudomonadota; class Gammaproteobacteria; order Chromatiales; family Sedimenticolaceae; genus Thiosocius; species Thiosocius teredinicola. The sequence goes on from NZ_CP019936.1 coordinate 3,268,454, forward strand.
ACGAGTACGCGATGAGCTTTTTCATATCTTGCTGCACCAGCGCGACAAAGCCGATATAGACGACGGCGACCAGCGACATCGTGATGATCAGCCAATCGAGTTCGTTGCTGGCATCGGGTGTGATCGGCAGGCTGAAGCGTAAGAAGCCGTAACCGCCGATCTTCAGCATGATCGCCGCCAGGATCACCGAGCCGCCGGTGGGCGCCTCGACGTGGGCATCGGGCAACCAGGTATGCACCGGCCACATCGGCACCTTCACGGCGAACGCCAACAGGAAGGCGACGAAAATCAGCACCTGCTCGGTCAGACCCAGCTTCAGATCGTGGAACGCCAGGATCTCCATCGAGCCACTCTTGAAGTACATGTAGATCAAGGCGACCAACATGAACACCGAGCCGAGGAAGGTGTACAGGAAGAACTTGATCGTGGCGTACACCCGGTTCGGCCCGCCCCACACGCCGATGATGATGAACATCGGGATCAGCATGGCTTCCCAGAATACATAGAACAACATCGCATCGAGCGCGGCGAACACGCCCACCATCACGCCTTCCATGATCAGGAAGGCCGCCATGTACTGCGACGGCTTGTACTGGATCACTTCCCAACCGGCGATCACCACGAGAATCGAGATGAAGGTGGTCAGCAGGATCAACGGCATCGAGATGCCGTCCACGCCGAGGTAGTAATAGACATCGAACGTCGGAATCCATGGCGTGTGCTCGACGAACTGCATCTGCGCCGTGCCGGCGTCGAAACCGGTGTACAGCGGGATGCTGAGCAGGAAGGTGGCGACGGCGAAGATCAACGCCAGCCAACGCGACACTTTGGGCGCCTTGTCGCCGCTGGCGAGCACAAAGGCCCCACCTATGATCGGGAGCCAAATCACCGTGCTGAGAATCGGCCAATCTGCAGTCATGTTTCTCTGTTCTCTCGTCCCGTCGATCGTCGGCGCTTAGCCGCCCTGCCCGATCACTCTGCCCTTTTCAGTCACCACGGCCCATCAGGCGCGCAACACGAACCAGCCCAGCAGCAACAACAACCCGACGATGATCGCCATCGCGTAGTGGTACAGCATGCCGGTCTGCAGGTAGCGCACCACCATGGCCAGCTTGCCGACCGAGTGGGCCGAACCGTTCACCGCCAGACCGTCGATCACCGCACGATCGCCGACCAGCCACAGGAACTTGCCGAGCAGCTTGCTGCCGCCGGCGAATACCGCCTGGTTGAATTCGTCGAATCCGTACTTGCGATCGAGAATGAAATGCGCCCAATCGAACTTGATCGCCAGGTTGCGTGCAATCTCAGGTTTGACCGTATAGATGAACCAAGCCAGTGCGAGACCGCCCAGCGCCAAGTACAGCGGCAAGGTGAAGAAGGCATGCGTCATGAAACCGAAGGCGCCATGGAAATCGATCTGTCCGAGCGTGTCATGCACCGCCGCCACGGTCAGCACGCCGTCGAAATAGTCGCCGAACACCATCGGGCCGACCGTGAAATAACCGATCACCACCGACGGAATGGCCAGCAGGATCAGCGGCACGGTCACCACGCCGGGAGATTCGCGCAGGTGTTCCTTGGCGTGCTCGTCACGCGGGCCTTCGCCGTGGAAAACGAGGAAGTACATGCGGAAGCTGTACAAGGCAGTCACGAAGACGCCGGCGACCAGCAGCGCATAGGCATAGCCGGCACCCGCGATTTGCGAATGGTGGACCGCTTCGATGATGGCATCTTTCGAGAAGAAGCCGGAGAAGCCGGGGAAGCCGATCAACGCCAGCGAACCGAGCAGTGCTGTCCAGTGGGTGATCGGCATGTACTTGCGCACGCCGCCCATGTTGCGGATGTCCTGATCGTGATGCATGCCGATAATCACCGAACCCGCCGCAAGGAACAGCAGCGCCTTGAAGAAGGCATGCGTCATCAGATGGAACAGGCCGGCCGCATAGGCCGAGGCACCCAACGCAGCAACCATGTAGCCGAGCTGCGACAGCGTCGAGTACGCGACGACGCGCTTGATGTCGTTCTGCACGATGCCAATCAGGCCCATGAAGAAGGCCGTGGTCGCACCGATCACCAAAACGAAGGTCAGCGCGGTCTCCGACAGTTCGTACAGCGGCGACATGCGGGCGACCATGAAGATACCGGCGGTAACCATGGTCGCGGCATGGATCAGCGCCGAGATCGGTGTCGGGCCTTCCATCGAGTCCGGCAGCCACACGTGCAATGGCACCTGCGCCGATTTACCCATGGCGCCGATGAACAGCAGGATGCATGTCACGGTCATCAGCGACCAACCGCTGTCACCCCAGATGTTGATCGTGGCATCGGCCAGCTGCGGGGCCTTGTTGAACACCGTGGCGTAGTCGAGGCTGTTGAAATACATCGCCACAGCGGCAATGCCGAGGATGAAGCCGAAGTCACCGACGCGGTTAACCAGGAAGGCCTTCATGTTGGCGAAGATCGCCGTCTCTTTCTTGAAGTAGAAACCGATCAGCAGGTACGACACCAGACCGACCGCCTCCCAGCCGAAGAACAACTGCAGGAAGTTGTTCGACATGACCAGCATCAGCATCGAGAAGGTGAACAGCGCGATGTAGCTGAAGAAACGCTGGTAACCCTCTTCGTGCGCCATGTAGCCGATCGTGTAGATGTGCACCATCAACGACACGAAGGTGACGACCGCCATCATCATCGCGGTGAGCGAATCGATCAGAAAGCCGATCTCCATGCGCAGGCCGTCGGTGACCAGCCAGGTGTAGACCGTTTCGTTGTACACCGGCGCATCGTTAAAGGCATGCTGCCACAGCACGTACATCGACAACGCACAGGCAATGCCGACACCGAGGATGGTGACGCTGTGCGCGCCGGCCTTGCCGATCTGGTTGCGGAACAGGCCGGCGATGAGTGCGCCAACCAGGGGCGCGAGAACGATGGTGAGTAGGATCGCTTCCATCTCTAGCCCTTCAAGGTATCCAGATCGGCGACGTTGATGGTCTGTCTGCTACGGAACAGCACCACCAGGATCGCCAGACCGATGGCCGCCTCGGCCGCCGCCACGGTCAGAATGAAGAAGACGAACACCTGCCCTGCCGCGTCACCGAGGAAATGCGAGAAGGCGATGAAGTTGATATTGACCGCGAGCAGCATCAGTTCGATGCACATCAGCAGCAGGATCACGTTTTTGCGGTTCAGGAAGATACCGGCCACGCTCAACGAGAACAGGATCGCACCGACGATCAGGTAGTCGGATAGAGCAATCATAGGGGCGCCTCCAATGAATGGAGATTTTGTCCGAGTGCAAGGCGCATGGCGCGCAGTGACGCAGACAACTCATTGAGATAGGCGAAGGAGCGAGCACCGCGTAACGCCGAAATCGGACAAAAGATCCGTTGAATGGAGGTGCGCATCACGCTTTTTCCTCCGCATCCATTTTGATGATCCGCAAGCGATCTTTGGCCTTGACCACGACCTGCTTCGACACATCCTGGTACTTGGTCTCGGGCCGCTTGCGCATCGTCAAGCCAATTGCGGCGATGATGCCGACCAGCAGGATCACCGCAGCGATCTCGAAGGCGTACAGGTGTTCGGTGAACAGTGCCATACCAAGCTCTTCGGTGTTGCTGTATCCAGCCGGCTTGGCCGCAGGCGACGGCATCGACTCGAGGCCGAAACGGGTCGGACCGACCACCATGATCAGTTCCACGACCATCGCCAGCGCAACCAGGATCGCGACCGGCGCATTGCGCACGAACCCTGCACGCAACTCGGCGATGTTGATGTCGAGCATCATGACGACGAACAGGAACAGCACCATGACCGCGCCGACGTACACCAGCACCAGGGCAATCGCGAGGAACTCGGCCTCAGCCAGCATCCACAGGCCGGCGCTGTTAAAGAACGCCAGCACCAGAAACAAGGCGGAGTGCACCGGGTTCTTGCGGGTGATCACCATAAAGGCGGCGAACACCAGGAACGCGGCAAACACATAAAACAGAAATTTCTCGAAAGTCATATCGATCTGCTCTCCGGGTCAGCGCACGTTGGCCTGCGCAGCCCGGTCGGCCGCCAGTTGTTGTTCGTACTGATCACCGATCTCGAGCAGCTTCTGCTTGGTCATGATCTGCTCGCCGCGGTTCTCAAAATGGTATTCGTAGACCCGTGTCTCAACGATCGAATCCACCGGGCACGACTCTTCGCAGAATCCACAGTAGATGCACTTGAACAGGTCGATGTCGTAACGCGTGGTACGACGTGAACCGTCGTCACGCGGCTCGGCCTCGATCGTGATCGCCAGCGCCGGGCAGACTGCCTCGCACAGTTTGCAGGCGATGCAGCGCTCTTCACCGTTCGGATAGCGACGCAAGGCGTGCAGGCCGCGGAAGCGCGGCGAGACCGGGGCCTTCTGTTCCGGATACTGCAGGGTGAACTTGTGGGCAAAGAAGTAACGCCCGGTCAGACTCAAACCCTTGAGCAGTTCAAACAGAAACAGGCTGCGGATGTAGTTGGAAATGGCTTTCATCGCAGGGGCCTCAGCTAAACCACCAGGGCATCTTGCCGACCTTCATCGCTGCGACCACGACGATCCAGACGATCGTGATCGGGATGAAGACCTTCCAACCCAACCGCATGATCTGGTCGTAGCGATAGCGCGGGAAGGTGGCACGGAACCACAGGAACAGGAACATGAAGAAGAAGGTCTTGATCAGCAGCCAATGGAAGCCGTCGTCGAGCAGGAAGACACCGTCCGACCAGGCATCCGGCAGCGGCGACAGCCAGCCACCGAGGAACATCAGCGCACTCAGCGCCGAGATCAGGATCATGTTGGCGTATTCGGCGAGGAAGAACACCGCGAAGGTCATGCCCGAATATTCGACGTGGAAACCAGCGACGATCTCGGACTCGCCTTCGGCGACGTCGAACGGTGCCCGGTTGGTTTCGGCAACACCCGAGATGAAGTAGACCAGGAACAGCGGCAACAACGGCAGCCAGAACCAGTGCAGCGCACTGCCGTCCTGCGCCATCACGATGTCACCGAGGTTCAGGCTGCCGGCGGCGACCAATACGCCGACCAGCGCGAATCCCATCGCGATTTCATACGACACGATCTGCGCCGCCGAACGGATCGAACCCAGAAACGCGTACTTCGAGTTGGATGCCCAGCCGGCGATGATCACGCCGTAGACACCCAACGAGGTCATCGCCAGGATGTACAACAGGCCGGCATTGATGTCTGCCAGCACGATGCCGGCATCGAACGGGAACACCGCCCACGCAGCGAGCGCCGGACCGATCGACAACATCGGTGCGATCAGGAACAGCAGCTTGTTGGCGCCGGTCGGGATGATGATCTCTTTGAACATCAGCTTGACCGCATCGGCGATCGGCTGACCCAGGCCCAGCAGGCGGAAACCGAAGAATCCGACCCGGTTGGGGCCGTTGCGCACCTGCATGGCGCCGATGATCTTACGTTCGGCGTAGGTGTAGTAGGCGACCAGCAGCATCAACGGCAGCATGATCGCGACGATCTTCAGCATGATCTGCACGACGATCGGCAGGCTTGTCCAGATATCTATGACCATATTCATCTGTTACGCCTTCTCCACCGAAACCACGCCGAAACCCAGGCCGAGCAACTCGGTGCCGGGCACGGCCGTCGGTAGCCAGACGCAACCGTCCGGCACCGTGTCGTCGATGCACACGCCGAAGTCGGCACTGTGTTCCGCCTGGCGCACACGCAGCTTCGACGCGCTATCCACATTCAGGGTTTGTGCCGCGGCCGTGTTGAGATGCACGGTGCTGCCCCATGCATCCGGCGTGGTCTGCAGCGCATGTGCACGTCGCGTGACGGCATCGGCCGCGTACATCGGCACACCGCCGATGCGCTCCCAGTCGCCGCTGTGCAGTTGCGGCGAGGCATTGGTTTTACCCAATCCATTCGAAGGTTCGAGCTCGCGGCAACACGCCATGATCTCGTCACACACCTGCTGCGAATCGGCATGATCGAAACCGTCGACATCGGCGAGGTTGCCCAGCACGCGCAACACCTTCCACGCCGGGCGCGCCTCACCCTGCGGCGGCGCGACGCCCTGGAAGCTCTGCAGCTTCCCTTCAATGTTCATGAACGTGCCGGATGTTTCGGCGAACGCGGCAGTCGGCAGCACGATATCCGCATGCGCTTCGAGCCACGGCGTGAGATAGCTGCTCAAGGCGACCACCTTGGCATTACCGAATGCATTGGCCATCAGCGAGGGATCGGCGGCGTCCATCTCCGGCTCGAAACCGACGGTCAGATAGGTGGAGCGCGGCTGTTGCAGCATCGCCTGTACGTTGAGGCCGGGACTTTCGACTGCCGCACCGCCTGCGCCGCGGTGAGGGACGGCACCGGCCATCCAGGCACCGCAATCATTGGCGCCCAGGCCGACAATGCCATAGCTCACGCCGGCAGCCTCGGCGATGCCGGCTGCGAGCGCGCGTAGAACGGCGAAGTCCGGATGCATCATCGCGGCCGTGCCGAGCAGCACGCTGCCCTTCTCGGCCTTCTTCAGTGACTCCGCAATAGCCGTGTGCGCCTGATCCGGTTCAACGCTGATACCCAGGGTATTAGCCCCCAGCGCGGCCGCGACGCCGGCCAGCTCGCTCACCATGGCCGATGGCGCGCAGACCACGTCGACGCTCAGGTCGTAGTTGAAGTCGTAGGCCACCGGGTTGATCGCCATGACCTCGCCGCCCTCGATGAACGACTGACGCACGCGATGGTTCAGCATCGGCTGATCCTTGCGCAGCCACGAGCCGACCAGCAGGGTGGCATCGTTGTCGGCCAGAGCGGCGATCGGCTGGCCCAACCAGGGCAGCGTCGGGTCGGCAGCGTCGCCGCGAAAATCGCTCTGGCGCAGCCGATGATCGATGTTGTTGCTACCGAGCCCACGGGTGAGCTTGGCGGCAAGATACTGTTCTTCGAGCGTTGCGCTAGGCGAGACGAGGCAACCGAGTGCATCGCCACCTGCTTCTTTCAACGCCTTCGCCGCCGCTTGCAGCGCCGGTTGCCAGTCTGATTCGACCAGCTTGCCGTTGTCGCGCACCATCGGCTTGAGCAGCCGGTCTTTGCTGTACAGGCCCTGATAACTGAAGCGGTCGCGGTCGGACAGCCAGGTTTGATTGATCGCCTCGTTCTCACGCGGCACGGCGCGAATCACCTGGTTGCGACGCACATGGATGCGCAAGTTGCTACCCAGTCCGTCGTGCGGCGCGATGCCGTCGTGCTCGGTCAGCTCCCAGGCACGCGCATTGAAACGCGATGGCTTGGCCGTCAATGCACCGACCGGGCAAAGGTCGATGACGTTACCCGACAGTTCGGAGCCAACACTGTGTTCGATATACAGGCCGATGCGCATGTGTTCGCCGCGACCGGTCGCGCCGAGTTCGCGCAGGCCGGCGATCTCTCCACCGAAACGTACGCAACGCGTGCAATGGATGCAGCGGGTCATGTCGGTGGCGATCAGCGGGCCGAGGTTCTCGTCGCGCACCACGCGTTTGCCTTCGCTGTAGCGCGAGACATCCCCGCCATAGCCCATCGCGACGTCCTGCAACTCGCACTCGCCGCCCTGGTCGCAGATCGGGCAATCGAGCGGATGGTTGATCAGCAGGAACTCCATCGTGCCCTTCTGCGCCTCACGCGCCAGCGGCGAGCGGGTGAACACCTTCATGCCGTCCATGACCGGCGTTGCGCACGCAGGCAGCGGCTTGGGCGCTTTTTCCACCTCGACAAGGCACATGCGGCAGTTGGCCGCGACCGACAGGTGCTTGTGATAACAGAAACGCGGCACGCCGATGCCGGCAGCGTCGGTCACCTCGATCAGCATCTGCCCGGGCTGCGCCTCGAGCTTCTGGCCGTCGACTTCGATGGTGATGGTTTTATCGTCGGACATGCGGCTTACACCATGCACTTCTTGTTATCGATGTGATACTGGAATTCGTCGCGGAAATGCTTGATGAAACCGGCAACCGGCATGGCCGCGGCATCACCCAGCGCGCAGATCGTACGGCCCATGATCTTCTTCGCGACATCATCGAGCAGGTCGAGGTCTTCGTTGCTGCCCTTGCCGTGCTCTATGCGATTGACGACCCGATGCATCCAGCCGGTGCCTTCGCGGCACGGCGTGCATTGGCCGCAGGATTCTTCGTAGTAGAAATAAGAGATGCGATCGAGCACCTTGACCATGCAGTTGCTGTCGTCCATCACGATGACCGCGCCTGAACCGAGCATCGAGCCCGCCTTGGCGATGCTGTCGTAGTCCATGGTCAGATCCATCATCATCGCGCCGGGCAATACCGGTGCCGACGAACCGCCGGGGATCACCGCTTTGAGTGGGCGGCCATCGCGCATGCCGCCGGCCATCTCCAGCAACTCGGCAAACGGCGTACCCATCGGGATCTCATAGTTGCCCGGGCGGGCGACATTGCCGGAGATCGAAAACAGTTTGCAGCCACCGCTGTTCTCGATGCCGATCTCACGGAACCAGTCGGCGCCCTGGCGCACGATGTCGGGCACCGAGGCCAGCGTTTCGGTGTTGTTGATCACGGTCGGTCGACCGTACAGGCCGAACATCGCCGGAAACGGCGGCTTGAAACGTGGCTGACCTTTCTTGCCCTCGATCGATTCGAGCAGCGCGGTCTCTTCGCCACAGATGTAGGCGCCGGCACCGAGATGGGTATGGATGTCGAAGTCGAAACCGCTACCGAGGATGTTCTCGCCGAGCAGGCCCGCCTCGCGCGCTTCGGCCAAGGCCTCTTCGAAGCGTTCGTACGGCTCCCAGAACTCGCCACGGATGTAGTTGTAACCGGCAACCCCGCCAATCGCATAACCGCAGATGATCATGCCTTCGATCAATGCGTGCGGGTTGTAACGCAGGATGTCGCGATCCTTGAACGTGCCGGGTTCGCCTTCATCCGAGTTGCACACGACATACTTGTCGCCCGGTGCGGTACGGTTGATGAAGCTCCACTTCAGGCCGGTCGGGAAACCTGCCCCACCACGTCCGCGCAGACCCGACTTCTTGACCGTCTCGATGATGTCTTCCTGCGGGGTCTTTTCTTTGAGGATCTTCTTGAGCGCCTCGTACCCGCCTTCCGCCTGGTAGGTTTCCAAGCGCCATGGCCGGTCTTTGTGCAGTGTGCGGAAGCAGACTTCGTTTGCCATCGACTTACTCCAGACCGTCCAGGATCTGATCGACCAGTTCGGGCGTCAGATTCTCGTAATAGGTGTGACCGATCTGCATCATCGGCGCGCCGCCGCAGGCACCCAGGCACTCGACTTCCTTCAGACTGAACTTGCCGTCGGTGGTGACCTCGCCGAAACCGATGCCGAGACGGTTGCGCAGATGCTCGAGGACATTGTCGGAGCCGTTGATCATGCACGAGACGTTCGTGCACAGGCAGATCTTGTGACGACCGACCGGCTTGTGCTCGTACATCGAATAGAAGGTCGCCACCTCATAGACCGCGATCGGCGGCATGTCGAGGTAATCGGCAACCTGATCCATCAGCTCACGCGTCAGGTGGCCGCCGTTCATATCCTGCACATACATCAGCGCCGCCATGCAGGCCGACTGCTGCCAGCCTTCCGGATACTTCGCCACCCAGGCGTCGATCTTCTCGCGCACCTCGGCGGTGAACAGCGCGTCCTTGTCCTCGCACTTGTTGACGCGGATCATCGGTTCGCTGCGCATGCTCATCGGATCACCTCGCAGACAGAGATATCGCCAGCAGTACAAGGCGCACGCATTTCGAGCGGCGCAGTGTATGAAGCGATACATGAGCAGCGCAGAAAAGCGTGCAACACAGTAATGCAGTCGAGAGCGCGGTCTGCCACTTTGCTCATCGGTCGATCTCTCCAAATACGATGTCCATCGTGCCGATGATCGCCACGACATCCGCCAGCATGTGGCCACGCGCCATCTCGTCCATCGCGGCAAGGTGCGGAAAGCCCGGTGCGCGCACTTTCAGACGGTAGGGCTTGTTTGCACCATCGGACACGATGTAGCAGCCGAACTCGCCCTTCGGCGCCTCGACTGCGGCATAGGCCTCGCCGGGCGGCGGGCAATAACCCTCGGTAAACAGCTTGAAGTGATGGATCAACGCCTCCATGTCGTCTTTCATGTCGGCGCGCTTCGGCGGCGTGATCTTGTGATCGTCCAGCATGACCGGGCCGGGATTCTCGCGCAGCCACTTAATACACTGTTTGATGATGCGGGCCGACTGGCGAAACTCTTCGACGCGCACCAGGTAGCGGTCGTAACAATCTCCGTTGGTACCGATCGGGATGTCGAAGTCGACCTGATCGTAGGCCGCATAGGGCTGCTTCTTGCGCAGATCCCATGCGATGCCGGAGCCGCGCAGCATCGGGCCGGTAAAGCCGAGTTGCATCGCGCGTTCCGGCGTCACCACGCCGATGCCGACGGTGCGCTGCTTCCAGATGCGGTTGTCGGTCAACAGGGTTTCATATTCATCGACCAAGCCGGGGAAGCGATCAATAAACTCTTCGATGAAGTCGAGCAGTGAGCCTTCGCGCGCCGCATTGCGTCGCTTGGCCTCTGCGGAGCTGCCGAACTGCCCGGTGTCGTATTTGGGCATCTCGTCGGGCAGATCGCGGTACACGCCGCCGGGGCGGTAGTAGGTTGCGTGCATGCGCGCGCCCGAGACCGCCTCGTAGCAGTCCATCAGGTCTTCGCGCTCGCGGAAGCAGTACAGGAACATGGTCATCGCGCCGACGTCGAGTGCGTGCGTGCCCAACCACATCAGGTGGTTCAGGATGCGCGTGATCTCGTCGAACATGGTGCGGATGTACTGCGCCCGGATCGGCACCTCGACGCCCAGCAGTTGTTCGATGGCGCGCACGTAGCCGTGTTCGTTGCACATCATCGAGACATAGTCGAGACGGTCCATGTAACCGATCGACTGGTTGTACGGTTTGCTCTCGGCGAGCTTCTCGGTCGCGCGGTGCAGCAGGCCGACGTGCGGGTCGGCACGCTCGATCACCTCGCCGTCCATCTCCAGCACGAGGCGCAGCACACCGTGCGCGGCCGGATGCTGCGGACCGAAGTTCAGCGTGTAGTTTCTGATTTCCGCCATGGCTTATTCCGCATCCTCGTCGGCCGGCTCTTCGGGTTTCCAGCCGGCTTCGTAGCGACTGTCTTCACGGATCACGCGCGGTACGAGCGTGCGTGGCTCGATGCTGACCGGCTCGTAGATCACGCGCTCCTGCTCCGGGTCGTAACGCATCTCGACCTGGCCGATCAGCGGGAAGTCCTTGCGGAACGGGTGACCGATGAAGCCGTAGTCGGTCAGGATGCGGCGCAGGTCCGGATGGCCGGCGAACATGATGCCGAACAGGTCGAAGGCCTCGCGTTCGAACCAGTTGGCGCTGGCCCAGATGCCGACCACCGAATCGACGATCGGCCGTTCGGCGTCGAGAAAGGTCTTAACGCGCAGGCGGACGTTGTGGGTAATCGACAGCAGGTGGTAGACCACGGCGAAACGGTTGGCCGGATCCATCTCCGGCACCTCGCGATCGACACCCCGACTGAAACCGGCGTTGGCCGCGGTACGCGTGACCCACTCGGAGTTACCGTAAGCAGCGTAGTCGACACCGCACACGTCGATGCATTCTTCGAAGGCCAAGGCGCGTTTTTCGCGCAGCAGCTTCATGACCGGCGTCAGCACCTCGCGCGGTACGGTCAGCGTCAGTTCGCCGCACGCGCGTTGCCACGAGCAGTCTTCGTAGTCCTCGAGGTGCTCCTCAAGCGCCTCCTCGAGTTCGTCCAGGCGTTCATCTGGCGTCATTGTTATGCGATTTCCAACGATTAACGGGCAATCGTATTCGTGCGTCGAATCTTGTTTTGCAGTTGCAACACGCCCCACAACAGGGCTTCGGCAGTCGGTGGGCAACCCGGCACATACACATCGACCGGCACAATGCGGTCGCAGCCGCGGACCACCGAATAGGAGTAGTGGTAATAGCCACCGCCATTGGCGCATGACCCCATCGAGATCACCCAGCGCGGTTCGGCCATCTGGTCGTACACCTTGCGCAAGGCCGGGGCCATCTTGTTTACCAGCGTACCCGCGACGATCATGACGTCGGACTGACGCGGGCTGGGCCGGAAGATGATGCCGAAACGGTCGATGTCATAACGTGCTGCCGCCGCATGCATCATTTCGACAGCACAACAGGCCAGGCCGAAGGTCATCGGCCACATCGAACCGGTACGCGCCCAGTTGATCACCCCGTCGAGCGACGTGGTGACGAAACCTTTTTCGAGAACGCCCTCTATTCCCACTCCAGCGCTCCCTTCTTCCACTCATAGATGAAGCCGACCACGAGAATCCCGAGAAAAATCATCATCGCCCAAAACCCGACCATGCCGATCTGATCCAGGACAACTGCCCATGGGAAAAGAAAGGCTATTTCCAGATCGAAGATGATGAACAGGATGGCTACCAGGTAGTAGCGCACGTCGAATTTCATGCGGGAGTCTTCGAATGCCTCGAAGCCGCATTCGTAAGGAGAGTTCTTTTCGCTGTCCGGCCGGCGGGGCGATAACACGAACCCCAGACCGATCATCGCTGCGCCTACCACACTACCGACAACGATGAAGATCAGGACAGGCAGGTAATTTTCAAGCATACGATGCTGTCTCCTGGTAGGTAGCCCAAGCACCGGTTGTGTTAATTACCGCCGTTCGGGTCGGGCCAAAGGATAGCCACGGAGTTGTGCCAAAGTCAAATAAATTCACAATAGTATGTATTTGTTTTTTAAAGCTTATTTGTGTTTTTTCCGGGCATAAAAAAACGGTATCGCAGGTACCCCCACAATACCGTTCATACATGGTGCCGAAGGCCGGACTCGAACCGGCACGGCTTGCGCCACTACCCCCTCAAGATAGCGTGTCTACCAATTTCACCACTTCGGCGAGAACCAGATTGTCGACCGAGTTTTATTTAATTATTCGGCCGGCTTCGGCGCGTCGCTTTGCGACGGTGCCGTAGTTTGCGGCGCGGGCGTCGACTCTACCGATTCCGCGGGTACCGGCACCGACGGCATGTCGGTGATCGGTGCGCTCGGAAGATCCGACGACGTCTCTGTTGGGACGTTTGGCAGATCGCTCGGCGGTAACGCACTCTGCTCGGTCGGCTCGGTCTGGGCCGCCGGCGCTTTGTCCATCAGCGTTTCCTGGTCACCGGATCGCATCGCAAAACCGGCAAGCGCAAGGCTGGTGACAAAAAACAACGTAGCCAGGATGGCGGTGGTGCGGCTCAGGAAGTTCGATGCCCCACGCGAACCGAACACCGAAGACGATGCGCCGGAACCGAAGGCAGCGCCCATGTCGGCACCTTTACCGTGCTGGATGAGGATCAACCCGACCAAACCAATGGCCAGGAAGAGATGCACTACAACCAACACGGATTCCATAACCTAGCTTTCCTCTTGATCAGCTGTTTGCTGCAGAGCAAACAGCCAGAAAATCATCGGGCTTCAACGAGGCGCCGCCAATCAGGCCACCATCGATATCTGCCTGTGCAACCAGTTCGGCTGCGTTCTTCGGGTTCATGCTGCCGCCGTACAATACGCGTACCACGTCAGCCACCGCCTGATCATTCGACGCCAGACGGCCGCGAATGAAGGCGTGTACCGCCTGTGCCATCTCAGGCGTGGCGGTCTTGCCGGTACCGATCGCCCAGACCGGCTCGTAGGCGATGACGCCCTCGCCGACCATCGCGATACCGCAGTGCTTGATCGCGGCATCCAACTGGCGACCCACCACCTCTTCGGTGATGCCCTGCTCGCGCTCTTCGAGGGTCTCGCCGACGCACAGGATCGGCACCAGGCCGGCAGCGCGTGCCGCCGTGAACTTCTGCGCCACCACTTCGTCGGTCTCGCCATGGTAGGCGCGACGCTCTGAGTGACCGATGATCACAAAATGACAGCCGAAATCGGCCAGCATCGAGCCTGCGATCTCCCCGGTGTAGGCGCCGGACTCGTAAACCGACACGTCCTGGCCACCCCACTTGATCGAGGTACCGTCCAGCTGGGACTGCACATCCGCGATGTACACGGCGGGTGCACAAACAGCGACTTCAGCTGCCGTAACCTGGCCAATACCGGCCTTCAGTCCACCCAGCAACTCAGCGATGCTGGCGCGTGATCCGTTCATTTTCCAGTTACCGGCCACCAAAGGCTGACGCATAGTGTGCTCCCCTCGAAATCGAGCGGCGTAGCTTAACGGCGCAAGGCCGCTAAATCAACGGCAAACAACGGAAAATCGATCAGCCCGTGACCTGTGCGCGAACCACGTCGGCAATCGTGTTGGCTTTTGCGACGACGGTGTCGGCTTCGCGGCCTTCGACCATCACCCGGATCAGTGGTTCGGTGCCGGACGGACGCAGCAAGACACGCCCCTGATCGCCCATGTCGACCTCGACCGCCTGCACCGCCTCGGTCACCGATTGGCAGGCCATCACATCGGCAGCACGCGCCGTACCCAGCGGCACATTGATCAGCTCCTGCGGGTACTTGCGCATGCCCTGTCGCAGCTCGCTCAGGGTGCGTCCGGTCTTGTGGATCTCGGCCAGCACCTGCAGTGCCGACACGATGCCGTCGCCGGTCGTGGTGCGATCACGGCAGATGATGTGCCCCGAAGGCTCGCCGCCGAGGGTCCAGTCGTTGTCGCACAACCGCTCGAGGATGTAACGATCGCCAACGCCGACCCGGTCGAAACCGACGCCGAGATCGCGCAACGCCACCTCGAGGCCGAGGTTGCTCATGTGGGTACCGACAACGTTGCCGACCAACCCGCCGTTGCGCAGCCGCGACTGGGCGATCACGTAGATGATCTCGTCGCCGTCGACGATCTCGCCCTTGTCGTCGACCATGATCACGCGGTCACCGTCGCCGTCGAGCGCAATGCCCAGGTCGGCGCCGTTGACCCGCACCGAGCTGGCCAGCGCGCGCGGCTTGGTCGCACCGAAGCCGTCGTTGATGTTCAGGCCGTTGGGCTCGGCGCCGATCGTGATGACCTCGGCACCGATCTCTTCGAGCACGTCGGGCGCAATGTGATAGGTCGCGCCGTGTGCGCAATCGACCACGATCTTCATGCCGCTGAAATCCATGCGCGACGGGATCGTGCTCTTGCAGAATTCGATATAGCGGCCGCGCGCGTCTTCGAGGCGCTTGGCCTTACCGAGCCGGTCGGAGCAGACGGTCGTCATCGGCTTCTCGAGTTCGGCCTCGATCGCCTCTTCGACGTCGTCCGGCAGCTTGTTGCCGGAGCCGGAGAAAAACTTGATGCCGTTGTCTTCGTGCGGATTGTGCGAGGCGCTGATGACGATACCGGCACTCGCATGCAGCGTGCGCGTCAGGTAGGCGATGCCGGGCGTCGGCATCGGGCCGAGCAAGCGAATATTCACACCCGCCGCAGCCAGACCGGCCTCGAGCGCCGCCTCGAACATGTATCCGGAGATCCGGGTGTCCTTGCCGATCAGCACCTTGGCCTGATCACCGTTGCCCAGCACCCGGCCGGCCGCCCAGCCCAACTTGAGCACAAACTCGGGATTGATGTGACCTTCACCGACGCGCCCTCTGATGCCGTCGGTTCCAAAATATTTACGCGCCATCCTCTCTATCCTCAGTTCTTGTCGACGCTGCCGTCCATGGTCGCCTGCCAGACCGCAATCGCATCGACCGTCGCCGCGACATCGTGCACTCGCACGATACGTGCGCCACGCTCGACCGCAATCAGCGCTGCCGCCACACTGGCAGGCATGCGTTCTTCGACCGGCCTCCCGGTGATCGCGCCGAGCATCGATTTGCGCGAGATGCCCACCAATACGGGCACACCGAGCGTCCGAAAGGCCTCGAGCCCACGCAGCAGCTGCAGGTTGTGCTCGACCGTCTTGCCGAAGCCGAACCCCGGATCGACCAACAGGCGATCTCGCGAGATTCCGCCCGCTTCGCACGCGGCGATGCGATTACTTAAGTATTCGATGATATCGGCTACGACGTCGTCATATTGAGGCGCGGCCTGCATGGTACGCGGCTCGCCCTGCATGTGCATCAGGCACACGGGCACGCGGCCGCTGGCAACCGCGGCAATCGCGCCGGGCGCCTGGAGGGCCGATACATCGTTGATCATGCCTGCACCGGCTGCAATCGCCGCACGCATCAGGTCCGGCTTGCTGGTATCGACCGAGACCGGCGTATCGAAGCTTGCGACCAGGCGCTCGACCACGGGCAACACGCGATCCATCTCTTCGGCCAGGGAAACGGCCTGTGCACCGGGACGGGTCGATTCGCCGCCGATATCCAGTAGATCCGCGCCCTCGTCGATCATGCGCTCCGCCTGGTGCAGTGCATCGTCGAGCGTCAGGAAACGGCCGCCATCGGAGAACGAGTCGGGCGTAACGTTGAGTATCCCCATCACGCGGGGACGCGAAAGATCGAGCAGTTTGCCGAAATCGGACGACATATCAGCCAGCGCAAAACGAAAAAGGACCGGGCGAAGTCACTTCGCCCGGCCCCGGGTTGGGTGCTGCGGATTCTACCCGCTGATGATCAGTGTTGTCCTGCCGGACCACCGATCGGCGACTCGCCGCTGACGTCCTTACCGTCGTCTGCTGGCGCACCGCCGCCGGGTGCAGCCGAGTCATCGTCCCAGCCGGCCGGCGGGCGCGGATCACGGCCTTCCATGATGTCGCGGATCTGATCGCTGTCGATCGTCTCGAACTTCATCAGGGCATCAGCCATCGCGTGCAGCTTGTCGATATGGTCGTTCAAGATGCCGGCAGCACGATCGTAGTTACGATCGATGAAGGCACGCACCTCCTCGTCGATGGCATGCGCGGTGTCATCCGACAGCGCCTTGTGCTGGGTAACCGAACGACCGAGGAATACCTCGCCTTCGTCTTCGCCGTAGGCCAGCGGTCCCATGCGGTCGGACAGACCCCACTTGGTCACCATGTTGCGGGCTATGTCGGTCGCTCGCATGATGTCGTTCGACGCACCGGTGGTCACCGACTGCGCACCGAAGATCAGCTCTTCGGCGATACGCCCGCCGAACAGGCTCGAGATCTGGCTCTCGAGGTGCTCCTTGCTGTGGCTGTAACGGTCCTCTTCCGGCAGGAACATGGTCACACCCAGCGCACGACCGCGCGGGATGATCGACACCTTGTACACCGGATCGTGCGACGGCACGTTCAGGCCGACGATGGCATGCCCTGCCTCGTGATAGGCGGTCAGACGCTTCTCGTCTTCCTTCATCGCCATCGACTTGCGCTCGGCGCCCATCATGATCTTGTCTTTGGCCTTCTCCATGTCTTCCATGTCGACCAGGCGCTTGTTGGCGCGCGCGGCGAACAGGGCCGCCTCGTTGACCAGGTTGGCCAGGTCGGCACCGGAGAAGCCCGGCGTACCGCGTGCGATCAACGACGGCTTGACGTCGTCGGCGAGCGGCACTTTGCGCATGTGCACTTTCAGGATCTGCTCGCGACCGAGGATGTCCGGCAGGCCGACCACGACCTGGCGGTCGAAACGGCCGGGGCGCAGCAATGCGGGATCGAGCACGTCCGGACGGTTGGTCGCAGCGATCACGATGACGCCTTCGTTACCTTCGAAACCGTCCATCTCGACCAGCAACTGGTTCAGGGTCTGCTCGCGCTCGTCGTGACCGCCGCCGAGACCGGCGCCACGGTGACGACCGACTGCGTCGATCTCATCGATAAAGATGATGCACGGGGCGTGTTTCTTCGCCTGGTCGAACATGTCGCGCACACGCGATGCACCGACACCGACAAACATCTCGACGAAGTCCGAACCGGAGATCGTGAAGAACGGCACCTTGGCCTCACCGGCAATCGCACGCGCCAGCAGGGTTTTACCCGTACCGGGCGGTCCGACCATCAGCACGCCGCTCGGGATCTTGCCGCCGAGTTTCTGGAACTTGGACGGATCTTTGAGGAAGTCGACCAGCTCTTTGACCTCTTCCTTCGCCTCTTCACAGCCGGCGACATCCGAGAAAGTCACTTTGACCTGGTCTTCGGTGAGCATGCGCGCCTTGCTCTTGCCGAACGACATGGCGCCACGTCCTGCGCCCCCGCCCTGCATCTGGCGCATGAAGAAGATCCACAGACCAATCAGGATGAACAGCGGGAACCAGTTGATCAAGATATTCCACAGGATCGACGGCTTTTCCGGCGGCTCGGCGCGGATCTCTACGTTCGCATTGAGCAATTGATCGACCAGCTTGTCGTCGGCAGGCGCATCCGTAGAGAAGCGGCTACCGGACGTCATCACGCCGTCGATGCGACCATCTTTATAGATGGTGACACTGGCGACGTTCTTGCGTTCGACCTGCTCAATGAACTTTGAATAGGTGAGTTCGGGCGAAGAGGGTTTCTGCGCCGTGAAGCTGTTGAAAACCGTCATCAGCACGACGGCGATGATGACCCACAGTACGATATTTTTGGCCATGTCGTTCACGGCAGTTCCCCATGCCTAAAGGCGTTGCCGTTCGGCAATGACACCGAACATGCTGATCGTTGGCGCCCAACGGGACCCCAGTTTCTCATAGCGTTTTCGTAACCTACTACGAATGATAGTTCCCGGCTACCAGATAAACCTCGCGGCTTTTGGGCCGCGAAGCCTTGGGTTTGCGCGTCACGGCGCGACCGAAATCCGCCTTCACCTGGCGCATCCAGTCGTCGAACCCCTCGCCGTGGAACACTTTACAGACGAAGCCGCCGCCGGGACGCAGCCGCTGTTCGCAAAAATCCAGTGCCAGTTCGCACAGATGCATGGCGCGCGGCTGATCCACCGCAGCCACCCCGCTTACATTGGGGGCCATATCCGAAATCACAAGATCGACCGGCTGTCCGTCCAGGGCGGCGTCGAGCTTGACCAGGGCTTCATCCTCGCGGAAATCCCCCTGGATCACCGTCACGCCGGGCAGTTCATCCATCGGCAGGATGTCGAAGGCGATTACCTTTCCCTTTGGCCCAACCAGATCGTGCGCCACCTGCGACCAGCCACCCGGTGCGGCACCCAGGTCGACGATCACCTGACCGGGCTTGATCATCCGGTCTTTTTCCTGAAGTTCCAATAGCTTGTAAGCAGCACGCGAGCGGTAGCCTTCACGCTTGGAGCGTTTGACGTACTCATCATTGACATGCCGCTGCATCCAGCGGTGACTGCTTTTCGATCGTGCCATGAAGGTTTTAGGCCAATCGGCCGGAAAACGAATCCGGATTATGCCATCCCCTGCCTTCGGCATGATTCAGAATCCGCAATCGACGTACCCCAGTTGCTGCATTTCGCTTATAGTTGGCGGCCTTTTTTGCGAATCCTTGCGATGAAATTATCCGAATCTCAAAAACGCCACCTGCGCGGCCTTGGACACCACCTGAAACCCGTCGTCTGGGTCGGCCAACACGGCCTTAAAGACAGCGTCATTGCCGAGATCGAGCAGGCCTTGGATTCGCATGAGTTGATCAAAGTGAAGATCGCCGCCGACCGCGAAACGCGCGTCGCCATTGGCGAAGACATCTGTGAAAAGACCCATGCCGAGCCGATTCACAGTATCGGTCAGATGCTCATCCTGTTTCGGCGTAACGCTGAAAAGCCGAAGGTGGCGTTGCCGTCGTCCTGATTCGGCACTACTCGTAGCGGACTTCGAGAATCTCGAATTCGTGGGTGCCGCCCGGCGCCTCGAGCGCGACTTCGTCGCCCTCGCTCTTGCCGATCAGGGCACGCGCCACGGGTGAGGTCACCGAGATCTTGTTGTGCTTTAGATCGGCCTCGTCGACGCCCACGATCTGGTAGGTCTTTTCTTTGTCGGTGTTCAAATCGAGCAGCACCACGGTAGCGCCGAAGATCACCTTGCCGCCGGCATTAACCTGGGTCACGTCGATAATCTGAGCGTGCGACAACTTGGCCTCGATGTCCTTGATACGACCTTCGATAAAGCCCTGCTGCTCACGCGCTGCGTGATACTCCGCGTTTTCCTTCAGGTCGCCATGCGCGCGCGCCTCGGATATCGCCGCAATCACGGCCGGACGCTTGACGCTCTTCAGTTCGTTCAGCTCGGCGCGCAAGCGCTCGGCACCATGCAGGGTCATCGGATGTTTTTCCATTCGTCGTCTCCTCCGTCGGTCGCGATCAACCGTGAAGTTCGCGCAGGCTGTTCACATTCAATTGATCCGGCTGCTGCAATGCAAGTACCGCGGCCTCGGCGCCCGAAATCGTGGTCGTATAGCTGACCTTGTGCTGCAACGCCGTGCGGCGGATCGATGCGGAGTCGATGATCGCCTGCTTGCCTTCCGTCGTATTGATGATCAGATCGAACTCGTCGTTCTTGATCATGTCGACGATATGCGGCCGGCCTTCCTTCACCTTGTTGACCACGGCGCACTCAATGCCCGCCTCGCTGATCGAGCGGCAGGTACCGCGCGTAGCCGAGATCTGGAAACCAAGATCGGCCAGCTTGCGCGCCACGCTGACGGCACGCGCCCGATCGGCCTCGCGTACCGATAGCAGCGCCCGGCCGCTGCGCGGCAACAACACGCTGCCGCCTTCGTTGGCCTTGGCATAGGCCTCGCCAAAGGTGCGGCCGACGCCCATGACCTCGCCGGTCGATTTCATTTCCGGGCCCAACAGGGTGTCGACACCGGGGAATTTGACGAACGGAAACACTGCCTCTTTTACGTAGTAGTGCTTGGGAATAATCTCGCCATCGATGCCCTGCTCCTTGAGCGACTTGCCCGCCATGCAGCGCGCTGCGATCTTGGCCAGCGGGCGGCTGGTCGCTTTCGACACGAACGGCACGGTACGCGAGGCGCGCGGGTTCACTTCGAGCAGGTAGATGTCGTCGCCCTTGATCGCGAACTGCGTATTCATCAGGCCGACGACCTTGAGCGCATGCGCCAGCTTGCGGATCTGTTCGCGCATGCGATCTTGCACCGAGTTGCTCAGCGTATACGGCGGCAGCGAGCACGCCGAGTCGCCGGAGTGCACGCCGGCCTGTTCGATGTGTTCCATGATGCCGCCGATCAGCACGTCTTCGCCGTCGCAGATCGCATCGATATCGACTTCGATCGCATCGTCGAGGAAACGGTCGAGCAACACCGGCGATTCATTGGAGACCTTAACGGCCTCACGCATGTAGCGGCGCAGATCGTCTTCATCGTGCACGATCTCCATCGCGCGGCCACCCAACACGTAAGAGGGACGCACAACCAGCGGATAACCGATCTCTGCTGCCAACTGCACCGCCTGCTCCGCCTCGGTCGCTGTGCGGTTCGGCGGCTGCTTAAGGCCTTCGCGCTCAACCAGCTTCTGGAAGCGCTCCCGGTCTTCGGCCAGGTCGATCGAATCCGGCGAGGTGCCGATGATCGGCGCACCCGCGGCTTCGAGATCTTCGGCCAGCTTGAGCGGCGTCTGGCCGCCGTACTGCACAATGATGCCTTTCGGATTCTCTTTGTGAACGATCTCGAGCACGTCTTCGAGCGTCAGCGGTTCGAAATACAGGCGATCGGACGTGTCGTAATCGGTCGATACGGTTTCCGGGTTGCAGTTGACCATGATGGTCTCGTAGCCGTCTTCGCGCATGGCGAACGCAGCGTGCACACAGCAATAGTCGAACTCGATACCCTGACCGATACGGTTCGGCCCGCCACCGAGCACCATGATCTTGTTGTTGTCGGTCGGCTCGGCTTCGCACTCTTCCTCGTAGGTTGAGTACATGTAAGCCGTGCTCGATGCGAATTCGGCCGCACAGGTATCGACGCGCTTGTAAACCGGGCGCACGCCCAGTTCATAGCGATGCTGGCGCAGCTCCGCCTCGGGAATTTCCAGCAGGTCGGCAAGCCGCTTGTCGGAGAACCCCTTGCGCTTGAGCTCGCGCATGCGCGCCGCATTGAGCGCCTCGACGCCACCGTCACGCACGGCAGCCTCGTCGCGCAGCAGGTCTTGAATCTGTACCAGGAACCAGCGATCGATCTTGGTGTGATCGAACACGTCTTCCAACGAAAAGCCCATGCGGAAGGCATCGGCCACGTACCACAGGCGTTCGGCGCTGGGCTGGCGGATCTCGGAGATCACGACATCGCGCACATCGTCCGCACTCAGATCGACGACCGGATCGAGCCCGGCCTTGCCGGTTTCCAGGCCACGCAGTGCCTTCTGCAGCGATTCCTGGAAGGTGCGGCCGATCGCCATGACCTCGCCCACCGATTTCATCTGCGTGGTCAGGCGCGCATCGGCCTGCGGAAACTTTTCAAAGGCGAAACGCGGCACCTTGGTCACGACATAGTCGATCGACGGTTCGAACGAAGCCGGGGTGACACCGCCGGTGATCTCGTTGCGCAGTTCGTCGAGCGTGTAGCCGACCGCCAGCTTGGCGGCGACCTTGGCGATCGGGAAGCCGGTCGCCTTCGAGGCGAGCGCCGAGGAACGCGACACGCGCGGGTTCATCTCGATGATGATCATGCGCCCGTCGTCCGGGTTGATCGCGAACTGTACGTTCGACCCACCGGTATCGACGCCAATCTCGCGCAACACCGCCAGCGAGGCGTTACGCATGATCTGGTATTCCTTGTCGGTCAGCGTCTGCGCCGGCGCGACGGTGATCGAGTCACCGGTATGCACGCCCATCGGATCGAGGTTTTCGATCGAGCAGACGATGATGCAGTTGTCGTTGCGATCGCGCACGACCTCCATCTCGTATTCTTTCCAGCCGAGAATGGACTCTTCGATCAACAGCTCGGAGGTCGGCGACAGATCGAGGCCGCGGGCGCAGATCTCTTCGAATTCTTCGCGGTTGTAGGCGATACCGCCGCCCGAGCCACCCATCGTGAACGACGGGCGGATGATCGTCGGGAAGCCGATCTGCGCCTGCACCTGGTTGGCCTCTTCGAGCGAGTGCGCGACTGCCGAACGCGGCATGTCGAGTCCGATCTTGCGCATCGCCTTGCGGAACAGATCGCGATCTTCGGCCTTGTCGATCGCCTCACGGCTGGCACCGACCATCTCGACGCCATGTTCTTCGAGCACGCCTTCACGCACCAGGTCGAGCGCGCAGTTCAGCGCGGTCTGGCCGCCCATGGTCGGCAGCAGGGCGTCGGGCTTTTCCTTTTCGATGATCTTGGCGACCGTGCGCCAGGTGATGGGCTCGATGTAGACGGCGTCGGCCATGTCCGGATCGGTCATGATCGTCGCCGGGTTGGAGTTGACCAGAATGACGCGGAAGCCTTCCTCCTGCAGCGCCTTGCAGGCCTGCGCACCGGAATAGTCGAACTCGCATGCCTGACCGATAACGATCGGGCCTGCGCCGATGATGAGGATGCTCTTGATGTCTGTTCTTTTAGGCATGTGCTACCAACCACGAGAGGCGCGTTGCGCCAGTAATCCAATCGGCTCGTCCTTGTGCGCCGGGTTTCCCCTGCCCTCAGCGGGCTTCCATCAATTCGATAAAGTGATCAAACACCGGTGCCACGTCGTGCGGCCCGGGACTGGCTTCCGGATGCCCCTGAAAGCTGAAGGCCGGCCGGTCGGTGCGATGGATGCCCTGCAACGATCCATCGAACAGTGATTTGTGCGTCGCCCGCAGCGTGTCCGGCAGGCTCGCTTCGTCCACGGCAAAACCGTGGTTCTGACTGGAGATCATCACCGTGCCTTTTTCCAGGTCCTGTACCGGATGGTTGGCGCCGTGATGACCGAATTTCATTTTTACCGTCTTGGCACCCGATGCCAGGCCCAGCAACTGGTGGCCAAGGCAGATACCGAAGGTCGGCATGCCGGTGTCGACGATCTCTTTGATGGCGTCGACCGCGTAATCGCACGGCTCCGGGTCGCCCGGGCCATTGGAAAGGAACACGCCATCGGGCGACATCGCCAACACGTCGGCGGCCGGGGTCTTGGCCGGCACCACGGTCACGCGACAGCCGCGGTCGACCAACATACGCAGGATGTTGCGCTTGATGCCGTAGTCGTAGGCCACGACATGGAACTTGGCCTGCTCGGGATCGCACTCGACGTGGCCTTCACCCAGCTTCCAGGTGCCTTCGCCCCAGGTGTAGGACGAATCGGTGGTGACCTCTTTGGCCAGATCCATGCCCTTCAGGCCGGGAAAAGCGCGCGCAGCCTCGAGCGCCGCCGCCTCGTTGATCTGGCCGGCCATGATGCAGCCGTTCTGCGCACCCTTCTCACGCAGCACACGTGTCAGGCGGCGGGTATCGATATCGGCGATCGCGACGATGCCGTTGCTGCCGAGATACTCTTGCAGCGAACGCTCACTGCGGAAGTTGCTGACGATCAGCGGCAGATCGCGGATCACCAGGCCGGCCGCGTGAATCGCGCCGGATTCCTCGTCCTCGCCGTTCACCCCGGTGTTGCCGATGTGCGGATAGGTCAGTGTGACGATCTGACGGCTGTATGAGGGATCGGTGAGGATCTCCTGGTAGCCGGTCATCGCCGTGTTGAACACGACCTCGCCGACGGTCTGGCCTTCCGCACCAATGGAACGGCCGTGAAAAATGCTGCCATCTTCAAGAACAAGTATCGCCGGACTGGTCATTTATACGCGCACAAAAAGCCGGTAGAGACACGCTATCGCTATCTCTCCCGGTCACTAGAATTTTTTGAATCTGGTGGACCTGCAACGCTGTGTTGCAGTGCGCAATGTTACGGTAAGCCGCGTGCCGCTGTCCACGCCCCGCGCTTAATTCTAACAGCCACACGCGCCACTGTGTGCCGGTGTTTGCGACCTGTCGCCCAATGACGTCACGCCAAGCGGTGCTGACGCGTCCAGGCGACAATATTCGCAGCATCCATCGCCCCGGCAACCCGGTCGATCTCGCGCCCGCCGGCAAACAGGATCATGGTCGGGATGCTGCGGATTCCGAACTGCGCCGCCACGGCCTGTTCGTTCTCGGTGTTCACCTTCAAGAGCCGCACCTGGGGCTCGAGCTGAGCCGCGGCCTGTGCAAAAGCGGGCGCCATCATCTTGCACGGCCCGCACCAGGGCGCCCAGAAATCGACCAGTAATGGGATATCGCTGCGCGCGAACTGCTGTTGAAAACCCTGGCCGTTAACTTCAGCCGGATGGGCGGCGAACAAGGGCTGCTTGCAGCGCCCGCACTTGCCGCCGGCGCCGAGCCGATCGACCGGCACCCGATTCACGCCATTGCAGTGAGGACAGACCACGTGTTTCGATTCGCTCACTACCCTACTCCAGAAAACTTCGTTGCATGCCGGGTAAATAGGGTCGTCACGCTCGAACTTCAAGCACCCTGCGCCCCCCTTGCAATTGTTCGCCATCGACCGCATTTTTGCGCATTGAGACTAAACCTACGCACGTTTGGAGCCGGTTACGATGGCAGACTCGCCGTACATCTTTGAGATCGACGAAAGCAACTACGAACAGATCGTTCTGCGCGGTTCTTTCCAGGTGCCGATCCTGGTGGATTTCTGGGCGAGTTGGTGCCAACCGTGCCAGATGCTGATGCCGGTGCTGGCCAAGCTGGCAGATGAGTACCAGGGCAAGTTCATCCTGGCCAAGGTCAACACCGAAGAACAACAGGCGATCGCACAGCAGTTCGGCATCCGCAACATTCCCAACGTCAAGCTGTTCCGCGACGGGCAGCCGGTCGACGAATTCGCCGGCGCCTTGCCGGAGAATGAGATCCGCGCCTTCCTCGATCGCCATCTGCCGCGCGAATCCGACGGCACGGTCGCCCAGGCGCAGCAACTGCTGATGGGCGGCGATGCGCAGGGTGCACGGGCCTTGCCCGAGCAGGCCCGCGAACAAGACCCGGCCAACCCGAGACTGGCGTTGATGCTGGCGCAAACCTGCGCCGCGGCGGGTGATGTGGATGGCGCCGAGCAGGTGCTCGACACCCTGCCCGCCGATGAGCAGGACAATCCCGAGACCAAGATGCTGCGCGGCCAGCTGTTTTTCGAACGCATCGCCCAGCAGGGCACCCCGGGCGCCGACCCTGCGGCCCGCGTCGAGCAGTCGCCCGATGACAGCGACGCCCGCTACCGCCTGGCGGCTCAGCAGATCGTGACCAACGATATCGCCGGCGCGTTGGACAACCTGCTGCTGGTCATGCAGAAGGACCGCAAGTACGGCGACGATGCCGCGCGCCTTGCCCTGCTGAAGGTGTTTGATATGCTCGGCGACGACCCTGCGGTCAACCGCTACCGTGCCCGCATGTTCGCGCTGTTGCACTGAACGCCACCAAAGAGATTCCGAGATGACCCCCGAAGAACAAACTGCGATCGAAGCCGCTGCCTGGCGCACGCTGGTCGGCCATCTGCAAAAACGCAAAGACGTACAGAATATCGACCTGATGAACATGGCAGGCTTCTGCCGCAACTGCATGTCGCGCTGGATGGCGCATGCCGCGACCGCGCAAGGCGTGGAACTGAGCGATCCCCAGGCGCGTGAGATCGTCTACGGCATGCCGTACGACGAGTGGAAGTCGAAGTACCAGGCCGAGGCCACGCCGGAGCAACTGGCAAAGTACAAGCAGATCGGTCCCGACGATACGACCGATTGACCCGCTCTACACGAAACCCGGCTGTTCAACCGGCCGGGGCTTTCACACCCACGACCTCCACACCCTCAGCATCCACCCGCCAGCGCACGTCGCGGTCGGCGAGCCGCATGCCGTAGACGCGGTCGCCTGTTTCGTTCTGGCGATAGGCCGGGCGCGGATCGAGCGCCAGCACCGCCGTCACCAGTTCACGCATACCGGCAGGATCGTCGGTCGTAGCGAGGTCTTGTAGCGCCTCCGCCGCGAAGCGCACGGCCAAGCGCGCAGCGGGCGGCTCAACCGCATACCCGGCCTTCGCGTCGCTAATGGCATCGACATAGGGCACGTAAGGCTTGATGTCGTAGATCGGCGAGTCGTCCAGCAGGTCGACACCCGAAACGCGCAGCATAGGCCTGGGCCCGGCAATCACCTCGAGCAGGCGCAGCACCGATAGGCCCAGAAAATTCGGCCGGAACGGCGCTCGGCTGGCCCACACCCCCACCTCTTCGTTACCGCCCAATCGTGGTGGCCGGACTTTCGGCCGCCAGCCCTGATCGACGCAGCGATCGAAACGGAAGGTCACCCAGATGTGAGAAAAGCCCTCGAGCCCGGTGAGCATCGCAGGGTCGTCGAACGGCGGCAGAAGTAGAATCTCGCCGACCGCCTGCTCGACCAGGCCCGGTTGGCGCGGGATGCCGAATTTTTCCTGGTAGGGAGAGCGGATCACGGCAACCGGCTCAATGGTTGTCGCCGGCCATTCACCTTTCGCCATTGTGTCACCCAAACTCCGTCACGCCGAATCGCGATCCAAGGCATAATACCAAGGCCTGCCAAAACGATTTGGTCGTGGCAGGATTCGATTAAGCTATCGCGCAAGCGGACGATAGCCGAACCGCGGGGCAGCGAGCATGCGTCAGGCCGTATTCACGATGTCGCCCTGCGCCACATCCGCCCGCAAAGCCGTTTGATGCCGACGAATAATTACAAAAACATCGCCCTGTTTTTGCTGTTGCTGACCGGTCTGCTGATCACCATTTGGATGGTCGACGCAACCCGGCTGGCATCGCTCACCACGCTTGGCGCCGCGGTCGCGATCGCCATCGCGATCACGTTCGTCTGGCATTTCACCTTTCATCGACCGATGCGCCGCAGCCTCGATGCGCTGGCCAAGCGCGTCAGCCGTTTGTCTTACCGCTGCGACGGGCCACCCTCGACCGAGGCCGATATCGCCGATCCGCATATTCGACACATTGCGCAACGACTATCTCGACGCCACCGGCGCTTCGCCGCCTATGCAAGCCGTTTGCGCGACCAATGGCGTCGCCTGCGCGGCATCTACCGCAATTCGCACGATGCCATTCTGGTGTTCGACCCCGCCAGCGGTGCGCTGAAAGACTGCAACCCACGAGCCGCCGAACTGTTCAGCTTGCCGATTGATGAGCTGATCGGGCGATCGATCGATGAACTGCACGACGAAGAGCCCGGATACCTGCGCAGCCTGGTCGATGACGTAATGGATGGCAGGCACGGCCGCTCGATCAGAACAGACTATCGCGCCGCCGATGGACGCGTGTTGCCGGTCGAGGTATCGCTATCACGCCTCGAACTCAATACCGGCAACCTGCTGTTGTGCATCGCGCGCGATGTCAGCGAACACGAACATGCGGCGCAACGCATCGAACACCTCGCCTATCACGACACCCTGACCGGCCTGCCGAACCGCACGCTGCTGACCGATCGCGTGAACCGGGCACTGGCACGGGCGCGACGCACCGGCGAGATCGGCGCCCTGTTGTTTCTCGATCTCGACAAGTTCAAACGCATCAACGATTCACTCGGCCATTCGGTCGGCGACGAATTGCTCAAGGAACTGGCGCGCCGTCTGCGTACCACCTTGCGCGAGGAAGACACTGTGGCGCGTCTGGGCGGCGACGAATTCGTCGTGCTGCTCGAGCGACTCGGCGAAGACCTGGAGGCCGCCGTCGACAAGGCGCGCGAGATCGCGACCAAGATCCGCACGGTGTTCGCGGATGAATATGAACTCGAGGGCCACGAATTGTTCGTGACCGCCAGCATCGGCATCGTCACGTTTCCGCACGATGGCGACACCGTCGACACCCTGCTGCGTCATGCCGACACTGCCATGTACCACGCCAAGGGCGACGGTCGAGACGGTGCGCGGGTGTTCGAACGCCGCATGGATGAAGCGGCCATTTCGCGGCTGCGCCTGGAAAACGAATTGCGTGCCGGCTTGCGCGACGGGCAGTTCGAATTGTTCTTCCAACCGGTATTGACGATCAAGGACGGGCGCGTGCTCGGCGCCGAGGTTCTGCTGCGTTGGCGCCACCCTACCGCTGGCCTGATCGCTCCCACGGAGTTTCTGCCGTACATCGAAAACGGCGCATTGATGCTGAAGCTCGACGATTGGGTGCTGCTCGAATCGTGCGGCCTGCTCGGCAGGATTCAAAACGACCCGGATATGCAAACACCCGAACGGCTCGCCATCAACATCAGCCACCAGCAGTTCGTGCAGGCAGAGTTCGTTGACCGCATCCGCGAGATCACCGAACTGACCGGCGCCGACCCCAAACGACTGCAGTTCGAGATCACCGAGACCATGCTGATCAAGGACACCAAGGAATCCGTCGACCGCATGAACGCCCTGCGCCAGCTCGGTATCAACTTCGCGATCGACGATTTCGGTACCGGCTATTCATCGCTCGCCGATCTGCGTCAGCTCCCGATCGACACGATCAAGATCGATCGCACGTTCATCCGCGACCTGGCGAGTGACCCGAACGATGCCGCCATTGTGCGCGCCATCCTGTCGATGGCCCACCATATCGGCGTCAACGCGATCGCTGAAGGCGTGGAAACGCGCGAGCAGTTACAGTTTCTGCGTGATGCCGACTGCGCGTATTACCAGGGATATCTCGGCAGGCCGCCATTGGACCGCGAGACTTTCATGGAAGAGCTGCGCTACAGTGCAGAACTCTATACGCGAAACGCATCACCGTCCGAGCAAGCCGATCTCACCTAAGCTGCCCCTGATACGATCACATGCGAACGAGGCAATCATGAAGACCAAAACCTGGCTGTCGATGTTGGCCCTGTTGCTGTGCTCAGCGGCCGTGAATGCCGGCTGGGATCCGGCAGACAACGCAAGACTGTTGCGTGAGGCGCCGAAGACAGTCGCCACGTTTCGCGCTGCCGACCCGTCGCTGCGCCGCTTCTTCGACAGCGCCGCCGGCTGGGCGGTGTTCCCCACCGTCGGCAAAGGCGGCTTCGTGCTGGGCGGGGCCTATGGCAAAGGGGTGGTCTACAGTGGCGGTACAGCGGTCGGTTTCACCGAGCTCAAGCAGGTCAGCGTCGGCTTGCAGGTCGGCGGCCAGACATACAGCGAATTGATCTTCTTCCGCGACCAGGCCGCACTCGAACGCTTCAAGACCGAGAAACTGGAGTTCGATGCACAGGTGTCCGCCATTGCAGCCGACAAAGGCGCCGCGGCGAGCGCCGATTATCACTCCGGCGTCGCCGTGTTTACCAAACCGAAAAGTGGCCTGATGGCCGAGGCATCGGTCGGCGGGCAGAGTTTCAGTTTCTCGCCGCGCTGACCTGTCGAACGACTTACTTGGCGGTACTGAGCAGTTCCCGGCGCATGCCGAGCTGTTGTTCAAAGAAGCGGATCATCGCCTTCTCGTAGGCACAATCGCCATCCGGCCCGATCTGGTCGAGCCGTTTTTCGAGCGCCGCGATCTCTTCTTCGAGGCGTTCTGCCGCAGTCCCTACCAGCGGCTGCTGGGTCGCACGCATCCGACGTGTTTGCATAATCATGGTCTCTTGCTTATCTGAAAGAAGCGTAGCCGCGCTGCGTGAAAGCTGTGTGACAGCGTTATCAGTCCCGGCGCAGGGCATCCGAGACGGCAATCGGTGTTGGGAACCGCAGCACAACCAGGTAAGAAGAGACCAGAAATGTGAGCAGTGTCGATAGCTGGATCAGGTAAGACGCTTCGGCGCTGATTACCCGGTTTTCCAGCGCCAGCACCGCCACCAGCAGCGAGAACTCGCTCATCTGGCCGAGGCGGAATCCGACCTCATGGGAGCGCTTCTCGGATTCGCCGGTGCGCAGCAGCAGCCAGCGGAAGACCGGCGGTTTGAGCAGCATCAGGGCCCCGGCCAACAACAACGCCGGCATGATGACCTGCCCGATCATGCCGACATCGAAACCCGCACCCAGCGAGAAGAAGAACAGCACCAGGAAGAAATCGCGCAGCGGTTTCAGGCTCTCGGCGATAAACATGGCAATCGGGCTCGATGCAAGCACGACACCGGCGATGAAGGCGCCGATCTCTGCGGACAAGCCCAGCAGCCCGGCCAACTCGGCCATGCTCATGCACCAGCCGATGGTCATCAGAAAGATGTATTCCTGGATCTTGTCGAATTTACGGATCAGGCGGATCAACACGTAGCGTTCGAACAGCCAGGCAAAAGCGATCAAGGCGGGCAAGGCAATCAACAGTTTGATGATGTCGCCGACCTGCACGCTGCCCTCGGCGCTACCCTGCACCACCAGCAACATCACGATGGCGAACAGGTCCTGCAGCAACAGGATGCTGATGATGACCTCGCCGGTACGCTGATGGTGCAGCATCGTCGTCGGCAGCAGTTTCAATCCGACAATGGTGCTCGAAAAGGCCGCGGTACCGCCGATCAGCAGGCTCTCGGTCACGTCGAACCCGAAGGCCAGCGAGATGCCGAAGCCGGTGGCAAGGAACACCAGTGAACTGAGCACAGTGACTTCGGTGGTCTTGGCAACCATGCGAAACAGTTCCTGCGGCTGCAGATTCAGACCAAGCAGAAACAGCAAAAACATGATGCCGAACTCGGAGATGCTGCGAATCAACTCCGGATCGGTGACCAAACCGAGTGCCGACGGGCCAAGCAACGCCCCGAGCACGATATACGCCACCAACAGCGACTGGCGGGCAAACAAGGCCAATGTCGCGAACAGCGCCGCGCCGGCGAAGATCAGAAAGATGGCAAAAACGATGGGGTCGTGTGCCATGGAGAGCTCAGACCTGGGGATTCAACGCGACGACCGTGAACCCCCTGTCGACCAGGCGTGGAAGCAGCGCGTATCGGACGACGCCGGCGCGCAGCTTGCTGAGAGGACAATACACCTGACAGATCATCATCGTGGAGATCATAGTAAGTCGTGCGAAAAAAAACACCCGCCGAATGGCGGGTGCGTCGAGTATCTCAAGCTTGTTGTTGTTTTCAGCGCTTAACTTTCTTTGGCTGCCTCGGCCGATGCCTTGGATACCGACTTCCTGCTCGGCTTGCTCTTGCAATGAGCGGCCACGGTACGGCCATCTTTGCGCTCGTAGCTGTCTACCCAGGTGCACTCGCTCGATGCCGAGCAGGCATTCTGTTCGATGCCCTTGCACTGGCTGGCGGCACCGGCGGTGAACGACAGACCGAGCAACACGGCAGCGGTGGCGACGCGGATGGAAACAGATGCGATAGATAGGTTCATGCTTGACTCCTTGTTAGCATTGCGAGTGCGGATCCGTGCACTCGGACGCCATTCTAACCGAGTCGACCCCGCTGAACAGGGTCTGTCAGCGAGGGCAGTCGTTAGCTTCGCATTGGCGCCCATCAACCCAGATGGCGCCGTCGAATTTCGCGCCCGTCCAGCGCGCCCCCCCGATGCGCGCCGCACCCAGGTCGGCAAAACTCAGATCGGCGCCGCTCAGATCGGCGTTGGTCAGATCGGCGGAGCGCAGATTGGCGCCCTTGAGGCTGGCGCCTTTGAGATTCGCATAAGAAAGGTCGGTTGACGTCAAGTCAATGTAGTTCAGGTTGGCGTTGCTCAGATCGGCCTCCGCCAGCTTGGCATCTACCAGCGCGGCGTTGCTGAGGTTGGCGCCGGACATCGTTGCTGCACGCAGATCGACGCCGCTCAGGCGACAGCTCTCGTAGTTCACCCCGGGTGCCGGCGATGCACTGCAGTCGCGTTGCGTTGCCTCGTCCTGCTCACCGACCAGCATCACCAGACCGGTCAGCGCAACGACCAGGACGACGACGACCACGATGCTGCGCACAGCACGCAATCGGTCGCCGCGGCGCTCATCGGCCTCCTCGGCCTCGAGTTCGGCACCCTCGGCACGCATCTGCAGCGGCACCACCTCCTTGACCTGGCCGATCCGCCGCCATTCCTTCTTGTCGGCACTCACTTCATCGTCGAGCTGCAATTTGCCTTCGAGCACATAGTGGCGCACGCGCGTGCTGCTGAACGGTCCGCGAACCGCCTTGCCGCGTTTTACATACCATTCCAGACCACTACCCTTGGCCTTGTGTGCCGACATCCGGGTTCCTTACGCTGATCGTACCTATAATGAATTTAGCGGCATGCCTGCCGATAACTTGTGAATGGCAATCCTCACATCACAACCAGCGTGAAGATAACCAAGACCCTACAGCCGCTGATCGACGCCACGCGCGGCAACATACCGTCGCTGCTCAAGCAATTGCAGGTCGGCCAGACGGTGCAGGCCAAGGTCCTGGCGCAGCTTCAACCCAACCTCGTGCGCCTGCAAATCGCCACCACCGAGCTGTTGGCGCGTACCCCGATGACACTGCGCCCTGGCACCAAGCTCCAACTGGAGGTCACCAAAGGTCAGCCGTTGCCCGAGCTGCGTATCGTCCGGCAGCCGGACATGCGCGACCACCAGATGCGCGCCCTCAAGTCCGCCATGTCGCAACAGCTGCCGCCCGACGAGATCCGTCAGGCAGTGCGCCAGATGCGACCGGAGGTGCAACAGTCACCGCGCCATGCCGAGCTGTTCCGCCAGCTCAGCAGCACCTTGCAGAATGCCGGGCTGCGCTGGGATCAGATCAATCCGGCGCAACTGCAGCGGGCGCTCTCACTGAGTGGCCTGTACCACGAGGCGAATCTTGCGGCCGGACAGCCGGCCAATCCTGCCGACGCCAAGGTTCAACTGCTGAACTTGCTCAACCTGCTGCGCGGCGGCATCACAGGTGAACCCAAAGGCGGCAACCCGGCACCTGCCGGCCAAGAGGCGCAGGTCGCACGGCAAGGTGCCGACGATGGCTTGATCTCGCGAATGATCCGTCTGGTCGAGGCATCGATCGCACGTATCCAACTACAGCAGGCGGGCGCCCTGCCGGTCGACGAACAGCAACGTCAGGCCTGGCAGATCGATCTGCCGATCAAGCTACCGGACGAGACCCACGAAACCAGGCTGCGGATCGAACGTGAGCGCCGTGAAGACAACGACGGGGCGAAAACGCCATGGGCCGTCAACCTGGCGTTCGAATTCGACACCATCGGCACCTTGCAGTGTCGGATCGGCCTGGCCGGTGACCGGGTGTCCGCGACCTTCTGGAGTGAACGCCCCCTGACCCACAACAAGGTCGAGGCCGGCCTGCCCGATCTGCGGACGGCATTCGAGGCGCAGGGTCTCGAGGTTGTGCACCTGGCCGGCGTGCTCGGCGATCCCCCGGAACCCATGATCCACATCCCCCGCCCCGACGGACTGGTGGACGAGCGCGCCTGATGAAACGCGGCAAGCAGACAGTAGGCGGCAAGAGCGATATCGCCGTCGCCCTGCACTACGACGGCAGGAACACCCCGCGGGTGACCGCCAAGGGCGAAAACCAGGTTGCCGACCGCATCATTACCGCGGCCGAAGAGGCCGGCATACCGCTGTACCCGGACCCGGAACTGGCGATGATCCTGTCGCAGATTCCACTCGGTGAAGAAATACCGGACAACCTGTACAAGGCGATTGCCGAGGTGATTGCGTTTGCCTACATCCTGGCCGGCAAGTTCCCGGAGGGTTTCATACCGCCGGAAGACGAAGCCGACGTGGTTGCCTGAATACGGCGGGCCTCAATGCGCCAGGATCTGGCTGAGGAACAGTTTGGTGCGATCTGAGCGCGGGTTGTTGAAGAACGGCTCCGGCTTGTTCTGCTCAATGATCTCGCCGCCGTCCATAAAGATCACGCGGTTGGCCACCGTCTTGGCGAAACCCATCTCGTGCGTAACGCACAACATCGTCATGCCGCTTTCGGCGAGTTCGATCATCGTGTCGAGCACTTCCTTGATCATCTCGGGATCGAGTGCGGAGGTCGGTTCGTCGAACAGCATGATGCTGGGGTTCATGCACAGGCTGCGGGCAATCGCGACCCGCTGCTGCTGCCCACCCGACAACTGACCCGGATACTTCTTGGCCTGCTCCGGAATCTTGACCTTTTCCAGGTATTCCATCGCAATCGCCTCGGCCTCCTTGCGCGGCATCTTGCGCACCCAGATGGGAGCCAGACAGCAGTTCTCCAGCACGGTCAGGTGCGGAAACAGGTTGAAGTGCTGAAACACCATACCGACTTCGCGCCGGATCTGGTCGATGTTCTTGATGTCTTCGTTGAGCTCGGTACCGTCGACAACGATCTGCCCGCGCTGGTGTTCTTCCAGCCGGTTGATGCAGCGAATCATGGTCGACTTGCCCGAACCCGACGGCCCGCAGATGACGATGCGCTCACCCTTGTTCACCGTCAGGTTGATGTCCTTGAGCACATGGAACTGGCCGTACCATTTATGCACACCGTTGAGTTGGATCATGACCCGATCGGACACTTTCATTGCCGGTTGTGAGCTTGTCGAATCAGACATCGTTGCCTCCGGGCATCAACGTTTGTGGCCGGTATGCAGCTTGCGCTCCAGGGCCATGCTGTAGCGCGACATACCGAAACAGAATATCCAATAGACGAACGCCGCAAAGGTCAGGCCCTCGATGGCGAATCCGAGCCAGTTCGGGTCGGCCAGCGCCGCCTGAATCATCGCCAGCATATCGAACAGGCCGATGATCAATACCAGCGTCGTGTCTTTGAACAGGGCGATGAAGGTATTGACGATGCCGGGTATCACCAGCTTCAACGCCTGCGGCAGAATGATCAGCCCCATGCTGTGCCAATAGCTCAGGCCGAGCGCTTGGGCCGCCTCGTATTGGCCTTTGGGAATCGCCTGCAGGCCACTGCGCACAACCTCGGCCATGTAGGCCGACTGGAACAATGAGATGCCGATCATGGCGCGCAGCAGCTTGTCGAAATGGGTGCCTTCGGGCAGGAACAGGGGCAGCATCACCGACGACATGAACAGCACGGTGATCAGCGGCACGCCACGCCAGAACTCGATGAACACGACCGACAGCGCCTTGACGATCGGCATGTTCGAACGTCGACCAAGTGCCAGCAGGATGCCGAGCGGCAATGATGCCGCCATGCCTACCGATGACAGGATCAAGGTCAGTGTCAGTCCGCCCCAGCGGCTGGTCTCAACATACGATAGGCCGAACGCGCCACCGGAGAACAGGTAGAACGCAATAATCGGATAGCCGACCAGGATGAACAGGCCGAGTTGCAGTTTCCAGGGGAATTGCTTGATGAACAGCGGAATCATCAACAGCACCAGCAGCACGCCGGCCAGATTGATCCGCCAATACTCGGATTCCGGATAGAGCCCGTACATGAACTGATTGAAGCGTACACCGACGAATACCCAGCAGGCGCCGTCACTGTCTTCACAGGCCGCACGGGTTTCACCGACCCAACTGGCATCGATAAACGCCCACTGCACCAGCGGCGGCACGGTGACGTAGAGCAGGTACATGGCCGCCAGCGTCAACAAGGCGTTCGGCAATGACGAAAACAGGTTGGATTTCAGCCAACCCAAAACGCCGACACTCGTGCTCGGCGGTGGCAGATCCGGTTGCGGTATATGGCTGCTCATCGGTCTACCTTTCCACCAACTGCTTGCGCTTGTTGTACCAGTTCATGAACAAGGAGATCACGAGGCTGATCGCCAGGTAGACCCCCATCGTCATTGCGATCACCTCGACTGCCTGGCCGGTCTGGTTGAGCGTGGTACCGGCGAATACGTTGACCAGGTCCGGATAGCCGATGGCGGTCGCCAGCGACGAGTTCTTGGTCAGGTTCAGGTATTGGCTGGTGAGCTGCGGAATGATCACGCGCATCGCCTGCGGAATGATCACCAGTTTCAACGTGACCTTCGGGCGCAAGCCCAGTGCATAGGCCGCCTCGGTCTGGCCGTGACTGACCGACTGGATGCCCGAGCGCACCGCCTCGGCGATGAATGCCGCGGTGTAGATACTCAGCGCCAGGGTCAGCGCAGCCAGTTCGGGGATCACTTCCAGGCCACCGCGGAAATTGAAACCACCGAGCACCGGATAGTCCCAGTGCAGCGGCGATCCGCTGGCGAAAAACGCCAATAACGGCGCACCGATAATCAGGCCGGTCGATACCCATCCACTCGGGAATTGCTTGCCGGTCGCCTCCTGGCGCTTGTGCGCCCAGCGCACCAGCACGATTGCGCCGGCAATCGCCGCGACCAGGGCGACGATCACCATCATGAAGCCGTCTTCGGCCACCGGCTTGGGCACGAACAAGCCGCGGTTGTTGAGAAACACCGATTCACCGACACTCAGGCTTTCGCGCGGTCGCGGCAGCGGACGCAACACCGCGAAGTACCAGAACATGATCTGCAGCAGCAACGGAATGTTGCGGAAGGTCTCGATGTAAACGGTCGCCAGCTTGGCGACCAGCCAGTTATGCGACAGACGCGCCACACCGATAAAAAAGCCGAGCAGCGTCGCGAAAAAGATACCGAGACCGGCTACCAACAAGGTATTCAGCAGACCGACGACAAACGTTCGGCCGTAGGTGTAGGTCTCGTCGTACGGGATCAGGCTCTGCAGGATGCCGAAACCTGCCTCGTTCGACAGAAAATCGAAGCCTGTGGTAATGCCACGCTGCTGCATGTTCTGCAGCGTGTTGCTGAGCAGGTAGTGGCCGAAGGCGATGAGGGCAACGACCAGAATGATCTGAAACAGGGTGGCGCGGAAAACCGGATGTCGCCACAACGGCACCTTGGAAGAAGACTGCGACAGATTCTCTGACGGCATATTGTTATTCTGATTTGTGGGTAGTGCTGCCCATCCCTGCGATTGTGTTCGCAGGGATGGGCATTAGCTACACCTGGGACGGCTTCAGCGAATCGGCGGCGCGTACTGAATGCCGCCTTTGCTCCACAGCGCGTTCAGGCCACGCGAGATACCCAGCGGACTGCCCTTGCCGACATTGCGCTCGAACACCTCGTCGTAGTTACCGACCAACTTGATGATGTTATAGCCCCACTCATCCGGCAGGCCCATCCATTCGCCCTTGACGCCTTCGAGGCCCAGCAGGCGGCGGATGTTCGGGTCGGTGCTGCTGCCCTTCATCTCGTCGACGTTCTGCGAGGACACGCCGAGTTCTTCGGCGTTGACCATGGCGAACAGCGACCACTTGACGATATTGAACCACTCGTCGTCGCCTTGACGCACGACCGGGCCCAGCGGCTCTTTGGAGATGACTTCGGGCAACACAATCGCGCTCTCCGGGTTGCCCAGCTTGATGCGCAACGCATACAGCTGAGACTGGTCCGAGGTCAGCGCATCACAACGCCCGGCTTCGAAGGCCTTGATCGTTTGATCCGAGGTGTCGAAGGTGATCGGCGTGTAGTTCATCTTGTTGGTACGGAAGTAATCCGCAAGGTTCAGCTCGGTGGTGGTGCCGGCCTGGATACAGAATGAAGCGCCATCCATCTCCAGCGCACTCTTGACGCCGAGGTTCTTGTTTACCAGGAAGCCCTGACCGTCGTAGTAGTTGACGCCGGTGAAGTTGAGACCGAGCGACGTATCACGGGTATAGGTCCAGGTCGTGTTGCGCGGCAGCATGTCGATTTCGCCGGACTGCAGCGCAGTGAAGCGTTCCTTGGCGGTCAGCGGACTGTACTTGACCTTATCGGCATCGCCGAAGATCGCAGCCGAGACGGCGCGGCACATGTCGACGTCGATGCCGGTGAACTTGCCTTTGTCATCGGCGCTCGAAAAACCGGGCAGACCCGTGCTTACGCCGCACTGCACAAATCCTTTCTTCTTCACGGCATCCAGGGTCGCGCCTGCGTTCGCAGCAGTCGACATCGACAACGCGGCCGCCACGCCCAGAACGACAGTTAACTTTGCTTTCATGATGGTGGGTCTCCTCCCGTGTGCATCGAAATTCTTCGAGATTATTTGTTTATTCAACGACCGTGCCAAGACTGCCGTGGGTGCTGCTACTCGCATTTTCAGCACCGTTCGAGTGTGTCGCGCCCGGATGCGGGCGTCAAGGCAATACCGGGAATGGGGACATGGCGCCTGTCACCGGTGCGTCGCCGCATACGACGGCGACATGCTGGTGCAAGGCGATTCGATCGCGCCCCAGGACGGGGCCGGCAGAAGGCGCTATTTCAGGCTGTCGAGCAGTTTGCCCAGGCCCGTTTCATCGAGTACGGCAACCCCGAGATCCTGGGCCTTGGTGAGTTTCGAACCGGCCGCTTCACCGGCGACAACATAATCGGTTTTCTTGGACACGCTGCCCGAGACCTTGGCGCCGAGCGCGATCAGTCGGGCTTTTACCGCGTCGCGCGGCTCCGACAGGGTGCCGGTAAGCACGAACGTCTTGCCGTTCAGCGGCTGATCCTGTGCCTCGGCAACCTCGATCGCAGGCCAGTGAATGCCCTGCTTTACCAGCCGATCGATGACCTCACGGTTGTGCGATTGCTTGAAGAAGGTCACCAGCTTTTCGGCCAACACGTCACCAACGCCTTCGATCTTGACCGACGGGGTGTTGGCCAGCGCATCGGCATCGGCTTGCAACACGTCACCGACCGACTCGAAGCGCTCGGCGAGCAACAGGGCATGCGTATGGGTAAACCATTTCAGACCCGGCAGCGGCACGATCACCTCCGCGATGGGCGTCTTGCGATCGGCATGCTCTTCGAGCACCTCGCGCAGACGTTTGGCCTGACTCTGCTTGAGCTCGACCAGGTCCGTCAGACGCAGTGACATCACGGCGTCGAGCGTACCCAGCGCGTTGGCGATGTTGGCCGCCATGGTCTCGCCGATGCCGAGAATTCCGAGCGCGAACAGAAAGCGCGGCAGGGTCGTCTCGCGCGATTTGGCCAAGGCGTCGATCAGGTTCTGCGCCGATTTCTCGGCCATGCGATCCAGGCCGGCGAACTGCTCAACGCTCAGCTCGTACAGATCGGCAAGATCATCGACCATCTCACGGTCGACAAGCTGTTCGACCAGCTTGTCGCCCAATCCCTCGATGTCCATCGCGCGGCGTGAGGCGAAGTGCTTGATCGCCTCTTTGCGCTGCGCAGCGCAGTACAGACCACCGCTGCAGCGCGCGACGGCCTCACCTTCCGGTTTGATGACATCCGAGCCGCACACCGGGCAATGCGTCGGCATCATGACCGGCTTGGTTTTGTGCGGCCGCCTGTCCAGAACAACACTGACAACCTCGGGAATGACATCGCCGGCGCGGCGTACGAAAACGGTATCGCCCACCCGTACATCCTTGCGTGCGATCTCATCCATGTTGTGCAGCGTGGCATTGCTGACGGTCGCGCCGCCGACGAAGACCGGTGTCAGACGGGCGACCGGCGTGACGGCACCGGTCCGCCCGACCTGGAACTCGACCGCCTCGACAACGGTGATCTCTTCCTGAGCGGGAAACTTGTAGGCGATCGCCCAGCGCGGCGCGCGCGACACATAGCCCAGCGCCTGCTGATCGGCGACACGGTCGACCTTGAAAACCACGCCATCGATATCGTAGGCCAGCGCATCGCGGCGCTCAGCAATATCCGTGTAGTAAGCCGTACATGCTTCGAGCCCGACCATCACTTTCAGCTCCGGCGAGATCGGCAGGCCCCAGCCTTCGAGCAACGCCATGTTGCCGCTGTGGGTGTCGCCCATGTCATGGCCCTCGACCTCGCCAAGCCCATAGCAGAACATCGCCAACGGTCGACTCGCGGTGATCTTGGAGTCCAGTTGTCGCAGGCTGCCGGCGGCGGCATTGCGCGGATTGGCAAATTCCTTATCGCCCTGCGCACGCTGGCGTGCATTGAGCTTGGCGAAACCGGCCTTGGGCATGAAGATCTCGCCACGCACCTCGAGTACCGGCGGCCAACCCTTTCCCTTCAAGCGCAGTGGCACCGATTTGATCGTCTTGACGTTCTGCGTGACGTTTTCGCCGCGCGTGCCGTCACCACGCGTTGCTGCCTGCACCAGCACACCGTCTTCGTAGCGGATACTGATGGCCAGGCCGTCGAGCTTGGGCTCGGCGGCATAGCCCACCTCGCCATCGAGCTTCAGTCGTTCGCGCACCCGTCGGTCAAAGTCGGCCATCGATTCGGCCGACAGGGCGTTGTCTAGCGACAACATCGGCAGTCGATGTTTGACCTCTTCGAAGGCGGAAAGCGGCGCACCTCCGACGCGTTGGGTCGGCGAATCGAGGGTGATCAGGTCGGGATGCTGGCGCTCGAGTTCCTGCAACGCGCGGAATACCCGATCGTATTCGGCGTCCGGCACTTCCGGGTCATCCAGCACATAGTATCGATGGTTGTAGCGTTCGATCAGTTCGCGCAGGGAGGTGATCTCGGCCTGCGGCGATGGCTTTTTGCTCAATGCCGGCTCCGCGCCAGTTTTATCTTTCGACGATGCTCAATGATCGATTCGCGGGTGTGTTCCTGCATCTGACGGGTCAGCTTGTTGTGCCGCTCGTCCTGCAATTCACCTTGCATCAACGCGGCCAGACTGTTGGCCGTCGCCAGCATGGCCTCGTAGATCTCGACGCCGTCGCGCACGCCGGGCAACTGGGTGAACATCGACAGGCCGGGCGTGCTGAAATTCGCCATGTCGTCGGCCGGGAAGGTACCCGGCTCGACCATGCTCGCCATGCTGAACATGACACGGTCGCTGTTGCCGTCGTACCGATGGTAGATCGACATATCTCCGATCTGCATGCCGTTCTGCTGGCATGCGCGTTCGATGGCGCTGCCACTGAAACTACCGTTCTTGGCCTTCAGGTTGATTACGACAATCTTGCGTTCGACCTCATCGGCCAGCGCCGGGTCGGTGTGCAGGTAGTCGTTGTCGCCATGTGCATCGAAGTTCAGATCCATCGAGAATTGCGGATCATCGTTGCGCGACGCAGACCAGTCACCCACATCGACCGGATCGGGATCGAGTGTCGACGCCGCACGTTTGTTCGGGTTGCGCGGCGCGGCTTTCGGCTTTTCGGGTTCGGCCTGAGTTGCCGGTTTTTGTTGCGGCTCGGGTTGCGGCTGCGCTGCGGTTTGCGGCCGGCTCTCATTGCCCAACGGCATCTCGGCCTGCGCCAACCGCGATATCACGGTTTCCGGTTCGTCCTTGGCGGACGCCACGGGTGGCTGCTGTTTGGGTTTGAGGCCAAGCACCTCGTCGGGATCGTCGTCGTAGTCGCTGTAGTCGTCGACGTCGTCATCATCCAGCGTCGGTTCGGCACGCGATCCCCGGGCGGATTCTTCCCCACCCTGGTAATCGTCGCCGCGAGCAACGTCGCGCGCCATGCGTTTGTGCGGCATGGCGTGCTTGTAGCGATCCCAAAGATAGATGCCCACCACCAGCAGGACACCGAAGACGATAAGTATGAGTCTAACGAGATCTGGATCCATCGCTATTTGCCGTCGAACAACTCCAATCGACCGAATGTCGGATTCGGCCGGTACGCACCCTTAAACCGCGGCAAGCGCCGCCGCTTCTTCCACATCGACTGAGACCAATCGCGACACGCCGGGTTCATGCATCGTAACCCCGCTGAGTTGATTGGCGATCTCCATCGTGACCTTGTTATGGGTGATGAATATGAACTGTACGTGCTCGGACATTTCCTTGACCAGCGACGAGTAACGACCGACGTTGGCGTCATCCAGCGGCGCATCAACCTCGTCGAGCATACAGAACGGTGCCGGATTCAGGCGGAAGATCGCGAACACCAGTGCCACCGCGGTCAATGCCTTCTCACCGCCGGACAACAGGTGAATGCTGCTGTTGCGCTTGCCGGGCGGGCGGGCCATAACGGTCACGCCGGTGTCGAGCAGGTCTTCGCCGGTCAGTTCCAGGTAGGCATGACCGCCACCGAACAGTTTCGGAAACAGCTCTTTGAACCCGCTGTCGACACGGTCGAAGGTTTCTTTGAAACGCGTGCGCGTCTCGCGGTCGATTTTGCGAATCGCCTCTTCGAGCGTCGCCAGCGATTTACTGACGTCTTCGTGCTGGCTGTCGAGATAGGCCATACGCTCGCTCTGTTCCTTGAACTCGTCGATCGCCGCCAGGTTGATCGGCCCGAGCCGCTGGATGCGATTCGCCAGTTCTTCAGCGCGTTGCTGCCAGGCCTGCACGCTCGCCTCTTCGGCCATCTCTTCGTGCAGCTGGGCACGCTCAAAGCCGGTCTCAGCGAGCTGCTCTTCGAGCGTTTTGCTGCGTACCATTATCTCTTGGCGTGCCATGCGGGCCTGATCGAGGCGTGAGCGCTCGTCCTGCACGCGCTGCTCGACCTGGTGACGTGATTGATCGTGTTCGCGCAGCTGATGGTCGATCGCTTCCAGATGCTTGCGCGCCTCGGTCAGTTGCGTCTCGACGCCTGAACGTTCCTGCAACTGGCTCTCGAGTTTCGCCTGTTGTTCGCCGATCGGCGCCTTGCTGGAGTCGAGGCTGGTCTCGAGATCGCCGCAACGCTGTTGCAGTTGCTCGAGCTGTTGCTGCATGCGGTCGATGCCGTTACGCAACGAGTCTTCCGAGGTGCGCATCGATTCGACGCGCAGGGCAATCTCGTGCACCTTGTTGCGCGCCTCGCTCGCCGCACTGCGCGCATGGTCGAGCACGCCGCGCAGCTCGTCGCGCTTGGCCACGTACTGATCGCGCTGGTTGCCGAGGTCTTCTATCGAGGCCAGCGCTGCATGCAGGCGGCTACGCGCCTCCTCCATGTCGCTGTTACCCTGCTCGATCTGCTGACGCAGTTCTTCGGCGTCGCTCTCCAACCCTTCGAGTCGGTGCCGGATCTGCTCTGCGCGCGCCTGTTTGCCGCTCAGCAGTGCGCGCACCTCGGACACCACGCGTTGCGCGGCTTCGAGTTCACGCTGCTGTGTCTCACGCGCCTGCTCGGCCTCGACCAGGGCCTCGCGATCGAGCGCCAGTTGGTCGGCCAGTTCGTGAACACGCGGTTCGAGTTCTTCCTGGCGTTGCTGCAGATCGCGAATCTCCTGTTCGCGCGCCAGCACGCCGGCCTGCGCATCGCTGCCACGCTGCAGGCTGACCCAGCCGCGACCGACACGGATGCCGTCGGGCGTCACCAGGCTCTCGCCCGGATTGAGCTGGCCACGCCGCGACAATGCCTCGTCGAGACTGTCGGCGACATAGATGGCATTGAGCAGATGCACCAGGGGACCGGGGCCCTGGGCCACTT
Organism: Thiosocius teredinicola; assembly: GCF_002009425.1. Taxonomy (NCBI): domain Bacteria; kingdom Pseudomonadati; phylum Pseudomonadota; class Gammaproteobacteria; order Chromatiales; family Sedimenticolaceae; genus Thiosocius; species Thiosocius teredinicola. Next base: position 3,312,446 of record NZ_CP019936.1, read on the forward strand.
CGGCCAGCGTACCCGGCTTGGCGGCAACATTGTCGCCGTTGGCCTCGAACAGCGTCAGCACACCGCTATCGAGTTGCGCGAGCTGCGCCGCCGATGCGTCGACGCGATCGACCATGACCGCCTGCAGCTGCTCAGCCAACACCACCTCGACCGCCTGCTGCCAACGATCCGACACCTGCAAACGTTCCAGCAGCCGCTGTGCCTGGTCGAGCCCCTGGTTGCGCAGCCAGTCAGCGACGTCTTTGTCACCTTCGCCGCGCGCCGCCTGCTGCAGTGCATGCAACGAGGCGAGGCGTCCCTTGAGCGTCTCCAACTCTGAGCGCGAGGCGGCCAGTTCTTCCTGCGACTGCTGGTTGCGTTCACGCAACTCGGCAATCGATTGCACGCGCATCTCAACCTGCTGACGCAGCGTGCCCAACCCGGCTTCGCCTTCGGATTCGCGGCGCAACAGTTCAGTGATCTCGGCCTGCAGCGACACGTCGGACAGGTTCTGACGCTCTTCGTCGACGCGCGCGAGACGGCGCTTGATCTGCACCTCTTGCTGTTCGAGGTGGTTGATGCGGGTACGTTCGACCTGCGCCTGCTGCGCCGGCTCATTGGCCCGCTGGTTGAAACTGTCCCAGTCGTTCTGCCAGGACTGCATCGCGGCCTCGGCTTCCTGCAACTGCTGTGCGGTTTCGTCGGCCCGCGCACGCGACTCTTCGAGCATCGGCTGGTCGCGCTCGAGTTCGCCGGCAAGTTGCGCGAGTTTGCTGCTGTCCTGCTCGCTCAGCGACATCGCCTGTTGCAAGGAGCGACGTGCCTGCTCGAGATCTGCCTCTTGCTGGCGACGCGCCTCACGCGCGTATTGGATCGATTCTTCGAGGCGCGCAATCTCCGAGCCGATCGCGTAGTAACGGCCCTGGATCTCGTTGAAGGCATCGTTCGACTCGGAATGCGCCGCCCGCTGCTCCTCGATTTGCGCCTCGAGATTGCGCTGATTGGCGATGGCCGCCTCGAGCTTGTTTTCCTGTTCGGCGATCGTACGGTCGCGCTTTTCGATATCACCGAGCATCTCGTCGAGACGCAGCACCAGCAGCTCGGCGCGAACCCGCCGTTCCTCTTCGCGGTACGATTTGTACTTCTGCGCAGTCGCCGACTGGCGCTCGAGATGGCGCAGTTGTTTCTGCACCTCTTCGCGCAGGTCGTCGAGGCGTTCGAGGTTCTCGCGGGTGTGCGAAATGCGGTTTTCGGTCTCGCGGCGGCGCTCCTTGTACTTGGAGATGCCGGCCGCCTCCTCGAGGTAGACACGCAGATCTTCCGGGCGCGCCTCGATGATGCGCGAGATCATGCCCTGCTCGATGATCGAATAGCTGCGCGGCCCGAGTCCCGTACCGAGAAACAGGTCGGTGATGTCGCGACGGCGGCAACGCACGCCGTTGAGGAAATACAACGATTGACCGTCGCGCGACACCTGGCGCTTGACCGAGATCTCGGCGTACTGCGCGTACTGACCGCCGGCGCTACCGTCCGAGTTGTCGAACACCAGTTCGATGGTTGCGGTGCCGACCGGCTTGCGGCTGCTCGAGCCGTTGAAGATGACATCCGCCATCGACTCGCCGCGCAGCATTTTGGCCGAGCTCTCACCCATGACCCAGCGCACGGCATCGATCACGTTCGACTTGCCGCAGCCGTTCGGTCCGACGATGCCAACGAGGTTACTGGGGAATAGTACGGTGGTCGGGTCGACAAAGGATTTGAAGCCCGCCAGTTTTATTTTTTCCAGACGCATGGCGGGCAAAGATACAGGATGGATCGGCGCCGACACAAGCAACAAACACCGGTGCGAAAACGGTGCCGATAACTGGCTTCATCCGCATGAAAAACAACGGTTTTCCAAGAAAAGCACGGGCATTTTCCTGCCCCCGGCAGCAGGTGGTCACGTATAATCCGCGGCAATTTGCGAACCAATACCAGGAATCATCATGTCCACCCGACCCAGTAAAGAACTGGAGACCTTCGACAACCCGCGCCCGGAGCGCGACTACACCATCCGTATCCGCATGCCCGAGTTCACCTGCCTGTGCCCCAAAACCGGCCAGCCGGACTTCGCGACTCTGCACCTCGAATATGTCCCGGCCGAGCGCTGCGTCGAGCTCAAATCGCTGAAACTGTACATCTGGTCGTTCCGTGACGAAGGCGCCTTCCACGAGGACGTCACCAACCAGATCCTCGACGATCTGGTGCGTGCCACTAGCCCCCGCTTCATGCGCCTGACGGCGGAGTTCAACGTGCGTGGCGGCGTCTACACCAACGTGGTCGCCGAACACCGCGCCGACGACTGGGTCGCGCCAGCCCCCGTACAGTTGCCCTGACCCCGACATTGCCCGAACCGAGCACGACGGCGAACGCCTATCTGGGCATCGACCTGGGGACATCCGGCTGTCGTGCCATCGTGATCGACGACAACGCTGCTGTGGTCGCCGAGTCGCGGGCCGCACTCCCCCCTTCCGAACACCCGGCCGATGGCGCCGCAGAGCAGTCGCCGGAAGACTGGTGGCAGGCGGTTCGGCAGGTCGTGCAAACGGTTATTGCGAACGTACCGCAGCGCATCCGCGCCTTGAGCATCGACGGCACCTCGTCATCGGTGCTGGTGTGCGACCGACGAGGCGAGCCGCTCACCCCCGCCCTGATGTACAACGACCGCCAGGCGCTGGCCGAGGCACGCGCGCTCGCCGGCATTGCCCCGCTCGACAGCGCCGCCCAGGGACCGACCTCGGCGTTGGCAAAGGCGTTGCGGCTTATCGAACGCACGCCACGTGAGCGCATAGCCTACGTGCACCACCAAGCCGACTGGATTGCCGCCTGTTTCACGCGGCAGTTCGGCATTGCAGACGAAAACAACGTGCTCAAACTGGGCTACGACGTGGTGCACCGCCGGTGGCCGGACTGGATGGACGAACTGCCGATAGATCGTGACTGGTTACCGCGCGTGATACCGGTCGGCTCGCGCATCGGCGTGATCGACCCGCACGTTGCCGACGAAGTCCACCTGCCGCGCGACCTGGTCGTCGTGGCGGGCACAACCGACAGCAATGCGGCGGCGTTGGCCGCCGGCGCCGACGCGGTGGGAGATGCCGTCACCTCGCTGGGCAGCACCTTGGTGTTGAAGGTGGTCTCCGAACGCCCTGTGTACTCGGCAGCAGACGGCATCTACAGTCATCGCCTGGGCGATCGATGGCTGGTTGGCGGCGCCTCGAACTGCGGCGGCGCCGTGCTGCGTCAGCATTTCACCGATGCGCGGCTGGCCGAGCTGAGCGAACGCATTGATCCTAATACGCCGACAGGTCTGGACTACTATCCCCTGCCCGCCACCGGCGAACGATTTCCGACAGCCGACCCCGGCAAACGACCGGTGCTCTCGCCGCGCCCGGACGATGATGCCGTGTTCCTGCAAGCCATGCTGGAAGGCATCGCAGCGATCGAAGCACAAGGGTACCGCCGACTGCAGGCACTCGGTGCGCCGTACCCTTGCCGGGTGCAAACCAGTGGTGGTGGCGCCGTCAACACGGCATGGCAGCAGATTCGTGCACGTTTTCTTGGCGTACCGGTAACGCCAGCCGCGCACACTGAGGCGGCCTACGGTATGGCATTGCTCGCGCGCCGCGGATATATCGCAGCGCGCGAGCAGAGCGAGAACTAGCCGCGCAGTTTGCCGAGCAGCGCCCGTGCATCCTTCTCGATCGCCGATCCGGCATGCTCACGCAGAATGCGTTCGAGTACCGGTCGGGCTTCGGCATCGCGGTTGAGCGCGTGCAGCGCCTCGGCAACGTGCAGCGCAATCTCGGCGTTGTTCGGCGCGATAACCAGCGCCTGCTGCAACGCAGCCAGACCATCATTGCGTTTGCCGGTCTGGAACAGCACCCAGCCATAAGTGTCGATGATCTCGGGGCTGTCGGATGCCATCTGGTAGGCGCGCGTCGCGTATTCCTCAGCACGCTTGTCGCGTTTTTGCAGATAAAGCCACGCCATGTTGTTCAGGATGACCGAATTCGCCTGTCCGTGCTTGATCGCGTTTTCATACGCCAGCAAGGCCCCCGTCGTATCGCCGACCTGCTGCTGAAACACACCGAGGTTGGCCCAGGTCGCGCCATCCGTCGGATGCTTGTCGAGCCAGTCCTGCAGCACCTCTACGGCTTTGTCGTTGTCTCCGGTTGCAACATAGGCACTGGCAAGTAGATTGACCCTGCGGGTGTCGCCTTCGATCGCAATCGCCGCCTCCAGCGCCTCGGTCGCACGTTCGGTATTTCCCTGGCCACGGTACGCGGCAGCCTCGAGGTCATAGCCGAACACGCGCTGAGGGAACTTTTCCTTCAAGGTCTGCGCGAGTTCCAGCGCTGCGTCGTAGCGGCGGTCACGCAACTCCAGTTCGCCAAGGCCAACCCAGACGACCGGCACCTTGTATTCCGGATCGAGTTCGGTCGCCTTGGCGAAACTCTCGCGTGCAGCGGCCAGATCATTGGACGCAGCCTGTGCCCTGGCCAGCTGGAACCAGGCCTCCATTGACTTAGGCTGTTGCTCGGTGAGCGTCCGCAGCGTGTGGATCGCGCTGCTGTAATCGCCGCTTTGCAGCTGCGCCATACCACGCAGGCGCAACACGGCGGGCAGTTCGGCCTGCTCGGCCGGCAGTCCGCTGAGCAGATTGGTGGCCTTGAGTCCCTCGTTGCGGCGCAGATACAGCTCGGCCAACACCACCTTCGGCTGCAAGGCCTGCGGGTTCGCATCATTGGCGCGACGCAGCCAGGCCTCGGCCTGCTCAGCATCGTTGGCACTTTGCGCGAGCGCCGCCAGCCCCATCATCGCACCGATGTGTTTGGCATCTTTCGCCAGCACGTCTTCATAGGCCTTCTTGGCTGCACCCGGATCGTTCGTCAGCAAGCCCAGGCGCGCGAGGTTCATGTGGGCAACGAGAAACTTGGGGTCCTTTTCCAGGGCGCGTTCGAAGCGCTGCTTGGCTTCGGTAAAATTACTCTGCGCCAGGTAAGCCAGGCCGGTCAGATTGAACGGAATCGGGCTATCCGACATGCGCTCTTCCAGCCCTTCGGAGGCCGCGATTGCCTTGTCGAACTCCTTCTTGTTGAGGTAACTGAGTACCAGCAGCACGTCGGCCTGGACCACGTCCTGCCCCAGGGCCACCGCCGATTCGAGCTGATCGATCGCAGCAGCGGTGTCCCCGCTGGCGATCTTGCCCACGGCCAATTGGGTGCGCAGCATCGCCTGCTCGGGGTCCAGCTCTACCGCACGCTCGATCAATGCGGCACCTTTCGAATTCTCACCCGTCTGCAGGTAGGCGGTACCCAGCAGGGCCAGCAACTGCGCGTCGCGCGTCGCCTCGCTGACCACCGGCGCCAGGGCCTTCACCGCACGCTGCGGATCACGCAACTTGATTCGCGCCGCGCCCACCAGTTTCGCGATCTGCGGGTTATTTGGATTGCTCGACAATACGCGGCTCAGGTACTCGTCGGCGATCGTGAACTCATTGCGCGCATAGCTGACGACGCCATACATCAATTGCGCCTGCAGACTCGATGGCGTAACCCGCAACAGCGCCTGCAGCTCGTCGGAGGCACGGTCATAGTCGCCTTCCTGGAACGACACCAAGGCTTGCAGGTAATTCACCGCCGGAAGATCGGCTGCGATGGTGTGCAATACCTCGAGGTCCTTCTTGGCATTGTCGACATCGCGCTGGGCGATGTGCACCAGCGCCTGCCCGATGTAGGCACGGGCGTTGCGCGGCGATTCATCAATCGCACGCTTGTAGTCGACCAAGGCATCGTCGAGCCGACGCAGGCGGCGCATCAGATCACCGCGCGCCAGGCGACTTTCGACGTGTGCCGGATGCTCAAGCAGCACCTTGTTGAGCTGCTCCAGTGCCTGCTCCTCCTGGCGCTGACTGAGCAGTATCTGTGCCTTACCGAGACGCGCCATCGGATTGCCGCGATCGAGCGCCAAGGCCTTGTCGTACTCGCCCTGGGCTTCCTCGATCTGGCCGGTGGCAAGATTTGCATTGCCGCGCAGCGCAATCAGTTCGGCGCGCTGTTTATTGTCCAGATCACCTTCGGCGGTGACTTCTTTCAGAACCGCATCGAACTGACCCTGCAACATCAACGCACGTGCGTAGCCCGGCAACCACAACTTCTCCGCTGCCCCCAGATCACGCGCCCGGCCGAACTCTTTGGCGGCTGCCGGACCATCCCCCCCGCGCAGATAAAGAGAACCCAGCATGACCCGCGCCTGCACATTGGTCGGGTCCTCCTGCAGAGCGTTTTTCAGCTGGATCACCGCGGCCTTGATTTCGCCCTTCTGCACGAACTCCTTCGCCTCGGCCAGGTATTCGTCGACCGATGCCGCCGTCACAACGACCGGGGCGGTCAACATCGACACTAGCGCGAGCGTGGCCAGACAGCGTTTCGCGGGGTGAGACTTCATTCGGTATGCTCCTTATCGTCGTGGGCTTCGCGGCCAGACGACCATCATACGTCTTCAAGTTGACAGTGGCCTTCACGCGTCACGCACCTTCGTAGCATGTTGCGTTTCAGGCTGTTTGAATTTTGCTAAGTTTCCCGGCGCGCCGGCGACAGGCGTACCGTCACCGGGAGTTTTATCGTTTATCGCGATCGGGCAATGAGATGGCAGGTCGGGCTTCCACCCGGCAAATCAGTCGCCGATGCCGTATTTTTTCATCAGATTGTACAGCGTCGGACGGGTGACCCCCAGCAATTCGGCGGTTTTTGAGACATTGCCTTCAGTCCGCGTCAAGGCACGCAAGATGGCCTGAGATTCGGCCTTTTCCCTGACTTCGCGTAGATTGAACGGTTCGACGTCGGCACCCTCGGTCTGTCCCGGCAGTTCGAGATCCTCGAGCGACACCTGGTTGCCGTCGGCCATGATCACGGCGCGTTTGACGCGGTTTTCCAGTTCGCGCACGTTGCCGGGCCAGTTATAGGCCTCGATCGCCTCGATCGCCTGTGTCGTGAAACCCTTGACCGGCCGCTTGAGTTGTTCGGCGAAGCGTTCGAGAAACGCCCGCGCCAACAACAAGGTATCGCCCTGGCGATCGCGTACCGGCGGCACTCTGATCGTCGCCTCATTGATGCGGTAGTAGAGATCTTCGCGAAAATCGCCGCTCGTGATCAGTTCGGGCAGATCGCGGTGCGTTGCACAGATCACTCTGACATCGACCGGGATCTCGGAGCGGCCACCGATCCGTTCGATCACCCTTTCCTGCAGGAAACGCAACAGTTTGGCTTGCAGTGGCTGCGGCAGGTCGCCGACCTCATCGAGAAACAGGATGCCGCCGTTGGCGACTTCGATCTTACCGGGGGTCGTTTTCGCCGCACCGGTGAACGCGCCTTTCTCGTAGCCGAACAGCTCGCTTTCGAGCAGTGCTTCCGGAATCGCGGCGCAGTTGATCGCCACCAGGCGCTTGTCGCGTCGATCGCTGAGATTGTGCAGCGCCTTGACCACAACCTCTTTGCCGGTGCCGCTCTCGCCGAGAATCAGGGTCGACACATCGGTCGGCGCCAGTTTCTCGATGGTTTTGCAGACCTTGAGCATCTCCGGGCTGGAGGCAAGCAGGCCGTCGAGCGGCGAGGCGCCGTGCGAGGTCTGCAGTCGGCGGTTTTCCTGTTCTATCTGGTAGAGACGTGCACCGCGTTGGATGGTGATGCCGAGCAGATCCGGATCGATCGGCTTTTCGAAGAAATCGTAGGCGCCCATCGCAATCGCACGCATCGCATTGGTGCGATCGTTGTGGCCGGTCACCACGATCACCTTGGTATCCGGCGCCAGTGACAGGATCTCTTCGAGCAGACCGAAACCTTCCGAGACACCGCCGGGGTCCGGCGGCAAGCCGAGATCGAGCGTGACGACCGGCGGCTCGAGACGGCGCAGATGCGCCAAGGCGCCGGCACGATCTTCGGCGACCGCCACGTCGAAGTTTTCGAAACTCCATTTCAACTGACTTTGCAGACCCGGATCGTCTTCGACGATCAGGAGCTTGTCTTTTGCTTCAGCCACTGGGCACTACCCTTTTGTTTTGTCGTCCACTGATCGACTATCCGACCGGCTGCTCGGCGAGCGGCAGCATGATGCGGAATGTTGTCCCTCTTCCCGGCATGCTTTCGACATCGATCTGCCCGCCGAGCGCCGAGATAACCTCGCGACACTCGTAGGCACCGATGCCCATGCCCGTCAAACCTTTGGTGGAATCAAACGGCCGGAACAGGCGGGTCTTGATGAAATCTTCATCCATGCCGCTGCCCGTATCGCGAACCTCCACTATAGCTTGGTCGTCATTGATGCGCAGCCCGAGGTCAATGCGGCCATCCGGCGGCGTGGCATCCTGGGCGTTCTGCACGACGTGGCCGAAGACCGACGACAAACGATCGGGTTCCGCGGAGACGTAAGCCACGTCGACCTCGGTATGAAAGCTGGGCGCTGGTTTTCCACTCGATTTCGCTGCTACTACGTCGCGCAATTCATCCACCAGGTTGATGGTGCGGTTCTCGCCGGTCACATCCGCGCTCTTCAACTGCACCATCAGGCGGTTCATCTTGTTGACCGCGTTTTCGATCGTCCGGATCGCATCGTCGACGAATTCCGGATTGTGTTTGTGCTTCGCCGCGTTCTTCGCGACCAACGACAACTGCGCGATCAGGTTCTTCAAATCGTGCATGACGAACGCCGAAAGTCGATTGAAGCCCTCGAACTGGCGCGCTTCGGCGAGCGCTTCGGCCGCCTGATTTAGCGCCAGGTAGCTCGCTGCCTGCATGCCGACCGTCTTGAGCAGATCGAGGTTCTCCCAGTTTATCGACTGAGGTGCACGCGGCTGAAGCAGCATGACGAAGCCGAGTAGACGTTCGTCGTGAATCAGGGGCACGACCAGCCAGGTTTCGGGATCGTCGAGGATCCAGTCGGGCAAGATCAAGTCGCCGTATACATCCGGGTCGGTACGATATTCGTCGAGGTTGATCACCCAGCGCTGCGTCTCCATGAACGGCGCCATGGGTTCGCTGGCGTCAAACGAGGGTTCGCCTTCGATCGGTGCATTGAACCGTGCCTTATAACGGTACTCACCTTTCTCGTTGCGCAACCACAGCACGCCGCCGGAACTCTCGACGATCTCGGCCAGGGCCCAGATCACGCGTTCGCTCAGCGGCATCTCGACGCTCTTGCCCGCGAGCAGACCGATTACACGCAGCCACTCTTCGCGATAGTCGTAGCGATAACTGAAAAAGTGCTTGTTGAAGAAAACCTTGGTGCGGGCGCGAAACTGGCCTGAAAACAGCAACGCCACGAGCACGATGATCGCGCCGAACAGGAAGGCGATCTGCAATACGCCGCCCCATTCCCCGCCGTACAGCTTGATGTAGTAACCGGCCAGTCCCATCAACAACATGTACAGGCCGGCGCTGAACAGCGTGGTCGAGTGCAGCACCATGCGGCGCGACATGAACACCGGCAGGTTCCATTCGGGATTGCGGGCCGCAGTGATGCCGATCATCGGAATGACCATCGCGTTGACATAGCCGCGTGCCGACCAGATCGAGGCGTCGAGGCGTCCGAACAACAAGGCATCGGTATACAGGTAGAAATCGAAGACGAAAACGGCGCCGAGACCGAAACACAGGTACTTGATACCCCAGCGTTGCTCTACCGGCGTGTTGCGGAACAACTGTTCGACCAGGGCCAGGCCCAACACCACCAGCAGCAACTGACCGATCAGCGAAAAGTCGCGCTTGATCGCGGTCGGTTCGAGATACGACAGCAGTTGCGAGATATCCACCAGCATCACCAGCATCAGGAAACCGAGCACCAGGCAACCGAGCCGCACATAACTGAGCATGCGCATGTAGATCGCGTTGCCGCTGGCAAAGGGCTTCAACAGGTGGAGCAGGAAGAAGATCCACAGCAGGTTGCGCACGACCTCGCTGGCCCACACCAGGTCGAGCGCCGGTATCTCGAAATGCGCGTGACTGGCCGCACCCAGGCTCCACAACGCCGAACCGGCCACTGCGAGCATCAGTTGCGAGCCCTGGAAGCGCGCCCGCCAGCCGGTCAACAACAACAGGAACAGTAGGAAGAAGGCGATCCCCGCCAGCCCGTAACCGTAGAACGAGAGCTGATTGATCATGTCGTGCCGGCCCGGCGGATCAACTCGAGGGAACGAGGCGTTTGAACATCGGGCGATTGATGCAGGCGAGAAACAGACAGGTCGACGAGACGGGCATACGACGCGACACTGGCCGATCCGCACGCCATGGCGACTAGTGCGCGCCCTTGCCCCACAACACCACCTCGACCGTCTCGAGCAGAATGATCAGGTCCAAAAAGGCGCTGGCATTCTTGACGTAGTACAGGTCGAACTCCAGCTTGTTGCGCGCATCATCGATTGTGGCGCCATAGGGGTAACACAGCTGCGCCCAGCCGGTCAGCCCCGGCTTGACCCGGTGCCGCTCGCTATAGAATGGAATCTCCTTCTCCAGTTGCTCGACGAACTCCGGCCGCTCAGGACGCGGGCCCACCAGGCTCATCTCGCCCATCAGCACGTTGAACACCTGCGGGAGTTCGTCCAGGCGCGTCTTTCTAATGAAGGCGCCGACGCGCGTGATCCGGCTGTCGTTCTTGGTCGCCCAGCGCGCCACACCGTCCGCCTCGGCGTCGGTGCGCATGCTGCGGAATTTGTGTACGCGGAACGTCTCGCCGTTCAGGCCGACGCGCGTCTGGTGAAACAGGATCGGGCCGCGCCCCCCACTCTCGATCTTGATCGCCGCGGCGACCAGCAGCATCAACGGCCATGACAGGGAAAAGATCAGGATGCCGACCGCAAGATCCAGCACCCGCTTCGACGACTGCGCCAGGCCGCTGAGGCGAAATCCTTCGGAAAAGAAGATCCAGCTCGGGTGCAGCACGTCCAGCTTGATCCGCGAGGTCTCCTTTTCGAAGAAGCTCAGCAGATCGAGCACCATGGTGCCCGACATCTTGCAGTCGAGAATCTCGTCGACCGGCAGGCGCAGGCGGCGGTCGTCCGGCGCCACGACGATCTCGTCGACCTCGTAGTCCAGCACCATTTCCATCAAGCGGCGGTCGTGCGAGATACGCCGGTTGTCGGGAATATTCGCCTCTTCTTCGTTGACCGCGACGTAGCCGACGACGCGGAACCCAGGCTGTCCCGGCTCCAGCTCGGCGATCATCTGCGCCTGCCGGCCGGTGCCGACCACCAGCACATTGGTCGATTGCGTCTCGCTATGGGTAACCCGGAAGAACAGGGTGCGCAGGCCGAGTACCCCGACCAGCGTGAACAGCATCGTGTAGGCCATGACGCCGCGCCCGACGACCAGGTCGGGAAAGGCGTAGAAGACCACGCTCATCGCCACGCTTGCGATCAGGAAGCTCAAGCCCAGGCGCACCAGCAGGCCGGCGCCGAAGGGCAGGCCCCGCTGGTAGAGCCCTACCGAAACCATCGAGACGTTCATTGCCAAGGCGTAGGCGATCGCCGTGTACGACAGGGTTTCCGGGGTCTCGATAACCTTCGTATCGCCCATCGAGAACCGCATGTAGAACCCGGCGAGCAGCGAATAGAACATCACCAAGAACTCGACCACGCCAAGCACGAGATAGAGCTTGGAGACATAGTGGCCGAAAAGCCGGATCATCATGGCCGCAAGGATTCCTGGTTGCTGGTGACGGGCGCGCCGAGACTGACAAACCCGATCACGTTTATCAACCGAATAATAAAAATTTTCTCAATCGATTCACTCATAGGGTGGCTTCGTCTCGCCTGAAATCCCGCGGCAGGTTATCATCCCCGCGCCATCGCCAGCTTGGGCTGACCGCACGTAGAGGAAGGTTCTTCTCCCCATGAATGTCAAAGAAGCAAAAATCGCCGTCATCGGACTGGGCTACGTCGGCCTGCCGCTGGCGGTTGAATTCGCTAAGAAATTTCCAGTGGTGGGGTACGATATCAGTGTTCCGCGTATTACTGAACTGCGACAGGGAAAAGACAGCTCGCTCGAAGTCGAGCCCGAAGAACTGGCCTCGGTGTCGATGGCCTTCACCGAGCAAGTCGACGACATTCGCGACTGCAATGTTTTTATCATTACGGTCCCTACCCCGATCGACGACTACAAGAGCCCCGACCTTCGCCCCTTGATATCGGCCAGTCGCGACGTCGGTAAAGTCATCGGCAAGGGCGATGTCGTGATTTACGAATCCACCGTCTACCCCGGCGCCACCGAAGAAGACTGCATACCGGTCATCGAGCAGGCATCCGGATTGACGTTCAACCAGGATTTTTTTGCCGGCTACAGTCCCGAACGCATCAACCCGGGCGATAAGGAACACCGCGTCACCACCATTAAAAAGGTAACCTCGGGCTCGACGCCGGAGATCGCCGATTTCGTCGACGAGTTGTACGCCAGCATCATCACCGCCGGCACGCACAAGGCGAGCAGCATCAAGGTCGCCGAGGCGGCAAAGGTTATCGAGAACACCCAGCGCGACGTCAACATCGCGTTAGTGAATGAACTTTCACTTATCTTCGGCAAGCTCGGTATCGATACCGAAGAGGTGTTGAAGGCGGCCGGCACCAAGTGGAATTTCCTGCCGTTCCGTCCCGGGCTGGTCGGCGGCCACTGTATCGGTGTCGACCCCTATTACCTGACACACAAGGCGCAGGCGATCGGCTATCACCCGGCGATGATCCTCGCCGGCCGGCGCATCAACGACGGCATGGGCTCGCATGTGGCCGGTCGCGTGGTCAAGCTGATGCTGCAGCGCGGCCTCACGGTCAAAGGCGGGCGCGCACTGATCATGGGCCTGACGTTCAAGGAGAACTGCCCCGACCTGCGCAACACCCGGGTCACCGATATCATCGACGAACTGCAGAGCTACGGCATGCAGGTCGATGTCTGGGATCCATGGGTCAGCAGCGAAGAAGCGCAGCACGAGTACGGCATCACGCCCGTCGCCCAGCCGGATAGCGGTGCCTACAATGCGATCGTACTGGCTGTTGCACATCGTCAGTTCGCCGATATGGGCGCCGACGATATCCGCGCCCTCGGTGCCGAGAATGCGGTGTTGTTCGATGTGAAATACCTCTTCCCTGCCGCAGACACCGACGGCCGACTGTAAGCAGAAACCCACAGGATTGTTGTTATGCGAGTTTTGATTACCGGTAGTGCAGGCTTCATTGGATCGACCCTTGCCCTGCGCCTGCTCGAACGCGGTGACGAGGTCATCGGCGTCGATTGTCTCGACCCGTACTACGACGTAACGCTCAAAGAAGCGCGCTTGGCGCGCACGCTGGCCTACGACGGCTACACCGAGGTACGTGCACGCATCGAAGACCGTGAGGCCATGGCCGACGCCTTCGCCAAGTACCAGCCGCAGCGCGTGGTCAACCTCGCCGCCCAGGCGGGCGTGCGTTACTCGATCGAAAACCCTTACGCCTATATCGACAGCAACCTGGTGGGCTTCGGCAACATCCTGCAAGGCTGCCGCACCCACAACATCGAGCACCTGGTGTACGCATCCTCCAGCTCGGTGTATGGCTCGAACACCAATATGCCGTTCTCGGTGCACGACAATGTCGATCACCCGGTCAGCCTGTATGCGGCGACCAAGAAGGCCAATGAGCTGATGGCGCACACCTACAGCCACCTGTACAACCTGCCGACGACCGGCCTGCGCTTCTTCACCGTCTACGGCCCCTGGGGTCGTCCGGACATGGCGCTGTTCATGTTCACCAAGAACATCCTGGCGGGTAAATCGATCCCGGTGTTCAACTACGGCAAACACCGTCGCGACTTCACCTATATCGATGACATCGTCGAAGGCGTGATCCGCGTGCTCGATCAGCCGGCACAGCCGAACCCGGATTGGAACGGCGACGAACCCGACTCCGGCACCAGCCGCGCGCCCTACCGCCTGTACAACATCGGCAACAACAGCCCGGTCGAGCTGATGCACTACATCGAAACGCTGGAAAACTGCCTCGGCAAGAAGGCGGAGAAGGAACTGCTGCCGCTGCAGCCGGGCGACGTACCGGATACCTATGCCAACGTCGACGACCTGGTGAACGACCTGGGCTACAAGCCGGCGACCAGTGTCGAAGAAGGCGTGGCCAACTTCGTCAAATGGTATCGCGAGTACTACAACGTCTGACTGCGGGGCTACCTGACCGACCAAAAAAAACGGGGCTCTGCCCCGTTTTTTGTTGCCTTTTACCGATTCGCCGTCAGAGAAAGGCGAGCACTTCGCGCTCGATGTCGTCCTTGTCGATCACCGTATCCTGCACCACGGGCTTGTCGAACAACGCCTCGATCATCGGCGGGATCGGTGTATTGGCGGTGGCGGCGATCGACTTCAACGCATCGATATCGTGGCTGTCGACCTCACCGGTCAGCGCATGCGCGATGGTCGGCGAAAACTTGGTCCATTCCGCCGTCGAATAGACGATGCCAGGTAATGGTTTTTCACGACAGCTTGCATGCGCCTTGAAGCATGTCGCGGTATGTGGATCCATCAGGTAGCCGGTGTCGCGGAAGGTGTCGCGGATAGAGGTTTCGACCTCGCTATCATCGGCATAGTCGGCGGCGAACACGGCCTGCAACGCGGCCAACTCATCGCCCTTCAAACGGTATATGCGCTTCTGATCCAAGTCCGCCATCAACTCGCGGGTACGCTGCGCGCCGAACAGGTCAAAGAGAATGCGCTCGATGTTCGACGACTTGAGAATATCCATCGCCGGTGAGCTGGTGGCGATCACCGCCCGATCGCGCAGATCGTAGACGCCGGTACGGATCAAGTCGGTCAGCACGTTGTTGCTGTTCGACGAGATCAGGATCTTCTCGACCGGCAGGCCCATCTTCATCGCGTAATAGCCGCCGAGTGCGTTGCCGAAGTTGCCGCTCGGCACATTCAGGTAGACCTTGTCGCCCAGCGTGACCGCGCCCTGGCGCACCAGCTCAAGGTAGCTGTGGATGTGGTAGATCTGCTGAAAGATGATGCGGCCGAAATTGACTGAGTTCGCCGCCGACAAATGGATATGGCGTTCGCGCAAGGTGCCGCGAAACGCATCCGACGACAGCAAGGTCTTTAGCGCCGTTTGTGCGTCGTCGAAGTTGCCGTGGATGCCGATCACCTTCAGGTTGGCGGCATCTTCTGTCACCATCTGCAGGCGCTGCACATCCGAGGTGCCGCCATCCGGATACAGGCAGGCGACCCTCACGTTGGCGCGATCTTTAAAGGTCTCCAGCGTTGCCGGACCGGTATCGCCGCTGGTTGCCGCGAGGATCAGGTACTGCTCATTGCGTGCCTGCGCCAGGCTCGACAGCACCACGCCGAACGGCTGCAGCGCCATGTCTTTGAATGCCCGTGTCGGGCCGTGGTAAAGCTCGGTGACAAACAGATCGTCGCGCACCCGCACCACTGGAACAGGTTGGGCCGGGTCGTCGAAACCGTCGTAGAGGCTCAGCGCCGCATCGATGACCTCGGCGTCGATATCCAGTTCATAGGCATCGAGCACGGCGCGCGCCAGCGTCTTGTAGTCGCTGGACAGATGCGATCGAAGGAACGATTCACCGAGCTGTGGCAGGTATTCAGGGACGTAAATGCCGCCGAACGACGACATCGGGCTGAGAATGGCCTGGGAGAAGCTGACCGACGACGACCGCTTGCCGTCGTTGCCTCGGGTTTCGATGAAATTCATGATGAGCGCTGCGTGTTCAACAAAGGCGCGGATTATAACTCTTTGTTGCTACCGCGGCTGACCGGCGCTTGCGGACCATCCTCGAGCCAGGCAGATAAGGGTCGCCGCCTGCGCCAGAAACGCCTGGCCGCACCCGCATGCCAGCGGTGAACCCCGCCGTTGCCCGGATGCAGGTGCAGTTCGTCGCAGTCATCCAGCAGTATCGCCACGCAGTTGTCGAGTGCGACTAGGGCCTGCACCCAGCTGCCCTTATCGGCGCGCGACACGGCCTGCTCTACCGTGCGATCGACGATCAGCTCACGCCGCTCGCCACCGCGACGCAGTTGGCGCAAACCGCGGGCCAGCGCGCACTCGCCGACTACGCGCACCTCGGGACCATCCCCCTGCGGCGGCAATACACCGCCCCCGCTGAACCACAGGCCACCGAGCGTCGGTCGACCCAGCGCCTCGCGTTGCCGATTGAAATCCAAGCCGTAGCACAGCATCTGGGTTTCGTTGAGCAGGCTGTGCCACTCACGTTGCGCATCACCCACCGGCAGATGACCGTCGAGACCACGCCCGATCACGGCCGACAGCGGACGCGTCCTGATCGAGGGCGCCTGTTCACACTGCAGATAGAGTCGGCCGGAATGATCACTGGCGAGACGCAAGCCGTCGTCGGCATAGTGCGCATTGAACGCCTGCACCAGCTCATTGCGTTCATCGTCGTCGAGCGGATCGTCGTCGAGATCGAACGCCAACAGGCAATCGCGATCGGGCACCAGGCGCAAGGGATCGGCGTGCAACAGATAACCCGCAGGCGCCTCACCGGCATCGGCGAAATAGCTGACCGCAGCGGTCGGCAGATCGCTACCCGCTGCCTGCTCGATACCGAACAGCGCAAACAAGCCGCCCGCATAACCGGCCGGTTCAAAGAGCCGGTCGGCGCGCGCGAGCAGGCGCTCGATCTGCGGCAGCGCGGGATGATCGTCGTGCCCGGCCCACGGCAAGGGCCCCAGCAAGCCGGGCACGAACAGGTGACGAATCACACCGTCAGCTAAGGCTTTCGACGCGAATCCGGATCACGTCGGCAGAGATGGCGTCGAGTGCCTCGATCTTGCTGATCGCCTCGTTCATCTGCCGTTCGAGCACGCGGTGCGTCAACATCACCAGCGGCACCTGGTTTTCACCTTCGCGCGGCTGTTTCTGCTTGATCGCTTCGATGCTGATACCGGCATCGCCGAGGATCCCGGCAACCGCCGCAACCACGCCCGGCTTATCTTCGGCAGTCATGCGCAGGTAGTACGCCGTCTCGACATCGTCCATCGACAACACCGACATATCCGACAACTCGCCCGGCTGGAAGGCCAGGTGCGGCACACGATTTTCCGGATCGGTGGTCAACGTGCGGGTGACGTCGATCACATCGGCCACGACCGCCGAAGCGGTCGGCAGCGAGCCGGCACCGGCACCGTAGTACAGCGTCGGACCCACCGCGTCGCCCTTGACCAGCACCGCGTTCATCACGCCGTCGACATTGGCGATCAGGCGACGCTCCGGAATCAGCGTGGGATGCACGCGCAGTTCAATGCCCTTCTCCGTGCGTCGCGTGACGCCGAGATGCTTGATGCGGTAACCGAACTCTTCGGCATAGGTCACGTCCTGCGGTTCGATACGGCTGATACCTTCGGTGTAGCAGCGGTCGAACTGCAGCGGGATACCGAACGCCAGCGACGCCAGGATGGTCAGCTTGTGCGCAGCATCGATACCTTCGACGTCGAAGGTCGGATCCGCCTCGGCATAACCGAGCGCCTGCGCTTCGGCCAACACGTCGGCGAAGTCGCGACCCTTGTCGCGCATCTCGGTCAGTATGAAGTTGCCGGTGCCGTTGATGATGCCGGCGATCCATTCGATATGGTTCGCCGCCAAGCCTTCACGCACCGCCTTGATGATCGGAATACCGCCGGCAACCGCCGCCTCGAACGCGACGGTCACGCCTTTGGCCTGCGCCGCGGCGAAGATCTCGTCGCCGTGCATGGCGATCAGCGCCTTGTTGGCGGTGACCACGTGCTTGCCGTTCTCGATCGCTTTGAGCACCAGCTCGCGCGCCGGTGAGTAACCGCCGATCAACTCGACAACGATGTCGATCTCGGGGTTCTCGACCACCTTGAAGGCATCATCGGTGACCTCGACGGTATCGATGCCATCGAGTGACTCCCGATTGAACTCACGCGCCGCTGCGTGCGCCACGACAATCTCGCGACCGGCACGGCGCGCGATCTCAACCGCGTTTCTGACCAGTACATTGAGCGTACCGCCACCCACGGTACCCAGGCCCAACAGGCCGACTTTGACGGGTTTCAACGTTGTATTACTCCACTTTCTCTGTGCGACGGGATCGAGCGTATTCTCAACTCGCCGCTTTCAGCACGCCATCCCGGCGAAACATGTCTTTGATACCGCGCAACGCCTGACGCGTGCGGTGCTCATTCTCGATCAGGCCGAAGCGCACGTGGTCATCGCCGTAGGAGCCGAATCCGACGCCCGGCGATACCGCCACCCTGGCTTCACGCAACAGCTTTTTCGAGAACTCCAGCGATCCCATCTGCCGGTACGGTTGCGGGATCGGCGCCCAGACGAACATCGTCGCCTTCGGTTTGACCACGTCCCAACCCATGGCGTTGAGACCGTCGCACAACACATCGCGGCGACGCTGATACATCATGCGTATCTCATCGACGCAATCCTGCGGTCCTTCGAGCGCCGCGATGGCCGCGACCTGGATCGGCGTAAACATGCCGTAATCGAGATACGACTTTATTTTCGCCAACGCCGCTACCAGGGTTTTGTTACCGACCATGAAACCGACACGCCAGCCGGGCATGTTGTAGGTCTTCGACATCGAGTAGAACTCGACAGCGATATCCTCTGCACCCGGCACCTGCAGGATCGACGGCGCCTTGTAGCCATCGAACGAGATCGCGGCATAGGCCAGGTCGTGGATGACCCAGATGTTGTTGGCCTTGGCGACCTCGATGATGCGTTCGAAGAACTCGAGGTCGACGCACTGCGTGGTCGGATTACCGGGAAAGTTCACTACCAGCATCTTCGGACGCGGCCACGACTCCTCGATCGCCTTGTGCAGCTCCTCGAAGAAATCGTGCTCGGGCGTCATCGGCACATGGCGCACATCGGCGCCGGCGATGATGAAGCCGTAAGGGTGAATCGGATAGGCCGGATTGGGCACCAGTACCGAATCGCCCGGCCCCATGCAGGCAAGCGCCAGGTGCGCCAGTCCCTCTTTCGAACCGATCGTTACGATCGCCTGCGAATCAGGATCCAGGTTGACGTCGAACTCCGACTTGTACCAGTTGCAGATCGCACGCCGCAGGCGCGGGATGCCGCGCGACACCGAGTAGCGATGGGTATCGTTGCGTTGCGCGGCCTCGACCAGTTTGTCGACGATGTGTTTCGGCGTCGGCTGGTCTGGGTTTCCCATACCGAAATCGATAATGTCTTCCCCGCGCGCTCGCGCTTCGGCCTTCAACTCGTTCACGATGGCGAACACGTAAGGCGGCAAGCGCTTGATTCTGCGAAAATCTTCCATTTCCGGGGACGACACGGGGTTACCTCAACGGTTTTGCGGAGCGAAAATCAAACGAGATACGCTACAGGAGTCCCGCGCAAAATGTCAATGAAATTAGGTGATTAGACCACCAACGATGGGATTCCGGCGCGCACCGGCGCACACTGGGAGAAAACGATGAAGATGGCCCTCGACGGCGCCGCCAACACCAACGTCGTCAAATCGTACCGCCCGGGCGAGGTTCAGATCCGCCAGCAGCGGTACAAGCGCAGCCTGATCGTGCTGCCGAACGAGATCGTCGACGATTGGCCGGCCGACGACGCGAGCCGTTTGTGCGCAGCCGACCTGCGACCGATCGCCGACCGGCAACCCGAGGTGCTGATCCTGGGAACCGGTGACATCCAGGTGTTTCCCGACCCGGGAATATTCGTCACGCTGATCGATCTGCAGATCGGCTTCGAGGTGATGGACAACGCGGCCGCCTGCCGCACCTTCAACATCCTGCTCGCGGAACAACGCCGCGTCGCCCTCGCCCTGCTGTTTCCCCCAATCGACAACTGAGCCCCGTCCCACCGTCCGCCACGTTATGACGCAAATCAATTAACCTGGCGTCTGTCATATGACACCATCGTTCGCGGATTAGACTAAATATCAATCCCACTCACCGATGGTAGAGAACCGGATACCGTGGACGACACCCTGAAACGGCTACTGGCCGCCGAAAATGCTGCCGGTGAACTTGTCGCCAAGGCGCAAGCCGACAGCGACCACAAGGTGCAGACGGCATTGCAGGAGGCACGTCAGCAGGAGGACCGGTTCCAGGCGCGCGTTCCCGAGATTCGTGCCTCGTTTCTCGAAAAATCCGATCAGCGCGCCAACCAGACCGTCGCCGAGATGGAGCGGCGTTTTCAGGAGACCCTGTCGCAATTGCGCGACGCAGCCGAGGCGCACGAAGAGGCTGCGGTGGACGCGGCGTTCTCCCATCTGCTGGGTGACAACGAAAAGGATCGCCCGTGAGTCGCATCGCCGATCAGGCCTATCTGCGGACACGACTGGCGATCATGAGCACCAACCTGCTCAGCCCGGAACAGCTCATCGACCTGAGCCAACTGCCGCTGGACGAGCTGAGTACGCGCAGCGGCTTCGACGTGATCAAGGGCAACAACGTCGCCCAACGACTGGCCACCTTTGAGCGCGCCTTGATGCAGACCTGGCTGGATGAACTCAGTGCCCTGCTGCGACCGCTAAAGGGCCCGGCGCGTCGCCTGCTGACCCAATGGGCAAGCCGTTACGAGTTACTCAATATCAAAGCCCTGGTGCGCGGCAAGATCGGTCAGCTACCAAACGAAGAGATCGAACGCAGCCTGTTCCAATTGCCCGGCTTTCTCAGTCTCAACCACGATGAGTTACTGAACACCGACAGCGTGCCCGAACTGCTGCGCCACCTGCAGAAGACACGCTACAACCGCATCGCGACCCAGGCACTGCGTCGCTACGAGGAACGCCCCGATCCGTTTCTGCTCGATGCCACGCTCGATCAACAGTTCTACTCCGAACTGATCGATCGCGCGCGCCAGCTCGAATCGCCCGATCGCGACGAGACACTCGACCTGATCGGCCGCATTGTCGACCGGCACAACCTGGTGTGGAGCCTGCGCTACCGTTACAACTACGAACTGCAGGCCAGCGAGGTGCTGTACCTGGCGATCGATGGTGGGCGCATCCTCAATCGTCAGGAACTGCAGCACATCCTGCAGGCCGATACGCTCGACGAGGCGATATCGGTGCTGCCGGCGAGCCTGTTCGGCGACAAAGCGGTTCCCAAGCAGATCCTGCTGATCGAGGCCATGCTGCGGCGCAATCTGCACGATCGCGCACGCGGCCTGATGCGCCGCAGCCCGTCGGCGCTGACCAGTGTGCTCGCCTACCTGGTTCTGCGCTTCGGCGACATCAACACCCTGTACGCCATCGTCCATGCCCGGATCTACGGCATCGACGACGCGGTCCTCAGCGACGCGCTCGATCCCTTGCACCGCGAGGCCGCCTGATGCTCGCCGGCAACGACATGCGCCATGTCACCATCACGCTGATGCGTGAGGAGCTGCCGCGCGCGAGCCTGGTACTGGCCGAACTCGAAGCCTTCGCTCCCGATGAACGCCCCTTGCTCGAATCCGAGCTACCTGAGATACCGGGTCAGACCTTCCGCGCCCGCATCCGACGCGCCTGGGGACATCTGGATCGCCTCGAAGCCCTGCTCGGTGAACTGCCGAAAAACGACGCCGAGATGCCGCCCTTGGTGTTGCAGCGCGAACAATTGATCGAAGTCGACCGCTGGCTGGCGGAGGCCTGGGAACAATGCGCACCGTGCGACGAAGACCTGCACAGACTGGAAGACGAGTTCCGTGAACTGGGACACCTCGAACAATCGCTGAACGACTTCGCCGATCTCGATATCGATCTGAGTCGCCTGCAGGGCGAGCATGCCTACCTCGACATGCGCATCGGTTCGATCCCGACCGACAACCTGAAACGACTGCGCGAGGTACTGGCGCTGTCGAATCACATGATCCTGAATGTGTCGGGTGACGATGAAACAGTGCGGGTGTTGATCGCGGGTAGCCGCGAGAAATCCGACGTGCTCGACAGCGTGCTGCATGCCGCGGCATTTCAACCGCTGGCAATCCCCGAGCGTTTCGACGACAACCCCGATGCGGTCCGTGAACAGCTCGCCGAGCAGCGTCTCGAACTCGAACGTAAATGCGATGCGCTGCGCAATCGCCTGGCGAACTGGCGCGATACCAATCGCCGCGAATTTCTGCGCGCCCGACAGCTGCTCGAAGCGGCTGAGCCGTACGTAGCCTTGCGCGGGGCGGCGCGCACACGCGGCACACTCGCCGCACTGCAGGGCTGGGTGCCGGCAAAACGTCTGCCACATGTCGAAGCCATGTTGAAACGCCAACTGGCATTGCCTTTCCTGATCTCATCGCGACCAGCGCGGCCCGATGAAGAGCACCTCGTCCCGGTGCCGTTGCAGAACCGCGGCCTGCTGAAGCCGTTCGCCGTCTTGGTACAGCAATATGGTGTGCCGCGCTTTGGCGAATTCGACCCGACCGTGCTGTTCGCCATCACCTTTGCCGCGATGTTCGGCATGATGTTCGGCGATGTCGGCCACGGCGCCGTCATCGTGCTGGTCGGCTTGGTGCTACGTAAACGCATCGGTGCCTTTACCTACCTGTTCGTGCTGGCCGGCGGTTCATCGATGCTGTTCGGCTGGTTGTACGGCAGCGTGTTCGGTGTCGAGCATTGGCTGCATCCGCTATGGATCGCGCCGATGACCGATCCGATCTACATGCTTACGGTCGCGCTCGGCTGGGGCGTGGCGTTCCTTACGCTTGGATCGGCGATTGCGATCATCAACCGCCTGCGCGCCGGCGATCAGGCGGGCGCGATCTTCGGGCCCGGTGGCGTGCTGCCGCTGGTGCTGTACCTCGCGCTGCTGATCGGCCTGATCAACCTGGCCAACGGCAAAGGCTTTCCGCTGGTCGCGACGGCAGTGATCGTGCTGGCACTCGTGTTGTTGGTCGCCTACCAATGGCAGGCATCGAATGCGCCCTTCGGCGAGCGCTTCATGACCACGCTGATCGAGACCTTCGAGATCGTCAACGGCTACATCACCAGTTCGCTGTCGTTCCTGCGCGTCGCCGCCTTCAGTCTCAATCATGTCGCCCTGTCACTCGCCGTGTTCACGCTGGCCGACGGTATGGGCGTGATCGGTCACTGGATCACGCTGGTGCTTGGCAACCTGTTCGTCATCGTGCTCGAAGGCATCATCGTCGCCATCCAGACGTTGCGTCTCGAATACTACGAAGGCTTTTCACGCTACTTCTACGGCGACGGCCAGGCATTTCGGCCGCTACGCGTGGGCCGCACACAGAGTATCTGAAAGACATAACCCATGAACCTCAATCCGCACATCCAGGAGCTCAAATGACTACCTTGATCACGCTACTCACAATGGCGCTGCTTGGCGTGATAGCGGCCGGCGTCTTCCTCCATTTCCGCCCACTGGAAGCCAATCGGGCAAAACGCCTGTTTCTGCCGACCATCGGCACCAACATCGCGCTGTTCTTCGGTGCCCAGCTGGCGATCATGTTCTTCGGCGTGCGCGAAGCAATGGCAGAGCCACAGGTCGAACAGGTATTGAGCGGACAGGCGGACATCTCGATCGGCATGGGCCTGGCCTTCATCGGTATCGCACTACCGACCGCGTTCAGCACGATTGCCGCGGGTCTCGCGGTGGGGCCGATCGGCGCCGCCTCACTCGCCGCCGTCTCGGAAAAACCCGAGATCTTCGGCCGAACCCTGGTCTACCTGGGGCTGGCGGAAGGTATCGCGATCTATGGTCTGGTGCTGTCCATCCTGCTGCTCAACAAGGTGTGATCTGCAATGGACGGCACACGCCAAGTGTTTCTGGGTGACGCCACGCTGGCTACCGGCTTCAGGCTCGCCGGCTTCGAGGTCTATCCCGACGCCGACGGTGATCAGCTCGACGAGGTGCTCGAACAACTGCAGACATCACGTACGCCCGCCTTCGTCGTCATCGATCAGCGACTTGCCGAAATGGCGGGTCGTCGACTCGAGGAGGTACGTAGCGAAGGTGGGCGCATCCTGCTGACCCAGGTGCCGCCGCTGACCGAGCCCGGACAGATGCACAGTTCGGTCGACGATCGTATTCAGCAGCTTCTCGGGCTCGACGGGGAGCAGCCATGAGCGAAACCGACAACGGCTCACTGCACGCACTCGAGCGCGCGATCATGGCGCGCGCCGAAGATCTTGCGCAGGAGTTTCACGACAAGGCAAACCGGCAGCGCGACAACATCCTGCGCGATGCGGCCGAACGCCTGCACATGGCCGAAGAACGCGAGGTGCTGGTCGCCAAGGCGGACGCCGAACGCCACTTCCACCGGGTGACCCAGGCCAGTGAACTGAAGATGCAGGCACGCCTCGATCAATTGCGCTGGGAACTGGTGCAATCGGTGCAGACACGTCTGATTGAAAAGATGCAGAAACTGCGCAACGACCGCGACCGCTACCGCCAATGGTTGATTGCCATGATCCGCGAAGCGGCCGAACGGCTGCCGGACGGGGCGTTGACGGCCGAGGCCAACAGTGACGATCTGCAATGGCTGAGCAGCGAATGGGCGCAATTGGTTGCGCAGGCCGCACCCGATCGCGAGATCACGCTCGCCGATTCCGCGACCTGGGGCAGCGGCGGTCTCAAGCTGCGCACCGTCGATAATCGCGCCCAGGTCGACAACCGTTTTGAAGGCCGCCTGTCGCGCATGGAGGCCAGCGTGCAACGCGTGATCCTGCAGACCCTGTTCCCGACCGATATCCATGCGACGGCACGCAGCGGAGGTCCGCAATGAGCGACGCACGCAAAGGGCACATCCGCGAGATCAACGGCCCCATTCTGCGCATCCACCTGCCGGGCGGACGCAACGGCGAGCAGGTGCGCATCGGCAGTCTCGATATCGTCGGCGAGATCATCGCGCTGGAAGGCAACGATGCCATCGTCCAGGCCTACGAATCCACCGACGGACTCAGACCGGGCGAAGAAGTCAGCGGTCTCGGCCACCCGTTGACGGTCGAGCTCGGCCCCGGTCTGCTGCAAGGCATCTTCGACGGCGTGCAGCGTCCCTTGACCGAGATCGCCGCGATGTCGGGCGACAACATCCCGCGTGGTCTGCGCGTGCACTCGCTCGACCGCGACAAAGCATGGAGCTTCACGCCGCTCGCCGGACTGGAGCCAGGGTCGGCGATCCGTGGCGGCGCGCGCCTGGGCGCGGTGCAGGAGACCGAGACCATCGAGCACCAGATCCTCGTGCCGCCGGACATCCAAGGCGAACTGATCGACCTGGCCCCGGCCGGCGACTACACGCTCGATCAAACGATCGCCCGGGTTCGTGATGCCGGCGGCGAAGTGCACAAGCTCAAGCTCTATCACCGCTGGCCGGTGCGCCAACCGCGCCCTTACGATCAGCGCGACCACGGCGTCGAACCGCTGATCACCGGGCAACGCATACTCGATACCTTCTTTCCGTTGCTCAAAGGCGGCAAAGGCGCCGTGCCCGGCCCGTTCGGCGCGGGCAAAACCATGGTGCAACAACAGGTCGCGCGTTGGTCAAACGCCGACATCGTGATCTACGTCGGCTGCGGCGAACGCGGCAACGAACTGGTCGACGTACTCGAGAGCTTTCCGCAACTCGAAGACCCGCATACCGGCCGCGGCATGATGGAACGTACCCTGTTGGTTGCGAATACCTCCAACATGCCGGTGGTCGCGCGCGAAGCCTCGATCTACGTCGGCATGACCATGGCCGAATACTTTCGCGACCAGGGCTACGACGTGGTCATGCTGGCCGACTCGACCTCACGCTGGGCCGAGGCCTTGCGCGAGGTCGCAGGTCGCCTCGGGCACATGCCGGTCGAGGAAGGCTATCCCGCCTATCTCGGTTCACGACTCGCCGCGGTGTACGAACGTGCCGGTCGGGTCAAAACGCTCGACGGCGGACGCGGCTCGGTGACACTGATCGGCGCGGTTTCGCCGCCCGGCGGTGATTTCTCCGAACCGGTCACCAGCCATACCAAAGAGATCATCCAGACATTCTGGGCGCTGTCGAAAGAACTCGCCGATGCACGCCACTACCCTTCGGTGGACTGGGTCGACAGCTTCTCGCAGGACGTACCGGTTGCGGCAGGCTGGTGGGCCAAGGAGATCAGCGGCGTATGGAGCAAGCGCCGCACCCAGGCACTGTCGCTGTTGGCGCGCGACGCCGAGTTGTCACGTATCGTCAACCTGGTGGGCCCCGAGGCATTGTCATCGGCGCAACGCTGGGAACTCGAAGGGGCTTCGCTGGTGAAAGAGGCGGTGTTGCAGCAGAGCGCGCTGGACGAGGCAGACACCTATTGCTCACCCGAGAAGCAGTTCCAACTGCTCGAACTGGTCATGCAGGTGTTCGATCAGGGCAAGGAACTCATCTCACTCGGCGCGCCGGTACAGGAACTGGCTGAGCACCCGGTGTTGGCGCGCATCCGTCGCGCCAAGTCGACCTGGCGCAGCGACGAAACCGATCAGATGGCCGAGTTCGCCAGCGAGGTTTACCAGGCGTTTGCCGCGCTGCGCAGTGAATACGCATCGAACCAGGAGGCGAGCTCATGAGCGACGTTGAGTACCGACGCGCAACCGCTGCACAGGGCGGGCTGCTGGTGGTCGCCGGGGTCGATAACGTGTCGTTCGGCGACCGTGTGCGCATCCGCGACCACCTCGGTCGTCGACGCAACGGCCAGGTAATACGCGCCGCCGAAAACGAGACCCTGATCCAGGTGTTCGAGGGCACCGACGATCTCGACCTGGAGAATACCTGGGTGCGTTTTCTCGACGAGCCGCTGACCCTGACGGTGAGCCCCGGCTTGCTCGGGCGCGTGTTCAGCGGCATCGGCGAACCGCGTGACGATCGCCCGCCAATCGTCGACGGCGAGGCACGCGGCATCGCCGGCTCGGCGATCAACCCGGCGGCACGCAACTACCCGCGTGAATTCATCCAGACCGGCATCTCGACGATCGACGGCCTCAATTCATTGGTGCGCGGACAGAAGCTGCCGATCTTCTCGGCCTCGGGCCTGCCGCACAACCGGCTGGCCGCGCAGATCGTGCGCCAGGCGCGTCTGCCCGGCGAGGCAACCAACTTCGCCATCGTGTTTGCAGCCATGGGCGTGTCGTATGCCGATGCGCGATTCTTCCGCGAGTCGTTTTCCGATTCGGGCGTGCTGGGCAACGTGGTGATGTTCATCAATCACGCCGACGACCCGCCGGTCGAGCGACTCGCCCTGCCGCGCGTTGCGCTGACCGCGGCCGAATATCTCGCCTTCGATCTCGACCGTCACGTGTTGGTGGTGATGACCGACATGACGCACTACGCCGAGGCACTGCGCGAGGTCGCGACCGCCAAGGGCGACGTGCCGGCGCGCAAAGGCTATCCAGGTTACCTGTACTCCGACCTCGCCGAGATCTATGAACGCTCCGGGCGCATACGCGACCGTCACGGCTCGGTCACCCTGGTGCCGGTGGTCTCGATGCCGTCCGACGACATCACCCATCCGATTCCCGACCTCACCGGTTACATCACCGAAGGCCAGATCGTGTTGTCGCGCGACCTGCACAACCAGGGTGTCTATCCGCCGGTCGACATCGCACCTTCGTTGTCGCGCCTGATGAAGGACGGTATCGGCAAGGACGACACCCGCGACGATCACCCGCGCGTCGCCAACCAGCTGTATGCGCTGTACGCGAAGGCGCAGGAGGCGCGCAACCTCGCATCGATCATCGGTGCCGAGGAACTGTCGGCGCGCGACCGACGCTACCTCGAGTTTGCGCGCGAGTTCGACAAGCACTTCGTCGGCCAGGGCGAAGACGAAAACCGCAGCATCGTCGAAACCCTCAACCTCGCCTGGGAGCTGCTGTCACGCTTCCCGCGCGAGGCATTGACGCGCGTCAGCGAGACCGACCTCGCTCACTATCACCGCAGCGGTGAAGAAGCCGCCGCATGAGAAAGCTGCGCACAGCACCCACCAAGAGCGCCCTGCTCAACCTGCGCAAGCAGGTGCGCTTTCTCGAAGACGGTCATGCGCTGCTCGAACGCAAGCGCGAACTGCTCACGCGCCTCGTCTACCAGTACATCAAGGACTACCAGGAACGTAAACGTGTCGCCAACGAGGCGGTACGCAGTGCCTATCGCTGGCTGAGCATTGCGCAGCTGCGCATGGGTGATCGCAGTATTGCCCAGGCGACGCTCGGTGCCACACCATCGACCAAGATGAAGGTACTGCCGCGACGCTCGCTGGGTGTGCAATATCCTTCGGTCGAGGCCACCGTGGTCGCACCGCAACCGGTCGGCCTGCTCGGGACCGATCCAAGTTTCGACGAAGCGCGACGGGCGTTCGCCCAGGCCGCCGTGCATCTGGCCGAACTGGCCGAGGTCGAGATGGCGCTGTATCGCCTGATCAGCGAACAACGCAAGGCACAGAAGCGGGTCAACGCGCTCAAGTACAACATCATTCCGTCGTACGTGAAGATGATCAAGAAGATCGCCGAGGCGCTCGAAGAGGAAGAGCGCGGCACCCTGTTCCAGATCAAGCGGCTGCGCGAGTCGGCCGAGCGCAAACAGGGTTCGGTCGGCTGAGCGGGTTCAGACAGTGCACGCGTGCTCTGCGCACCGCCTGACCAACAACATCACTCAGTGGCGGTATCCGGGTGGTAACGGTAGTGCCCGGTGATCGGATAGCTGAACAGCATATCTTCCAACTGCGGGCCGGCACCGATGTTGTGTACGATCATCGGGTTACCGGTGTCGCGTTGGATCTTATCGGTAACGATACCGATGTGCGGTAGATTGCCGGCCACCATCCATGTCACCAGATCGCCGGGTACATAGTCGGCAGCGCGCTGGGTAACCGCCAATGACTCGCCGTGGCGCGTGAAGAACACCTGCAGGTTGGGCACGCGACGATGGTCGATATTGCGGTCCGGCCGCGTCAATCCCCAAAAACGTCGCGACGGATACAGCGAGAAACTCGCGACCATGTCTTCGTGCACCCGTTGTTGCAGGTCGATACCCAACGATCGGTAACTGCGCACAACAACGTCCGTACAGACACCGCGGTCAGCCGGTACATCACCGCCGGGATAGGCGATCGAATAGTAGGTGCCGTCATAGGTCACATCGTACTGGGTGCGTTCCAATGCGGCCGCAACCAATCGCTCTTCAAACGAATCGGCGAACAACGGTCCGGCGAGAAATAACAAAGACGGTACTAACAGGCGGGTGGGAAATCGCGTCACTCGCTCGACAGACCGGACCACGAACGCTACTCCTTGCACTGACACTTCTCCTTTCGTTGTTTGTAGTCCGGCTGAACGCTGATCGACATGTGATCATCGTATCGACTCGGCGAGTCTTAACACCGATCAAGTACACGGCTTTCGCCCTGCAACATCGGGTAGTAGATTACGCTGTTATCGCACTTCGTTTCAAAACCGGATTGGCTTTTTTTTGCCGCCGCATGGATGAACTGAAAGAAATGCTACCAGGCCCCAGATCGTTGATTGAAAAACTGCAACAAGATGGCTTCGCGTTGGTCCGCGGCCTCGTTAACCTGCATGAGGTAAACAACCTCAGCCAAGCGATTGCACCGCAAGCGACCGCTTCCCGTTCAGCCGGGGTCCGTGGGCTTGCCGGCAAGGTCCCTGCCGTCGGCCTACTGGCACAAACGCACAACATCCGTCAGCCGGTCGACATGATTCTCGACCCTTCGGCCCGCCTGGTCAGATCCATCCTGTTCAGGAAAGACGCACAGGTTAACTGGCACGTGAACTGGCATCAGGACGTGACCATCGCCGTCGATGGCACGACGGAGGATCCGCAGTACTCCGCGTGGTCGACAAAGGAGCGAGTCACGCATGTGCAGCCACCCTTGTCCGTCCTGCAACGCATGTTGACCGTCAGGATCCACCTCGACGTTACCGACGAAGACAATGGCGCATTGTGCGTGATCCCGGGGTCGCACCGTATGGGGAGAATCGCGGCATCAGAGGTCGCCACGGTGGCGAAAAATGCGGAACAGACCATCTGCCGAGCACAGCCGGGCGATGCACTGCTGTTCCACCCATTGCTGGTTCACGCCTCACACAAAGCAAGTAGCGATCGACCGCGTCGAATCATTCACCTCGAATACTGCGATGCACCGCTGGCGCAAGGCCTCAGCTGGGTGGATACGGCCTGACTTGAGCTGTTGTCAGGTTCCAGGCCGTCACTGCGCGATACCGAGTTCCGCCAGCAGTGCCCTTTTGTCGAATCCGCGAATCTTACGGTCTCCGACAACGATCAAAGGCACACCCCTGCCCCCCAGTCGGTCGAACTGCGCTTTTCCCTCGCTGGATTTCTCGATATCCACATCGAGGTACGAGACGCCATGGTCGGCGAACAGGCGTCGCGCCTGGTTGCAGTAGCCGCACCATGCAGTGCCGTACAAGATCACTTCGTGATCTCCGGCCACTTGTGCGGGTGAATCGAAAAAGCCGACGATTTTTTGCCAGTGCTGAATCGAGGCCAAAACCAAAACAACAAACAACAGTTTCTTCAAAGTCGTAATCCCTTTCTTAACTCGACGAAACGGTGATTGGCTTTTTCAGTCGCGGATGCGCCGGGGAACCTTGTTCACACCAGAATCAGTCTTCGCTGCATTCTAACGGCTAATCGCCTGCCGTTCCGCTCAACACCGGTTCGCAGTGCGTATCAGAACCTTATGCCTGATGTCTCGACGCAGACCGCAGACGGCCCGTTTATTCGATAAACCGTTCCCATAAACGCTTCATTATTAGGTGAATCCGCCGTTAAACCTGGACAACACCAAATCCAATACCCGGCCGATGCCCCGTTTGCCCGAATACACCGCCCAACAAAGCATCGAGAATTCGCGTGCGCTCGAGAAGCGTGTGCGCATGATGGCAGTCCTTGGGATTCTCATTACCACCTTCGTTGTCGGCGGAATCGCGACGACCCTGCTCTATCGATCACTGGCATCGACGCTGGAGACTCAATTGCACTCAGCCATCGAGTTGCAGGCCTCGGCGCTGGATGCCGAATTGGCGCGGATGAGCAACATCACCAGCCAGATCACCAGTCGCACGCGCATCCGCCAAGAACTCGAGCGGTATACCCAGGGCGAGATCAAGCTGAGCGCACTGGTCGATTTCTCGGTGCCCAAGCTCGCCGATGCGATGCACTCCAACCACGACGTGGTCGGCATCACGCGACTGTCGCCATCCGGCGAGGTGCTGCTCGAGGTCGGCACGGCAATCGATCGCGGCCTGTGGCCTTCACAGTACATGAGCGGCGATCTGCGCCTGGGTATCCCGCAAGACGGCCTGCTCGTCGTGTCGTCGCCGATCCGCAATCGCTCGATGCAGATCGCAGGTTTCGACCTGGTGATGTTCAAGGACGATCGGCTGCGCGCGGTCATTCGAGAGTTCTTCACGCGCTTCGAACATGCCGGCCAGATCCAGGTCGCGTCGCTCGTCGAGGGTCGTGTCCGGCGTTTCTACGATGCCGACAATGCTTTCGGCACGTTGCCGGATGAGGTGCTCAAGGCCGAGATTCTGGAAGAGATCAACCTCGGTATCGGCGAAGGCCTGCATTACCTGCCTTCGGCGGCAGTGAACGGAGGTGAGTTCGCGTCGGTGCACCGGCGGATAGGCGGCACCCCCTGGGTCATGCTGTACTTCGCGGACCCCCACGAGTTCTTCACCGCCGCCAGGCTGCAGGCAGGCACGGCCGCACTCGCGGTGCTGCTGCTCGCCGGTATCGGCATCTATGTCACCAACCGGATCATTCATCCCCTGGTGCAGAAGATCTCGATTGAGACGCACAAGCTGCAACGCACGCTGGCGCGTAACGAGCAGCTGCTCGATGCCGTGAAGGTCAACGAGGCGAAGCTGCAGGCCGTCATCGACAACGCGCCCGCCGTCATCTACATCAAAGACCGGGACGGTAAATACATTCTGGTCAACAGCAGCTACGAACGACTGGTCGACCTTCCGCGCGAACAGATCATCGGCAAGTTCGACCACGACCTGTTTCCCGACGACATCGCGGCAACCACCCGCGCCGGTGACCTCGAGGTATTGGCCACCGGCAGGTCGTTATCGATCGACGAAAAAGCGCCACATGCCGACGGCATGCACGACTACCTGTCGACCAAGTTTCCGCTGCTCGACGCCAAAGGCAATGTCGACGGCATCTGCGGCATCTCGACCGACATCACGGACCGTAAACGTGCGGAACGTCGCCTGGCACTGACCCAGACGACGGTAGACCGCGCCAATGTCGGCGTCTACTGGGCCGATGCCAGCGGCAGGTTACTGTATGCCAACGACAATGCCATCGAGAAGCTGGGGGTCCAGCGGCGCGAGATCGATAGCATGCACCTCACCGATGTCACGCCGTCGTTCGAGCGCGAGGACTGGCATACCCATTGGGAGATCACCAAGCATCGCGGCAGCATGCATTACGAGACCGAGTTTCATCGCAAGAATGGCGAGCCCTACCCGGTCGAGGTGTATGCGAACTATCTCGCCTTTGCCGATCACGAGTATTACATCGCCTTGGTACACGACATCAGCAGGCGACGTGAGTCGGAGAGCCAACTGCGCCAGTCGGCCACGGTATTCGACTGCACCGCCGAAGCTATCGTGATCACCGATACCAACGGCGTGGTGCGCGACGTCAATGCCGCCTTTACCGAGATCGTCGGCTACGAACGCGAAGAGGTCATCGGTCAAAAACCCAACATGTGGAAGTCGGACTTTCACGACCAATCGTTCTACGCCGACATGTGGAATTCGATCATCGAGACCGGCGAGTGGCGTGGTGAGATCATCAACCGCCACAAAGACGGCTCGGTTGCCCCGGCCTTGTCGGCAATCAGCACGGTTACCGACGAAAACGACAATCCGGTCGGCTACGTGGCGATCTATACCGACATCAGCCAGATCAAGGAATCGCAGCAGCAGCTCGCCCACCTCGCCCATCACGATGCGCTGACCAACCTGCCCAACCGCATCCTGTTCAACGAGCGTCTGCAGCACTGCCTGGACCGCGCCGAACGCCGCGGCGGCCGGGTTGCGGTCATCTTCGTCGACCTCGACAACTTCAAACATGTGAACGACAGCCTGGGCCACTCCTACGGCGACAAGCTGCTGATCGAGGTCGCCGATATCCTCAAATCGGCACTGCGCCACGATGACACGGTCGCGCGCATCGGCGGCGACGAATTTACGATCCTGCTCGAAGAGGTCGAGACCAAGGAAAAGGTCGTGTCGGTCATCGAGAAGATCATCGAGGCCTTCGATCGCGAGTTCGCGCTCGGTGCATCGACCATCCGTGTTACGCCAAGCCTCGGCGTCAGCATCTCGCCGGACGACGGCCGCGATGCCGACACGCTGATGCGCAACGCCGATGCCGCGATGTACCGCGCAAAGTCTTTGGGGCGCAACAACTACCAGTTCTATACCCAGGAGCTGACCAAGATCGCCTTCGAACGCATGCACCTGGACAGCGCGCTGCGCAAGGCGATCCCACAGGGTGAATTCAACCTGCTGTACCAGCCGCAGATCGATTTGGCCGATGGCAGCATCGTCGGCATGGAAGTACTGGTGCGCTGGCACAACCCGGAACTCGGGCTGGTGCCACCCGATCAGTTCATTCCGATCGCCGAAGATAACGGCCTGATCCTGCCACTCGGCGAATGGATCCTCGAAGTCGCCTGTCGCCAGGCCTACGAGTGGCTGCAGGCCGGCCTGCTCAAGGGCACGATGGCGGTGAACATCTCCGGGGTGCAGGTGCGGCGCGGCGATCTGGCGACGGTGGTGCGGCGCGTACTGGCCAACACCGGCCTACCCGCCGAGAAGCTCGAGTTGGAGGTCACCGAGAGTTTCATCATGGGCGAGTCGCAACAGGCGATCGACATCCTGAGCGAGTTGCGCGATCTGGGGTTGACCCTGGCGGTCGACGACTTCGGCACGGGCTATTCGTCGCTGTCGTACCTCAAGTCGCTGCCGATTCATGCATTGAAGATCGACAAGTCGTTCATCCGCGACATTCCGGAAGACGGCAACAACATGGCAATCACCCGCGCCGTCATCGCGTTGGCCAAGAGCCTGAATCTCGAGCTGGTCGGCGAAGGCGTCGAGACCGACAGTCAGCGACGCTTCCTGCTGTCCGAGGGCTGCCAGATCGGCCAGGGCTTCCTATTCCAAAAGCCGTTGACGGCCTTCGAGATGGAACGCCTGCTACGCGATGAAAACGAGGTTGCCCGGGTGGCGCATTGACGGCGCCCAGGACGGGACTTAAAAGAAACTCGAAACAGCGCGAGATGTTCAGCGCTTGCGCTGGGCGCGCTCGTCGGCTTCGTTCTGCTCTTTCTTGTCGCTGATCTTGCGCTCTTCGAGGCGCATGCGGTCGACCGCATTGTCCATCGCTTTCGACTTGGTGTACCGACCGCGCCAGTCGGTCTTCTTGGTGTCGCAATGCACCTGCGACTGGGCAACGATCTCTTCCTGCTGCGCAATCGCGGTCTCGAGTTTGCTGATGAACACTTGGTACTCGAGCACTTGGCCACTCGACAGGCCGCTGCGTGCCGCATTCGAGAAGCGCTCGAGGTATTCATTGAGGTACTGACGCAGTTCCGCAAGCCGTTGCTTGGCCGCCTCGCGCTGCTTGAGCGATTCACCCAAGGCCGCCGCTGCCTTACGCTCACGTTGCGACACAATCTTCTGGATCGGCTTGAAGCGTTCAGACGGCGGTGACATCTATCCTTACCCCATTCCGGCGGTGGCCGGCATATTGTCCTGAGGGAACAACGACATCAGGTCCTGCAAACTGTCATCAAGACCGTGTCGCGTACGCATATCCTGATGCAGAAACTCGCGCAGCGAAGGTATCGCACCGATCGCCAGATCGATCTGATCGTTCGACCCGACCTCGTAGGCGCCCACAGAGATCAGATCGCGGTTCTGCTGATACAGACTATAGAGCTGTTTGAACTCGCGCGCTGCCTGTTGGTGGCCCACGTCAGTAATTTCGTTCATCGCGCGACTGACCGACGCCTCAATATCGATCGCCGGATACTGGCCCTGCTCGGCCAGGCGTCGCGACAACACGATATGCCCATCGAGTATGGCACGTGCCGCGTCGGCTATCGGATCATTCTGATCGTCGCCTTCGGCCAACACGGTATAGAAGGCGGTAATCGAACCGCCGCCACGATCGCCGTTCCCAGCGCGCTCGACCAGCTGTGGCAGTTTGGCGAATACCGACGGCGGATAACCCTTGGTGGCGGGCGGCTCGTTGATCGCCAGGCCGATCTCGCGTTGCGCCTGCGCAAAGCGGGTCAAGGAGTCCATCAGCAGCAACACGTTCTTGCCCTGGTCGCGGAAATACTCGGCGATGGCGGTCGCCAGCATGGCGCCATGCATGCGGCGCAGCGGCGGCTGATCGGCCGGCACCGCGACCACGACCGCGCGTGCCAGGCCTTCCTCGCCGAGGATGTTGTCGACGAATTCCTTTACCTCGCGGCCACGTTCGCCGATCAGCCCGACGACCACGACATCGGCATTGGTATAGCGCGTCATCATCCCGAGCAGCACCGACTTGCCGACGCCGGAACCGGCAAACAGACCAAGCCGTTGCCCGCGGCCGACACTCAACAACGAGTTGATCGCGCGGATACCGACATCCAGCGGCTCACGAATCGGGGTACGCGCCAGCGGGTTGATATAGCCACCGTTCAGAGGCCAACGCTTGGTGGCGTGCAACACGCCACGACCATCGAGCGGTTTGCCGCTGCCATCGATGATCCGGCCCAACAACTCATCGCCGACGGCCGCCTCACTGACCCGCCCGGTAGGTACGACACGTGCGTCGGGTTCGAGTCCATGGATATCGCCGGTCGGCATCAGGTACAGGCTCTCGCCGGCAAAGCCGACCACTTCGGCCTCGATGCGCTCGCCGGTCGCGTTGATGACATCGCAACGCCCACCGATAGCCGCACGACAGCCGACCGCCTCGAGCGTGAGCCCGACCATGCGGGTCAGCTTGCCTTCGACCACCAGGCCACGGGTGCCGCCCAGGCGGTCGCCCAGACGCTTGATGCGCGTCGACCAGATGGCATTGCGATCTGTCTCAGGCAGCGCCATCGCCAGACTCCTCGCCGTCTTGCTGGCGTTCGCCGGCGAGCAGCGGTGCAATCAGACTGCTCAGGCGCGAATCGAGCGTGGCGTCGACCTGCGAGGTGTCGGTAAAGATGCGACAACCGCCGCGCTGAATCACCGGGTCTTCGACGATCTGCCACTGTTGATCGTGCTCGCCCATGGTATAGGCATCGCGTACCAGCACGGCATCTTCCGGATGCAGTACGACACGGATGTTGCGCGCACTGATCGGCAGGATGCTCAACGCCTCGCGCACCACGCCGACGATCTGCCACGGATCGAGTTTCACCTCGCGCCGGATGAGCTGGCGCACCATGTTGATCACCAGCGTGACGACTTCGTTTTCCAGTTGCTGGTCGAGTTGCTCGAACGGCTTGTCCAAGGCGTGCAACAGCGTATCGAGTTGGGCGACACGCGCCTGAATCTCGGCGCGCCCCTGCTCCAGACCCTCACGATGGCCGTAGGTCATGCCTTCCTTGCAACCCTGTTCGAAACCCTCGGCGTGCGCCGCCTTCTGAATCTGGTCGAGCTGGGCTGCGGTCAACAACCCGGGATTTTCATCGATCTGGGGTTCGTTCTTCTCGCGGACGCTGGGCGGTTTCCATTGCGTGACGCCCTGCGTGCGCGAACGGATAACCTGGGTGCCGCTGGGCTTACGCTCGCTCATCAAACGAACTCTTCGCCGCCGCTGCCACCGAGGTTGATCTCACCGGCATCGGCCAGGCGACGCGCAACGGTAAGGATCTCTTTCTGCGCGGCTTCGACATCGCTGAGCTTGGCCGGCGGTGCTGCCTCGAGATCGTCTTTGAGCATCTCGGCCGCACGCGACGACATGTTCTTGAAGATCTTGTCGCGCAGTTCGGTCGGCGCGCCGCGCAACGCAAGCAACAGTTGATCGGACGAGACTTCGCGCAGCAGGGTCTGCATGCCGCGATCGTCGACGTCGATCAGGTTCTCGAAGACAAACATATTGTCCTGAATCTGCTGCGACAGGTCCTCGTCGACCTCGTTGATCTGCTCGATCACCTTGGCTTCCATAGTGCCGTCGACGAAGTTCAGGATATCGGCGGCCTTCTTCACGCCGCCCAAGGTCGACGACTTGACGTTGCTGCCGCCGGAGAACTGTTTCTCGAGGATCTCATCGAGCTCCTGCAGCGCTGCCGGCTGAATACCTTCGAGCGCGGCAACCCGCATGATGATGTCGGTGCGCACACGCTCCGGAAACTCGGCCAACACACCGGCCGCCTGATCGGGATCGAGAAACGACAACACGATAGAGATGATCTGCGGGTGTTCCAGGCGGATCAGTTCGGCGATCGCGCGCGGGTCCATCCACTTGAGTTGTTCCAGGCCCTTGCTGTTACGGCCCAGCAGAATCCGATCGATCACGCCGCCGGCCTTGTCCGCACCCAGCGCCGAGGTCAGCATGTTGCGGATGTATTCGTCCGAGCCGACGCCCAGCGAGGTCTGCTCGCCGATCGCACCGACGAAGTCCTGCATCACCAACTCCATCTGCGAGTTGGTGACGTTGCTCAGGCTGGCCATCGCCAAGCCGATCTCCTGCACCTCTTTCGGCCCCATGTGACGCAGGATCTCGGCAGCGTGTTTCTCGCCCAGCCCCAGCATCAGCAAAGCCGAGCGTTCGACACCGCTCAGCTTCTGGATCTTCTGTGCATCACTGCTTTGTTCCGGCATGTCAGGCCGCTTCCTCTTTCACCCAGGTCTTGACCAACTGAGCGACCCGCTTCGGATCCTCCTCAACCAGCTGACGTGCGGCGTCCATGATGTTTTCGTACTTGCCGCCACCGGGCAGACGGATCGGCTCGCCGTCGCTGCCCAGCAACATGTCTTCTCCCTCGCCGTCTGCGCCATCGCGCAACGGCCCCTCGACACTGGCCGCGCCACCACCGGCGCCTGCCATGGCCGGCATGCCGGCCACTTCGGCATGCGTGGCCGTCAGGCGCTTGATCGCCGGGCGCAGCACCATGAAGATCAACAGCACCACCAGCAACAGACCGCCGACCTGCTTGACGATATCGAGGAACCAGCCCTGCTCCCACAGCGGCACCTCGGGCAGATCAGCGACCGGCTCGGGCACCAGGAAGGAGCTGTTCATGACCCGCACGCTGTCGCCGCGACGCGCATCGAAGCCCACCGCTTCGCGCACCAGTTCGGTCAGGCGTTCGATCTCTTCCGGCGTGCGCTCACGCGTCGTCACCGCACCGTCTGCAGCGGCCGTCGCGATGTCGTCGACCACCACCGCGATCGACAGGCGACGCAGCGCCACCGGCGACATGCGGGTATGGCTGACCACGCGGTCGAGTTCGTAGTTACGGGTTTGCTGCTTGCTCAGATTGAGCGGCGTACCTTCGGCCTCGGCCCCACCCTGGGCAACGGCATTCTCCGGTGCAGCACCGGCCGCCGGCGGCTGGTTGCTCAATGCGCCCGGGATACCGCCGGCAGCGGCACCGTTGCGCGATTGCTCTTCGTTGACCTGCTCGCTGCGCAGCGCCGGCTGATCCGGGTTGTAGCGCTCTTGTGTCTGTTCGGTAACCGTGAAGTCGACGTCCGCCGTGACCTGTGCACGCACCCGGTCGCGACCGACGATCGGCGCCAACAAGGCCTCGATGCGTTCACGGTAGTGATCTTCGATGCGCCGTGTGTGTTCGAACTGGGTCGCTGACAGCTTCATCTCGCGATTGTTGACGTCGCCGCTGAGCAGGCGACCCTTCTGATCGACGACCGTGACGTTGCCGGTTTCCAGTTCGGGCACGCTCGATGCAACCAAGTGCACAATCGCTTCGACCTGTTCATCTTCGAGTATGCGCCCGTTATGCAGACGCAGGGTGACCGATGCGCTCGGCGGCTGACGCTTGCGCACGAACACCGATTGCTTGGGCATTGCCAGATGCACGCGTGCGCTCTGCACCGCGCCGATGGTTGCAATGGTGCGCGCCAACTCGCCCTGCATGGCCTGTTGATAGCGCGCCTTCTCAACCAGCTGGCTGGTGCCGAAACCGGTGTCCTGTTGCAACAGCTCGAAACCCATACCGGCACTGTTGGGCAAGCCCTGGCCGGCGAGTTTCATACGGATCTCTTTGATCTTGCCGGATGGCACCATCACCATGCCGGTGGCTTCGTCGACGCGGAACTCGACGCCGGCCTGCTGCAGCGCCTCGATGACCTGGCTGGCGTCCTTCTCAGCGAGGTTGCCGTATAACGGCGCGTAACTCGGTGCCTGCGACCACAACACGACAGCGACGCCCAGGGCGACGCTCGCCGCGATACCGACCATCACTGCAACTTGGCGAACCCACGGGTTGTCGACCACGTTGCCCATCGCGTTCCCACCGGGTGCAGGAAGACTTTTAGCGCTGCCAGCTTCGGCCATCGTTCGAATCCGTTTGCGTTGTTCTACTCAAGATCGGGGGTTGGATACCGGCGTTACACCGGCATGTTCATGACGTTTTTGTAGGCTTCGACCAGCTTGTTGCGCACCTCGACCATGGCCTGGAACGACACGCTGGATTTCTGCACGGCGATCATGACGTCGGCCAGGTCGATGCCCGGCTGGCCCTGCTCAAAGCCGGTCTTCAACGCATTGGCGTTTTGCTGCGTTTCGTTGACGGCACTGATCGACTTGTTCAACAGGTCGCGAAAATCGTTCTCGGGCACCTGTTGCATCGCCTCGGCGCCGCCCATGGCCTGCGCACGTGCGACTCGCATCTGGGCCAAAACCTGGTTGATTTCCGGAGTACTCATCGTGCTTCGCCTGTCGTTGTGTTCGGTTTTTTGACGCACCCGCGCCTATGGCGTCTAAGGTGCAGTTTTCACGCCAATTTGTTATCGCGGGATCGCGACGCCGGCCTCGCGCAGCTTCTGCAGCTTGTAGCGCAGCGTGCGTGGGCTGATGCCGAGGATCTCGGCGGCCTGCTTGCGACTGCCGTTGCCGTTGCGCAGCGCATCGAGAATCATCTGTTCCTCAACGTTGCGCAGGTCGTCGGTAAGGCGGCCCTTGGCGTTGAGATCCTCGACCGGCGCGGCATTTGCGGGCGTTGATGCGGGAATGACCGCAGCCGGTGCCGGCACATTGCCGTCCTGGAATTCGAAGTGGATATCCCGGGCGGCGACCTCACGGCCGTTACTCAGGATCAGCGCACGCTGCATCAGGTTGTCGAGTTCGCGCACGTTGCCCGGCCAGTCGTGTGCCAGCAGGCGCGCCTCGGCATCCGGCTCGAAAGACGGCAAGGTTTCGCCGCCGCGCAGGTGCCGGCCCATCAGATGCTTTGCCAGCGGCAAGATGTCGCGCGGCCGCTCGCGCAGCGGCGGCAGGGTCAGCGGGAAGACATTCA
Source organism: Thiosocius teredinicola (assembly GCF_002009425.1). Taxonomy (NCBI): domain Bacteria; kingdom Pseudomonadati; phylum Pseudomonadota; class Gammaproteobacteria; order Chromatiales; family Sedimenticolaceae; genus Thiosocius; species Thiosocius teredinicola. The sequence goes on from NZ_CP019936.1 coordinate 3,352,942, forward strand.
AGCGATAGAACAGGTCTTCGCGGAAACGCCCCGCCGCGACTTCTTCACGCAAGTGTCGGTTCGACGTCGCCAACACGCGCACGTCGAGTTGAATCATGTCGCGACCGCCGAGGCGTTCGACCTCGCGTTCCTGCAACACGCGCAACAGCTTGGCCTGCAACGGCAGGCTCATCTCGGAGATCTCGTCGAGCAGCAGGGTACCGCCCTGTGCCTGTTCGAACTTGCCGGCACTGGCACGTACCGCACCGGTGAAGGCACCTTTCTCGTAGCCGAACAATACCGCCTCGAGCATGTTGTCCGGGATCGCTGCGCAGTTGATCGCGACGAAGGCGCCGTCTGCACGGTGCGAGCGCGCATGGATATAGCGCGCCAAGACTTCTTTGCCGGTACCCGACTCACCGCCGATCATCACCGTCGCGTCGCTCGCGGCGACCCGGTTGGCCAGTTCGACCAGCTCGCGGGTGCGCAGATCCTCGGCCACCATCTGGCCGTTCTCGATCTGATGATGCGGCAGATAGCGCTCGACCTTCTCCAGCAAGTCATCGACCTCGAACGGCTTGGCGAGGTAATCGACCGCACCGAGTTTCATCGCCTCGACGGCCTGTTCAACGGTGCCATAGGCGGTCATGACCAGCACCGGCAGATCCTGAAAGCGCGAGCGCAGGTTGCGCAACAGCGCACGGCCGTCCATCGGCCGCATCTGCACGTCGGTCAACACCATGTCGACCTGGTCGCGATCGAGCTTGGCCAGGGCCTGTTCGCCGTCAGTGGCATTCAATACTTCGTAGCCCGACAACGTCAGTGTGTCGGTGAGCGCTTGAGAGAGTGCGCTGTCGTCTTCTACAACCAGGATACGCGAGGGGTTCATGAGACGTGGCTCCTCGGAGTTGTCTGCGCCTGAGCAGGCGTCGGGATCGTGGGAAGTTGGATTTCGAATCGTGCACCTGCGAGCGCCGACTCACCGGCGCGCACCGCGCCGCCGTGTTCGAGCACCACGGCCTGCACCACGGCAAGACCGAGGCCGGTGCCGCGTTCGCGGGTGGTGAAGAACGGGTCGAAAATGCGTGACGCGGCGGCCGCGTCGATGCCGGGACCGTTGTCCTCTACCGCCAGGCAGACGCTGTCGTCGTCACCCCGGCAGGCGCTGATGCGCACCTGCACACCTTCGCCGCCGTGGTTCATGGCGTTGTCGATGAGGTTGCTGAAGGCGCCGGCCAGCGCATCGAGATTGCCGGCGATCCAGGTATCGCAGACCGCATCGAGTTGCAGGTCGACATCGACACCGAGCTGGCGGATGCGCGGCTGCAGGCCGGCCAACGCGGTGGCGACCACGTCGGCGATGCGGATCGGTTCGTTGCGGAAATTGCCGCCGCGGCTGAAGGCCAGCATCTCGCGTACCAGCGCTTCGGTATGCCGCAGGCCGGCGAGCAGCTTTTCACTGAACTGCTGACGTTGTTCTTCGTTGAGTCCGCCCTTGGCCAGCTGGCCGGCATACAACACCGAGGTCGACAGCGGCGTGCGTACCTGGTGGGCCAGTTGCGCGGCCATCTCGCCCATCGCGGTCAGGCGGTCCTGACGTTCGACGCGCTCCTGCAGACGACGTTGATCGGTCACGTCGACCACAACCAGGATCCGGCCACGGTCGATCAACGGGCGCTGCGACACGCTGACATGACGTCCGTCGCGCAACCGCCAGTCACCCGGGCCGGGCTCGGCCTCGACCACTTCCTGCTTGACCTCGCTCCAGCGTCGACCCCAGGCAAGTCCGGGAAACAACAGCTCGGCAGCAGGATTGAAACGGTCAACGCGGTCGCGCATGTCGACCAGCACGATCGCCGCCGGTAGCGCTTCAAGCAACACGCCGAGCTGATCGGCCAGGTGCTCCTTTTCGGCACGTTCGGTCAGGCGTTCCTGGCGCGAGCGGTTCAACTCTTCGGTCAACGCGGCGACGCGACCTTCGAGCTGTCCATAGGCCGACGTCAGTTGTTCAGACAACTGATTGAACACGCCAAAGGCCTGTTCGAGCTCTAGCGATTGGCTGACCGGTTTGCTGCGTGCTGTGGGCATGTGGCTGTTTTCCGTTGCCGCAATGAATCTGCGGAGGGAAACAGCAATTCGTATGCCATCAATTGAATATGTTTAAAAACAGCAACTTAAGCGAAGAACTAAACGATTACGTCAAAGGCCCGTCAGCTCTTGGCCGCGCTGGAGACCGTACTTGCGCAATTTTTCGACGAGTGTCGTACGCCGCATCTTCAGTTTCTTGGCGGCATGCGCGACCACGCCGTTGGATTCTTCGAGGGCCTGTCGGATCAGGCTTTGTTCCATGTTGGCGAGATGCACCTTGAGGTCGATACCCTCGGCCGGCAGGCGCGGCATGCTCGACACGGTATTGGGCTGGTCGCCGTGCATGCTGACGACCGGCAGGGATTCTTCGTCCGCCGGGGTTTCGACAGCCGGTACCGGGATGCCGGCACGGAACTTCTCCGGCAGGTCACCGACGTCGACCACACCATAGGGGAACAAGATCGCCAGGCGCTCGATCAGGTTGGCCAGCTCGCGCACATTGCCCGGCCAGCGATAATGCGTCAGCGCGGTGATCGCAGCCGGCGTCAGACGCACCGAACCGCGCTTTTCATGCTCGATACGTGCAATCAGATCGTTGACCAGTACCGGGATGTCTTCGACCCGCTCGCGCAGCGGCGGCACCTCGATCGGGAATACGTTCAAGCGGTAATAGAGGTCTTCGCGGAAATTGTCTTCGCGAATCGATTGCTCGAGGTTGCGATGGGTGGCCGCGATGATGCGCACGTTGCAATTGATCGTGCGGTTGCTGCCGACCCGTTCGAAGGTGCGTTCCTGCAGCACACGCAGCAGCTTGACCTGCATATGCATGCTCATGTCACCGATCTCGTCGAGAAACAGCGTGCCCCCCTCGGCAAGCTCGAAGCGGCCCTGGCGCGCGGTGATGGCGCCAGTGAATGCCCCTTTCTCGTGACCGAACAGTTCACTTTCGAGCAGATCGCCCGGTATCGCGCCGCAGTTCACCGGCACGAACGGCCGGCCGCGGCGCTTCGAATGATAATGAAGCTTGCGCGCCACCACCTCTTTGCCGGTGCCGGATTCGCCGAGGATCAACACGGTGGCGTCGGAATCGGCCACCTGCTCGATCATCTTATTGATGCTGCGCGTCGCGCGACCGTTGCCCGACAGACTGCGGAACAGCTCGAGCGGGCGGCGCGGCGCCTCGCCGTGGCGCTGCGATTCGTCGAAAACCTGCGCTTTATGCAGAAGAGACGAAATTGCGTCGTACTGACAAGGCAGGCGCAGCGTGCCGAGCACATCGCCGCTAACCAGCATTTCGTCACCGGACTTGTCTTGGATCTGGATCAGCGCCGGGCGCGGGCTGAGTTCGTTGATCGCGCTGAGATAGGCACTGCGATTGCCGGCCTCGAGCTGGCTGCTCAAGAATACGGCCATGGAACGGTCGTTAAAGCGTTGCGACACGCGCTTCAAATCTTCTGGCGATTCAGGCACATGCACGTCACAGTCAATAAACTGCAAGATGTTCTGCAGGTAATCGAGCGATGACGCGTCGGACGTCACAAGCATTACGGTCGCGGCATTCAAAGGTTGACCTTCTTCGTCATCGGGCGTCATCCGATCTGCTCCATTGCCCCACAGCAGGCTGATTCGTCCAGAAAACTGCTTTATTTCACAAAGTTAAGCATGCGCCTCGCGGCATGTCAAAAAAACGTCAGATAGCAAAAGTCCGCTACGCAGCGATATCCGTCGATGCGTGCTTGACAGCACCCCCACTCCGCTCCTAGAAAGGACCCCTCTGCCGCAGTAATTCGGACTCGTCCTGTTGAACGATCTGCCCCTGGGCGCGCTCTTCGGCGCCCTGATCTTCCTACTCGTTTTGTCTGCCTTTTTTTCCGGTTCGGAAACCGCCTTGATGACGCTGAACCGCTACCGGCTGCGCCATCTGGCGAGCGCCGGACACCCGGGCGCCAAGCTTGCCGAGAGGCTATTGAAGAACCCCGACCGCCTGATCGGTCTGATTCTGCTGGGCAACAACTTCGTCAACATCCTGGCTTCGTCGCTCGCCACCGTGATTGCGTTGCGTCTCGGAGGCGAGGGCGCGATAGCGATCGCCGCGGGCCTGCTGACGCTGGTCGTGCTGATCTTCTCGGAAGTAGCACCCAAGACCATGGCGGCGCTGTATCCCGAAAAGCTGGCCTTCCCTGCCGCCTGGATCTACACACCGTTGCTGCGCGTACTCTTCCCGATGGTTTGGCTGGTCAACCTGATCGCCAACAATGTGCTGCGGGTGCTCGGCATCTACCCGGAAGACGCCGAGGGCAATGCGCTAAGCCACGAGGAGCTGCGCACGGTCGTCAACGAAGCCGGCGCAATGATTCCCAAGCGCCACCAGAAGATGCTGCTCAACATCCTCGATCTGGAGAAGGTCACGGTCGACGACATCATGGTGCCGCGTAGTGAACTCGACGGCATCGACCTCGACAACCCGCTCGACCTGATTCTCGAACAGCTGGAACAGACGCCCTACACGCGTGTGCTGGTGTATCGCGGCAGCATCGACCAGGTCGTCGGCTTCCTGCATTCACGGCGCGCCATGCAGGCACTGCTCGACAACGAGCTGACGCAGGAAGCGCTCGAAGGACTGATTCGCGAGCCTTACTACATTCCGAAAGGCACGCCACTGAACCGCCAGTTGCTGAATTTTCAACGCAACCGTCGGCGTACCGCACTGGTCGTCGATGAATACGGCGACGTCCTCGGGCTGGTGACGATGGCCGACCTGCTCGAAGAGATCGTCGGTGAATTCGCCACCGACCCGTCGGATGCGATCGCCGACGTCCAGCCGCAGGACGATGGCAGCTTCCTGGTCGATGGTGCCGCCAACCTGCGTGAACTCGTCAGGACCATGCACTGGGAGCTACCCACCGACGGCCCCAAGACGCTCAATGGATTGATCGTCGAGCATTTAGAAAGCTTGCCGGAGAACGGCACCTCGTTGCTGATCGCCGGCTACCCGGTCGAGGTCGTGCAGACGCAGGACAACGCCGTGAAAACCGCCCGCATCCGACCGGACGAGCGACGCGAGACCGCCAGCGACGACTGATAACCCGCGGGATCTGGCGGCTACCCTCCTGGCCTACCCGACCACCAATGCTATGTTTGATCCTAGTAAGCCATGCGGTGCCGTCGTCGCCGGCGGACTTTAGTTCTCGAAACGGTCTGCCGCTAACAACGCAACCAACACCAGGACGCAACACATGTCAGACACCTCCAACGAAGAGCGCCGACACTTTCACCGTATCGCGACCGATAAACAGGTGGTCATTACCCACGACGGTACGGAACTGCACGGCACGGTGCTGGATATCTCGCTGCACGGCCTGCTGTTCGAAACCGACGTGGCATGGAACGTCGAAAGCGGTGCCACGGTGCGTGCGCACGTCGTGCTCAACGACGAGACCTGCTGCATCGATATGGAGGGTGAGGTCGCGCACGTCGAAGCGCAACGGGTCGGCCTCAAGTGTGTCAGCATCGATCTGGACAGCGCCAGTAATCTGCGCCGCCTGGTCGAACTCAACCTTGCCGATGATGCACTGCTGAAGCGTGAACTGGCGGAGCTGGTCGCCAACCAGGACTGACAACTAATTTACGACGGCATCGATCGCTTCGCTGATCCGCCCCACGGCGATCACTTCCAGCCCTTCGATCGCGCGCTTCGGCGCATTCGCACTCGGTACGATCGCGCGCTTGAAGCCGTGCTTGGCAGCCTCGCGCAGGCGCTCCTGACCACTGGGCACCGGTCGTATCTCGCCGGCCAGACCAACCTCACCGAACGTCGCCAGATCGCCAGGCAAGGCGTGATCGCGAAAGCTCGACAACACCGACAGCAATACCGGCAGATCGGCCGCGGGTTCAGTGACGCGCACGCCACCGACAACATTCAGAAATACGTCCTGATCGAACATGCCGATACCGCCGTGACGGTGCATGACGGCGAGCAGCATCGACAGTCGGTTCTGTTCGAGACCCAGGGCGACGCGTCGCGGGTTCGCCAACGGGCTTTGGTCGACCAGGGCCTGCACCTCGACCAACAACGGTCGCGTGCCTTCACGCGTGACCAGGATGCAGCTGCCCGGCACCTGCTCCTGGTGGCGCGACAGAAAGATCGCCGACGGGTTGGCTACTTCGCGTAGCCCCTTGTCGGTCATCGCAAACACGCCAAGTTCGTTGACCGCGCCGAAGCGGTTTTTGATCGCACGGATCAAACGATACGGGCTGCCGCTCTCGCCTTCGAAATACAGCACGGTGTCGACCATGTGTTCGAGTACACGCGGTCCCGCCAGGGCGCCTTCCTTGGTTACGTGGCCGACCAGAAACAATGAAGTGCCGGACTGCTTGGCATAGCGCACCAGGCGCGCGGCCGATTCGCGCACCTGCGCCACCGAGCCGGGCGCCGACTGCAGCGATTCGGTGTAGAAGGTCTGAATCGAATCGAGCACCAGCACCTTGGGCTTTTCAACCGCGATCAACGACAGGATGCGTTCGACACAGGTCTCGGTCAGCAGCCGCAGTTGCTCTGTCGGCAGACCCAGCCGGTGCGCGCGCATGCTGATCTGTTCGGCAGACTCTTCACCGCTGACATAGATCGCCGGGTGATCGCGCGCCAACAGCGCCAGGGCCTGCACGAGCAAGGTCGACTTGCCGATCCCGGGATCGCCGCCGATCAATACCACCGAACCGGTGACCAAGCCGCCGCCCAACACACGATCGAGTTCATCGAGCCCGGTCGGCAGGCGTTCGTTTTCCTGCGCGACGACTTCGGAGAGATTGCGGATGCGTGCCGTGTCTTCAGCGCCCGCATAGCCACTGAAACGCCCATCGGCTTTCGGCGTCGGCGCAGCGACGGTTTCCTGCAGGCTGTTCCATGCACCGCAATCGCCGCACTGCCCTGCCCACTTCGGCGACTGCGCGCCGCATTCAGAACAGACGTAAATCGTCTTGGCGGCCTTGGCCATACTTACGGCAGCTCCGGTGCAATCACGTCAATATTCGTCGTCGCCGTACACGTCGTAGGCGAAGTTGTCGAAGCGCGTGAACTGACCCTGGAAGGTGAGACTGACGGTGCCGATCGGACCGTTACGTTGCTTGCCGATGATGATCTCGGCCTTGCCCTTGTCGGGAGTGTCTTCGTTATAGACCTCGTCGCGGTAGATAAAAACGATAAGGTCGGCGTCCTGCTCAATGGCGCCCGACTCACGCAGGTCGGACATCACCGGCCGCTTGTTCGGGCGCTGCTCGAGCGAGCGGTTGAGCTGTGACAAGGCGATGACCGGCACGTTGAGTTCTTTGGCCAGGGCCTTGAGGCCGCGTGATATCGCCGAGATCTCGGTCGCACGGTTTTCGCCGGACTCCGGCGCCTGCATCAGCTGCAGATAATCGATCACGACAAGACCGAGGTGGCCGTGTTCCTTGGTCAGACGCCGACAGCGCGCGCGTAGATCCGTCGGGGTCAAGGCAGGCGTATCGTCGATGAACAACTTGGTGTTGTTCAGGATGTTGACCGCCGAGGTCACGCGCGGCCAGTCGTCATCTTCGAGCTTGCCCGAGCGCACCGCTTGCTGGTTGACGCGGCCGAGCGACGAGATCATGCGCATCGTCAGTGCCTCGCCCGGCATCTCCATCGAGAAGATCGCGACCGGCAGGCCCGTGGCGACGGCAACGTTCTCCGCAATGTTCATCGAAAACGTCGTCTTGCCCATCGACGGGCGCCCGGCCACGATGATCAGATCGGACTTCTGCAGACCGGAGGTCTTGTTGTCGAAATCGGTAAACCCGGTCGGCACACCGGTCAGCGCATCGTCGCTGCCGTACAGCTCTTCGATACGATTGATCGTCTCCGTCAGCAGGCGGGTGATCGAGCGGAAACCACCGCCGCCGCGCGCCTGCTGCTCGGCAATCTGAAACACCAGGTTTTCGGCGCTGTCGAGCAGTTCGTGCACCTTGCGCCCTTTCGGCCGGTAACCGTTTTCGGCGATCTGGTTGCCGACCTTGATCAACTGGCGAACAACGGATTGCTCACGCACGATGGCCGCATAGGCCTGCACGTTGGCCGCACTCGGCGTGTCGTTGGCGAGCATGCCCAGGTACGGCAGCCCGCCGACCTCGTCGAGGGTCTCGAGGCTTTCGAGTTCCTCGGCCAGGGTCACGACATCGAATGGCCGGTCGGCATCCGACAGGCTGGCGATCGCGGCGAAGATCAGCTGATGTTCGCGGCGGTAAAAATCCTGCTCGGTTATCTGATCGGCGATCTTGTCCCAGGCGCCGTTGTCCAGCATCAGACCGCCCAAAACGGCCTGCTCCGCCTGCACGGAATGCGGCGGTACGCGCAACGCTTCCATCTGCGCGTCGCCGTGATCTGCCATCGCTTCGGGAATGGAATCGTAAACCGCGTCAATCATGCCGCTGCCGGAACATCGTCGGGGAATGGCCGTTGATTACACCACAGAAGGTGCGCGATGAGGGAGAGCATAGGCTGAAAAACAGAAACCCGACGCAAGGCGTCGGGTTTCTATCGAATGCATCGGGTAAGCGGCCGCTCACGCGGTCGCCGGCCCTGGGTCGAGATCGGGCTTATTCTTCGCCGACGATCGTGACCTTGACGGTTGCATCGACGTCGGTGTGCAGGTGCAGCGTGACTTCGTACTCACCGGCGTTGCGGAACGGACCTTCCGGCAGACGCACTTCCGACTTGGCCACCTCGACACCGGCTTCGGTGCAGGCATTGGCGATATCGACGGTACCCACCGAACCGAACAGGCGACCTTCTTCACCCGATTTGTGGGTGATCGTCACACCGTCGCTCAGCGCCTCGATCTTGGCCTTGCGCTCTTCAGCAGTAGCCAGCTTGTCTGCCGCCTGCTGTTCGAGTTCGGCGCGACGCTCTTCGAACACCTTGATGTTTTCCGCGCTGGCGAATACAGCCTTACCCTGCGGGATGAGGAAGTTGCGACCGAAGCCGGACTTCACCGAAACCTTTTCACCCAGTCCACCCAGGTTAGCCACTTTTTCCAGAAGAATGACGTCCATCGTTCTCAACCTCTATAAGCAATTCACTCGTCATCGGTCTTCGACCGACGTCGGGCACGTGCCCGAATGTCCAGCCACCCGTCCGCATAACCGAGGAAGGCGACGGTCGTGATGCCCTGCGGCATCACTACAAGCAGCAGCAGGTAAAAACCCACCAGCCACGCGGACGAACCACCGAACATTGCCAGTAATCCGTGAACCACGCTGATGCCCTGAATCAGGTACACCATCATGCCGACGATAAACAACTGCGCAATCGCGTTGGGCGTACCGTCGGTCATCAGCACGCCGCCAACAAACACCAGCGGCACACCGATCAATAACCAGCGCCCGAATCTCAGGCGGCGAAACTCTTCGCCGAATGCACCCGGGCTATCGATCACCGCTGCCCAGTAGCGTGCCAGCAGCAGTGATATCACCGCACCCAGTAACCAGGTCGCTGCGATGCCACCCGGCATCCACAACGCGGTCTGATCGAACACGGCCTCCACATCGGCCGACGACAATGTGCCGGGGTTCAGCGTGCCCTGCACGTGTTCGCGCAGTACCTCGCGCCACTCACTCACCGGATCGCCCATCGTCACGTACTGCAGTACGACGACAACCAGCGCACCGATGACTGCGACCTCGATCGCCATGCGTAACGAGCCGAAGCGTCCCATCACGCCGCCGAGGATACCGGCGGGCAGCCACATGGCCGCGCCGATCATTGCAGCACCGATGGGCGTTTGAAAAATCAGCCCGCCGATGCCCGCAATAGCCAGCAGCGCCGACACGATCACGTACGTGCCTTCGCGCCAGCCCTGCCGCAGAACCGTCAATGCGATCACCGCGGCGCTGACAACACCTACCGGCGTAACAATCAGCGCCAGCATGGCTGACACGGTGGCGGCTATGACCGCCTGCATACGGCCTTTCATCACCCAATTGGCGAAGGCCTTCATGCAACTACCTCATCAGCATATCCCGCCGCGACGAGACATGCCGGACAGATCAAATCAATGACTGTCGGAGTACGGCAACAGAGCCAGGTAACGGGCGCGTTTGATCGCATCCGCCAGCTGGCGCTGATATTTCGCGCTCGTGCCGGTGATACGGCTGGGCACGATCTTGCCCGACTCGCTGACGTATTGCTTCAGCAGGTTCAGGTCTTTGTAATCGATCTCGCTGATGCCCTCGGCGGAGAATCGGCAGTATTTACGGCGACGGAAAAAACGTGACATCGTAATGCTCTCCTAGGCGTCAGGCCGAGGCCTGTTCGGCGTCGTTCTTATCGGAATCGGTACGTGCAGCAGGTGCTTCGTCACGCTCTTTCTCGTCTTCCTTGGCGAGCGGCGAGGTCTCGGTGATCGCCTCTTTGCGACGCACGACCAGGTTACGCAGCACCGCGTCGTTGAAACGGAACGCGCTTTCGAGCTCGGCCAACGCTTCGGCGCCGCACTCGATGTTCATCAGGACGTAGTGTGCTTTGTGGATTTTGTTGATCGGGAAGGCCAATTGACGACGGCCCCAATCTTCCAGGCGGTGGATCACGCCGCCGCTGTTTTCGATGGTCCCGCGGTAACGCTCGACCATACCCGGTACCTGCTCGCTCTGATCCGGATGGACCAGAAACACGATCTCGTAGTGACGCATTGTCGCTCCTTACGGTTTACACAGCCTCCCATCGGCAACTGCCGCGGTGAGGCAAGGAGGACCGGCCCTGAGGCCGGCCGGAAAGGCGCGGGATATTAGGTGAAAAGGCAAGCGATTGCAAGCATTTAAGCAGTCGCCGCCGGTCGGACCGCTCAGCGACGCTGGCGCACCGCCTCGTACAGACAGACGCCGGTTGCCACCGACACGTTAAGGCTGTCGACATGACCCGCCATCGGCAGACGCACCAGCTGATCGCAGGTATCACGTGTCAGCCGACGCATACCCTCGCCTTCTGCACCCATGACCAGCGCGAGCGGACCGGTGAGATCGGCCGCGTAGAGATCGATGTCTGCTTCGCCGGCGGTGCCGATCACGAACACCCGGTGCGTATCCTGCAGGTACTTGAGTGTGCGAACCAGATTCGTGACCTGGACGAAGGGCACCGTTTCTGCCGCGCCGCTGGCAACCTTGCACACCACCGGGGTCAGACCGCCGGCGCGGTCGCGCGGCGCAATCACCGCGTGCGCCCCGGCACCGTCGGCGCTGCGCAGACAGGCGCCCAGATTGTGAGGGTCGGTAACACCGTCGAGCACCAGCAGCAACGGGGGGTCATCCAATCCTCCGAGCAAATCGTCGAGCGCCGCTTCGGTGAGACTGGTCGGCATCTCGCCATGCGCGACCACGCCCTGGTGGTTCGCGCCGCCGGTCAGTTTGTCGAGCGACGCCTTGTCGCTCGGCTCCGGTTTGACGCCGGCTGCCCGCGCTTCGTCGAGCAGTTGACGCAGACGCTTGTCTTTGCGCGCCACATCGAACAGCAGGCTGTCGATGCGTTGTGCGCCGTGCTTGAGCGCTGTACGCACCGCATGTATTCCAACAATCATCTGGCCGGACATCGATCAGCCCTTACCTTTCCCCTTGCTGCGCTTTCTACGGCTTCCGGTTTTGCCGTCGCGCTTCTGCGACTTCTTGTCACTGGATTTCTGACCTGCCGCGTCTTTCTTCGACTTGCGTGTGGCGCTGCCTTTGTCGTTGTTCCTGGCCTTGCGATCACGCTGCCTGTCACCTGTCGCACGACCTTTGCCCGGACCCTCGACCTTGTCGGCCAGAACAAAATCGATCTTGCGATCGTCGATGTTCACCGCCGCCACCTTGACCCGGAGCGTGTCGCCGAGGCGGTACACGCGTCCGGTGCGATCGCCGGTCAATCGGTGCCCGATCGGATCGAAATGGAAGTAGTCGTAATCCAGCGCCGTGATATGCACCAGGCCCGAGACGTAGATACCGTCGAGTTCGACAAAGATGCCGAAGCTGTTGACGCCCGAGATCACGCCATCGAACGACTCGCCGACCTTGTCGAGCATGAATTCGCACTTGAGCGTATCGGACGCGTCGCGGGTCGCATCGTCGGCGCGCCGCTCGGTCGCCGAGCAGTGTTCGCCCATTGCCGCGAGATGCTGATGCGTGTACTCGAACGCCTCGGGTGGTTCGCCGGTCAGCAGATGCTTGAGCGCACGGTGCACCATCAGATCCGGATAACGCCGGATCGGTGACGTGAAGTGCGTATAGGCAGGAAACGCCAAACCGAAGTGGCCGACGTTCGTATCGGAGTACACCGCCTGCATCATCGAGCGCAACAGCACGACCTGGATCACGTGGAAGTCCGGCCGGTCTTTGACCTTGTCGAGCAGGTTGGCGTAGTCCTTCGCGGTCGGCTCGTCGCCGCCGTCGAGCGACAGGCCGAGTTCGGCAAGAAACTCACGCAGATCCGACAGCTTTTCAGTGCTGGGCTGCTCGTGTATCCGATACAAGGCCGGCATCTTCTTGCGCAGCAGGTGGCGCGCCGCGGCCACGTTCGCCGCCAGCATGCATTCCTCGATCAGCTTGTGTGCATCGTGGCGCACCAAGGGCACGATCTCTTCTAGTTTGCCGTCGTCGCCGAAACGGAAACGCGTCTCGACGGTATCGAAATCGATCGCACCACGTTCAGCACGCGCCTCGTGCAGCAGCCTGTAGAGGCCGTAGAGATCATGCAGGTGCGGCAGCACGTCGGCATGTTGTGCGCACAGTTCGGCATCGCCATCGAGCAGCATGGCGCCGACCTGGTCATAGGTAAGGCGCGCATGCGAATTCATGACCGCCTCGAAGAAGCGTGAGCGGATCAGCTTGCCTTCGGCATCAAAGTACAACTCGCCGGTCATGCACAGCCGGTCGACCTTCGGATTCAGCGAACACAACCCGTTCGACAGGATCTCCGGCAACATGGGGATCACCCGATCCGGGAAGTACACCGAGTTGCCGCGCTTGTAGGCCTCGTCGTCGAGCGCCGTACCGGGCACCACGTAAGACGATACGTCGGCGATCGCCACCAACAGCCGCCAGCCTTTCTTGGTGCGTTCGCAGAATACCGCGTCGTCGAAATCGCGCGCATCGGCGCCATCGATCGTCACCAGCGGCACGTTGCGCAGGTCGGTCCGACCCTGCTTTGCCGCCTCCGGCACCTCAGGCTTGAGCTCGGCGATCTCTGCGTCGACCTCGGCGGGCCAATCCAGCGGGATATCGTTGGCGCGAATGGCCACATCGGTCGCCATCCCCGGCGCCAGGTGGTCACCCAGTATCTCGACCACCTCACCGAGCGGCTGACGCCAGGTCTGTGGGTGTTCGGTGATGTGCACCACCACCATCTGGCCATGCTTGGCACCCATCAGGCGATCGGGCGTTATCAATATCTGCTGCGCGACACGCTTGTTGTCCGGCAGCAGAAAGGCGACACCCGCCTCGATCTGCAAACGGCCAACGATATTCTCGAAGGCGCGCTCGAGTACCTCGACCACCGCTGCCTCGCGCCGACCCCGGCGGTCGATGCCGGCAACACGCGCGACGATGCGGTCGCCGTGCCACAGGCGACGCATCTCGCGCGGACTGAGGTAGAGATCGTCGCCGCCCTCGTCGGCCTGCATGAAGCCGAAGCCGTCGGGATGGCCGATCACCCGTCCATGCAGCAGGTCCTCGTGGTTGACCACGCAATAGCCGCCGCGCCGATTGCACACCACCTGCCCGTCGCGCTGCATGGCGTTGAGCCTTCGCGACAAGGCCTCGCGCTGTTGTGGATCGCCGGCCAGTTGCAGTGACTCGGCGATATCGTCGAAACGCAGCGGCGCGCCGTGTTCCTCCATCATGCCAAGGATGAACTCGCGGCTGGGGATCGGGTTTTCGTATTTCTTGGCCTCGCGGGCCTGATAGGGATCGCGATCGCGAACGTTACGCCGTGGTTTACGCTTCGACACGGAGTGATTTTTCTCTGTCTGGTGTTTGTTTCATCCGGCTATTGTAGCGTTGACAGCCCTATGGTGTCGCTGTACAGTCCGCGCTTCCGTTTTTGGGCTCCCCAAAAACGATGCCGAAGTGGCGGAATTGGTAGACGCGCATGGTTCAGGTCCATGTCGGGGCAACCCGGTGGAGGTTCAAGTCCTCTCTTCGGCACCATCAAGATTCGAAAGTCCGGTTCTGTGAAGAACCGGGCTTTTTCATTTTCGGCATGCCGCCGGACGCCACCGGTGTGCAACACTACCCGATGCCAGCAGAGGCTGGCGTCACATCCGACGAACTCGCTATTTGATGCCGACCAGACTGCCCGACTCTTTGTCTTCACGCTGATCGTCAAGACGTCGGGAGAAGGCTTGCAGAATCACCAGAACATTGCCGAAGTTGGTCGTGGCGTGGCTATAGACCCTTCCCTGAGGAATGTCCTCACCGACAACCGCCAGAACATGATAAGCGTCGTGGAGTGCGTACCAGGCATCGCGCAATACCTCCGCATCCCCTTCCCGGCCTTTGCGCCTGAATTCTTCGATCAGGTCGCACATGCGCTGCCGCTTATTAACCATCGTCTTCCCCTTAGAACGATGTGCTTCCGCTGCCGGGGCCCCATTCCCTGTCTTGTCTGCCGTGCCGGATCGACACCGCCCGTGTCGCGTCGTCAGATCTGCGGCGTTCGACCAAGTTGTAAAGAAGACCGGTGAAATGAAGACTGGCGCCCGACGTGCGGAACCAGCGATGGGGCCTGTTGCCATCAGCCCCGTTGTTCTTTTTCCCTATCCATCCAGCTTGTGCAAACTGGCTGGCTTTGAGTGTCAGGTCGACCTCATCAGTAGGGCCGCCACCGACGTCGGGAACTATAGTCGTCGAGATTTTTGAACAAGAATTCTATGGATATTAATGTGATCCACTTCATATTTTTTCTCGGCAGGGTGATTGACATCGATCCACCTGCGTGTCTTGGACACGGTACGCAGCCGCTCTGGCGAAGCCTCGCAGATTGGATTGGCCAACCGCCCTTTCGGCCAGACTCGCCGACGAGACATCTGCCTGATACCCGAAACGTTGTCTGATGGCAGCGCGGCGCTGTATGCGATGTGAACAGGCCCCGAAGATTTGGCACACTAGCGTGCCGTGACCCGGACCCACGGCGTGCCGCCAGCGATACGGCAGCATTCAGATAAACATAATAAGAGGTAATCCCATGCTGCTGGACCCATTGCGTCAAGGATCGATCGCCCTGCTGATCCTGTTGTTCGGCATCGCATCCACCGCTGTCGCCCAGACCGTGTGGTCGATCAACGATCTGGCCAGCGGCAACGTCGACACCGTGCTCAAGTCGATCGAGCAGATCCCGCAGGAACAGATCAATCAACCGGTCACGCGCGCAGGTCAGACGCCGTTCCTGATGGTGACGACCTATGGCAGCACGAAGATCAGATTTCCGGCGCTTAAAGCGTTGATCGAACGCGGCGCGAGTCCGACGCTGCGCGACGACGACGAAAACACAGCGTTGATGCTGCTCAACACGCCGGATGCCGACATCGTGCGTTTTCTGGTCGAACAGGGTGTCGACATCAATGCGGTGAACAAAGACGGCGATACCGCCTTGCACGTCGCCGCGCGTGAACGCCTGATCGATTACGTCGAACTCTTGCTCACCAACGGCGCGGATCTCAACCTGAAGAACGCGCGCGGTGAGACCCCCTTGCTGCTGGCCGCGCAAGTGGGCGACGAGGCGTTATTCAAGCTGTTCGCCGAGCGCGGCGCCGATACCGAGATGACCGACAACCAGGGCAACGGCGTGCTGCACGCCGTGGTCGACGCCAACGACGAGCCGTTTCTCAACTTGCTGCTCAAAGACGAGATCGACATCGATCGACCGAACCACGCTGGCGACACCCCCTTATCGCTGGCGGCCAACCAAGAACGATGGACCATCGCGCGTGAGTTGCTGCGCAAAGGGGCCAACCCGAACGTACCGATGCAGGGCGATACCTCGGTCGGCCTGTACATACTCGCCCATCCCGAACTCAAGCTGGGCAAACTGGTGCCCCAGAAGAAGGTCGATATCGATTTCGTCACATCCAGTGGCCGCACTGCCTTGGAAAAGGCCGTCTCCGCCGGCGACCCGGCCCAGGTTCGCGTCGCACTGAAGATGGGCGCCGGCCTGGATACCCTGCCGCCGGGAGCGATCGTGCGCTTGTGTGAGCAGATGGCCGGCGACCAGGCGCGTGGCGAAGCCCTCATGCTGCTGCGCAAAGCCGCGCGCTCCAAGGCCGGGCGTTCCGACCTCGACGAACAATGCCTGACCGGGGCGATTCGCGCCGCAGACCCTAAACTCGTCGGCGAGTTGATCGAGCGCGGCGCAGGTCTGCAGGGTAAACGCGCCGCCGATCAACCTTGGCAAAGCACCCCGATCGGTTTGGCGCTGAACAAGAAGCTGTTCCCGATAACCCGGCAGTTGTTGCAGGCGAATGCCGCCGCCGGCAAGGATCCGCACATACCCTGGCCCGCCGTAGAAGCCATGGTAGAGACGCTCAAGGCGCAGCCCGACAACCACCCTGCCGAGCAAGTCACTTTGCTACTGCTCGATCAGAATATCTATACGACACCTCAGGTGCTGCAGTCACAGTCGACATTGGCGGCCTTGCAATGGATGGTGCACGCGCCCAGTGCGCTGCTGCGCGACTCGGCACAGCGCATGCGCTTCGTCGACCGGCAGACCGAAGAACCGCTCGCACCGCCGCTGCAGTCGCAGTTGGCCAAGCGCGCAGTCGACGATGCGCTGGCATCCGATGCAACTGCCGCAGGCGACCCCGACACCGTCAAACCGCTGGAATTCCCGGACAACGCCAAGCTGTATCTCATCGGCATCTATCGTGGCGCGGTCCCCGGTGAAGACGGTCCGCTGTCGGCCAACAAGGATTGCGCCGCCGACGGCGCTACCTGCGCGGCACAACTCGCCGGCGACACGGCCGATGTGGTCGGCCAGGTCATCGTCGACGTCGGTCCCGGCAAAGACCCCTTGATCCTCGCCCTGACCGCGCACCAAAGCACCCGATGGGTAGTAAAGAATCCGACCAAGCGTCCCATCGCGGGCGTGATCGTCAGCGGCCAGCAACCCCAGCGGGTCGATGGTTTGGTTCACGACACCCTGCTGCACGTCACCACGGCGGAGCCCTCGGCATGTCGCAACTGCAGCGGCGGAGAAACGCTCTTTGTATTGTCGGATCGCGAAGACGAAGGATACGGCGCTGCTATCGAGTACCTCGCCGAACTGACCGGCCGCAAGCCCTCACGCCAGCACCTGCGTTACCGCGCCAGGCAGGTTTCGGTACGTTAGAAGCGCGCTCGCGTTCACCTGTGGCGGCAGACATCGGGCGAAAAAAAACGGGTTGTCGCGGGGAGAGCGACAACCCGTAAAGCGCATAATCATCGCGCCAGAGGAGAGCTTCGGCGGGGACCGTCGGCGGACAGTCACCGCTGATATCTGGGATTACGGCCAACCCCGCGGGAAATTGAACATCTGGTTCTTTTTGTTCCCAGGGGGACTCGGCGACGTCGGCGCGCCGCCCGCGTTGCCTTTTGGCTCGCACACACGGGCTCGGCCGGCGGCTAAACTCGGCATGCGGAGGAGGACGCGACCATGGCGGCAGACTTGCGTGCGATTCGCGCGGACATCACCGCGCTCGACGTGGACGGTATCGTCAATGCGGCCAACAACTCACTGCTGGGCGGTGGCGGCGTCGATGGCGCGATTCATCGTGCCGCCGGTCCCGAACTATTGGAGGCATGTCGCAAGCTGGCAGGCTGCGAAACCGGCGACGCCAAGATCACGCCAGGTTTCCGTCTCCCTGCACGTTATGTGATCCACACGGTTGGCCCGGTCTGGCACGGCGGCGAACGCGGCGAACCGGAACGTTTGGCATCCTGTTATCGTCGCTCCCTCGCCGTGGCCCTCGAGCACGGCCTACGGTCCTTGGCGTTTCCCAGCATCAGCACCGGGGTATATGGCTACCCGATCGAACGCGCAGCCTCGATCGCGGTCGATACCGTTTACGCGATAACCCGCGATCGCAATGACCTGACGTCGATTGTGTTCTGTTGCTTCTCCGCCGGCGACCTGGCGGTATACCAGGCGATTCTGGATGACTTACCCGACCGCTGAACCAACCACCCGCGACGGTAGCCGCGCAACCCGGCGGCATATCCTTGCGTGGTTCGCGTTGTTGATCATCGCCATCGGCAATGGCGCGTTGCGCGATCTGGGCTATGGCCCCCTGCTCTCTCCACTCACCGCGCACCAGGCCTCTACATTGATCGCTGTGCTGCTGAGCGGCGCCGTCGCCTGGTGGCTCGCCCGGCGTTGGCCGCTACCCAACCACAAAGTCGCGCATACGGTCGGCGGCGTCTGGCTGATCGCCACCATCGCGTTCGAATTCTTGTTCGGTCATTTCGTCATGGGACATGACTGGCAACGTCTGCTGGGCGACTACGATCTCTCGGCTGGCCGCGTGTGGCCATTGTTCCTGGCATGGACCGGTCTGATGCCTTCGATCTTCTACCGGTGGCACGGTACTCGGAAAGCCGACCGACAACCCGGCACAACTTGACGATCTTCAGGGCTACCCGTCATCAATTGGCGTTATGATGATTTCACAGCATCGATAAACCGGAGGAAACCACCGATGTCGAACGAAGGCTATCACGAGCCGATTTCCGAACTGTCCGATGAAACCCGCGATATGCATCGTGCCATCATCTCCTTGATGGAAGAACTCGAGGCGGTCGACTGGTACAACCAGCGCGTCGACGCCTGCAAGAACGAAGAACTGAAGGCCATCCTCGCGCACAACCGCGACGAAGAAAAAGAACACGCCGCGATGGTGCTCGAATGGATTCGGCGCAACGACCCGAAGTTTGACGGCGAACTGAAAGATTACCTGTTCACCGAAAAACCCATCGCACACAAGTAAGCGCGACCAGCCTTCCC
This sequence comes from Thiosocius teredinicola, assembly GCF_002009425.1. NCBI lineage: Bacteria > Pseudomonadati > Pseudomonadota > Gammaproteobacteria > Chromatiales > Sedimenticolaceae > Thiosocius > Thiosocius teredinicola. Next base: position 3,372,020 of record NZ_CP019936.1, read on the forward strand.
GCATGCGGCACGGATGCCGCGCCGCCGCCCAATGCACTATTTCGCCTACGGCTCGAACATGTCGGTGAAACGCCTGCAACACCGCGTTTCATCGGCCCACCCGATCGGCGTCGCAACACTCAGCGATCATCGACTGGCGTTTCACAAGATCGGTCGCGACGGTTCGGCAAAATGCGATGCCGCGCAAGCCCCGGGACACACGGTCTACGGCGTGGTGTTCACCTTGGCGGAGGAACACAAGACGTTGCTCGATCGCTACGAAGATCTGGGGCGCGGATACAACGACAAACTGGTCGACGTAACCTTGACCAACGGTGCCGTCGTCAAAGCCTTCACCTATTACGCAACCCGCATCGATGCCTCGCTCAAACCCTTCGACTGGTACCGACGCCATGTCATCCACGGTGCAACCGAACACGCTCTGCCCGCCGACTACATTCGCGCGCTGCAGGCGATCGAGACGATCGATGATACGGACTTGCTGCGGCGGCAGACCGAGCTGTTGATCTACACCACGACCGAAGACGAGTAGCTCACCGCTCGCTGCTGCGAATCACCTCGACCGCATCGCCCACCGCGATCGTGCCCGGCTCGATTACCCGCAGACCGAGCCCGCCGCGTTTACGCAGCGCCTTGGCCGCGCCGGCCTGCACCGCTCTGTCGAGATACGCACATGGTGGGCGCAGTCGATGAAAAGCGAACAATACGCCACCGATGCGCAGTTGCTGGCGGATCATGGCCTGCAGCGGAACCCCCATTATTACCAGGTTGCGCCGATGCTCGCCGGCGAGGAACGACAACTTGGCATTGGACGCGTCGCGCATGTCCTCGAGCGTGACCAGCGTGACTTCACAACCATCGACCGACCGCCAGTGGCCACGACCTTCGGCGTAGCGATCTTCGGCGAGTCCCCGACCCGGCAGGCAATCGGCCTGTTCGACGCGACGCATCGGCGCGCCCGCGGCATCGGCCACGTAAATGTCGCTCAGGACGCCGCGCAACTCATCGGCGCGCCACTGGTTGAGCCAGGAAAACAGGGGGCTGATTTTGGAGGGCATGAATTCAACAACTCCGCGGAGTGAGCCGGTCGTCGCTCAACACCAGCTCGGCACCCCGGTACCTGCGTTCGGCAGCATCAACTCACGCACGTTCGACTCGATGATTCGGTAGCCGACATTGCCATACAGTAGTTGCCGCCCTTCATTGAACACATAGGTCGGGCTCCCCTGCACGCCGTACGCCTTCATCAACTCGGCATCGCGGTGCAGCGCCGCATAGGCCTCGCCATTGTCGATCCTTGCGCGTACCGCCGCTTCGCCCAGGCCGACATCGTCGAGCAGTGGCAACAGCGTCGCCAGGCACGAGATGTCCTGTGCCTGTTCGAAGAACAGTAAACGGGTCTTGTTAACCAAGCTGTCGAACAGGCGCCTGCGCTCGTCGCTTACGTCCTGCTCATTGTCGGTACCCAGGCACAAGCCTGCCGCTATCAGAAACACATGCGCGGTCGTGCTGCTACACGGACGACATTGTGTCCAGACTTCACGATGCGGCGAGGTATGCGGCCATTGTTCACACACCTCATGCAGATGGGTGCCGAAACCCGCGAATCCGCCCTCGTCTTTCCAGCCTTCTCCGATGCGCTTTCGGGTATCGGCGAACAGCATCATGAATCGATGCCTTACCTGAATGTCGCCACCGAACTCGCGCTGCAGTTCGTCGAGCCGAATCTGGCCGCCGTAAGCCCACACGCACAGCACGTCGGAAAAATAATCGATGGTAATCACGCCCTTTCGCCTTCCTTTGGTTGCCCGCTGACCAAGTAAATAGCGACCGGGCACATTGCGCAACCCGGCGTTGCCGCAGGTCTTCAGCCGCTGGGCGCGTGCACGATGTCCGAACCGGCCACTGACAGCGGCATCGTTTCGCGGCGAGACAATCGACGATCGGCGATCTCGACATAAGCGCGATAGCGCTGGCGGATCTCGCGCACGTAACTGACAGGCTCTACCCCGCGCACATAGCCGTAACGCGCCTTGCTGGCGTACTGCTTCTTGGACAGCAGCAACATCGCCTTCTCGGTGTTTTCGAACCAGCGATCGCCGTTCAGGCCGAGATTGCGTGCCAGCCGTCGTGCATCGTCCACATGTCCGTGACCGGCGTTGTACGCGGCCAGGCTGAACCACATACGCTCATTGAACGGCAAAGACGGCTCAAACCGGTTTCTGACCCAGTCGAGGTATTTTATGCCGGCATGGATGCCATCTTCGGGTTCGAGAACGTTGGCAAACCCCATGAACCTGGCAGTCCTCGGCATGACCTGCAGCAGGCCGCGGGCGCCGGCGAACGACTGGGCTTGCGGGTCGAACCGGCTCTCCTGAAACATCTGTGCGGTAATCAGGCGCCAATCGAATCCGTATTCTTCTGCATAACGCTGGGTGATGTCGTCGTACGGCGACAGGCCCGTTCCATCACTGCTCAAACGTCCTGCCGCCAAGGCCCTCACCGCACGCGCGTTGGTGAAGTACTTCTTGTACAGAATGTTGTAGACCAGCCCTTTGTATTCTTTCTTGATGAAGCGGTTCAACGCCTTGCGCAGTTTCTTGTCTTTTGCCCTGACTGCGACCGCATGCGGCCGGTCCTCGCCGAGTTGAAAGCCCGATTTCACCGCCAGGCCACGCGCAAGTTCGATATCCAACAGGTGGCCGTCGGCAACGGTCGCATCGATTTCACCCTCGGCGACACGCGCGATCAGTTCTTCGGTTTCCATGTGCTCGGGAGCGGCCACCAGATCGAACGCGTAGCCCGACTCCAGCATTTCCTGCAGATCGCGCCAGTACGGACTGGAACGGCGAACCATCACCGTTCGGTCCTGCATATCCCAGATACCGTTCATTGGATCGTCGGCCTTGACGACCAGATGACGCGGAGCGAAGTGATAGGGTCGCGAGAATGCGAGGCTGCGTGCCTTCAACTCGTCGCTGGGTTCGAGAAAGCCGGCTGCGATGTCGCCGCGGCCATCCACCAGCCAGTTCAGCAGCTGCTCGTGGGTTTCGGGCACGATCACTTCAAGCCGCAGTTTGTGTGCGTCGGCGAACGCCTTGGCGAGTTCGTATTCGAATCCGTGCAGCTCCCCTTTATAGAGAAAATACGAAGCCGCATTGTTCGGCATCAGCACGCGCAGCACCTTGCGCTTCTTGATACCCTCAAAACCATCGGTATGCCGGATGGGCTCATTGCCGGCCAGCAGCTCTAGGTGCAGGAACTTATTCAGCGCCGCACGCAGGTGCGGAGAGCCGGGCCGGATACCCCAGGCGATATCGTCGGTGCCGCGCATCGCGAATGCCACCTTGATATCGTCGCGGAAGCTCAGGTACATGCTCGCAACGTTGCTGTCGCGAACCGCTGCATCGATCTTGCCGTGCGCTACAGCGTCGAGTTCAGCCTCATCGGTCAGCCCCTCGGGACGCTTCACCAGCTCGATCCCCGGGTACTCCTTCTGCAGCGCCGCCATCCGATCCCAGAACGACGAATGCGGGTCGACCATGACGCGTTTGCCGACGAGATCCTTCACGCCCTGTATACCGGTTTGGTCCTGGGCGACCAACACCTGTTGATGCACCGTTGTCAGCGGAACGGAAAACGCGATCTCCTCACGGCGGCGCTCGGTCACCGTCAGGTTGGCGGCGATGATGTCGCCTTTGCCTTCGAGCAACGAGGGAATCATGTCGGCGAACGACGCCACAGGCACCAACACCGGCTCGAGACCGTGACGACGTGCAAACGACGACGCAGTCTCATGCTGTGCATCTACCGGCCAACCTTTGCGCGGCAGATAGAACGCGCCGCCAATGTTCGCCGGTATCAGGATACGCAGCTTGCCCCGATTCTTGAGTACGGCGAGGTCGCCGGTGTAGGTGCTGTCATCGACAGTCAGCGCTGATGCCGCGCTGTTTCTCTCCTCGGGCTTTTGTTCGAGTGCGACTTCGGCCAGACCTTCGACGTCGGCCGGCGCGCTGGGTGTGCGCGTCACTGCGCGTTCGGTACGACCCTGCGATACATCGCTGGCCGGTGTCTTGACCACGGGCGTGTCTTCGTTGCAGCCGCTAAGCACGGCAGCAAGCATGAGACTCGCAGCAATGATCGGGAGACGCTCGGCAAACACGTTGTTGTTGGTTATCAGTCACACGATGGACCGAGTATAGCGAGCTATCAGTTTCATCAGAACTTCAGGAACATCGTTCCAAGTCACTGAAAACATAATAAAATTCTGATTTTCCACAATGTGCCGCGAAGGCGCACGAAAGTGCGAGGAAAATGCCGCATCGCTGCAGCTTCGCGCTGGCGAACGGCGTTCTTACCGACGCCTTTGAGACGCCCCGAAACGCGTTGGCTTGGCTTCATCCCGGTTGTCGCCGCGCGGATGTGGCGGCAGAATCATCAGACAACTCGCAAAATAACGAAGGCCGTGCGTTGAGACCGCCCAGAGCCACCCGCAACCGAACTTGTCGCCACGACTCCCTCGCCGCAGGCCGATGAGCAACCCGCCAACATCCACAGGGCACGGCAGCTTTCTGGCTGCGCCGCTCGGCGTGTTGATCGTCGCCGCGGTGTTCCTGCCCGTCGCCTACCTGCTGACCGAAGCCATTCCGCGCAACGCTGCGGCATTGCAGACAACGCGCGACTACCTTACCGATCCGGCGGTACACCATTCATTGTTGAAGACATTGCTAATCGGAATTAGCGCCGCCGTGCTGTGCGGTGTGATCGCCACGCCGCTGGCCTTTGTCACCGCCAGAGCATCGGGTGCCCATCGTGGGTGGTCCCTCGCGTTCGGACTCCTTCCGCTCGCCACGCCTCCTTACATCGTGGCCGCGATGGTCGATCGATCGATGCAGGCCCTCGGTCTGCCAACACAGATCGCGCTCACCGACAGTGCCTGGTCAAACCTGCCCATGGCCCTGATCATCGCCTTCGCCCTGCACTACCTGCCTTTGGTCATGCTGTTGCTGACACTGCGACTCAACGCAACCGACCGGGCATTACAGGAAGCAGCCGTCAACCTCGGCGGCAGCGCCTTCACAGTGCTTCGCCGCATCACGCTGCCGTTGTTGGCGCCGGCCTATATCGCCGCACTCGCGCTGGTCATGTTGAGAATCATCGAAGATGTTGCAACGCCGTTGATCGTCGGTACCGACGACGTGCTGGCGCCGATGCTGTTTCTGCAATGGAGCGACATCGGCAAGACATCGTCACCGGTTCTCGTCAGCGCCGCCTTGCTGTTGCTGCTGTCTGCGCTACTAACGGTCGTCGCTTGGAACAGCCTGCAGGCGACGTTGCGCGCCTCTGAAAACGGACCGGATGCATGCCCCTACCGCTGGCGCCCCGGCCGCTCGACACGCTACGGATCGACACTGGTCGTCGCCATGCTCGCGTTGTTGGCGCTCACCCCGTTCGTCATGCTGTTGCATGCAATGATCGCGACACCGGGCCAGGGGGTTGCGGTCGAACAACTCAAGCCGAATATGCTTTCGTCAGTAGTCATCGGGCTTGCCGTCGCTGCAGGCGGTCTGCTGCTGGCCGGCGCAACCGGTCTGCTGACCCGCGGATCAAGACTGTCAGTACGCGCCCTACGCGCGGCCATCACCAGCCTGCTGGCAGTTCCGGGAGCGGTTCTGGTCATTGCCTGTGTCTGGCCGCTTGGCCAGATGAACCACGATCCATCGATCAGTCCGGCTTCGGCACTGGCGGTTGTGGTGTTCGCCCTCACCCTCAAACAACTGCCCTATCTGCATCGCATCATGGTGCAGGGCGCAGACTTCATGCGCCATGAGTTCACGGATACCGGGCGTATGGTCGGCATGTCCCGCCCTGCAACCGTCGTTCGCTACCTGTTGCCCGCCATGAAATGGCACCTGTGGACGGCGTTCAGTGTGGGCTTTGTCGGCGCGGTGGCAGAGGCATCGATACTGCTGCTGATGGCTAGCGACGCCTGGACACCGCCGATCGCAATCGTGGCATTCGACAAGCTGCGCGATGACCCGTTAAATCTCGTCGGAATCACCGCAGCGGTGCTTCTCGGCGTTATGATAGCGGCAACGATCGCAGCCGTATTCTGGGTGAGACCGACGTACATCTCGGCAAATCGTGGTAACCGGTGCGAATAAGAGAAAGCAATGATAAAAACGCAACCCGCCAGTCTTGAAATCAGACGTCTCGACGTCAACGTCGCACAACGCGAGATCCTCCACGATGTGAACCTCAATGTCCTGCCCGGCGAGATGTGCGTCATCCTCGGCGGCAACGGGGCCGGCAAGACGGCCCTGCTGCGTGCCTTGGCCGGGCTCGAAGAGACGGTTGCGGGCGAGATGTGGATCGACGATCGCGAGATCACGCAGACGGCGCCGAACAAGCGCGGCGTCGCCATGATGTGCCAGACCTTTCCGCTGTGGCCGCACATGTGTGTGTTCGAGAACGTCGCCTTCGGCCTGCGCCAACATCACCTGTCGCGCAGCCAGATTCACGAGCACGTCGAACGCGAACTACAGGCGGTGGGGTTGTCCGAGTTCCTGTACCACCTGCCTTCGCAGCTGTGGCCGAGCCAACGCCAACGGGTCGCGCTGGCGCGTACGCTGATCGCCAAGGCAGACGTTGTGTTGTTGGACGAACCGCTCAGCGAACAGGACCCGAAACTGCGCAGCCAACTGCTGCGGCTGTTGAAGAAACAACAGCAGCAGTCCGGGGCAACGATGTTGCTTGCAACCCAGGAACGTGAAGAGGCCATGCGCATCGCCGATCGCATCGCGATCATTCACGACGGCAGAATCCAGCAGGTCGGCACGCCGATCGATCTATACGATGCGCCGCGCAACCGCTTCGTCGCCGAGTACCTGGGCGGGACCAACCTGCTCGATGGCGAGATCGAGTACGCCGGTGACCAGCCGCTGTTCCGCGCTGCCAACGGCATGGTGATCCCGCTGTTCGACGAGGCCTACAAGCGCCCCCGCAAAGGGTCTGCGATGTTCCGGCCGAACGATCTACATATCGTCAGTACCGAACAGCAGCGACCCGGCGAACAGATCCGCTTCACCGGCCGCGTCGACCAGGCCGAATTCCTCGGCGACAGCATGCGCTACTGCATCGACCTCGCAGGCGATCTGGTGTGGATGGATCTGCCGCGCACTGCCGGTCAACCGCAGCTGCATATCGGCGATCAACTGGTCGTCGGCCTGGACGCAAGCAAGATCCGGATACTCGAACACTGAGCAATCAATCCGGCCCGGTGTTCTGTTAGCCTAGGCCGACATGCACCGCCTATCGGATCCATCGTGACCTGGACGCTTGCCGACCTCGACGGCAACACGACCCTGCTGACCGTCAACAACCGCCTGGCCGTCGAGCTGCGCGCACGTTACGACAGGCTGCAGTCGGAATCCGGGTTGCGCGTCTGGCCCTCGGCCGACATCCTGCCGTGGAACGCCTGGCTGACGCGTTGTTACGAGCACTTGCTCGATAGCGGCTTCACCAGTGCCGACCTCCTGGATGCCAACCAGGAACGCCTGCTCTGGGAAAACATCGTCGAACAATCCAGCCGCGCGCAGAATCAACCCCAGCTGCTGCGCGCCGCGGCCGCTGCCCGCCAGGCACAGGCAGCCCATCTGCTGATCGCCGACTGGCAACTCGACGAGGCCCGGCTGAAGTCGAGTGGCGGCGAAGAACTGTCGACCTTCCTCGAATGGCGCGAACGGTTTCAAACCGCATTGAGCGAGCACGCACTGATCAGTGCGGCTGCGCTGCTGCCACTGATTACCGCCGCCTTCGACGAACAGGTGCTGAACTCACCTGCACGACTGGTCTACAGCGGCTTCGATACCTTGTCGCCCGCACAACAACAGTTGTTCGAGCGATTGCGTCAACGAAACACCGAGATCGTCGAACACCTCGAACCGGCGCGAACATTCGAACGCACTCGCCTCACCGCCGACGACAGCGAAGCTGAGATACGACTGGCCGCGCAATGGGCCAAACAACGGCTGGCGAGTGATGCCAATGTGCGCATCGGCATCGTGTCGCCGCGGATCAGCGAGCAACGACAAGACCTGCAGCGCATCTTCGCCGAGACACTGACGCCGCAGCACTATCTCGCCACAGGCGGCGACGCGCAGGCGCTGTTCAACCTGTCGCTGGGTGAACCGCTGGACGAACGTCCGCTGGCGGCTCATGCATTGCTCGCGCTGACGTTGCTCACCCGCGAGCACGCGCTGAACGACATCGGGCAGTTGCTGCGCAGCCCATTTCTCGGCGGCTATGCGTCCGAATGGGAGAACCGCGCCCTGTTCGATGCGGCATTGCGCGATGACGGTCTACCGCGCATCAGCGTGGAGCGCCTGCAGTTTCGTTTGGGCGGTTTTGACGTCACGGATTACAGACACTGCGCAGACCTGCTGTCTCGTCTGGCCAAGCTCGTCGAGTTTCATGACCAGCTGCCGAGACGCTGCTCGCCCAACCAATGGGTCGGCCATCTTCAGGCGCTTCTCGGCATACTCGGCTGGCCCGGCGAGCAGACGCTCGACAGTCACGAGTATCAACAACACGAACGCTTCAAACGCGTCTTCAGTGAGTTCGCAGCACTCGGCAAGGTACAGCCGTCGATGAGCCTGACGGATGCGCTTACGCAGCTGCGGACGCTCACGCACGATACCGTCTTCCAACCGCAGTCACCGGCAACACCGATCCAGATACTCGGCGGCCTCGAAGCGGCCGGCATGGATTTCGATGCAATCTGGTTGCTGGGTCTCGACGATCAGACCTGGCCGGCATCACCGCAACCCAACCCGCTGCTACCGGCGGCCTTGCAACGCGAACTCGACATGCCGAATGCGTCGGCGTCACGCGAGCTCGCGTTCGCCCGACGACTCACCGAACGTCTGTGCCACAGCGCCCCGTTGGTCATTGCCAGCCACGCCCGTCAGTGCGGCGATCGCGAGCAGCGCGCCAGTCCGCTGATCAGGGATTGGCCGTCGATCGACGCCAGTGAACTCGTCGGCGACTTACGCGCTAGCTTGCGCGATGCCTGCGCCCAGCACGACGGCCTGCTGCCATTGCCCGACAAGGCCTTGCGACGCCCGCCCAGCGAACAGCGCGGCGGCGCGGCCTTGCTCGCCGCACAGGCAAACTGCCCATTCCAAGCGGTCGCACGTTTTCGCCTCGCTGCGCGACCCTTGGCCGAGGCCTCGTTCAACGTCGATGCCGCCATCGTCGGCAACCTGGTGCACGACCTGTTGCAGCGCGTTTGGCAGCAACTGCACGACTCGGCAACGCTCGCACAGCACGACGACGCATCGCTGCGCGATCTCATCGTGCCACTCGCCCAGGCCACGCTGGCAGACCTGGGACGGCGGCGACCCGACCTGTTCTCACCACGCTTTCAGGCCATCGAAACGCAACGTTTGACCCACCTACTGATCGACTGGTTGAACAGCGAACGCTCGCGCAGTCAGCCATTCTGCGTCGAGCAACTGGAGCAATCGCAGCTCGTCGAACTCGGCGAGCTGCGCCTGCACACGCGCACCGACCGCATCGACCGACTGGCCGATGGCACGCTGGCGGTGATCGACTACAAGACCGGGCGGCAGGTGAACAACAGCGGTTGGTTCGATGACCGCGTCACCGAGCCGCAGGTGCCCTTGTACTGCCTGCACAGCGACGGCGAGGTCAGCGCCGCCCTGCTGGCGCGCGTGCGTCGCGACCAGGCCGGCTGCAGCTTCGTCGGTGTCAGTCGCAATGAAGGATTCGCGCAGGGTGTCATCACACCGCAGAATTACGAAGAGGAAACCGACTGGTCGACCCTGCTGGACCACTGGCGATGGGCCCTGGCAAATCTTGCCGACGAGATCCGGCACGGCCGCGCCGATGCAACACCATCGCCCCAGGCGTGCAGCTATTGCCCGTACGGCGACCTGTGCCGGGTTCAGGAGATGCTCGGAGAAGACGATGCCTGAAGTGCACGTAGCCGATCAGGATCAGCGCAGCCGCGCGCTAAACATCGACGACTCGTTCATCGTGCAGGCGCCGGCCGGCTCGGGCAAGACAGAGCTGCTGACCCAGCGCTATCTGCGGCTGTTGGCGATCGTCAAGCACCCGGAAGAGATCTACGCGATCACCTTCACCCGCAAGGCCGCTGCCGAGATGCGCAACCGCATCGTGGCGGCGCTCGAGCTGGCACGTAGCGATGAGCCGGACGAAGCGCACCGGCGAACGACCTGGGCGCTGGCGCGCGATGTGTTGGCGCGCGACACCGAACTCGATTGGCAGCTGACCGACAACCCCAACCGCCTGCGCATCCAGACCTTCGACAGCCTGAGCCACGCGCTGGCGCGCCAGATGCCGTTGCTCAGCGAGTTAGGTGCAGCCCCCGCAACCACCGAGCATGCCGAACCGTTCTACCAGGCCGCCGCCCGCGCTACGCTGCGCATGCTCGACGAGCCGGCGCTGGGCGATCACATCGAGCGCCTGCTGATCCACCTCGACAGTCGCCAGGAACAACTCGAGACACTGCTGTGCCGCATGCTGTCGCGGCGTGACCAATGGCTGACGCACGCCTTGTCGTCGCCGGACGGTGAGACGATCGAAGACGCCCTGCGCGACGCCGTCACCGATCACCTGGCGAGGTTGATCACTGCGTGTCCCGCCGACTGGTTGCATCAACTCGCGCTCCTTGCGCAACAGGCCGCATTGAACCTGCGCAAGGCCGACAGCGCAGCGTCGTCACCGTTGGCACCGTGGGCCGACGATGACACGCTGCCCACACCCGGCTGGCCGGATCTGGCAAAGTGGCTGGGTCTTGCCGAACTGCTGCTGACGGCGCAGAACGAACCGCGCAAAAGCTGGACCAACAAACAAGGCTTTCCGGCGCCCAGCGAGAAAGGCCTGGATGCCGATGCCAAGCAGGCTCGCACACAAGCAAAGCACGACATCAAGTCACTCGCCGCGCGGTTGACCGACGATCACGAGCTGTTGCGCCTTTGGGCTGGTGTGCGCAGCCTGCCACGACACGGACCCGACGCCGCGCAACAACAGGTACTGCGCAGCCTGTTTCATGTACTGCTGCATGCTGCCGCCGAACTGCAACTGGTCTTTGAAGAACACGGCGAGGTCGACTTCGTCGAGATCCAGTTGCGCGCGCAACGTGCACTCGGTGACCCGGAAGCGCCGACCGATCTGGCCCTGGCGCTCGATTATCGTCTACAGCACCTGCTGGTCGACGAGTTTCAGGACACCTCAAGCAGCCAGTATCGGCTGCTCGCGACGCTGACCGCCGGCTGGCAGAACGACGATGGTCGTACGCTGTTCGCGGTTGGTGATCCAATGCAATCGATCTACCGCTTCCGCGAAGCCGAAGTCGGCCTGTACCTCGCAGCGCGTGAACACGGCATCGGCCAATTGAAACTGCAGCCGCTGACCTTAAGCGTCAACTTTCGTTCGACCCGCGGCATCGTGGACTGGGTGAACGACGGTTTTCCCACGGTTCTGCCGGCAACGACCGACGTCGGCCGTGGCGCTGTCCCCTACTCACCTGCGACTGCCTTCGCCGACGGCTCGGCAGACGAAGATGGCGAAGCGGTACAGATACACCCTCACGTTGGTGACGATCGCCAGGCCGAGTCAGCACAGGTCGTCGAACTCATTCGCCAGGCATTGCGCCAGACCGACGATGGACAGGTCGCCGTGCTGGCACGCGCGCGCAGTCACCTCTATCCAATCGCCGATGCATTAAGGTGCGCGGGCGTCGGCTTTCAGGCGGTCGACGTGTTTCCACTGGGACAGCAACCGGTCGTACGCGATCTGCATGCCTTGACCCGGGCGCTGCTGCATTCCGCCGACCGACTCTCCTGGCTGGTTGTTCTGCGTGCACCCTGGGTGGGCATCGAACTGAACGATCTGCTGGTGCTGGCCGAGTCGTCGAACCGCAGCATGCCGGCGCGGCTAAGGGACCAGGCCTTGCGCAGTGCGCTGAGCACCGATGGTCGGCGGCGCATCGAACGTCTATTGCGCCTGCTCGACCCGCAGCTGCCGGCACGTGGGCGCAGGCCCCTGCGCCAATGGGTCGAATCGATCTGGTTGTCATTGGGCGGCCTGGCCGCCGCCGGCAGCAACGCCGATGCCGATGCCCAGGCCTACCTGCAACTGCTAGACCAACATGAGCAGGCCGGCGGGCTGCTGGATTTCGCCGTACTCGACGATGCCCTGGACAGCCTATATGCATCGCCGGACACCCAGGCCGACGGCCGGGTACAACTAATGACCATGCACAAATCGAAGGGCCTGGAGTTCGATACCGTCATCCTGCCCGGGCTGGGTCGCAGTACCCGCGGCAACAACAGCGAATTGCTGTATTGGTTGGAGCGCACCGCCGATGACGGCAGCAGCCAATTGCTGATGGCGCCGATCCGTGCCGCCACGCAAGACCACGAGCCGATCTCGGACTACCTGCGCGACCTCGATAAAGACAAGGATCGCCTGGAGCAGGCGCGTCTGCTGTACGTCGCGGCAACCCGCGCCAAGCGCCGCCTGCACCTGCTGGGTCATCTCGCCGTCAGCAACAAGGGCATCGCCGAGAAACCAACTTCCGGTTCTTTGCTGGAAAAGCTGTGGCCGGTTGTGCAACCCGCGTTCGAAGAGCTGCAACAGCCGCCGAGTGTTGCCGACGTCGAGGATATCCCGCTACAGGAACTCAAGCGCCTGCCAGCCGACTGGCAGGTCTCGTTCAACAGCGAACCTACCGCTGCGTCGGCGGCGACGGCGTCAACCGAGCAGCCGCAGGCGATCGAGTTTTCATGGGCCGGCGATACTGCGCGCCACGTCGGCACCCTGGTTCACCGCTACCTTGAACGCATCGCCAACGAAGGACTCGCACACTGGCCCGTGGAACGCATCGACGCGATGACTGCCACGGTGCGTCGCGGCTTGAGCAACTTGGGCGTCGACGCCGAAGAACTCGAGCGCGCTACCGACAAGACGCTGCGCGCCTTGCGCCAGACGCTACACGATGAAACCGGCCGCTGGATATTGGGCGATCATCCAGAAGCTGCCTGCGAATGGCCGCTGACGGTACGCGCCGAACGTATCGCCCACTACGTGATCGACCGCACCTTCGTCGATGACCAGGGCATTCGCTGGATCATCGACTACAAGACCGGTGAACATCTCGAGGACGACCGCGATGCCTTCCTCGACCAGGAACTCGAACGCTACCGCGCGCAGCTCGAAAACTACGGCCAGATTGTTCACCTGCTCGAGCAACGCCCGATCCGCCTGGCGCTGTACTTCCCGTTGTTCGCCGACTGGCGGGTATGGGATTACGCGCCGGATGCCATGGAAACCCCCGTGTAAAGCCACGGCAGGCCGCCGGCTGCGCGGCTATCGGGCCGGTGTTACTATCAAGCCATGCCACACGTCATTGTTGACCCGGAATCCACTTCGCTGCAGGAGCGGTTTGCGCTAATCAAGACGCCGCGCAAATCGCGCAAACGCTATCCCGAAGGTTGCGTCGACATCGTTGCAACAGAGCAGGCGGCAAAAGACGCCGCCGACAGCGCCCACAACCTGCACCCGGCCGTGGTCTACGGGCCATCAGTGTCGTCGGAAAGCCAGCGCATCTATTACCTGGTCCGCTGGCTCTGAATTACCGTCGCCGGTCGCCGACCGGCCCAAGTCGAACGAGCCAAGCGCATCATGGCTGTTGTATCGGACAATGCCCCACTCACGCCTCACTGGCATGCGATGCCGGTCGAAGCCGTATTGACCGAGCTGGACACGCGTGCCAGCGGCCTGACCGGGCAACAGGCACGAGAGCGTCGCGAACAATGCGGTCCGAACCGGCTGCCTGAGGCAAAATCGCGCAGCCGCTTGATGCGCTTTCTCGCCCAATTTCACAACGTGCTGATCTACGTGCTGCTGGTGGCCGGTCTGGTGACCCTGCTACTGCAACACTGGGTGGACGCCGCGGTGATTATCGGTGTGGTCATCGTCAACGCGGTGATCGGTTACGTGCAGGAGGGCAAGGCAGAAGACGCTCTGTCGGCCATCCGCAACATGCTGTCTGCCCGCGCGCTGGTGTTGCGTGACGGCACCCGCATAACGCTCGATGCCGAAGACATCGTACCGGGTGACATCGTTCCGTTGCAGGCCGGCGACAAGATCGCTGCCGACGTGCGCCTGCTGCAGGCCAAGGGATTGCGCATCGACGAGGCCGCGCTCACCGGCGAATCGGTGCCGGTCGAGAAGACCGTGACACCCTGCGCCGAACACGCAGTACTCGGCGACCGTGTGTGCATGGCGTATTCGGGCACCTTGATCACCGCCGGACAGGGTGTCGGCGTCGTCACCGCCACCGGCGCGCGTACCGAACTCGGATTGATCAGTGCGCTGGTCGCGCGCGTCGAGCAACTCACTACCCCCTTGTTGCGACAGATGGCCAGCTTCGGCCGCTGGCTGACGCTGGCCATCGTGTTGATCGCGGCCATCGCGTTCGCATTCGGCATTGCCGTACACGGCTATACCGCTGCCGAGATGTTCCTCGCCGCGGTCGGGCTCGCGGTTGCAGCCATCCCCGAAGGCCTGCCGGCGATCATGACCATCACGCTCGCCATCGGTGTACAACGCATGGCGGCCGCCAATGCCATCATCCGTCGTCTGCCGGCGGTCGAAACGTTGGGGACCGTCTCGGTGATCTGTTCGGACAAGACCGGCACACTGACACGCAATGAAATGACAGTGCGCACGCTGATGCTGCCCGACGTGCAACTGGATATCAGCGGCAGCGGGTACGACCTGCGCGGCGCTTTCACGGCGGCGGACAAAGACTACGACGTGGCGGCGCACGAAGGCGCAATGCAGATGCTGCGCGCCATGTTGTTGTGCAACGACGCAGACATCGTGCAGGACGAAGAAGGTCAGCATATCCAGGGCGACCCGATGGAGGCGGCGTTGTCCGTCGCGGCCATCAAGGCCGGGCTCAATCCCGTGCTGACCGGCCGACAATGGCCCAGGACCGACCTCATCCCGTTCGATGCCGCGCACCAGTTCATGGCGACCCTGCACCACAGCCACGACGGCGAATCGATTGTGTTGATCAAAGGCGCACCGGAACAACTGCTGAAACGCTGCAGCCATACGTGGTCGGTGCAGGGAGCCATACCGATCGCTATCGAAGCCTGGGAACGGCATGTCGAGAACCTCGGCTCGCAAGGCTACCGTGTGCTCGCCATCGCCGAGCGCCGGCTCGATCAGCATCCCGTCGAACTAACCTTTGCCGATGTGGAAGATCGGCTGGTTCTGCTCGGCCTATGCGGCCTGATCGATCCACCGCGTGCGGCCGCGATCGAGGCAGTCGCGACCTGCCAACAGGCAGGCATACGGGTCAAGATGGTCACCGGCGACCATCGGGTGACCGCCGGGGCAATCGCCCGCCAGGTCGGCCTGCAGAACACCGATGAGATATTGAGCGGCAGCCAACTCGAAGAGATGGATGACGCGACCCTTGCAGAGCAGGTGGAACGCGTCGACATCTATGCGCGCGTCAGCCCGGAGCACAAACTACGCCTGGTTCAGCACCTGCAGGCCCACGGCCGCGTAGTTGCGATGACCGGCGACGGCGTCAACGATGCCCCGGCATTGCGTCGTGCCGATGTCGGTGTGGCGATGGGACGCAGCGGCACCGAGGTAGCCAAGGACTCGGCCGAGATGGTGCTCACCGACGACAACTTCGCGACCATCGTCAATGCGGTCAAGGAAGGCCGCACGGTGTATGACAATCTGCGCAAGGCGATCCTGTTCATACTGCCGACCAACGGTGGCGAGGCATTGGTGATACTGACCGCGATTCTGTTAGGCGTCGAACAGTTTCCATTGACCCCGGTGCAGATACTGTGGGTGAACATGATCACCGCGGCTACGCTCGCCTTGGCATTGGCTTTCGAACCGCCCGAACACGGCATCATGCAACGTGCACCGCGCGACCCGCGCGAACCGGTGCTCAGTCGGCTGTTTCTATGGCGTATCCTGTTCGTTTCGTTGATCCTGGTCGTCGGCACATTCGGCCTGTTCATGTGGGACATGCAGGCCAACGGCAGCGTCGAGCATGCACGCACGATTGCGGTCAACACGCTGGTGATGTTCGAGATCTTCTACCTGTTCAACTCACGCTACATCGTGCACTCGGTGCTGAACGCGCGCGGCCTGCTCGGCAATCGCTACGTGCTCGGGGCAGTCGGCCTGCTGGTACTGTTTCAACTCGCCTTCACTTACCTCCCCGTGATGCAATCACTGTTCGGCACGACGTCGATCGACCTGCAGACCTGGGCGCTCATCACGCTGGTCGCGTCGTCGGTGCTGTGGCTGGTGGAGCTTGAGAAAGCCGCCGTGCGCCGGTACAAAAAACCTCCCTCCTCGCAGGCAAATCCGCCCTCTTGAATCCCGGCAAAGCGCCCCTATGTCTGGGCCAACGGACGCCGAACGGGTCCGCACAACGGCGGTTCTTTGAACGCCAAACCAACCTTTGTTGCTTGATTGAAGAGGACAAAACACCATGAACGCATTTGATTTTTCGCCGCTTTTCCGCACCGCCATCGGTTTTGACCGTCTCGCCGACGCGCTTGAAACCGCCAACCGGGCCGACGCGGGCGGCTACCCTCCCTACAACATCGAGTTGACCGGTGAGGATCAATACCGAATCACCATGGCTGTTGCCGGTTTCAGTGCCGATGAGATCGACATCGAAACGCGCAACAACCTGCTCAAGGTAACGGGCAAGAAGAAGGCCGACGTCGCCGATCGCAAGTTTCTGCATCACGGCATCGCCAAGCGCAACTTCGAGCGCACCTACCAGCTTGCCGATTACGTGCGCGTGAACGGCGCTGAACTCAAGGACGGCCTGCTGCATGTCGACCTCGCACGTGAAGTGCCCGAGGCAATGAAACCGCGCCGCATCGAGATTCGCGGCCAGGACGACCGACTGATCGAAAGCCAGGTGGATAACACCGACAAGGTCGATACCAAAGTCGCATAATCAAACCTGTCCCCAACGTATCCCCCGGTATCTCTGCCGGGGGATCTCTGTGTTGACGAAGTAGCCATGCGAACCATCACACGACTACTGACATCGCTTGTTCTTATTGTCGGCACGCTGCCGACCTATGCCGCGCTGCCTGCCGCGGTAAACGGCGAACCCCTGCCGAGCCTGGCGCCGATGCTCGAGAAGGTGACGCCCGCAGTGGTCAACATCTCGACCGTGAACCTGATGCGCGCCGAAGACCATCCCTTGATGCGCGACCCTTTCTTTCGCCGCTTTTTCGAACTGCCCCGGGAATCGCAGCGTAAGCGCAGCCAGAGTCTGGGCTCGGGCGTGATCGTCGATGCCCGCCGCGGCTACGTGTTGACCAACAATCACGTGATCGAAAAAGCCGACGAGATACGCGTGACGCTGCACGATGGCCGTGAGCTGGTCGCCGAACTGCTTGGCGCCGACCCGGAAACGGACGTCGCCCTGTTGCGCATCCCGGCCGAAGACCTGACCGCCCTGCCCATCGCCGATTCCAACGAGCTGCGGGTCGGCGATTTCGTGGTCGCCATCGGCAATCCGTTCGGACTGACGCAGACCGTGACCTCCGGCATCGTCAGCGCACTCGGCCGCAGCGGGCTCGGTATTGAAGGCTTCGAAAATTTCATTCAGACCGACGCGTCGATCAACCCGGGTAACTCAGGCGGCCCACTGGTCAATCTGCGCGGCGAACTGGTCGGCATCAATACCGCAATCCTGGCGCCCAGTGGTGGCAACGTCGGCATCGGTTTCGCCATCCCGGTCAACATGGCCGAGGCAATCAAGCGCCAAATCGTCGAGTTTGGCGGCATCCAGCGTGGCACCTTCGGCATCACGGTGCAGAACCTGACCCCGGACCTGGCGCGAGCGCTGAAGCTACCGTCACAGACCCGCGGTGCGGTCGTCAGCGGTGTCGAACCGGGCTCGGCAGCGGCCGACGCGGGCCTGCGGGCGGGCGACCTGATCACCCGCATCAATGAGCAGGCGATCATCACGGCCACCGACCTGCAAACGCAGCTTGCCTTGATGCGTGTCGGTCAACGCGCTGAACTCGACGTCTACCGCGACGGCCGCAAGCGGCGCTTCACCGCACAGATTGCCGACCCGTTCAAAGACTATGTCGACGGTGAAGACATCTCGCCCCAGTTCCGCGGTGCACTGCTCGGCGAGGTGGTCGACGATTCGAGTCTCGGCACCAATCCGGGCATCGCGGTCGGCCGCGTGCGTGAAGACAGCAATGCGTGGAACAGCGGGCTGCGCGAAGGCGACGTGATCTTTCAGATCAACCGTTCACGCACCCGCACACTCGACGACCTCGAAGAGGCTGCCGACGGGCGTGTTTATCAGATCAAATTGCGCCGCGGTGAGCGACTGGTAACCCTGGTCTCGCGCTGACGCCGCGTTGCTGGCGTCACAGACCCTTGGGGTTGCCGTCGACACTGTCGAGCAAGGTCGAGATGTGTTTGCCTTTCTTGATCATCGTGTAGCTGCCGTCCGCCTGCTCATACAACAGGAAACACAGCGGTTTGATGCGGCCGGACCACAGTATGCATAGCCGATCGCTGTCATCGACGAACCAAACGCCTTCGCGTTTGGCACCATCTTCATGCATCAGGCGTACGAAGCGACCGTCGTCCGAGAAATAGTTGGTGCACAGACTCTGATCCTTCTCCTTGCGGCATTCGGCGGTCTTGTCATTGACCAGCAAGACGAGGCTCTCCCTGTCGAGCGGCTGCGGGCCTGCGGTCTGCGATGGTGGCGCGTCGGCCTTGTGCGTCGCACAGCCACCCAACAGCATCATCGAACAAGTCAGTATCGCAGCAGCACGCGTGCACACGTTCATCGCCTCTCCTCGCTCCTTTCGACATCGAGGGTCAAGGGTAAGCGAAACAGCACACCGCTGCGAGGGCCTGCGGTGCGCCGCCATGACCTGGGTCAGGCGATCGAACGCACAACCCCGCCATCGACGCGCAAGGCAGCACCCGTGGTTGCCGATGCCCTCGCGCTACACACATAGGCAACCATCGACGCCACCTCGTCGACATCGGCGAAGCGTTGGATCACCGACGACGGCCGCGCGTGCGCGAAGAACTCCCTCTCGACGGTTGCCACGTCGGTGCCCTGCTCGCTTGCGAGTTGCGCAACAAACCCACCGACACCTTCCGACGAGGTCGGGCCGGGCAACACGCTGTTGACTGTCACACCGGTGCCGGCGAGTGACTCCGCCAGACCGCGGGCAACGGCCAGCTGCGCCGTCTTGGTCACACCGTAATGGATCATCTCGCTCGGAATCTGCAGGCCCGACTCGCTGGAGATGAACACGATGCGACCCCAATCGCGCGCCCGCATACCTTCCACATAGTGACGTGACAGACGCACACCGCTCAGAACATTGACCTCGAAGAAGCGCTGCCAATCCTCGTCGGTGATCGCTGCAAACGCCTTGGGCTCAAAGATGCCGAGATTGTTGACCAGGATATCGACGTCGCTCAACTGCTCGATCAGCAGGTCGCAACCCTTGCGATCTCCAAGATCGGCGGCGATACCATCGACCCTTGCATCGGCTACCGCATCCTTGATCGCGGCAATCGCTGCATCGACGCGTGCCTGTGTTCGACCATTGACGGTGACGTGCGCGCCATCCATCGCCAGTGCTTTCGCGATCGCCAGTCCGATGCCGGCCGTCGAGCCGGATACAAAGGCGCGCTTGTTGGCTATACCCAGATCCATATTGTTCTCCCGATAATTCAGATCGCTCACGCAGGCCGACGTGCGGCCTTGCATGGAGCGGTTCAGAAGCGACCCGCTTCGTAGTCTTCATACGCCTCGCGAATCTGCGCTTTGGTGTTCATAACGAACGGACCACCGCGCGCCACCGGTTCATTCAGTGGCTTACCGGCAACCAGCAGTACACGCGCCGCTTGATCGCGGGTAGCGACGGCTACTTCATCGCCGTGCGACAACACCGCCAGGCTGTCACGTCCCAGGCGCTGCTCGCTGTCATCCATATCGTGCATGTCGACCTCACCATCGATGACATAGATAAAGGCGTTGTGATCACGCGGCAACGTCTCGCTGAATGCCGTGTTTGCCGGCAGTTCGACATCGAGATACAAAGGCTCGGTCAACGGCTGCGCAACGGGCCCGCGCGTGCCTTGCGACGTCTCTCCGGCAATCACGTGCACCAAGATGCCAGAGTCCCTTTGCTCAACGGGTATCTGCGCCGCCGGATATTCCTGGTAGCCGGGCGCATCCATTTTGTTGTCGGCCGGCAGGTTCACCCATAGCTGGAAACCTTCGAGCAGGCCGTGCTCCTGCTCCGGCATCTCGGAATGCACGATACCGCGGCCGGCGGTCATCCATTGCACGCCACCGCTCTCGATCACACCTTCGCGCCCGGTACTGTCGCGGTGTCGCATGCGGCCGGCCAACAGATAGGTGACCGTTTCGAAACCGCGGTGCGGATGCGGTGGAAAACCGGCGATGTAGTCGCCCGGCTGGTCCGACCGAAACGCATCGAGTAACAAAAAAGGATCGAGCATGGGCAATGCCGGCTGGGCGATGACCCGGGTCAATCGCACACCGGCGCCGTCCGACGTCGGCATACCCTTGACCACACGCGCTACCTTGCGCCGACTGGTTTGGATCTGCTGAGCTGAATTGTGCATTGCGAACCTCCCTAAGCGGCTTCGCCGGTCTGCGCCGGCAGCCATTGTTCAAGTGTATTTAGTGCGGACTGCCTCGCCGTTGCCGCGTCTCCGGCAACGCCGGCCGCACCGATCAGCCTTACATCCTCGATACCGATGAACCTGAACACCTGGCGCAGGTAGGTGCTGGCGAAATCGACCGGGCCACCGAACTCAACGCCGCCGGAAGCCATGGCCAGATAGACCGGTTTGTCGCCGACCAAGCCGAGCGGCCCCTTGTCGGTATAGCGGAATGTCTTGCCCGCACGGCAGATATGATCGATCCACGCCTTGAGAACCGATGGTATGGAAAAGTTATAGACCGGCGCGGTCAGCACGAGTGCATCGGCGTTGAGCACGGCAGCGATTGCATCGTCCGATGTGGCAAGCCGATCACGTTGTGCCGACGTGCGCTCATCGACTGCGGTGAAATTGGCACCCACCCAGTCGGCATCGATGTGCGCGACGCCGTCCGCCAGGTCGAGCGTGACGACGGTCAGGCCAGGGTTGGCCTTGACCAGCCGCTCGACGATCTCGTCGCCCAGCTCGCGCGATATCGAACCATCGCGACGCGCGCTGCTGTCGATGCGTAAAACGTGTTGGATTGGCTTGCTCATATTCATCTCTCCGCTGCGCCTGCGCGGCGCCTCATGGGTTGATGCAGCGCGGTGCACTGCCGTTGAGAAGAGATTGATTGTTTTAAGATGAGCAATAAATAGGGTTTTTCGTATTTCTCTGTTCTATTATTTGCAACAATATGGATCGATTCGCCAACATCGAGGCCTTTGTCGCCGTTGTCGATACCGGCAGCTTCAGCAAGGCCGCAGAGCGCCTCGGCGCGACCAAATCGGTCGTCAGCCGGCGTGTGAGCCTGCTGGAGAAACACCTGGGTGCGCAATTGCTGGCACGCACCACACGCAGCCAATCCCTGACTTCGGCCGGCACCCAATTTTACCAGCGCGCCGTCGCCATCCTCGCCGAACTCGACGAGGCGGAGCAGAGCCTCGAGACTGCAGCGACTGAACTGCGTGGGAAGCTCAAGGTCGCAGCCCCCCTCTCATTCGGGCTTCGCCACATGACCGGCGCGGTCAATGATTTTCTGTGCGCACACCCCGCCATCGAGCTGGACCTGGACCTCAACGATCGTGAGATCAACTTGGTCGAAGAAGGGTTCGACATGGCAATTCGCATCGGTGAGCTACAGGACTCGACGCTGATCGCCCGCCAGCTGACCACTATCCGCTTCGCAACCTGTGCCAGCCAGAGCTATATCGAACAGCACGGCGAGCCGCAAACGCCCGACGAGTTGCCGCAGCACGTCGGCCTGCACTACAACAACGTCACGTTACGCCAGGCGTGGGAGTTTCGCAGCGAGGTCGGCAGCAGGCATGCCACGATCCCCGGCATCCGCTTCAGCGCCAACAACGGTGACGTACTGATCGCGGCCGCTGCCGCAGGTCTGGGTATCATCACGACGCCGACGTTCGCCTGTGCCGACTGGATCGCCGACGGCAGGCTGGTGACGATCCTGGACGACTACTGCCGAAAGCCGATGCACATGTACGCCGTTTTTCCGCCGGGGCGTCTGACGCCCAGACGGGTTCGGGCCTTCACCGACTTTCTTGCGGGCCGCTTCGGAGAACGGCCCTACTGGGATGAGCAGATCGGGGTCGGCAACTAGTCTTCGACGTCGGCCGGTGCACGCATCAGGGTCACATAAAATATGCTGCCCTGCCCGACGGTACTGGTGACACGGATCGACCCGTTCAGCCCCTCGACGATCTTGCGGCACAGCGAGAGTCCCAATCCATTGCCGGGAAAACTCTCTCGCGGGTGCAATCGCTGGAAGGCATCGAACACGATGCTGAACGCCTCTTGCGGAATCCCCAAACCGTTGTCACGAACCTGCACGGTCACACGGCTGCCGTCCGTGTGTTCCGCATCGGTCTCGGCATCGGGGGCGATACCGATATCGATCTGCGGCGGACGCGACGAATCGCGAAACTTCATCGCATTGTCGAGCAGGTTCCAGAACACCTGGCGTAGCTGACGCGAATTACCGCGCACCACCGTCAGCGGTTCGACATTGATGGTTGCGCCGCTCTCCTTGATGTTCAACGACAGGTCTTTCTTGACCGCCGCGAGCACTGCGTCGAGATCGACCGTCTCGAAATCGCTGGTCTGAGTGCCCGCATAGTCGGCCAGCCCTTTTACCAGTTCGCCCATGTCTCTGAGCTCGTCGGTTACGTGCTGGAGCTGGGCGCGTTCGTAACCGCTCAGCGAGCTGGCGTGTTCCGCACCGAAGGCCTCACTCAAGGTTGCGATGCGCTGCAGGGGCGCCTGCAGATCCTTCGACGCCACCTGGCTGATCTCTTCCAGTTCCTGCGTCGTGCGCTTGATCGCGATCGCCTGCGAAACGATCTGCCGCTGGGCTTCGTTGTAGGCGCTCATGTCGTGCAGTATGCCGACGAACATGCGTTCATCGCCTTCGAATGACTCA